>JAZRQY010000024.1:0-16178 GCA_045650185.1 Candidatus Scatosoma sp. | reverse complement strand
GACATGGCTACGATCCGACTTTACTTCGGCAAGACTGTTTAAGGCTTTGTCGGAAAGCGGTATCAACGTCAATATGATTGACCAAGGCTCTAGCGAGTTGAACATCATCGTCGGCGTGGAAAGCAAGGATTACGAAAGCTGTATCCGCGCTGTCTACCACGAATTCTTTTCGGAACAATAATCGGATATAACGAATGAAAAGCTCCGCAGCGGTGATAAGCTGTGGAGCTTTTTATTGCTTGCGCGCGCGTGTGTATACGCACCCAATCTTTAACTTACAACCGTGCGCCTTCGCCATTTGCGAAACGCTGACGGCTTGGTATCCTGCCCCGTATAGGTCGGGCAACAGCCGCTTTAAGGCATCCACGGTATTTGGGTAGCCGTCGTGCATCAGGACGATAGCGCCGTCTGACTTATTCTTCCAGACGACGTCGTAAATTTCTTCTTCGGAAACACCCGTCCAGTCGTTGGTGTCGATAAACCAATCGATAATCGGCGTCTTTGCAATCATCCGCACGGCGTCGCTGATTCGTCCGTAGGGGGCGCGCAAGAGATGTAAATGCCGCTTATCAAACGGATACAACAGCCGATCGGTGCGTTCGATTTCATCCTCCAGCTCTTCCTCGGTGAGGGTGGAAAGGTCGTAATGGTGTTGGGTGTGGTTGCCGAGCTCAAATCCTACGGCTGTGGCGGCAGATAGCGCGGAACTTGTGGCAGGGCTAATGCGCGCTCCGTTGCAAAAGAGAGTTGCGTTGGCAGGCGCGTCGGGGTGGGCTTGATTATAGCTTAAAAACACGGCGACGATTTCCTCTAAAGTAGAAGCAGGTGCGTCGTCAAAGGTCAGCGCCAACAGCTTCCGCTGTGGCTGAACTTGGGAAATATCAACGGATTCCGTCCCCCAGTAATCGCCGCCAGCATTGTTGGGGCTTGCGGCGTATTGTATAGACTCTACGCGATAGTCTGTGTGCGTGGTTGCTGTTTCCTCTTTGTGTACTGCCTCGGAAAGGGGCAGCATAAACTGTAGAAAAGCGTAAAAAAGAGCACAAACTTTCAGGCGGATAAGCATATAATAATTATGGCTTATTCGTCAATAAATATGTATTTTTGATAAAGCTACTTGACAAAAAAGAGTTTCTATGTTATAATCGTAAATGCTGAGTGTTCGTCAAAATGATTTAGGTAGGAAAGTATGAATATCAACGAAACCAAAGTTTTAAAGGTATTGTCGCGTTTTGAAATTGCGGGGGAGTATTCGCGTTGTGAAGTGATCAACAGCGGACATATTAACGAAACTTACAAGGTGTATTTTATTCGAAACGGAGAGTTGAAGGATTATATCTTGCAACGGGTGAATACTTACGTATTCAAGGACCCCGTAGCGATGATGGAAAATATCGTCAACGTTACCGAGTATATACGGGAAAAGATTAAGGCGACGGGCATTAGCGCAAAGCGTTTCGTCTTGCATTATCAAAAGACAAAAGACGGGAAATATTATACGTGGTTAGACGACGGTGAGTTTTGGCGTTGCTGTCGATATATTGATGATTCCGTTTCCCTCTTGGAGGCTTCTACGGTGAAGGTTGCAGAGGAATCGGGGCGCGCTTTTGGTAAATTCCAAAAATACCTTGCGGATTATCCCGTTAAGGATTTACATATCGTAATCCCTCATTTCCATAATACGGTCAACCGCTACGACATCTTCAAAAGGGCAATCGAGGACGATTTTGCTGGTAGAAAGGAGAGCGTTTGCGAGGAAATCGAAGGGTATTTGGCGTTAGAGGAAGAGGCAACCAAGCTCTACAAGCTGCAACGCAATGGGGATTTGCCTCTGCGTGTTACCCATAACGATACGAAAACCAGCAACGTTTTGTTTGATGAACAGACACAAGAACATCTTTCCGTTATCGATCTCGATACCGTAATGCCCGGGTTGGTGGCTTGCGATTTTGGTGATGCGATTCGCATTGTCGGCAATACCTGCGGTGAGGACGAAACGGACCTAGATAAAATTGCCTTGGATATGGATAAATATGAGGCGTTTACCAAGGGGTTTGTCAGCGAGTTGAAGTCGATGATGACCCAAAAAGAGGTGGAAACCTTGGCTTTGGGCGCTTTTGCGATGACGGTAGAGTGCGGTATTCGTTTCCTTTCCGATTACTTGGACGGGGATAAGTATTTCCGTGTGCATTACGAGAGGCAAAACCTTGACCGTGCAAGATGTCATTTGGTTTTGGCACGGAGAATGCTTGAAAAGCTGGATACGATGCAACAAATCGTTGAAAAATATGCAAAATAACAGATAAAAAAGCGTGGTGTATGCCACGCTTTTTGCGTACGAACGTAATCAAGCCTTTGTAATTACTGCCGACGGTTGATTTTGAAGAACGCCATTAAAATAACCCCGAGGTTGACGCCAACCACCAAACCAATCACTAAGCCCCAAAAAAACATACTCACGCCCTCCTTTCTGAGTATTCCCTCTCTATAATGTATTTATACGCACATTTTCCTTTTGATGTGTATATACTGACAAGAGGAGGGGATATGCGGATTTGTTTTGTCAGTCGTGATTCAATTTATACGCAGGAAAAGGAGCTGGTTTCGGCAGAAGCCGACGTCATCGTCGGGGGCTTTAAAAGCCTCGGTGAGGTGAGCTATGAACGAGAATTGAAAGAGGAAACGGATTATTTTGAACGGCTTGCGCTCCTCTCCAAAACGACCAACTCGGTTGTCGTGTGTGGGTGTATCACCGATACGAAAGGGTTTAAACGAAAGTCTGCGGTGGTGGCGGAAAAGGGCAGGTTGCTGGGGGTTTCGGATATGCTAAACGTCGTGGACGGCGACGGAAACAGCGGCGCGGCGCTGAAAGTATACGACACAAAGGCAGGCAAAATCGGCGTGATTATCGCAGAGGACTTGTATTTCCCAGAGGTGGTAAAATCGTTGACCTTATGCGGCGCGGACGTCATCGTCTGTCCGTACGGAGTGGTGGAAAACGGGGTGGAGAGCGTGCTGGTTCGCGCCTATGCGTTTTGCTACGGCGCGCCCATCTGTTTTTGTGGTATCGGGTATTCTGCCGTCGGTGGGGTGGACGGTTCACTTGCCTTTGCCTCTCCTGCGGGGCTTGCCGTGCACGAGCTGGAACGTATTAAGGAATACCATTTGGTCGAAACACGGCGTAGAGGGTTGTATCGTCCCCCTCGAAAAATGTATTAAAAAAACGGAGCGGTTGCTCCGTTTTCTTTTTTTAGAGTGGGCGCAGGGGATTTGCTTAGAATCCTGCGTTTTTGATTTCACGCTCGGTGGCGCGTTTTTGGTCACGCGCGGCGATCGTTTGCTTTTTGTCGTAGGTATGCTTGCCTCGGCAGAGCGCAACCTCTACCTTGACTAAGGAATCCTTAAAGTACAGTTTCAAGGGAACTAAGGTATAGCCTTGGCGGTTAATTTTTCCTGCAATCTTCGCGATTTCGCCCTTGTGGAGCAGTAGCCTTCTATCCCTACGGGTATCACGGCTGTGGAAACCGTCCGATTTTTCGTAGAAGGCGATATGCATATTTTTGAGGTTTACCTCGTTGCCACGCACGAAACAGAAGCAATCGTTCATATTGACGTTGCCTGCGCGCAGGGATTTGATTTCGTTTCCTTCTAAAACGATACCTGCCTCGTATTTTTCCTCGATAAAGTATTCAAACGAGGCGCTTTTATTGACTGCGATGATTTTCATTTTGACACCTTCTCTAAAATGGTAAATACGGCTCTACGGCGGTAGAAATCCACGTCAACGACCTTGATACGCAGACTCTCGCCGATGGAATAACTCTCTTTGCTACCCTTTAGTAAAAACCGTTCGGGGATACATTCAAAGGAGCCGTGGATCGACTCGATCGGGATAAAGCCCTCGATGGTGTTGGGTAGCTCGGCAAACAAGCCGTAGGAGCTCACGCCCGAAACTACGGCAGGGAATTCCTTGCCGATGTGCTCGCTCATATACATTGCGGCGTACAGAGCGTCTACCTCTCGTTCTGCCTCTGCGGCGTTTCTTTCACGGTCGGACGACTTTTGCGCCGCTTCCTCGACAAACCCGCCGTAAACCTCGCACGCCTTATCGTATTTCCCGTTGATGATTTCCTTGATGATACGGTGGATGCACAGGTCGGGATAGCGACGAATGGGTGAGGTAAAGTGGCAATAGCATTCGCTGGCAAGCCCGAAATGCCCGGCGTTCTCAGGGGAGTATCTCGCCTTTTGCATAGAGCGCAGCATGACTCGGTTGAGAACGGAATAGGCAGGCAATTCCTCTGCGGATTTTAACAGGTTTTGGTAATCGTACGGGTGTACGTCCGATGCGTTGAATTTCGCCTTCAAGCCTAAGCCTTGCGCAAATTCACGGAAGGCTTGCGCTTTTTCCTCGTTCGGCTTTTCGTGGACACGATAGACGAAGGGCGCCTCGATGGATTGCATATAACTTGCAACCGTTTCGTTGGCAAGCACCATAAACGCCTCGATGATTTCGTGGGAGAATTGCCTCTTGTAGTCGGGAATAAGAATCTGGTCGCCTACAAGCATAATCTTCGCCTCTTTGACGTCCAAGGAAACGCTGCCTCGCTTTTGTCGCATCGTCTGCAAAATTTTCGTCAATTCCGCAAAAGTGGCTACCATGTCTTGAACGTCGGCGTATTTTTTGCAGGTTTCTTCGTCGCCGTCCAGCATTTTTGTGATTTCCGTATAGGTCATCCTGTGCGTGGAACGGATAATTCCTTCGACAATCTCGCTGTCGACCACGACTCCTTTTTTGTTGACCTTCATCACGCAGGAAAGGGTGAGTCGGTCTTCGCCCTCGTTTAAAGAGCAAATGCCGTTGGATAACGCTTTGGGGAGCATGGGCAGGACTCGGTCGGGAAAGTATACGCTGGTGCCACGCGCAAGCGCTTCCTTATCGAGAGGGGAGCGATACTTCACGTAATGGGAAACGTCCGCAATATGCACGCCCAAAAGGTAGTCGTCGCCCACTCGTTCAATGGAGATGGCGTCGTCGATGTCCCGTGTATCTTCGCCGTCAATAGTGACGATGAGTTTATCGCGGAAATCACGGCGGTTTGCATAGTCGGCAGGGGTGATACCACGCTGTTGTTGTTTTTCTGCCGCTTCCTCAATCCCTTCGGGAAATTCCTCGCGTAAGGAGTAGGAACGGATGATGGACAGTTCTTCTGCAAAGAAGTCCTCTTCATCGCCAAGCACCTCAATAATTTCGCCGCCGGGGGCTTTGCCGTGAGGGTATTCGGTGATACGAGCCACCGCCTTTACGCCGTTTTTGATATGATAGCAACGGTGCAGGGGGATGAAAATTTCCGTGGAAAAGCGTTTTTCGTCGGGGGTTAAATACCCTGCGTAGCGGTCCTTCGTGAAGGTGCCGACAATTTCGGTGTAGCCACGCTCTATAATGTGGACGACCTCTGCCTCGTCGTCGCTTCTGCCGTACGCGCGCTGTGCTAAAACGATATCGCCGTGCAACGCGCCGTGCAGGTTTTTCCGAGGAAGGAAATAATCCTCAGGGTGCGCCGTTCTGTCCTCGGGGACGAGGAAAGCAAAGCCGCGTTCATTACCCGAAATCTTCCCTTTAATCAGTCCTAAAGCCTCTGCCGTACCGTATCTACCGCCGTTGTCTTGAAAAATCAAGCCGTCGTCTACTAGCTTATCTAAGACGGTGGTCAGTCGTTTTTTCTCGCGGAAAGGAATGGCGAAAACACGGCAGATGTCGCCTGCCGTCATACGGTTTATTCTGCCTTCCTCAAAGGCTTGTAATAACTGTTCTTGTATGCTCATAATCGAATAAAAAAAGGCGGCTGAAGAATGAGCCGCCTTAAATGGTTTTACTAAATTAACCCCAGATTGCTGCGTTGTAAGGAACAACGAAGTAGATTACCGAGAACACGAGGAGGATGACCAAGCAAATGATCGTCCATTTCTTCAGCTTCGATTCCAAGGATTTGCCCTTGTTCTTACCAAAGAAGGTTTCGGAAGAGCCACCCAACGCGTCGATACCCGACGAGTTGCTCTGTTGCAGTAAAATCAGGATAATTGCACCCAAAGCGGCAAGTGCCATAACAGCAATCGTGACATATGCGATAATATCACGAATCAAAAGTGTGGTCTCAGATGCTAATAAATTGATAAACATAGGTTTTGTCCTTTTCGTATTTTTATTCTCGGCAACGCCGAAATATCATAATTCTTAAAAAAGTATAACATACCCGCAAAAATATCGCAAGTATTTTTATGCTCTTTTCGAAAAAAATCTGGAATTATTTAACGATTAACGATTCGCCGGTCATTTCCTTGGGCTGAGCAACCTTCATAACGTCCAAAAGGGTGGGCGCAAGGTCCGCAAGTACGCCGCCTTCGCGCAAGGAAACGTTCTTGTATTGGTTGGATACCAAAATCACAGGAACGGGGTTGGTGGTGTGTTGCGTGAATGCCGTGACGCCGTCTGCCGCAATCATTTGATCTGCGTTGCCGTGGTCAGCCGTTACGATAGCGCTACCGCCCATTGCAAGGATTTTGTCGGTGACCTTCTTGACGCATTCGTCCACAGCGTGTACAGCTTTGACAGCCGCATCCATAATGCCCGTATGGCCAACCATGTCGCAGTTTGCAAAGTTCAAGATGATGACGTCGTATTCGCCGCTATCCAGCTCCTCAAGTACCTTTTCCGTTACGGGGTATGCGCTCATTTCAGGCTGTAAGTCGTAGGTCGCTACCTTCGGGGAAGGGATTACGATACGCGTTTCGCCTTCTACGGGAGCCTCCAACTTCGCATTGAAGAAGAAGGTTACGTGCGCGTATTTTTCCGTTTCTGCGATATGCAACTGCTTCATGCCGAGCGAAGCAATATACTGGGGAAGGGTGTTCGTGATCTCATCGGGAGGGAATGCCACGCCAACGTTTTCAAAGGAAGAATCGTACACCGCAAAGCCCACGTACTTAGGCGCAAGGAAACCCGTCTTTCTTTCAAAACCGGAGAAATCCTTTTGTGAGAACATACGGGAGATTTGTCTTGCTCTGTCAGGGCGGAAGTTAAAGCAGATGATGCTGTCGCCTTTTTCGATGAGGGCAACGGGCTTGCCGTTTTCCGTCAGAGCGGTGGGAACGATGAATTCGTCGGTAACGCCTTCTGCGTAGGATGCGAGGGCGCAAGCCTCTGCCGTGCCTTCGAAGGTCTTACCTTCGCCAAGAGTGAGCATATTGTACGCCTTTTCTTCTCTATCCCAGTTGTTATCACGGTCCATCGCGTAATATCTACCGCTGACGGATGCGATTTTACCGAAGGAAAGCTCGTCCATCTTGTCCTGCAATTCTTTCAAAAATCCTGCGCCGGAAGTGGGGGCAACGTCACGGCCGTCCGTGAATGCGTGCACGTACACGCTGTCAAGCCCGACCTTTTTCGCCATTTCCACAAGCGCGTAAACGTGCTCCGTATGGCTGTGAACGCCACCCGTCGAAACCAAGCCGTAGAGGTGGAGCTTCTTGCCGTTTTCCTTTGCCGCGTTCATTGCGGATAAGAGTTGTTCGTTTTTAAAGAATTCGCCGTTGCGAATATCTTTCGTGATTTTTGTCAAGTCCTGGTACACGATTCTACCAGCGCCGATGTTGAGGTGGCCAACTTCGCTGTTGCCCATCTGACCGTCGGGAAGACCTACGGACATACCGCTTGCACCGATGATGGTGGAGGGGTAGTTTGCCTGCAGTTCGTTGATATACTTACTGCCTTCCGCAAAGATTGCGTTGCCATCCTTGGAAGGGTTGACGCCGTAGCCGTCCATAATAATAAGAGCGTAAGGGGTTTTCATTGTATTCTCCTATAACCAAATATATGCAAAACTATGCACAAAACACAAAAGTAGGGGGCAGGTATGGGTTTACCGCCCAAATGCCCCCTCCAATATTGACCGAAAATTATTTATCGAAGTTTACGATGGTTGCAAAGTCGGGTGCCTTCAAGGAAGCGCCGCCGATCAAGCCGCCGTCGATTTCGGGCATTGCCATCAGTTCCTTGCAGTTGCCTGCGTTCATACTGCCGCCGTACTGGATACGGAGCGCCGCCGCGCAATGAGGGCAGAACATCTCGCCCACCGTCTTACGGATGAAGGCGATGGTTTCATTTGCCTGTTCAGCGGTAGCCGTCTTACCCGTACCGATAGCCCAAACGGGTTCGTATGCGATGACGATTTTCGTGATATCTTCGATACCCTTCAAGCCTTCGTGGATCTGCGTAGCAAGCACTTCTTCCGTCTTGCCCGTTTCTCTCTCCTCTAAGGATTCGCCGATGCAGACGATAGGGGTAAGGCCTGCATTCAAAGCGGTGAGGGTACGTTTGTTGACCGTTTCGTCTGTTTCCGCAAAGTACTGTCTGCGTTCGCTGTGGCCGATGATAACGTATTCTACGTTGTATTCAAGCAACATCGCCGCGGAGATTTCCCCCGTGTACGCGCCTTTTTCCGCAAAGTGTACGTTCTCTGCGCCAAGCTTAATGTTCGTGCCCTTAATAGCCTCTGCAATCGCAGGGATATTGATTGCGGGTACGCAAACTACGACGTCGCAGTTCGCCTCTTTCACGAGGGGAGCGATAGCGTTCACCAACGCTACGCCCTGCGATGCGGTGTTGTTCATTTTCCAGTTGCCTGCAATAATAGGTCTTCTCATAGTAGTTTCTCCTTAGCGAATCCTTTTTATTCTTTGTCGTTCAAACAAGCGATGCCGGGAAGAACCTTGCCTTCGAAGAGTTCGAGCGATGCGCCGCCACCCGTGGAGATGTGGCTCATCTTGTCTGCGTAGCCGAGAATCTGTACTGCCGCCGCGCTGTCGCCGCCGCCGATGATCGTGGTAGCCTTGCCGTATACGGATGCAAGCGCCGCTGCAACCGATTCCGTACCCTTAGCAAGGGTAGGGTTCTCGAACACGCCCATAGGGCCGTTCCAGATAACCGATTTTGCCTCAGCAACTGCCGCCGAGAACAATTTAACCGTTTCAGGACCGATATCCAAGCCCATCATATCTGCAGGGATAGCCATGGAAGGAACGACGGTCGTTTCGATGGGTGCGTCGATAGGGTTGGGGAATGCTTTTGCCGCAACGGTGTCGATAGGCAACAAGATCTTCTTGCCAAGGCTTGCCGCTTTTGCGAGCATTTCCTTGCAGTAGTCAAGCTTCTCGTCGTCAACGAGGGAAGTACCGATTTCGCCACCCTGCGCCTTCAAGAAGGTGTAAGCCATACCGCCACCGATAATCAGGGTGTCGCATTTTTCAAGAAGGTTGGAGATAACGTTGAGCTTGTCCGCAACCTTTGCGCCGCCAAGGATAGCAAGGAAAGGTCTTTCAGGGTTTTCCAAGGTAGCCGCCATAACGGACAATTCCTTTTCAATCAAGAAACCGCAAGCAGCCGTTTCTACCAAGCCAGCCTCTACGATACCTGCCGTGGAAGCGTGCGAACGGTGTGCCGTACCGAACGCGTCGTTTACGTATACGTCTGCAAACGAAGCGAGGGTAGACATAAATTCGGGCGTTTTCTTTTCTTCGCCCTTGTGGAAACGAAGGTTTTCAAGCAATACGCATTCGCCTTCCTTGCATGCCGCAACCTTTGCCTTTGCATCTTCGCCAACTACGTCAGCGGCGAAAGCAACCTTGCCGCCGAGCAACTCGTTGAGTCTTGCCGCAACGGGAGCGAGCGTCAATTTCTTAACGTCCTTAGCCGCTTTTTCCAAAAGCTCTGCAGTAGCCGTTGCCTGTTCTGCCTCGGGCAGAGCCGCAACCTTTGCTTTTTCTTTCTTGTTGAGTTCTACCTTTGCGTCGAACACGTTGTGGGGCTTGCCCATGTGCGAGCAGAGGATAACCTTTGCGCCCTGTTCCATTAAATACTGAATGGTGGGCAACGCGCCGATGATACGGTTTTCGTCGGTGATAACGCCGTCCTTCATAGGTACGTTGAAATCGCATCTAACGAGGACTTTTTTGCCTTTTACTTCGATGTCTTTTACGGTTTTCTTATTCATAGCTTAAGAAATCTCCTTACAAATAATTTTCATACAGATATATAATACCCGATTTTTTTGTTTTTGTCAACTTTATTCTTAAAGAATAACACAACTTTTTTTGCGTTCAGACCTTGACGAAACGGAGAAGAGTGTGTTATAATTGTAAGTGGAGGCGATAGTCGTGGCAAAGTGTAAAATAACCGTGATACGAAAAGCGAATTATCCCGACCTGTCTGAAAAGTACGAAAACCCCATTTCACACCCTTGCGAGGTTGAGGAAGGGCAGGTTTTCATTTCCGTGGATGGAGAGAAACCGCAGGGGCTTTGCGACAGCGCTTGGGAGAGTATGGCGCATTTTGTGAAGGAACTGTGCGCAGGCGGTGGAAACTTCTACGACGGGTGGATGAAAAATCCTCGGTCGGCGATGATTTCCTGCAACGACGGGTTTCGCCCCGTAAGCTTTTATATCGAAGTAATCGAATGAGGAGAAACAAATGAGCAGAGCAGACGAAATTTTTGCGCAGAATATGCAGGACATTATGGATAACGGCTATTGGGATACCGAGCTGGACGTTCGCCCTCGTTGGGAGGACGGTACGCCTGCCCATACCGTGAAAAAGTTTGGCATCGTCAACCGCTATAATCTGCAAGAGGAGTTCCCGATTTTGACCATTCGCCGTACGGCGTTTCGCTCCTGCGTGGATGAATTGCTTTGGATTTGGCAAAAAAAGAGCAACAATATCCACGATTTGGGCTCTCATATTTGGGACAGCTGGGCGGATGAGAACGGCTCGATCGGCAAGGCTTACGGCTATCAATTGGGTGTAAAGCATAAATATAAGGAAGGGGAGTTTGATCAGGTGGACAGAGTGTTGTACGACCTGAAACACAACCCTGCCTCTCGTCGCATTATGACGAATATCTACAACTTCCAAGACCTGCACGAAATGGGTTTGTACCCTTGCGCGTATTCGATGACCTTTAACGTTTCGGGGGATACTCTGAACGGGATTTTGAATCAACGCTCCAACGATATGTTGACGGCGAACAACTGGAACGTCGTGCAGTACGCCGTTCTCTTGATTATGATGGCGCAGGTTTCGGGCTTGAAGGCAGGCGAGCTGGTGCACGTCATTGCCGATGCGCACATTTACGACAGACATATTCCGCTTGTGAAAGAGGTGTTGGCAAAGCCCCGACACAAAGCGCCGAAATTGATTGTTGATCCCAATGTCAAGAATTTCTACGACTTTACGGTGGATAGTTTCCAGCTGGTGGATTACGAATACGAGAAGTTGGATAAGAAGATACCAGTAGCTGTATAAGTGTGAGTTGATAGGAGCTTTTATGATTATTGCAATCGTGCACGCTGACAAAGAATGGGGTATCGGAAAGAATGGCGATATGATGTTCTCTCTGCCCAAGGATATGAAATTTTTCCGTGAAACGACGATGGGACATACCGTTGTGATGGGTGGAAAGACTCTGCGTTCTTTCCCGAACGGAAAGCCCTTAAAGAATAGGCTCAATATCGTAATTAGTAGGGGGCAGGTACGCAATGACTGTATTATCGTGCCTACCATGGATGCGTTGAAAGCGGAGATGAGGGCTCGCCAAAACGAGGGGGATATCTACGTCATCGGTGGCGCGCAGATCTATCAAGAATTGTTGCCTTATTGCCACGAGGCTTTGGTGACGAAAGTCGATGCTGTGGGCGGCGCGGATACTTTCTTCCCCAACCTTGACACTCATCCGAATTTCGTTTGCGTGGACGAGGGCGAGCCGATGGACGACAACGGATATACCATTCGTTTTACTACCTACAAAAACAAAGCCGTAGAGGCATTATGATAAAAAACGCTTGCGATAGCAGGCGTTTTTTAATTTTATTAAAAAATTTCGGTGATTTTTGCTGAAAAATCCTTGTATTTTCCTGCAAAATGTATTACAATATTGCCGTTAAAAAGTTTACGAAGGAGCAAAGAGTGAAGGTATGATTAGAAATGATTTAAGAAACGTTGCAATCATCGCGCACGTTGACCACGGTAAAACGACGTTGGTCAACGAGATGTTGGCGCAGGGCGGCGTATTCCGTGAAAACCAGCAGGTGCAGGACAGAGTCATGGACTCTGGGGATTTGGAACGTGAGCGTGGGATTACCATTCTCGCGAAAAACACCTCTGCAAGATGGGGTGACGTTAAAATTAACATCGTAGACACTCCGGGACACGCAGACTTCTCGGGTGAGGTAGAGCGTGTTTTGAAGATGGTGAACGGCGCTCTGATTTTGGTGGACGCTGCCGAAGGTCCTTTGCCACAGACTCGTTTCGTTATGCAGAAGGCGTTGGAGCTTGGCTTAAAGCTGATCATCGTCATTAACAAGGTGGACCGCCCCGACGCGCGTATTGCTGAGGTCGTGGAAGAAATGCAGCTCTTGATGATGGAGCTGGATGCAACCGACGAACAGCTCGAAAGCCCCATCGTATATTGCTGTGGCAGACAGGGAACTTCTTCCCTTACGCCCGATAAGCAGGGGGAGGACTTGTCTGCTTTGTTTGAAACGATTATCGAAACGATTCCTCCGATGGACGTAGACGTGGACGGCGCAGGGCAGCTGCTTGTATCCTGTATCGACTACAATGAATTTGTGGGCAGAATTGGTATCGGTAGAATTGAACGCGGGCGTATTCGCGCGAACGAGCCTGTCAGTATCTGCAATTTCTTGGATAGCAAAGTGCGCACCAACTGCCGTATCGTCAATCTGTACCAGATTGAGGGCTTAGAGCGTACTCTCGTTGCGGAGGCGCAGGCAGGGGATATCGTTGTCTTTTCGGGGATTGACGGCTTGAATATCGGGGACACCGTTTGTGAGCCCTCGAAGGTGGAGCCCGTTCAATTCGTAAAAATCGAAGAGCCGACGGTGGAGATGACTTTCTCTGTCAACGACAGCCCGTTTGCAGGCAAGGAAGGGAAATTCGTTACCACTCGTCAGTTGCGTGATAGATTATATAAGGAATTGCTCCGCGACGTGTCCTTGCGTGTCAACGACACCGAATTTGCGGACAGCTTCCGTGTTTGCGGCAGAGGGGAAATGCACCTCTCCATCTTGATTGAAACGATGCGCCGTGAGGGCTACGAATTCCAAGTTTCCACGCCTAAGGTGCTGTATAAAGACATTGACGGCGTTCGTCACGAGCCGATGGAACGCTTCGTTGCAGACGTTCCCGAAGATATGACGGGTCCCGTGTTTGCGGCGATGGGTAACCGTAAGGGTATGCTGCTGCAAATGACGGCGGTAGGCGAAAGAATGCGCCTTGAATTTATCGTACCTTCCCGTGGTCTGTTTGGCTACAAGAGCGAATTCTTGACGGACACCAAAGGTCAGGGTATCATGAATACGATATTCTTTGCATACGAGCCTTACAAGGGAGATATGCAGAGAAGAAGCACCGGCTCTTTGGTTGCCTTTGAAACGGGTGAGGCGGTCACCTACGGTTTGTTTAACGCGCAGGGCAGAGGTACGCTGTTCGTTACCCCCGGTACGCCTGTATATGAAGGTATGGTCGTGGGCTATACCAACCTTTCCGACGACATCAACGTAAACGTATGTAAAACCAAGCATTTGACGAACACCCGTTCTTCGGGTAGCGACGATGCTTTGACCCTCGTTCCCGTCAGCAGAATGAGCCTTGAGGAATGCTTGGAATTTATCGCCGACGACGAACTTCTTGAGGTAACGCCGAAATCTTTGCGTATCCGCAAACGGATTTTGGACAGCGAACTTCGTGCAAAAGCTAGATTTAGAGAAAAGAAAAACAGCTAATTATTGAACAATTTTGCGAAAAAACAAGCGGTTTCCTATTTTTTGGAAGCCGCTTGTTCCTTGCGCGCGCGTGCGTCATATTTATTATATATGCGTGTATATATACGCGTGTGAAAACTTTTTCAAAAAAATTTTTAAAAATGCGTGTAAAATTCTTGACAGGCTTGAAAATATTTGTTATTATAGTTTAGCTTGCGTAAGTATGCGTATGTATATGGGTTGAGGTAGGAAGTTGCTGAAACTTCGAAACAAAAGCCGTTTCGACAGGTAATTTCTACTGACAATAGTGGAGGCTTGACCTCTGCGACTAACCGAGGGCTTTACGATGGACGCTCGGGAAAAGAGTGTTTTTATTTTGTAAATACCTCGATACACACGGATGAGTTGACGGAAGTAAAAAAATAGTTAGTATAAAGCTTAAAGGAGAAACAAAAATGGCAGTACAGAAAATCAGAATCAAGTTGGCAGCATACGATCACGAACTCGTTGACGAAGCGGCAAGCCGCATCGTTGAAACGATGAAGAAGAGCGGTGCGAAGATCTCCGGTCCGATTCCCCTTCCTACGGAAAGAGAAATCGTTACCATCCTTCGTTCCCCTCATAAATATAAAGATTCGCGCGAACAGTTCGAAATGAGAACGTACAAGAGAATCATCGATATCTATTCCCCCAACGCGAAGTTGCTTGACTCCATCCACTTGCCCGCAGGCGTGGACATCAAAATCAAGCTCTAATCGCGAAACTAAATTTGCCGAGAAATACTTTTCAAGGTATTCGAGAAATAAAAAATTTTTAAGGAGTGAACTTTATCTATGAATAAAGCAATCATCGGTCGTAAAGTTGGGATGACCCAAATCTTTACGGAAGACGGGAAAGTGATTCCCGTAACGGTAGTGGAAGCAGGTCCTTGCCCCGTAGTACAGGTAAAGACGGTTGAAAACGACGGCTATGCTGCGTTGAAGCTCGGTTTTATCGAAGTAAGCGAAAAGGCATTGACGAAGCCTGAACTTGGTCAATTCAAGAAGGCTGGCGTAAAACCCCACAAGGTTTTGAAAGAAGTGAGAGTAGACAACGCTGAAACGTTCAACGTAGGCGACGAGCTGAAGGCAGACGTTTTCGCGGCAGGCGAAAAGGTAGACGTATCGGGCGTAACGAAAGGTCACGGTTTCACCGGTGTTATCAAGAGATGGAATCAGCACCGCTTGAAGATGACTCACGGTACGGGCCCTGTACACAGAGAACCCGGTTCTATGGGTCCTATCAGCTCCCCTTCGAGAGTATTTAAGCACAAGCACCTCGCAGGTCAGTACGGTGTGGAAAACGTTACCATCCAGAACCTTGAAGTTGTTAAGGTAGATCTGGCAAGAAACGCAATCCTCATCAAGGGCGCAATCCCCGGACCTAAGGGCAGCGTTGTTACCATTAAGAACAGCGTTAAGAGCAAATAAGGAGAGTGAACAGACATGGCTACGATTAAAGTATATAACATGAAAGGCTCCGAAGTAGGCACCATGGAACTTTGCGATTGCGTGTTCGGTGTTGAATACAAGGAAGCAGTTATTCATCAGGCAGTCGTTACCCGTCTTGCTAACGAAAGACAGGGTACCAAATCCACCCTCACCAGAAGCGAAGTACGCGGCGGCGGTATTAAGCCTTGGCGTCAGAAGGGTACGGGTCGCGCTCGTCAGGGCTCCATCCGCGCTCCTCAGTGGATCAAGGGCGGCGTTGTGTTCGCTCCCAAGTCCCGCGACTTCTCCAAGAAGATGAACGCAACGGCGAAGAAAGTTGCTCTTTACTCCGCACTTTCCAAGAAGGTTGCTGACGGCGAATTCATCGTAATCGACGAATTGACCGTTTCCGCACCCAAGACGAAGGAAATGGTAGCGTTCCAGAAGGCGCTTGGTTTGAACAAGACCGCGTTGGTGGTAATGGATAACGACGACGTAAACGTAATCCGCGCTGCGGCAAACATTCCTACGTTGGAAACGTTGCCCCTTGCGCAGCTCAGCACCTACGAAGTTGTAAAATTCAACAAGGTTGTTATGACGAAGGCTGCTGTGGAAAAAATCCAGGAGGTTAACGCGTAATGTTTGCAGAAGACATCATCATTAAGCCCGTCCTCACCGAAAAGGGTTATGACGGCATCGCGTCCAAAACCTATACGTTCATCGTTAGAAAGGACGCTAACAAGACGCAAATCAAGCTTGCAATCGAATCCATCTTTGGTGTTAAGGTTGCATCCGTTAACACTGTTACCTGCAAGGGTAAGTTGAAGAGAATGGGCAGACACGAGGGTTACACCCCCGATCGTAAGAAAGCTAAGT
>JAZRQY010000023.1:0-63963 GCA_045650185.1 Candidatus Scatosoma sp. | reverse complement strand
CGGCAATTATTAATTGCCGAATTTGCCGTTTGCGTTTTCGTAGTCTTTCTTCCGTAAGGCAAAGCGTTTTGTTCTCACAAAACGGCTCTTCTCACGCAAAGCTGTTCTTTGCGCTCGGTCACGTTCACGCCTACCTATCGGCGTTCACTCATCTCGTCCCTGCAAGGCGTTATCAACGCCTTGCTTAACGGGCAACTCGTCACTCAATTCCTGTCGAATAGTCGGTATTATACCAAACAAAAAAACACCCACAAGGGGTGCTCGTTTGTTTGTGTAAGATAACCAATTTTGATACAATTTCAAAATGGGTTCATTTTGAAGTGTAATGGGTTCAAAAATTTTTCCTTATGGGTTCACTTTCTTTGACAATGGGTTCAAATGCCCAAAAAAATGGGTTCATTTTTTCTTTTACAATAGGCTTATTACAATTTCAAAAATCTTTTCCGCTTGCCAAGTATTGATTGCCTGTTCAGTTATAACTGCTACGTTCGGCACTTGTCCTTGCTCTTGCAGAACGGTTGCCTTGCTCAATCGCAATAAATAACCGTTTTTCGTCCGATTTTGCAACCAAGTCACCGTACTACCATATGTATGTGAAGCGCAAATGTAAAGGTCGCATTTCCCCAAAAGTAAAAAATCTTTATCTAACGCATCGTCGTCATCGCCCTTTGTTGTCAAGCCAACTTTTATTTCTTGACCTTTGGCATTATGAATCAAAATATGCCACATACTTCTTTATTTCTTCTGGGCGCTTTATTCGTAAACTGCCCTATACGTTGCAATAACCCTGCTAAAATCTTCAAGGTGGTCGTTTTCCCTGTTCCGCCACCCCCGTATAAAGAAACAATTTTCATATCTGCCGACATTTTTATTTCTCCTTTTCCTTTTGTTTTTTACCAAACGGCAATATTGCCGTATTCATCGTAGTGCCAATAATTACCACCATCCGTCGGAACGTCAACTTCGTTTTCCACGTAATAATATCGTATTGCATTTATGAAACGGTCATTACCATCATTTATTTGCATTTGCGTTTCTCTCCAATCAGTTGCCGTACCTTTATAATATATTCTTTTGAAGCTTTTGCAATCACGGAACGCATAAGAGCCGATACCCTTTACGCTCTTAGGCATCACCAAACTCGTCAAGCTACTACAATTATCAAACGCATACTTACCGATTATCGTGACAGAATCAGGTATTTCCACGCTCGTTAAATTACAATTTGAAAATGCCCAATAACCAAAACTAGTTATATACTGAGGAAGTTTCACGCTTGTCAACTTGGCGCACCCATCGAAGACACCATCACCAATATGCCTTACGTTATTAGGAACAACCACATTTCTCAAACTACTACACTCCCTAAATGCATAATCTTCAATGCTCGTTACACTATCGGAAATCTCAATGTTTGTCAAGCTATTGCAATTATAGAACGCCCAAGATTTAATAGTTTCTACATTGCTACCTATTGTCACACTCGTTAGAAATTCGCAATTATAAAACGCATAATCACTAATTACACCACTCGTAATCGTTACCGTTCTCAAATTCGTAGGAATGTAATAATGATAGTAATAATACTGCCCTCCAAAACGCTCACAGTATTGATATGTTGCCCCACTTATAGGGGCAGAACTTAAGCTGTATGTATATCCAAAAATATATCCAAATACTGCTTCGTATTTTGTTGTGCTTGACCCAAACACAAACGGTAGCGTTATTTCAGTCAAATTATGACAACCACGAAATGCACCCCTACCAATATGCGCTACGCTGTCGGGGATTACCATACTTGTCAAGCTATCACAATAAGCGAATGCTCCCCTTCCAATCACTGTTACATTATCGGGAATCACGAATATCGTTTCCTCCTTTCCTATCGCATATTGCAAAAGCTGTGTACCATCTTTTGTATATAAATTGCCATCTATAGATTTATAATATTCATTATCTTCACTTACCGTAATACTAGTCAAACTACTGCAATTAGTAAACACATCAAAAACGCCAATCTCTGTTACATTTTCAGGGATTTTTATTTGAGTCAAGCTTCCACAACCATAGAATGCATAATCATCGATAGAAGTCACGCCGCCAGGAATCTCAATGCTCGTTAAATTACTACATTCATAGAACGCTCTCTCGCCGATAGAAGTAATTTCAACCCCGTCAATCTCCGACGGAATACGCAATTCGGTATAATTATATTTTCCGTAAGCTGTTAAGCCTATAACAGCATTCCCTGAAACAGTGAATATACTTTTCCATTGCGCCGTTACCGTCATATTTTCGGCTGGCATTTTCGTAGGGATATCCTTATCCCAATCAATAAATTCGTAATATTCTCTTTCGGGATTTTCTATTGTTATAATTGCTGTATTATAATCTTGTATAATTGCTTTATCCGCTTGTCCATTTCCATAAACAACGGTAAGAGTATATTGATTGATTTTCCACTTTACTGTTAGATTGTAATTTCTCGTTTCCATTATAAACGAGTAATCTTGTCCGTCAGCCACTTTATTGTCACCATCGTACCAACCAAGACAAGTGTAGCCGTCTTTTGTCGTTGTGGTAACCGTTACCAGTTCCCCGACGGTTATTTTTTTATTCGTATACTCCGTAAACGCACCTGCGTTTTGATCATTCGTCATCGTTGATACAGTGTAGAACACCCACTGCGCGGTTACAGTAAAGTCCTCGCTGACATTTGTATAATTCGTTTTGTCATAGCCGTCAAACGTATAGCCGACCTTTTCAAAAGAAGGCGCGGTTACGCTACCACCATATTTAACCGTTTGGCTTTGCTCACCGCTCGTAAGCGTACCGCCGTTGCCGTTGAAAGTAACGGTGTATATATCTCGCGTATAATACACCCTTAATACGGTAGAGCCGTTAGGCGCAATATTGCCACTATCCGTTGCCGTTTCGATATGCGTAAAATGCGTAAACGCTTTAATTTCCGCGTTTGCCGTCGTGTCCGTCGTACCCGTTTTATTTACCGTTTCTTTTAAAGTATAATTATCGTCTTCAAGGTTTTGCAGGTAATATTCTACCTTATACGGTGTGTTTTCGTTCGCCGTCCAGCTTGCCGTTATTTCTGTATTTTTTGTGATAGGCGTTGCAAAATCGTAATTCCAAGCCTTAAAGGTATAGCCCGTTCTCGTGCTGGTGGGTTGGCTCGCACAAAAATCTTCTTCGATTACTTGTTTTTCTACCGCCGAACCACCGTTTGCGTTAAAGGTTACATCGTACATAGGGCGACGGCGCACAGTTACCGTGTAAACATTAACAGGCTCGTCGTCTACCGTTTCCGTAATATAGACTTTGTTATCCCCTACTGTTAAGGGAATCGTTTTCGTTGCGACTTGTTGCACGCCGTAAATATCTAACGAAACAACATATTTTGCCGTACCTACGGCTGTAACTTCGTTGATAAACGAGAACGTTTCCGTAGCATAGCTGACCTTGCCGTAAACGTCCGTTCCGTCAACGGAAAGAGTTTTGAAAGATATTCCGCTTTGCAATTTCGTTCCCGTATCGGTTACGGTATCCGTTTCTTCGCAACCATTGCGGTTGCAAGTTGCCGTTTTTGTTCCGTCTTTTTCATACGTGGCATTATTATCCGATATGTAATTTGTAAAATCGTGTTCGAGAGCGTTTACATAATCAGTGATATAATCGTCACCGCAAGCGCAAGTATATGTAGTAAAACCCTGCACCGTACAAGTAGGCGCAGTTGTTACCGCCATATAGTTATGCGTATGCGTTTGTTCACTTGAATTATCCCCTGAATTATTGTCAAAAGAATCACTCGAACTATCGCTTGAGCTTTGCTCGGTGCTTACGTCGCCACCCGAACTACTATCAGACGAGCTATTTTCTTTATCGCCACACGCATTAAAACCAAGTGCAAGTGTAGCGCACGCAAAAAGCGTTGCTAAAATTTTTATCCATTTCTTTTTCATAACATACCTCAAAGGAAATGTTTTAATCCTAAATATATTTTAACATATATTTATCCTTTTTGCAACCTATTTTATTTATCTACACAATTTTAACGATTACTCCCATACTTTTAACGATTTGGGTATCTTTTTAACGATTACCTATAATTTTAACGATAACCCATATTTTTAACGATTAGGTTGCGTAAAAAAAGTAGGCGCAACCAAAAAACAGGGTTTTGACGATATTTTCCGTTCAAAACCCTGTTTTTTGCCGTTTTTATATGAAAAAGACGGTAATTTCGATACTTTTCTTGTATCAAAATTACCGTCCAATCGTGGTGCGGTCGACAGGAATTGAACCTGCATGGAGTTACCCACAAGATCCTTAGTCTTGCGCGTCTGCCAGTTCCGCCACGACCGCATTAACAAATGATATTATAGCCTACGTGGCGCCTTTTGTCAACTCATTTTATCCCCAATTTTTACTTTTTTTCATTTTTTTTCGTTTTCCCTTACAGTAGACGATTTCTCCCATGTATAATTTCCCTATCCTTCCACAAAATGACTGTGGAGGGTTTTATGAAAGCTACTGGTATTGTTAGAAGAATTGACGAACTTGGCAGAGTGGTGATTCCCAAAGAAATTCGCCGTACTCTGCGCATCAAAGAGGGCGACCCCTTGGAGATTTTTACCGACCGTGACGAGCTGATGTTGAAAAAATATTCGCCCATCGCCACCTTGGAGCGTTTTAGCGGAGCAACCGCTCGTTCTTTACACGACTTAAGTGGAAAGCTGGCGGTCATCACCGACACCGACGAGGTCTTGTTCGCCTTTGGCGAAGGTAAGCGTGAACTGGACGGCAAGCACCTTTCCGAGGAGATGGATAAAATCTTGCGCGACAGGCGCAGTTATACGGCAAACGCCGTCGAAGGCGGGAGGATTTTGCCGCCCGTGCGCGCCTCTTCGGAGGAATATACGGCGCAAATTATCGTCCCTATCGTGTCGGGTGGGGATTGCTTGGGGTCTATCGTTTTACTGTCTAGGGACGAAGGTATGCGTATGTCTGCAGGGGATTTGAACCTTGCGAAATTGACCGCGGAAATCTTGGCGAATCAGTTCGATTGAGCCTAAAATTTAGCAAAATAAAGGGGGCAGGTATGCGTTGAATGCGTACCTGCCTCGTTTTTTGTGGTGAAGTTTTTGTCCTGCGGCAAAAGTGAAGTTGCTACGCAGTGAAGTTATCCAAAGGATAGTGAAGTTTCGCCGCATGGCGAAGTTGCGGAAAGATTTAAATTCTTCCGCAATACAAGGCTTGCCTACTTGCTTTTTTCAAGAAAGTATGTTATACTTTCAGTATGGAACGAGCAATAGATGAAATTTTAAGAGAACTGAACGACGAACAGGTGGGCCCCGTCTTGCAGACGGAAGGGCCCGTTTTGGTTTTGGCTGGGGCAGGGAGCGGAAAGACCCGTGTCCTTACCTCGCGTATTGCCTACCTCGTAGAGGAAGAGCAAGTGCCCCCTCGCGCTATCCTTGCCATTACCTTCACTAACAAAGCGGCGAACGAAATGAAAGAGCGTCTTGCAAGAATGGTGAACATCAGCGGTATGTGGGTGTGCACCATCCACAGCATGTGCGTACGCATTTTGCGTGACTTCGGCAGTGCGCTCGGCATCGAGCCTAACTTCTCCATTTACAGCGAAACGGAGAGAAATAATATCGTAAAACGCTCCTTCCAAGAATGCGGCTTTGAGGAAGAAAAACTGCTGAAAGACGCAAAGTGGCATATCGCCAACGCGAAGATGCTCGGATACGAGCCTACCAGATATTTGGACGAATACGCAGGCGAGCCTCAGATTGAAAAAATCGTGGCGGTCTATCGCAGGTATCAGACCCACTTAAAGGAAAACAACTCTCTCGATTTCGATGATTTGCTCAGCGAAACGCGCAGACTGCTTTTGACGGACAAGGACGCAAGGGAGTACCTCAGCAGTCGTTTCCGCTACGTTCTCGTGGACGAGTTTCAGGACACGAACGGGGTGCAGTACGACATCGTGCGTATGCTGTCTTCCACCCACAAGAACTTGTTCGTGGTAGGCGACGACGACCAGTCGATCTACGGTTGGCGTGGCGCAAAGCTGGAAAACATCCTCCACTTTGAAAAGGATTTTCCCGGCGCGAAGGTGTTTAAATTGGAGCGCAACTATCGTTCCACGAAAGAAATCCTCACTCTTGCCAACGAGGTGATTCAAAACAACGGCAGACGAAAGAAAAAAGTGCTTTGGACGATGAACCCCGAAGGGGAGAAAACCAAAGTCTACGAAGGGGAACAGGAGGCGGACGAGGCTCGTTTCGTGGCGCACACAATCGCAGGGCTGATGCGCAAGGGCTATAAGTTTTCCGACTTTGCGGTGCTGATGCGGTTGAACGCCCTCACCCGTTCTTTCGAGCAAGAATTTAACGCAGACGGCATTCCCTTTAAGGTCTTCGGGGGCTTTAAGTTCTTCGAACGAAAGGAAATTAAGGACTTGCTTGCCTATCTGCGCGTCATCCACAACCCTTTGGACAGCGAGGCAATCGTCCGCATTATCAACTTCCCCAAGCGCGGTATCGGGCAGACGACGGTGGATAAATTGCAGGCGTATGCGGCAAGAGAGGAGCTCTCCGTCTACGATTCCGTTTTGGACCTCGAAGAAATGGGCTTTAACGCAGGAACGAGGGCGAAGTTAGAGGCGTTTTTTGCGCTCATCAAAAAGTGGATTATCGACAGCCAAAGCCTGCCTGTCAACGAGCTGGTAAAGCAAATCGTTGCGGACACGGCGATGCGTGAGGCGTACGCGGACAACAGCGACGAGAGTATCAATAAACTGGCAAACATCGAAGAATTTATCAGCTCGGTGGACGAGTATTGTAAGCTTAACCCCGATGCGACGCTGACGGACTATCTGCAACAGGTTACCCTCTCCTCGGATACGGACGAAATGGACGACGGAGAGTACGTTAGCCTTGCGACGGTGCACGCCGTCAAAGGGCTTGAATATAACTGCGTGTTCATCGTGGGCTTGGAAGAAAATATCATGCCCGTTTCCCGTTCGGTGGGCAATAGCGAGGATATGGAAGAGGAACGGCGTCTTATGTACGTTGCGATTACGCGTGCAAAGGAACGGCTGTATCTCACCCGTTCGAAGAGCCGTTATCTCTACGGCAAGCGTGAGCCCTCTATGCGTTCTCGGTTCTTGAAAGAGCTTGCCTCGGTGGTTGAACTGCCTACCTCGGAGCAGAGAAGAAGTTTCCTTGACGAGGGTGGCTACGGCTCGTCTTACGGTAGTTCGGGGTATCGTTCTTCGGGGTACGGCGCCTATGGTGGACATAGCGGTGGCTCGGCCTACGGCGGACAGAGAGGCGGTTATTATGGCGGTGGCTACGGAAAGAGTGGCTACGGCGGTTATACGCCCGAAAACGACGACGATAACTACGCTTCTTACGGCAACCAAAACTATTCCTTCTCTCGCAAGAGCGTGTCCTCGGCGGTGCGTGGCTCGACCTATGGTGGCGCAAGTAGCGCTAGCGGTACGGCTCGTCCGACCTACGGCGCAGGGGCAAAGCCCAAGACGGCGCCCACGAAGGACCTTTCCGGCTTTGCGGTTGGCGTGTCGGTATCCCACCCGAAATTTGGGCAAGGGACGATTGTTGGCGCGCGTGGTAGCGGTAGTGGAATGATTTTGGATATTGCGTTCGTGGGGCTGGGTGTCAAGCAACTTTCCGCTTCGCTTGCGCCCTTGGAAATTATCAAATAAGGTGATAATATGAGCAGACAAAGAGAACTGACCGATTTACTAAATCGCTACGCGCACGAATATTACGTGCTGGATAAGCCCACCGTATCGGATAAGGAATACGACGTTTTGTACGACGAATTGCGTGCTTTAGAGGCGGCAAGCGGCGAGGTGTATCCCGATTCGCCTACTCGTAGAGTAGGCGGCGACCCGATTAAGGGCTTTGAAAAATATAAGCATAAGCATAAGCTGTACTCCCTCGACAAGAGTACGACGGAGGAGGGCTTGCGCTCCTTTTTAGAAAAGGCAGGCAAAGTTGCAGGCGGCGAGGCGGCGTGCAGCGTGGAATACAAATTCGACGGATTGACCGTCTGCCTTACCTACGAAAACGGCAACTTCGTGCGCGCGGCAACTCGTGGCAACGGCGTAGAGGGCGAGGACGTATCGGCGCAGGTGCTGACGATTAAGTCCTTCCCTTTGACCATACCCTACAAAGGGGATTTAGAGGTGCACGGCGAGGCGGTGATTCGTCTGTCGGTTTTAGAGGCGTACAACCGTACGGCAGACGAGCCGTTGAAAAACGCGCGCAACGCCGTGTCGGGCGCAATCCGCAACCTCGATCCCAAGATTACGGAAAAGAGAAAACCGGAAATTTACTTCTACGACGTCAATTATCGTAGCGAAGGGGAGCCCCTTTCGCAAAGCGAAGCGCACGCGTTTTTAATCGAGCAGGGCTTTAAGGTTTTCCCCTATTTCCGTCTTTGTAAGACGGTGGAAGAAACGCTTGCCGCTGTGCGTGAAATCGAGGTAGAGAGAAAGACTTTGGACGTTTTGACGGACGGCGCGGTTATCAAGGTGAACGATGCCGCCGTGCGTGAGGAGATGGGCTTTACCGACAAATTCCCCCGTTGGGCGATGGCGTATAAATTCGAGGCAGAGGAGATTACCACCCTCTTAAAGGACGTCGTTTGGCAGGTGGGCAGAACGGGCAAGTTGACCCCTTTGGGGCTGTTAGAGCCGGTTGAACTGGCTGGCGCAACCGTGTCGAAGGCGACCTTGAACAACTACGGTGATATCGTGCGTAAGGACGTAAAAATCGGCTCTCGCGTACTGGTACGCCGTTCCAATGAAGTTATCCCCGAAATCTTGGGCGCAACCGAGCATTACGAACACAGCCAAACCGTGCCCGTACCCACCGTTTGTCCCTTCTGTGGTGCGGCGGTGTATGAAAACGGAGCGCACTTATTCTGCCCGAACGAGGCTTGCTTGCCGAGGCTGACGGCAAAGTTTGCGCACTTTGCCTCGAAGAACGCGATGGATATCGAAGGCTTTTCGGAGAGCACGGCAGAGCTTTTGATTAAGAAAGGTCGCATCAAAGAATTTTCCGACCTGTACCGCTTGACGGCGGATGACTTGTCTGATTTAGAGGGCTTTAAGGAAAAGAAGGTGAACAACCTCTTGGGCGCGATTGACAAGAGTAAAACCCCGACCTTGGATGCCTTTATCTTTGCGATTGGCGTGGACGGCATCGGCAGAGTAGCGGCAAAGGATTTGGCAAAGCGATTCCAAAATATGGACGCCTTGGCGGCGGCAACGGCAGAACAGCTGATTGCCCTCGAAAACGTGGGCGAGATTACCGCAGGCAACATTGTGGCGTACTTTGCGGACGAGAAGAACCGTGCGGAGCTTGCCGCTCTGGCGGCGCAGGGCGTTATCCCTGTTTGGGAGGAGAAAGAACGCACAGGCGTGTTTGCCGGCGAAAACGTCGTTTTGACGGGCACGCTGTCCAATTTCAAGCGGAGCGCGGCGCAAAAGCTGATTGAGGAGCGTGGCGGCGTGTGCCAAAGCTCGGTAAACAAGGCGACGACGCTGGTGATCGCAGGCGAAGAGGCAGGCAGTAAACTGGAAAAAGCGCAAAAGCTTGGGATAAAAATTCTGGATGAGGCAGGATTTATCGCTCTTTTGGAAAAATAAGCTCTCTTTTTCTAAGAAAAAAGAGAAAAATGTGTAAAAACCCTTGAAAAAAGGAAAAATGTTTGCTATAATGAACGGGATTAAACAAAGCCACGCTTTGCGTGGGAAGGAAAAACGCGTATGCTGAGTATGACCGGATACGGAAAAGGCGAATATAAGGTGGGCGGCATAGAGCTGACCTGCGAAATTAAGACGGTGAACAACCGCTATTTGGACGTCAACGTCAAGGCGCCCCGTATCTTTACCGCTTACGAGGACGTCATCCGCAAGTTAGTGCGTGAAAAGCTGACCAGAGGCCACGCCGATCTGTACGTTGCCTTGAAGGATAAGCGTGAAAAGGCATCCTCCTTTACGGTGGACCTTGCCGTGGCAGGGGCTTACGTTTCGGCGGCAAACACCTTGAGAGAGGCTTTCCCTGAATTGCCGGACGATCTCACCTTGTCGTCGGTGCTCCGCTATCCCGAGGTGTTAAAACAGGACGAGGTTGCGGCGGCAGACGAGGAGCTTATCACAGCCCTCACGACGGCGGTAGGGCTCGCCCTTGACAACCTCAACGCGATGCGTGCGGTGGAAGGGAAGAAACTGGAAGAGGATATGCTCGCCCGTGTGGAAGTGATTGAAAAGACGGTGGGGCTCATCGAGGCTCGTGCCCCGAAAATCCAAGAGGAGTATCGGGAAAAGCTGACGACAAAAGTCAAAGATTATTTGTCGGCGGCGCAGGTGGACGAAGGAAGATTGCTTACCGAGGTTGCTGTGTTTGCGGACAAGAGCAACATCGACGAGGAGCTTACCCGTCTTCATTCCCATATCTCGCAGTTCCGTGAAATTTGCAAAGAGGGAATCGTGGGTAGAAAACTGGATTTCCTCGTGCAGGAATTCAACCGCGAGGCAAACACCACCTGTTCAAAAAGCAACGACGTGGAAATCACCCGTGCAGGACTTGCCTTGAAAAACGAGATTGAAAAAATCCGTGAACAAGTGCAGAATGTAGAATAAAAATTCGAGGGATAGACGAACGAATGAGAAACGTACTGTTGGTGGTGTCCGGGCCTTCGGGCGTAGGGAAAGGCACCCTGGTAAAAGAATTGATTACCCGTAGAAGCGACGTAGTGGAATCCGTTTCCTGCACGACACGCGCTCCCAGAGCGGGTGAGGTGGACGGAAAACATTATTTCTTCCTTTCCGAGGAGGAATTTGCTCGCCGTATCGAGGAGGGGGACTTCCTTGAATACGACCATCATATGAGCGGTAGCTACGGCACCCCCCGTTCCTTCGTGAAGGAAACGCTGAAGGAAAAATCGGTGATTATGGAAATCGACGTGGTGGGTGGCTTGAACGCGAAGAAGGAATATCCTGGGCTTATTTTGGTGTTCATTATGCCCCCTTCGCAAGAGGAGCTGGTGCGCCGCTTGACGGGACGGAATTCTGAAACGCCTGAGGCGATTGAAAAGCGCTTGGCGAGAATGGATTTCGAGCTGTCGAAGCTCCCCGAATACGACTACGTCATCGTCAACGATGATTTTGAAACGGCGCTCAAAGAGCTGTCCGATTTAATTGATAACGAAAAAAACAAATAAGGAGATATAGTGTTATGGTAAACGAACCTTCGGTAGACGAATTGATTAGAAAACTTGGGACGGAAGAAGATCCGATTAGCCGTTATGCGCTTTGCACGGTGGCATCTAAGCGTGCTCGTCAGATTTTGGAAACGGAAAAGAATTTGGGGCTGCGCGACGGCAGCGCAAGACCTAAGGAACTTTCCTCTGCCTGCGTAGATATCGCGGACGGTAAAGTTGTTATTGCAAAAGACTAAATAGAATTCGCCGATTGCCGCAAAGGCAGTCGGCTTTTCTTGCTAAACGCAAGTGATGTTTTTGCTTGAAGGCAAAAGTGAAGTCCTTGCAGGGTGAAGTTTCCTATTCGGTAGGAAGTGAAGTTTTGCCTACGGCAAAGTTGCGGAAAGATATTAAATATTTTTCCATAATTTTTTGCAAAGCAAAAAACTTCACTATCAATAAGATAACTTCACTCGCGTGGCGAACTTCACTATCCATAGGATAACTTCACTACGTAAAACGATGAATAGACTTTAATAAGACAAAGGGGGGAGATAGATGATTGCGGAAGTGATTGTGGATATTACTTCGGGTGAAACCGACAGAGTATTCGATTATCTTTGCGACGACGATACGAAGGTCGGCGCTCGTGTCCTTGCGCCCTTTGGCCCGAGAATGTTGACGGGATTTGTCGTCCGTTTGAAGGAAACCACCGATTTTGACCGCAAAAAACTGAAAAAAATCAAGCCCACCGAGGACGGTCTGCCTGCCCTCACCGAGGAGTGCGTGGACTTGGCGCAGAGAATCGCTCGGCGGTATGCAGTGCCCTTGGCGCTGTCGCTTAGGCTGTTTTTGCCTTCGGAAATGCGTACGGGAAAGGTACGGGAACTGTATCGCAGATACGCTGTTTTGGCGGTTGACCCTGTGGAAATTTCCCTGCCGAAGTCGGCGAAAAACCAACTGGCGGCGGTGGAATACCTTGCCGCGAACGGCAAGACGGATTGCGCCTTCTTAAACAAGCAGTTTTCGGGTAGCGTTGCCGCTTTGGAAAAAAAGGGGTATATCACCGTGGTTGCCGAGCAAGTCAAACGCGACCCCTACAAGACGGTCGAAGGCGAAGCCCCTGCGCGCACGCTGACGGCGGCGCAAGAGAGGGCTGTAAACACCATCAAGACGGATAAGCGGACGGTACAACTTATCCACGGCGTGACGGGCAGCGGTAAGACGGAAATCTATTTAACCCTGATTGCAGATTGTCTGCAGAGGGGACAAAGCTCCATTTTCCTCGTGCCGGAAATTTCCTTGACCCCCCAAATGTTGGCGCAACTGCGCGCGAGGTTTGGCAAGAACGCCGCGATTTTGCACAGCGGACTTTCCGCGGGCGAACGCTTTGACGAGTGGTGGCGGCTGCGTACTGGCGAGGCGAAAATCGCCATCGGCGCAAGGAGCGCCATCTTCGCTCCCTTAGAAAATCTCGGCGTCGTTATCATCGACGAGGAGCACGACGGCAGTTATTGCAGCGAAACCGCCCCTCGGTACAACACCTTTGACGTGGCGTGTCTTCGCGCAAAGCGCAACGGTTGCAAACTTGTGCTGGGCAGCGCAACGCCGTCGGTGGAAACCTATCGAAAGGCGCTTGGTGGTGAGTTTGGGTTGATTGAGCTAAAAGAGCGTATCAATAAAAAACCGATGCCGCAGATCCAAATCGTCGATATGCGAAAGGAAGTGCGCCGTGGGAACAACACCGCCTTTTCCTCTGCGTTGAAAGAAGAGCTGGAAAAGACGCTGGCAAGCGGCAACCAAGCCATTCTCTTTTTAAACCGCCGTGGTTATTCGCAGACGGTGATATGTAAAGAGTGCGGCTACGTAGCCAAGTGTGAGGCTTGCGACGTTTCCCTTACCTATCATCGGGATGAGGATTGTTTGAAATGCCATTATTGTGGCACGAGATACAATATGCTGTCGGGGTGCCCTGACTGTGGCTCGAAAAAGCTGTCCTATTCGGGGACGGGCACGCAAAGGGTGGTAGAGGAGCTCAAAAAGCTGTATCCTACCGCGCGCATTTTGCGTATGGACAACGACACCACCAGCGGTAAAGAGGGGCATTATAAAATCTTAAAGGAGTTCGGGGAAAAGAAAGCGGATATCCTTGTCGGTACGCAGATGATTGCCAAGGGGCACGATTTCCCTGCGGTTACGCTCGTAGGCATTTTGGATGCGGATATGAGCCTGCATTTCAACGATTACAGAAGTGCGGAGCGCACCTTCCAGCTGATTACGCAGGTAGCGGGCAGAAGTGGGCGCGCCGAGGAAAAGGGCAAGGTAGTCTTGCAGACCTTCTCTCCTGAAAATGATGTGTTGCGCTTTGCGTGCGAATACGATTTCGAGGGCTTTTACGGCATGGAGGTTTCTCTGCGTGAAGGCGCGGCGTTCCCTCCGTTCTCTAAAATCGTGCGTGTGCTGGTGTCGGGCGAGGACAATAAAAAGACCTTAGAGGTTTTGAAGACGGTGTACTTTGCGTTGGAGGAAATCTATCAAAAGCATCAAGACAAGTTCTTGTTCTTCAACAAGATGGCAGCTCCCATCAAGCGGATTGAAAACAAGCACCGCTATCAGGTGTTGATGAGGCTGACGGACGGCGCTTTATTACCAAAAATTTACGAGGTGTGTATGGATGCAAGGGCGCGCGACGTGCTGATTTCCGTCGAGGAAAATCCCGCGAATTTAAGTTAAAGAAAAAAGGAAAGGAAAAATACTATGGCTGTTAAAAAAGTAGTACAGGTCGGAGATCCCGTCCTTAGACAAAAGTGTGCGCCGATTACGGAATTTGATGAAACGCTGTGGGCGATTTTAGAGGATATGAAGGACACCGTCAAGGCGGAAAACGGCGCAGGGCTTGCCGCGCCGCAAATCGGGCTTTCCATGCGTATGGCGGTGGTGGACGTCGAGGAAGGGTATTTCGAGTTTATCAACCCTGTCATCCACTCTGTAAAAGGCGAGCAAGAGGGCTGGGAAGGCTGTCTTTCCGTGCGTGGAAAGAGTGGTATTGTCAACCGCCCGATGAAGGTGAGAATTTCCTATTCCGACCGCTATGGCGAAAGGAAGACTTTGCAGGCAAAGGGCTTTTTTGCCCGCGCAATTTGCCACGAGTTCGACCACCTCGACGGCGTGTTGTATATCGACAAAGCCAGCCATTTGGAAGAAGAGAAATAAGAGAGGTAATCCATGAAAATCGTGTTTGCAGGAACGCCTGAATTTGCTGTAAAACCGCTTGTGGAAATGGTCGCGAGCGGATTTTCCGTCGTGGGCGTCATCACGCAAGAGGATAAGCCGCAGGGCAGAAAGGGAATCCTTACGCCACCGCCTGTCAAGACGAAGGCGCAGGAGCTTGGCTTGCCTGTGTTGCAACCGAAAAAAATCCGAGATAGCGTCGAGGAAGTAAAGGCGCTTGGGGGCGACCTGCTCGTCACCTGCGCTTACGGGCAGATTTTGACCCAAGCGGTGTTGGATGCCTTCCCGATGGGGGTATGGAATATCCACGCAGGGCTGCTGCCTGCCTATCGCGGCGCATCGCCCATACAGAGCTGTATTTTAAACGGCGACAAGCAAACGGGTGTTTCGATTATGAAGACGGAGCTGGGCTTGGATTGTGGCGAGGTCTTGGTTGTGGAAAAGACGGAGATTTTAGACGGCGAAACGTACGGAGAACTGTCCGATAGGCTGTCTGCGCTGTCCGCGCCTTTAATCGTCAAGGCTTTGAAAATGCTGGAAAGCGGTAATTATACCCTCACGCCGCAGGGCGAAGAGGGAGTTTGTATCTACCGCAAAATCGAGAAATCACAGGTAAAAATTGACTTTACCCGTTCGGCGTGTGAGATCGTCAATCTCGTGCGCGCGGCAAATCCTGCGCCCGTGGCGTACACCGCTTGCGAGGGGATTGCCTTGAACGTTTACCGCGCAGAGGCTGTGCCTATGTTGGACGAGTATGCGGTGGCAAACTGTGGCGAGGTGGTCTGCGATATCCCGAAGAAGGGCTTGCTTGTGCGCTGTGGCGATGGTGTCGTCAAGCTTACCGAAGTGCAGGCCGCAGGCGGAAAGCGTATGCAGGGCAGCGACTTTTTGAACGGTAAAAAAATCCGTAAAGGGCAGGTGCTGAAATGCTGAGCAATCCTTTATACGATCCCTTTCAAATCCTGACGAAGGTATATTCGGATGGGGCGCATTTAAAGCAGGCAATTGCCGATACCTACATTGAGGAGCTGTATCGTGGCAGAACGGTAAAAATCGTCTACGGCGTTTTGGAAAACGACGGGTGGCTGGATTACGCGATCAAGCATTACGCCCCCAAATCCCCGAAGCTTGCCGTGCGTATTCTTTTAAAGGTTGCGCTGTATATGCTGCTGTTTATGGAAAAGCAGAAATATATGATTACCGATTGCGCCGTCAGCCTTTGCAAAAAGCTGGGCAAGGGCGGCGTTTCGGGGTTTGTCAACGCCTTCCTGCGCCGATTTGATAAAAGCGCGGTGGACGAGGCGTTAAAAAAAGAAAAGGACGGGGAGGCAATTGCGCTCTCCTATCCTGCGTATGCCTATCGCTTATTAAAAAAAGAGTACGGCGAGCGTGCGGCGGCGATTGCGGCGGCAAAGTCTGCAGGGGTTTCCGTGCGCTTTGCAGATGGAGCATTGCCCGAGCAGTACGCCAAAAAAGAGCATATACAGTCCCCTTTCCAAGGGAATTATATCTTTGAACGGTTCGTTCGTGACGAGGGTTTTGACGAGGGAAAATACACCTTCCAATCGGTGGGCAGTATCGCAATTTGCGATGTTGTACGCCCCTGCGAAAGGTTGCTGGATGCTTGCGCCGCGCCGGGAGGAAAATCGGTGTTGTTGGCGGGCAAATGCGGCGAAGTGGTTTCCTTTGAATTGCACCCCCACAGGGTGGCGCTCATCGAGGCGTATAAGGCGCGTATGGGTGTGCAAAACCTGACGGCGTATCAAAAGGATAGCTCGATATTCGATCCTGAGTATGCAGAACAGTTTGACGGCGTGCTTTGCGACGTGCCTTGCTCTGGATTTGGTACGGTGAGTGAAAACCCCGACATCAAGCTCTTTCGCAAAGAGGGGGATTTTGCCTCCCTCAAAAAAGCGCAGACGGAGATTTTGGCGGCGTGCTGTCAATACGTAAAAAAGGGCGGCGCTCTGTACTATTCCACCTGCTCGATTTTTGAGTCGGAGAACGACGGCATCGTTGAGGCGTTTTTGCGTGCCCACCCCGATTTTTCGGTGGAAGAAATCGACAGCCCTCTTGCCCACGAAAAGAAGAAATATGGCTTGCAGTTTTTACCGGATGAGGCTTACGGCGCAGGCTTTTACATTTGTAGGTTAAAACGCATATAAGTGAATTGCGACGTTCGTCGCGTGAATTGACGGTATAACCGTCGTGAATTGAACGCCAAAGTCGTTCGTGAATTGCAAGGCTGTCGCCTTGCGTTATGGAACAATTTAAATATTTCCGCAACGATTGACATAGTCAATCAATTCACGTTTTGCTTTGCAAAACAATTCACGCATACGGAGTATGCAATTCACGAAAACGAAGTTTTCAATTCACTTTATCATAAAGGTTTTTCTATGAAAAAGATTATACAAGATTTATCCTATACAGAGATTGAGGCGTTGGTGCTTGCTCTGGGAGAAAAAAAATTCCGTGCAAAGCAACTGTTTGAAGGCTTGCATCAAGGAAAAAATATCACCGACATCACCTCTCTTTCTAAGGCTTTTAAGGAAAGGCTTTTGGAAGAATTTGAGGATTGTGCCGTACGCATCAAAGAGGTATTCCATTCCGCAGACGGAACGGAAAAGTATCTGTTTGAATTTGCCGACGGCAACCTCGTGGAAGGGGTGTTGATGAAATACAAGTACGGTTATACCCAATGTGTTTCCACGCAGGTGGGCTGTCGTATGGGCTGTAAGTTCTGCGCCTCGACCTTAAACGGACTCATTCGCAACCTGACGGCAGGGGAGATTTTGTCGCAGATTTTGGTGGTGAACGCTCTGCACAAAGGGGATATCAAAGCAGGGCAGGGCGCGCAGGCGCGTGCGGTCACCAACGTGGTGCTGATGGGCAGCGGCGAGCCCTTGGATAACTATGACGAGGTAATCCGCTTTTTGAAAAACGTAACGGCGGAGGGTGGCGTGCAAATCAGCGCGCGAAATATCTCCCTTTCCACCTGCGGTATCGTGCCGAAGATGTACGCTTTGGCGGACGAGGGGATTCCTCTTAATCTCACCGTTTCTCTGCATGCAACGGATGATGAAACGCGTGCGCGCGTAATGCCGATTGCAAAGGCGTACAAAATTGCGGATATTTTAAAAGCGTGCAAGTATTATTTTAACAAGACGGGGCGCAGATATTATTTCGAATATACGCTAATCGACGGCGAAAACTGCGACGAGGAGCACGCGCAGGCGTTGGTGGGTTTATTGAAAGGCTTGCCTTGCCATGTCAATCTCATTCGCTTGAACGAGGTAAAGGAAAGGACTTTGAAATCCACCTCGGACAAGGCGGCGTATCGGTTTTTAGGAGCTCTTGAAAAGGGTGGACTTTCTGCGACCTTGCGCAGGCAAATCGGTGTGGATATCGGTGGTGCGTGCGGACAGTTGCGCGCGCAATACTTGGAAGAAGGGAAATAAATGGATTTAAGGGATATAAAGACTTGGGCTCTCATATTTAGTTTTATCGCTATGGTGCTGATTGCGGCGTCCTATTTTGTTAAGACGAAGGGAGAGTTTTTGGTCTTGCAGGGGTCGGGGATCGTCTTTTTGATGTCCTCTTACCTTTGCAACGGACAATATTTTGCGATGATAGGCTTGGGGGTAGGCCTTGCGCGCTGTATCATTTTTTACATGTACGAGCGTGAGGAAAAGGAAGCGCCGATTATTTGGTGCTATATCCTTTGCGCCCTGTCCTTCGCCGCTTACGGCGTGGTGAATCTTTGGATATTGAAGAGTTTCCACCCTGCGGATATCATCTATCTTGTCGGGCTGGTACTGTATATGTTTATCTTCCGTATACGCAACATTAAGGTGGTGCGGTATGCGATTTTAGTGCCTACGGCGTTGTCGATTGTCTACAACGTTTGGGCGGCATCGCCGATTTTTGCGGTGATATCTTACTGCTTTGAAATGACGGCAAATATCGTGTCGATTTTACGATACGAGGTCTTTGGTAAAGGAGAAAATAAGTGAAGAGAGTGTGGATTGCGCCGAGTATTTTGTCGGCAGACTTTGCGAAAATGGGCGAGGAAGTACGCAGTATAGAGGCGTGCGGTGCAGACGTTGTACACTACGACGTCATGGACGGTGTTTTTGTCAACAATATCACCTTTGGGTTGAAAATGCTGGAGGATATTCGTCCTTACACGAACTTGCCGATTGATGCGCATTTGATGATTGTGAATCCTGAAAAGTACGTCGATCGTTTTGCGAAGGCAGGCGCGGACTATATCACCGTACACTACGAGGCGTGTAAGGACAACCTGCGCGAAGTGTTGGAGCTGATCCGAAAGTCGGGCGCAAAGTGTGGCGCGGTCATCAATCCCGACACCCCCGTAGAAAAAATTAAGGACGTGATTCCCCTCTGCGATATGGTGCTGGTCATGAGTGTTTTCCCCGGCTTTGGTGGGCAGAAGTTCATTCCCTCGGCGCTGGACAAGCTGCGTGAAATTCGCGCGATAATTGATGAGAGCGGAAAGGAAATCCTGCTGGAAATCGACGGCGGTATCACGGCGGAAAACGTGGCGGCGGTCAAGGCGGCTGGCGCAGACGTCATCGTTGCAGGTAGCGCTGTGTTCAAGGCGACAGACCGCGCGGCAATGATTGCCAAATTAAAAGAATAAGATAAAGAAAATGCGCGCGTACGAAAAGTACGGGCGCAATTTTAAGGAGTTGTTTACAATGGTGAAAGAGAGAACGAAAACCGTCTTCACCGAGGGTTCGATATTTGATAAACTTCTATTCTTTATATTGCCGATTATGGCGACGAACCTTTTACAGACGTTTTATAACGCCGCCGATATGATGGTGGTTAGCTTGTCTTCGGAAGCGAATGCGGTTGGGGCGATAGGAACGACGACTTCCTTTATTAGTTTAGTGGTCAATCTCTTTATCGGATTTTCGGTGGGCGCAAACGTAGTCGTAGCGCGCGCTATCGGCGCGAATGACGGCGTAGGGGCAAAAAAAGCCGTGCATACGGCTCTGTTAATCGGGTTAATGCTTGGTTTGTCGGGCTGTGGTATCGGGTTGCTGGTTGCGCGGCCTGTGTTGTCCTTGATGGGAAATCAAGACAATCTGTTGGATTTGGCGGTAAAATACACGCAGATTTACTTTTTGGGGATTCCGTTTCTTGCCCTGACGAACTATTTAAGCGCGATTTTCCGCGCCAAGGGGGATGCAAAAACTCCGTTGGTTATCTTGTCAATTTCGGGGGCTATCAACGTTTTACTGAATTTATTTTTTGTGTTAGTGCTCAAAATGTCCGTGGAAGGGGTGGCTTTGGCGACGACGGCGGCGAATATTCTTTCCGTTGTGCTGCTTATATGGAAGCTTAGTAGGGATCAAGATATGACCACTTTCTCTTTCTCTGACTTGCGGCTGGATAAAGAGTCGTTTGCGGAAATCGTGCGTATCGGTCTTCCTGCGGGAATACAAGGCTCGCTGTTTTCGCTGTCGAATATGTTAATACAATCTTCGGTGGTGTCTGTCAATAATGCGTCCGTGCCCGCGGGAACAAAGTATCAACCCATCGTGAACGGCAATGCTGCTTCGGCGAATTTGATGAACTTTATCTATGCGGCAATGAATGCCGTGCCCCAAGGCGCAGTTACTTTCACGGGACAAAATATGGGGGCGAAAAAGCCGGAAAGAGTAAAGCCTATTCTATATAATTGTTTTCTGAATACCTTGATGATTGCGTTTGTATTTACGGCGGTTTTGTTGCTGCTGAAAGAGCCGCTGTTTGCGCTCTATGGCGTCAAAAAAGGCGTGGAAGGGAGCTTGGAAAGAATGGCGTTTGATGCGGCAAATCTACGTATGTGGATCATCGGTGCGCCATATTTCTTGTTCGGTTTGATGGATGATTGTTCGGGGGTGCTGCGTGGTTTGGGGAAATCCTTGCTTTCCACCATTATTTCGCTAATAGGGACTTGCCTACTTCGTGTGGTGTGGCTGCTGGTTTTCTTCCCGATGAACCCGACCCTGCCAATGATTTTCATTTGCTATCCGATTACTTGGATATTGACGGGTGGTGTGGATTTTATCGTTATTCAGATTTTAATGAAGAAGATTTTAAGAAATCAAACAGGCGATTTAGAAGATCTGAAATAAAGAAAAAAGGCTGTTCCCCGATGGGAACAGCCTATTTTTCTTGCTATGTTGCTAAAAACTTACGCTCTGTCAGCCTTTTTAAGACATCTCGCGCATACGTAGCCGGTCGTTTCCTTGCCGTTTTCAACGTAGGATACCTTCTGAACGTTTGCCTTGAAGGTTCTTCTCGTTTTACGGTTGGAGTGGCTTACGTTGTTGCCGCTCGTTTGACCCTTACCGCAAATATTGCATACTCTGGACATATTAACACCTCCGAATTTTGAGATAATTTCTTGCGTATTTCTATTATTGAAGCGCGCGTGCGTATATGCAGGCGCAATACAAGCATTAATAATATAGCATTTTTCAAAATAAAAAGCAATTGTTTTTGTGGTGGAAAAATAAAAAAATAAAAAATATTTACAAATTTTCAAAAACCGCTTGCCAAAGACGGGAAAATGGTGTAAAATAAGAAGGAACTTGGAGTTTTGGTTATGTCAGTAAATACAAATAATGCTTACGGTAAAATATCCATTTCCGACCTTGCGATTGCCAAGGTAGCTTCGCATACGGCGATGGAATGCTATGGGATTGTGGAGATGGTATCCCGTCGTTTTACGGACAGCCTTGCGGAGCTTTTGAAAAAAGACACCGGTGGCAAGGGCATTAAAGTAACAACTTCCGGCAACCGTATTTATATAGACGTTTACGTCATCGTCAAATACGGCGTGTCGATCAACGCAGTGGCGGAATCTTTAAAAGAGGCCGTCAAGTATAAAGTGGAACGTTTTACGGGGATGATTGTCAATACCGTCAACGTAAACGTTATCGGGGTAAAACTGTAATTTTCGTAGCGAGGCGAAGACCTTGCGATTTTTCCGTGCAATCCTTTTTTAATTACAGCCCACCAAAAAAATAAGGAGCATTCAATCTTACATTATGCATAAAACGATAAACAGCACAGAGCTGAGAAAAATGATATATACGGGCGCAAAGTTGCTCGAAAACAACCGCGCGAAGGTAGACGCGCTCAACGTATTCCCCGTTCCCGATGGTGATACGGGTACGAATATGTCGCTGACGATGCAGTCGTCTGTTCGCGAATTGATGGCTTGCAACTCTAACTCCTTTGCGGATATTTGTGAGAGCGTTTCTAAGGGCGCTTTGAAGGGTGCAAGAGGTAACTCCGGCGTTATCCTTTCCCAGATTTTGAAGGGGATTTGTTCCGTCCTGCGTTCCTGTTCGGACGGGATTGACGTAAAGACGTTTGCCAAGGCTTTAGAGGCAGGTACGAAGGTTGCTTACGGCGCGGTATCCGTGCCAAAGGAAGGTACGATCTTAACCGTTATTCGCTTGATGAGCGAACACGCCATGAAAGTAGGCGCAAAGAAGAAAACCTTTGAAGAATTCTTTGCAGAGATTGTGGCGGCAGGCGATAAAGCATTGTCCATGACCCCTGAAATGCTCCCCGTATTGAAGAAAGCGGGCGTTGTTGACAGCGGCGGTATGGGCTTGATGACTGTAATCAAAGGCTTTGCTTGCGTAGTGACGGGCGAAGAGGTTGCGGATGCGCCTACGGAAACGGAGGCTGCGCCTGAAAACGATTTCGGTGATAACTCTGAAATCATGAATATGGATCTTGGGGAAATTCAGTTTGCATATTGTACCGAATTCTTCATTATTAACCTGAAAAAGAGCACGACTTTGTCGGATATCGACCGCTTGAAGGAGCGTTTGATGCGCCTTGGCGACAGCGTTATCTGTATCGGCGACTTGGAATTGGTCAAAGTGCACGTGCACACCAACCAACCGGGCAAGGCGTTGACCTATGCATTGGAGCTTGGTGAGCTCGATCGTCCAAAGATTGAGAACATGTTGGAACAAAACCGCCAGTTGAAGGCAAAATTAGAGGCGGAAAAGAAGGAAATGGGCATGCTTGCCATCTGCGCAGGCGCTGGCCTTGCGGACATCTTCAAGGATTTGGGGGTAGACCGCGTCCTCGAAGGTGGACAGACGATGAACCCTTCCGCAAGTGATATCGCTTCGGCGGCGCTGAAAATCAATGCAGAGCATATCTTCGTCTTCCCGAACAACAAAAATATCACCCTTGCGGCAGAGCAGGCGAAGGCGTTGGTGGAAAATCGTACGCTGCACGTAATTCCTACCAAGAACGTACCGCAGGGCTTTGCGGCGGCGCTTGAATTTGATCCCGATGCAACCGCAGAGGAAAATAAAACGAACATGATTCACGCTTTGGACAACGTCAAGGCTGGTCAGGTTACCCACGCGGTTAGAAACGCGACCATTGACGGCAAGGCGATCAAGGAAGGGGATATCATCGGCTTGGACGACAAGAAGATTTTGGCGAAGTCCAAGGATATCGACGAGGCGGTGCTTCGTTTGATCGCGAAGATGAAAGAGGATTCTCATCAGGTCATTACGCTGTACTACGGCGAGGACGTTAAAGAGGAGGATGCGGAGGCTCTGTGCGCGAAAATCGCAGAGGAGTACCCTGAATGCGACGTCGATTTCCACAGCGGTGGACAGCCCGTTTACTACTACTTGATCTCCATGGAATAATGCGTAATTATTCATAAAAAGTACATTTTATTCACAAAAGCAGGTTGCAGCAAACGCTGCTTCCTGCTTTGATTTTTTTTGCGAGGTGGCAAAATGCGTCTGTCGGCTTTAAAAAGCATAGGCGAAAAAAGGGAGAAGGAATTTTCCGCGCTTGGGGTAAAAAGCGCGGAGGATTTAGCGCGCTATTTTCCGCGCGCCTATTTGGACCTTACCAACCGCTCTTCCTTGAAGGACGCATACCATAACGACGTGGTGCTGATCGTTGCCGAGGTAAATCGTGTGCAGTCGAACGCCTTTAGTCGGGTGAAGACGGTGCGCGCCTATTGCAATCAGGGCGGCTATCCGTTTACCATCGTTTGGTTCAACCAACCGTACGTCGCGGCAAAGCTGAAACCGGGCGAATACCTCTTTTACGGGCGTGTACGCAATGAGTTTGGGCAACGCACGCTGGTCAATCCTACCTTTGAGCCACTCGACAAAAACGAGCATTTGAAAGGCATCGTTCCCGTCTATTCGCTCAAAGGCAAGCTGACCCAAAAGGTGGTGCGCCGCGCCGTTGCGGAGGCGATTAAAAAGGTGGAGATTGACAGCCTTGTGCCGTATCCTCTGCAGCAAAAATACGACTTACCTTCCCTTGCGCGGTCGTTTTATGAGATTCACAACCCCTCGTCCGATCGGGCAAAGGATGTCGCCGCTGAGCGAATTGCCCTGGAAGAATACTTCGTTTTGATTTCCGCTTTTAAGATGATTAAGGGTGGGAAGGAAGAGGTAAGATTGAATAAATATTCAGTTTCCGCAAAAGAGGTGAAAGAGTTTTCTCTCCGCTTTGGCTTTGCGTTTACGGACGGGCAAAAGCGCGCGGTGAACGATATTTATCAAAACCTGTATGCGCCGACGAGAATGAATCGTCTGTTGCAAGGGGATGTTGGTAGCGGTAAGACCGCCGTAGCTCTCTGCGGAATCTTTATGGCGGTGAAAAGTGGCTACACGGCGGCGTATCTTTCGCCGACCGAGGTGCTTGCGGAACAGAACTATAAGATTTTGCAAAAATATTTCCCCGATTATACCGTTGGTTACTTATCGGGCAGTATGACTGCCAAGGAAAAGCGGGAGATGAAGGGGCGCTTAAAAAAGGGAGAAATCCAAATCCTTTGCGGTACGCACGCAATCTTAGAGGGGGACGTGGAGATTCCCTCGCTCTCTTTCGTGGTCTGCGACGAACAGCACCGCTTTGGCGTGGCGCAGAGAAACGCCCTTAGTGAAAAAGGGCAGGGCGCGGATGTGTTGGTTATGTCGGCAACGCCCATTCCAAGGACTTTGTCCTTGATTTTCTACGGCGACCTGGATATTACCACGATTACGGACAAGCCTAAGGCAAGGCAAGAGGTGTCCACTTCGATTATCCCCGAAAGCAAATACGAGGATATGCTCCATTACGTGGAGGGGGAAGTGCGCCAAGGCAAGCAGGCGTACTTCGTCTGTTCGAAAATCGAGGACGACGAGGAGGGGGAACTCATCAGCGTGAAGGAGCTGCACGAACAGCTTTCGTCCGCTTTGCCCACCGTTCGTTTTGGGCTTCTGCACGGCAAGATGAAGGAAAAGGAAAAGACGGAGGTCATGACCGCCTTCAAAAACAACCAGATTGATTGCCTTGTGTCCACGACGGTTATCGAGGTTGGTGTGGACGTACCCAACGCGACGATCATGATTATCTACAACGCCGAACGGTTTGGCTTATCGCAGCTGCATCAGTTGCGTGGGCGTGTCGGAAGAGGGAGCGAAAAAAGCTATTGCTTTTTACTGATGGGCGCAGAAACGGAGAGCGCCAAGGAACGCCTTCTCACCCTGAAGAACAATTCGGACGGCTTTAAGATTGCGGAAAAGGACTTGCAAATGCGTGGTAGTGGCGATTTCTTCGGGACGAGGCAGTCGGGAAAAATGCTGACGGATATCAAGAATTTGCGGTATTCGACCGAGGCGATTTTCCTTGCAAAACGCTTGAGCGACGAGGCGTTCGACGGACGATTCGATACGGAAGCGTTGCGGGATGCGGCCGTCAAAAAATACGAGGCGTTAAAGGACGTCGTGCTCAACTGACGTAAAAAGGCTGTGTCAAATCGACCATTCTATGTGACGCAACCTTAAAAAAATAAAAAAAATTTTTATTTCACTCTTGACGAATGAGAAAAATGGGTGTATAATGCAAGTGATGAGGGTTTGTTAAGTAACCCGAATACGGAACGGAGGAATCACCTATGGCAGAAAAAAATGTAGAAATTAACGTAAACGTAAAAGACTTTGTGTTTGATAAAGATGGGTTGATCCCCGTTATCGCGCAGGATTACGAAAGTGGCGAGGTGCTGTTGCTTGGCTCGATGAACGAAGAAGCGGCAGAAAAGACCTTTGAAACGGGGTATGCTCATTACGTAGAGGGCAGCGAGGTCGTTAAATTTGGCGGCTCGTCGAACACCCAAAAGGTAAAGGCGGCTTTCCTGACGGCAGATCGTAAATCCTTATTGCTTAAGGTTAGACAAAAGGGAATGGCTTGTCCTGAAAAGAAGGCGTATTCTGCTTACACAGAACAAATCGTCGGCGCGTACAATAGCATCGGCGGTGAAATGCTGGGCAGATTGCAGCGTATGATTGAAGGCTGTATTAAGAACCCTGAAGAAGGCTCGTATACCAACTATCTGCTGATTCGTGGCATCGACAAGATTGCCAAGAAAGTAGGCGAAGAGGCGGTAGAGCTGGCGATTGCCGCAAAGAACCCCGACAAGGAAGAAACGATTGACGAAGCAGGCGACTTCCTCTATCATATGATGGTACTGCTCGCGGCGAAGGGCGTAAAACTGTCCGATGTCGGAGCAGAACTCTGCAAGAGAAACAGATAACTTGTGTCAACGTATATTCATAGTTTGAACGATTGTGAAAGCAACCCTTTTTCGGGTTGCTTTTTTTCATTCTTTTCAATTTTTCGACGAAAGCCGACAGAAAAGCTTTCGTCTTTTTTGATATACTTTTTGCGCGGAAGGAGAATGTTATGGCGAGAAAAATCGTAATCACAAGCGGAAAAGGTGGCGTCGGGAAAACGACGATGACGGCGATGATAGGAATCGCCCTTGCGAAAAAGGGGGAGCGCGTGGCGTTGGTGGACGCTGATTTTGGGTTAAACAACTTGGATTTATGCCTTGGGTTGGAGGGGATTGACGGGTACGATTTTGCAGACGTTCTGTCGGGGAAGTGCCGTGTCCGTCAGGCGCTTTTGCGGCATCCAAAATACCCTACGCTCTGCTTGCTTAGAGGGGGAAAAGACCCCTTTTCTATCAACGCCCAGACCTTCATAGGTCTGATTGCGCAACTGGAAGGGGAATTTGACTACATACTCATCGACAGCCCTGCAGGGGTTGGCGACGGCTTTTTGGTGGCGGTATCTGCGGCGGATGAGGGGGTGGTGGTCGTCGCGCCACAGCTCTCCTCGGTGCGGGATGCGGATAAGGCGATTTTGAGGATGAAAGAACAGGGGATTCATACGCTGTCGTTGCTGATTAACGGCTCGCACGGGGACTTGGTGATCGTCGGCGAGGAGTTCTCCCCCAAGGAAATAGCAAAGCTGCTAAAGCTCCCCGTTTTGGGGGTTGTGCCGCATATGTACGCTCTCTCCTGCGAGGGGGAGCTCACGCCGCACCTTTCGACGAGGTATGCGGCGCAGATACTTCGTGGGGGAAAGCGGAAGGTGTACGACCCCACAAAGCGATATTCAGGGTTTTTAGGAAGCATCCGCAGAGGATTGAAAAGGAGTTTGTAAGATGGGTAAAATGTTTCAACGCGCGTACGGAGTATTGCAGGCGGACAAGGCGGCGCTGGACGCAGAGAGCAGATCGGTCATTGAACGGGACTTGGAAAGAAAGCTGTCGGAATATTTCGAGTTGGACGGTGGCTTGCATTTAGAGATTGTGACGGAAGAAGGCGGTTTTCGCATTATGCTATCCTGCAGGGCAGAGAGGGTAAAGCGCTTCCGTGTCCTTCCATTAACAAGCGGAAGGGCGTAGGGAAAAACAAGAAAGAAAAAATAGGGGTGAAAATACCTTTCCAAGTCGTTGACTTTTTCGTCTGCTTTTGATATACTATCAAAGATAGGCGTAGCCAATACAAAAGGAGCACGAGTATGATACGGAAAGGCTTTGATAACAAAAAATATCTTTCTTTGCAGTCTGAAAAGATTGAAGAGCGTATTGCGGCATTCGGGGACAAGCTGTACTTGGAATTTGGCGGCAAGCTGTTCGACGACTATCACGCCTCTCGTGTATTGCCCGGCTTTGAACCGGACAGTAAGATTAAGATGCTGTTAAAGCTGAAGGACATCGCCGAAATTTTGGTGGTTATTTCCGCAAACGACATTGAGAACAATAAATACAGAAACGACCTTGGTATCACCTACGATGCGGACGTCATTCGTCTTTTGGAAATTTTCAAGAAGAAGGGCTTGTACGTAGGTAGCGTGGTGATGACGATGTATCAATCGTTGCCGCGCGTGGACGCATTCATTCGCCGTTTGGAGAATATGGGCGTAAAGGTCTATAAGCACTACGCTATCGATGGGTATCCCTCCGACGTGCAGAAGATTGTGTCAGATGAGGGCTACGGAAAGAACGAATTCGTCCCCACCGAACGTCGCTTGGTAGTGGTGACTGCTCCCGGCCCGGGTAGCGGTAAGATGGCAACCTGCCTTTCCCAGCTCTACCACGAAAACAAGCGTGGGGTGAAGGCTGGCTATGCGAAGTTTGAAACCTTCCCTATTTGGAACTTGCCTCTCTCTCACCCCGTCAACGTAGCCTACGAGGCGGCAACGGCGGACTTAAACGACGTGAACATGATCGACCCCTATCATTTAGAGGCGTATGGCACGCTGTCCGTCAATTACAACCGTGACGTGGAGATTTTCCCCGTTGTCAACGCGATGCTCGAACGCATTTTGGGTAAATCCCCCTATCAGTCGCCCACCGATATGGGCGTCAATATGGTAGGCTTTTGCATGACTGACGAGGAGATTTGCAAAGAGGCGAGCCGCGACGAGGTCATTCGTCGTTATTACGACGCGCAATGCGATGCGAGAGCGGCGCGTGTCGGCAAAGAGGTCGTTGGGAAAATCGAACTGCTGATGAGCAGACTTGGCTTGACGCAAGAGGATAGAAAACCCGTCCTGCCTGCCTTAAAGAAAGCGGAAAAGACGAAGGGTCCTGCCGTGGCGATTGCTCTGCCAAACGGCGAAGTGGCTACCGGCAAGACGAGCAAACTGCTCGGCGCGTCTGCGGCGGCGCTGTTGAACGCCTTAAAGCAGCTTGGCGGTATCGACGATAAAATCCAGCTCATCTCCCCGACGGTCATCGAACCGGTGCAAAAATTGAAAGTCAATCATATGGGGGCTGCCAATCCCCGTCTGCACACCAACGAGGTGTTGATGGCGCTGGCAATCTGCGCCGTAGAGAACGAAACCGCAAAGCTGGCGCTTGCTCAGCTGGATAAGCTGAAGGGGAGCGAGGTACATTCCACCGTTCTGCTTTCGAGCGTGGATTTAAAAACCTTAAAATCCTTGGGCATGCATATCACTTGCGAGCCCGTAAAGGACTAACCGTTTAAGATTAACCGTTCGCCGTGTTTCTGCACGGCGAATTATTACAAATGAGAATATGAGTATTAAACTTTCCGACCATTTTAACTATCGAAAATTATTCCGTTTCACCATACCCACCATCATTATGATGGTGTTCGTTTCCGTATACGGTGTGGTGGACGGTTTTTTCGTATCGAATTTTGCAGGTGAAACGGAATTTACGGCGGTGAATTTCGTCTTCCCCGTGCTGATGATTTTAGGCGCGGTTGGGTTCATGATTGGCGCAGGCGGCAGCGCGCTCATCGGGAAGAACTTGGGCAGAGGTAAAACGGAAAAGGCAAATCGAATCTTCTCTCTGTTCGTCTATTTGACGATTTTCGTAGGCGGGATCTTGGCGGCGATAGCCATCGTCTTTTTGCGCCCGATCGTCAGCCTGCTTGGCGCAGAGGGAAAACTGCTGGACGATTGCGTTTTATACGGCAGAATCATTCTGCTCGCATTGCCTGCGCAAATGCTGCAGTTCGAATTTCAAAGCTTTTTCGTCACCGCAGAAAAGCCGAAGCTGGGGCTTTGGTTTACCTTGGCGGCAGGTTGCACGAATATGATATTGGACCTACTGCTGGTGGCGGTATTCTCCCTTGGTTTGGTGGGGGCAGCGATTGCGACGGCGGTCAGCCAGATGGTTGGCGGCGTGTTGCCTCTCGTCTATTTCTTTAGACCGAACAATTCCTCGTTGCTCCGCTTGGGCAAGACGAGTTTTGACGGAAAATCGGTGTTAAAAGCGCTTGGCAACGGCTCTTCCGAGTTCTTGGCAAACGTTGCGATGTCGGTGGTTTCAATCTTGTACAACACACAGCTGATGCGCTACGCAGGGGAGCCCGGCGTTGCGGCGTACGGCGTATTGATGTACGTCAATTTCACCTTTTTGTCCTGCCTCATCGGCTATTCGGTGGGGATTGCGCCCGTCGTCAGCTACCATTTCGGGGCAAAGTCGCAAGAGGAGCTGAAAAACGTCTTCAAAAAGAGCCTAACGGTGGTTGCCGTGATGTCGGTGTGTATGCTTGCGGCGGCGCTGGCGTTGGCGGTACCTGTGTCCAAGATGTTCGTTGGGTACAATCCCGACTTAGAGCAAATGACTGTGCGAGGCTTTTTCATCTTCTCGTTCGGGTTCTTATTTGCAGGGGCGAGTATCTTTGCATCCTCCTTCTTCACCGCCTTAAACAACGGACTGATTTCGGCGATTATCTCCTTTATGCGTACGCTGGTATTCCAAGTGGCGGCGGTCCTCTTATTGCCTCTTATCTTCGAAAGTCTTGGTGGCAATCCGTTGGACGGGATATGGCTGTCTATCGTGGTGGCGGAGGTAGTGGCGGCTGTGGTTTCCGTCGTCTGTATTCTCTGCAAGCGCAAGCAATATGGGTATATGTGAGGGGTGAAGTTTCGCCTGAGGGCGAAATGGCAATTGTATACAAACGAAAAAACTCCCAAGAAGGGAGTTTTTTGTTTTTAGAAAATCAAACGTCGTCTTCAGGCGTATCCATTAAGGTGATGAGCTTGGAAATTATCCAATAATCTCGTTGCGGCAATCGCTCTATTTTTTCAGCCAAGGCGATACACTTTTCTTTATATTTGTCCCGAAAAAAGATATAAGGATGGGTTTTCAACATTTGGCAAATTAAGAGAAAATATTCCATCTTTAATGGGGAACGACCTTTTTCAATGGCAGAAACTTGTTGTGCGGTTATCCCTAACACCCTGCCTACTTTTCGCAAAGATACCTTTTGCCGAACTCTTTCATCGTGTAATTTTTTCAAAACAATTTCATACTGCATCAATTTCACTTCCTTAGGATATAATATCGTAGTATTATTTTAATACATGCAATACATGTAAGTCAAGCATTAATACACGCATTCCATGTAAAATAAAAATGAGGAATGTAGATAGTGATGACAACGACGATAGAAATTTCAAAAAATATAGCAGAAGCAATTCGCCAAAGCGGATTAACGCAAAAGGAAATAGCGGATAAAATTGGGGTAAGGCAACAGCAAATATCCAGTTATATTCAAGGCAAGACGTTGCCTGCGCTGGATACGCTATCTCGGCTTTGCACGGTATTGGATTTAGACGCGAATGAAATCCTTTGCGTGAAAAGACCTAAAATGTACTAAAAGCCTCTTTTTTGGGTTTTTGTGATACCTTGTCAAACGGAAACGTATAAAAAACCACGGGCAATGCTCGTGGTTTTCTTACACAACGAATGCCTCAACGGGTTCAAAAATGGCGGGGGGAGTACTATATCCGAGCCCCATAGGGGAGGGGGTGTTCCTCCCGATTGCCCTGCATCGTTTGTTTTTTGGCTTTAATTTATTCATTTTTTCGATAAAAATCGAGTATTTTATTAAAAAATATATTTTTTTTATAAAAAGTATTGACATTTTATGTCGAACGGGTGTATACTTTACATAATAGTTAAATTACTTGACTATATATAGGACGAGTGCAGGCGCATATGCGTAAGATTCTCGCCTATAAAATGCAATAGATTGTTGGAGGAAGAAAATGGCTTTAATTGACGTTATTAAATATGACGGTCGGGAAAACGGCGGTTCTTGGCTCATACATAAGTACCCCGGTGAACAATTCGTGCTTGGTTCGCAACTGATTGTCAACTCTGGGCAAGAGGCGTTGTTCTTTAAGGGCGGCGAGGCATTGGACTTGTTCGGTGGCGGTACGCACACCTTAAAGTCGGGCAACCTTCCCCTTTTAAGCAAGCTGGTTAACCTTCCCTTCGGCGGTAAGACCCCCTTCGCGGCAGAGGTTTATTACATCAACAAAACCTCTCGTTTGGATATGCTTTGGGGCTCGGACGAGGCGTTCCCGATCGAAGACCCTAAATACGGTTTGCTGCTCAACATTCGTTGCCGCGGTAAATACGGTGTCCGTATCGTAGATTCCCGTCAGTTCGTCGTTGAACTGGTCGGCGCGCTGTCCGGCGGCTTGACCATCACGCACGAATTCGTGGTGAACTATTTCCGTGGGCTTTTGAATTCCAACATTAAATCAATTATTTCGGCGTTCATGAATCGCCAGAAGATTTCCTTCCTCGAAGTTACCTCGTATTTGCAGGAACTTTCCCGTGAATGTAAGGCAAGCCTTGATAAGGAATTCGAACGCTTCGGTGTAGAACTTGTAAACTTCTTCATCGAATCGGTTACCCCTCCCAAGGATCAGTACGAGAAGTTGCGTGGCTACAAGGAAGAGATGGCGCTTGGCGCAAACTTCTACCAGCAACGTCGCTCCCTCGACATTATGGAAAAGATGGCGGAGAATCCGGGCAGCGGTGGTCTTGCAAACGCAGGCATCGGCTTTGGTATGGGTCTGGGCATGGCGCCTATGGCAGGTACGATGTTCGGCAATATGGCAAGCAACGTCAACCCTCAGCAACCTGCGGCGGCTGAGCCTGCTGGCGTGAAGTGTCCTCATTGTGGCGCAACCAACCCCGAGGGTAGAAAGTTCTGCGGCGAATGTGGTCAATCCATCGTGGTGGGGCTGGTATGTCCTTCCTGTGGCAAGGTCAACGAAAAGGGTCAGAAGTTCTGCGGCGATTGCGGAACGAGGCTCTCGAAAAAATGTCCTTCCTGCAACATGGATAACGACCTTTCGCAAAAATTCTGCGGCGGTTGCGGTACGAAACTGTTGTAAGGCGCACCAAGGAGATAGGATATGGCAAACGTAAATAAAAAGAAATTCCCTATTTGGGGCATTTGCTTGATTGCTTTGGCGATCGTGATTGTGTGGATTGTTATCTACGCTATCATCATTCCCATTCTGTATGGTAAGTTCATCTTCGTCACCAAATGGCTGTTAGAGGAATTTGACTTTAACGAGTTGGTTGGTGCGATTAAAGACACGATTACCGACCCGGATAAAGTGGGCACGGCGCTGGTGACCGGCATCATCTTCCTTGCGGTAAACTGGATTCTCTTTGCGGGCTTGATTGCAACGTTGTTCTGGCTGGGCTTCCGTCTGCACTTTGATAAGGCGCCCATCCGCGAGGATGCGAAGCTTGCTTGCAAAGATCCTTCCATCAAGGCGATGAGCCTTCGCGAAGAAATTGCCGCGATTTCCGGTCAGGACGTAACGGCGGCAAAGGCGGCGGTACATTCGATATACGAACGTTTGAAAAACGAATCGGATTTCGGTTCCGGCAAAGACGCGGTTATCAACTGCGAGAACGAGATTGCGGATTGTTTGGATGCGATTGAGGCGGCGATTCCTGCGCTTAGCTCAGCAGAAACGAACGCAGAGGCAACGGCTACGATTGAGGCGAACTGTAGAAAGGTTATGGGTAAGCTGAAAATCCGTGTAGAATTGAAGAAAAAGTAAGAGAGGATACATATATGGCGCATCAAGTAGTAGATCTCGAATGCCCCGGTTGCGGCGCATCGATTACGACCAGCACGCAGCATTGTGAATATTGCGGCAGACAAATTGTTATCACCACGTTTAACAGCGTTAGAGGCATGACGCCGCTTGACATCAACAAGCAGGCAAACGCATACAGAAAGGCAATGGCGCAGAACCCTGACGACCAGACCTTGAACGCTTCGATTGCATTCTGTTATTTCAAGTTGAAGTTGTACGACAAAGCAATCCCTCACTTTGAAAAGGCGATTGAAGATAACTTCGACAATTCGGAAACCTATTTCTACCTCGCAATTTCGTTGCTGAAGGGCAAGAAGGCGTTCTTGACGCCTCGTCCTGTCATCGACAAGATTGAAGAGTATTTGGATGCGGCTATGATGATTGAGCCTAAAGGTATTTATTATTACTTCAAAGCATATATTCGTTATGATCACCATTTCCGCAAATCGTACAATATGAGCCCTAACTACAAGCAGCTGCTTATGCAGGCGCAACAAGCAGGCTTGTCCCAGACGGACGTACGCGAACTGTACGAACTGCTTGGGGTTTCCCGTCCCGATTGCATGTAATTGGACGGACTACTTATCGATTATTTTTGCTTTTACCGCCACGGGTAAAAGAAAACAATAATAAAAAATTATATTAATATATTTACGGAGGCTATAGCTATGGCATTGGACAAAGCGCAAATTGCTTTATTGAAAAAAGGTAAGACTGCTGAAGAAAAGAAAGTTATCGATTACTTTACCGCATCGGGCTGTCTTTCTAAGGCTATGAGCGATGAAGCTTATGACAAGTTGGTTTTGGATAAGCTCAACGCTTTCAACACGCAGAAGAGAGCAATCGACAAGATTGGTCTTGACGAAGACGAATTGAAGGAAATCCCTCCCGTATTCTTCCACGGCTACGAAACTGGCACGTTGAAGAAAGTTGGTAAGGATGGCAGAGCTCGTACTTCCAAGTACAGCGCTACCTGGTTGCTGTTCTCCAGCACGCAGGTTTATATGTACAGCCTTGAATTCGATATGGATTCCGCAAGCAAGAAGGAAAGAACGGAAGAATATTTCTACAGAGATATCACCAACTTCTCTACCTCTAACGAAACGGAAGACTACGAAGTACTCGCTCCTACGGCATGTAAGAAGGACAACTGGGTTAAGAAGCAGGTTGAAACGTCTCGTTTCGCGCTCATCGTTCCCGGTGACAAGTTCTACTGCTCCACGTCGGGCGTTGCAAACGTTGATCAGGCGATCAGCGCAATGAAGTCGAAGCTCAGAGAAAAGAAACAGTAACGCGTTGCACTCTTGATTGAGTATTCATCGGGCGGCGGCTATATGTGTGGCCATATAGTCGCCGCCTACTTTTTTGCATAGTAGGCAGTTAGGTCTGGCTGACGCTGGACTGCTTTTATCATCATTATGGCATTTTTCAAAAAAAGAAAAAAGAAAGAACAACAGGCTGGGTACGTTTCCACGCTGTATCCCGTCGGTTCGCAAGCGTATGAAAATATCATCGACGTTCCATACTTTCACCGCGAGTTAGTGCGCCCGAAGATTAACTTCTGGCTGGTGGCGCTGTACGTGGTGCTGGTGGTTGGGGGGAGTGTTGGCTTGTATTTTGGCAGCCATGCTTTGCTCACGCTGTTCGTATCGAATGGTACGCTGGCGGAGGATTTTCCTTGCGTTTTGACGGCAGTTTTAATTGCGGTAGGTGTGTTTCTTATCGTGATGTTTTTTGTGCGTAAGCGGTTCTTTATTTTCTTCGTAAAGGTATATCAGCGCTACGCCTCCGACGAGGTGCGCTTGCGCTGTCCATTCACCCCCAGCTGTTCGGAATATATGATTTTATCCATTCAAAAGTACGGGGTAATCAAGGGAATTTATAAGGGCTGGCGCCGCTTAAAGCGTTGCAGTCTACCGGGTGGAATCGACTACCCGTAAAAGTCGATAAAAGCAAAAAAAGACAAGGAGGGCGGCGATATGAACGTATATAAAGATATCACTATTGAGCAGTTAAAAGCCTTATCGTCGTCGCAAATTGACGAACTGGCGCAAGAGATAAGGGAAACGATTATGGACACCGTTTCCAAAAACGGCGGCCACCTTGCCTCGAATTTGGGCGTGGTGGAGGCGACGATTGCGTTGCATCGTGTGTTTGATTCCCCGAAGGACAAGTTTATCTTCGACGTGGGGCATCAATGCTATGCGCACAAATTGCTCACGGGCCGCGCCGAGGGGTTTGATACCCTTAGAAAATACGGCGGCACGTCCGGTTTTTGCAACCCTACGGAAAGCGAGCACGATCCCTTATACGAGGGGCATTGTGGTACGTCGCTGTCGGCGGCGCTCGGGATTGCCGAGGCGAACCGCATTCAGGGCAAGGACGATTACGTGGTGGCGATTGTCGGTGACGGCGCGCTGACCAACGGTATGATTTACGAGGCGCTGAACAACTGCGCTGGAAAAAATTTGAATATAATCATTCTCATTAACGATAATGAGATGTCGATTTCTAAAAACGTAGGCGGATTGCATAGGTATTTATCCAAAATCCGCAGCAGTAAAGGATATTTCTCCTTCAAGAGGGGCTTGGGCGGTTTCTTGCGGAAGATTCCGTTGATAGGAAAGCCGCTTGCATCCTTCTTTAAGTGGATTAAAAACTGTGTCCGTAAGGCCTTCTTAAGCGATACCTTGTTCGAGGATATGGGCTTGGTGTACTTAGGGCCGATTGACGGACACGACGTGGAAAAATTGTCCGACGTCTTAGAAGAGGCAAAGACCAAGCACGTACCTTGCGTCGTGCATATGAAGACGAAAAAAGGACAAGGCTATTCCTACGCAGAGGAGCATCCTGAAAACTACCATTCGGTGGGCACGTTTGCGATTCAAGAGGGCGCGGCAGGCGCGCAAAAGGCGTCCTTCTCGTCCGTGGCAGGGGAATGCGTATGCGAGTTTGCCAAAAATGACCCCACCGTGTGCGCCATTACGGCGGCAATGTGCGACGGAACGGGCTTGACCAACTTCGCGCAAGAATATTCCGAACGGTTCTTTGACGTCGGGATCGCAGAGGAGCACGCCATCACCTTTGCGGGTGGTTTGTCTAAGGCGCAGATGAAACCGGTATTGTTCCTCTATTCGACCTTCGCGCAGAGAGGTTTTGACCAGTTCTTCCACGATGTTTCAATACAGGGCGTGCCCTTGGTGTTGGCGCTGGATAGAAGCGGTATTGTGTCGGGGGACGGCATTACCCACCAAGGTATTTTCGATTGTTCGATGTTGACCGCTTTGCCGGGCGTGGAAATCTATTCGCCGGAAAGCTATGCGGACCTTAGGTTTGCGTTTGCGCAGGCGATGGAGAGCAAAGCTCTGTCCGTCGTGCGTTATCCGAAGGGACAGGAACTCATTGACTACGAAAAGGATTTGACCTTTATCCCTGCCGAGGACAACTCGTACAGCTACACCGAAGGTGTAGAAAATGCGGAAATCGTCTTGATTTCCTACGGCAGAATCTGTTATGAAACCTATCGTGCTTTGCGCCTCTTGGAGGGCAAGTATTCGGTCGGTATGGTTAAACTGAAGAAGATTTATCCTCTTGACTATGCGGTTTTAGAAGGTTTAAGCGCCTCTGCAAAGCTTGTATACGTCGTTGAGGAAGGGATTTTAAGCGGTGGTATTGCGGAAAAAATCGCCGTTGCTCTTTCGGCAAGCGAAAAGAAGGTGCGTATTCGCGCGATTGAAAATTACGTGCGCCACGGCTCCTTGCAGGAATTGTTGCAGGAATGTGGCTTGACGGGCGAACAAATCGCGGAAGACGTCGTCAAAATTTTAGAAGAATAACCAAAAGAAAACGCCTATTTTTGGGCGTTTTCTTCTTTGATGATTGACAGTTTTATTCGAAAATGGTATACTATATCAATAAGAGGTGTACTATGGATATGGTAATTTTGACCGCGCTGGGCGTCGGTGGGGCAACCGTCATCGGTGCGCTGATTGGTTTTATTTTTAAAAATCTTACCCATAAATTTTCGGATATCGTTCTGTCCTTTGCGGCTGGTGTCATGTTGGCTGCGGCGGTGTTTGGGCTTATCGAGCCTTCCTTTTCGTACGGAGAAAAGGATTACGGTATGGGCTGGGCGCTACTCATTACGATAGGGGGGATTTTCGCGGGGGCGCTCTGTTTGAACTTGACTGACCACGCCGTTCCGCATCTGCATAAACTGATGGGGGTGGACGGTGAGGCGCATTCGAACGCAAATTTGAACAAAGTGCTACTGTTTGTGTTGGCGATTGCCATTCACAACCTGCCCGAAGGGATTGCGGCAGGGGTCGGCTTTGGTTCGGACGAAAATACGGCGCAGGCGATGATTATCGCGGCGGGTATCGCCCTGCAAAACATTCCCGAAGGGATGGTGATTATCGGCCCGATGCTCGCGGCAGGGGTATCCAAAAAACGCACCCTGCTTTGCGCGATGGCGACGGGTTTGGTTGAAGTGGCAGGCACGCTAATCGGGTATTTTGCGGTTAGAATTGCGACGGTGATTTTGCCCTTTGCCTTGGCGTTTGCAGGGGGAACGATGCTGTACGTCATCAGCGACGAGATGATTCCCGAAACGCACGCCCACGGTATGGAGCGCGGCGCAACCTACGCGCTTTTGGTGGGCTTTTGCCTGATGTTTGCGATGGATATTTTACTCGGCTAAAACTTTTGTTAAAACGATTGACATTAGCGATTTCATCAAGTATAATAAAGACAATTGAATGACCCGTAAAAGGGAGTAGAATGCGTGGCTTAGCCACGTGCGTGCGCCGTCAATACAGCATGAGGCTTTGTTGCCGCATACTCGGCAACGATTAAAATTCAAGACTTTTACCCGATTGTAAAATTTGTGGAATACAATGGGTGAAGGTCTTTCTTTTTTGGAGGTTTTCGTATGGAATGGTGGCAAATGGCGTTGTACGTGCTCTTTCTGCTCATCGGTATGGTGCTCTTGGTAAAGGGTGCGGACTGGTTTGTGGACGGCGCAAGCAGTATTGCTAAGGCGTTAAAAATCCCTTCGTTGATTATCGGTTTAACCCTCGTTTCGATGGGTACGAGCGCCCCCGAAGCGGCGGTGAGTATCACCAGCGCAATCGGGCAAAACGTGGAGATGAGCGTCGGCAACGTTGTAGGTAGCAATATTTTCAATACCCTGTTTATCTTGGGGATTTCGGCGTTGATTGTACCGCTTGCAATCAATCAGGATATGAAGCGGTTTGACATTCCCATTATGCTGGGGCTGTACGGTGTGATGTTGCTGTTTTCCTTTGTCATTACTCCTTGGGTTTTGGACACCGTAGAGGCAATCGTGTTGCTCGTGCTGTTCGTTGGGTATATGGCGTTCCTGTTCTTGCGTGCGAAGAAGACGCCGCAGGAGGCAGAGCCTCTCACTGGCGAGACGGAAGAAGAAACAAAAATGCCTATTTGGAAGGCGATTTTGTTCACCGTTTTAGGGCTTGTCGCAATCATTACGGGCGGTACGTTCACGGTTGATTGCGCGGAGAAACTGGCGCTGGAATGGGGAATGAGCGAATCTTTAGTCGGCTTGACGATTTTGGCGGTAGGCACTTCCTTGCCAGAGCTCGTAACCAGCGTAGTAGCTTCCATTAAGAAGGAAAACGACATTGCCATCGGCAACGTCGTCGGCAGCAACGTGTTCAATATCGTCTTTATTCTGGGGCTGTCTGCGGTGATTACGCCGCATGCCCTTGCGGCGGATGCCGGGCTGACGATGGGGCTGATGTTCGCAAGCGGCGTAGGTTTGCTACTCATCAGCTTGTTTAGCAAGAACATGAAGAAATGGCAGGGCGGCGTGATGCTGGGGGTATACGTTGCGTTTGTCACCGTGCTTGTATTGCAAAACTTTGGCGTAATCCCTGCTTTTTAAGCAGTTTACAAGACGGAGAGTATCGGCTCTCCGTCTTTTTTTACCCGTCTTTGTCTTGTTTGGGTTATCCCCCTTGACAAAATAGTGTAAGGGGTGGTATAATAACCGTAGCGTTATCAAAGTCTAAACAGACGGCGTGTAAAGGAGAAAGAGAATGAACGTAGTGGTAGGACAGTCGGGTGGGCCTACGTCCGTCATCAATGCGAGCTTGGCAGGGGTGTATGCGGCGGCGGTAGCGGCAGGCGCAGAAAAGGTATACGGTATGCGCAACGGCATCAGCGGCTTGCTGAATGAAAAGCTGGTTGTTTTGAACGACCTCTTGAAAGGCGAGAGAGAAATCGAGCTGTTAAAGCGTACGCCTGCGTGCTATTTGGGCAGTTGCCGTTATAAGCTGAAAGCGGTAGAAAAATGCGAGGAAGAATATAAAAAGATTTTTTCCGTACTCAAAAAATATTCGATTGACTGTTTCTTCTACATCGGTGGCAACGACAGTATGGACACGGTGGCAAAGCTGTCTGCTTATGCGGCAAAAATCGGTAGTAATATTCGATTTGTCGGCGTGCCGAAAACGATTGATAACGATTTGACGGAAACCGACCATACCCCCGGGTATGGTAGCGCGGCAAAGTTCGTCGCAACGACGATTAAGGAGCTGGTGCGCGATTGCAGTATCTACGAATTAGAGGCGCTGACCGTCGTGGAGATTATGGGCAGAAACGCAGGCTGGTTGACAGCGGCGGCGGCTTTAGCAAAGGGGGAAGATTGCGAGGGCGCGGATATGATTTTCTTGCCCGAAGTTCCCTTCTCTATGGATGGGTTTGTGGAGAAAGTTTCCACCCTTTTGAAGACAAAAAAGGCGCTCGTGGTTGCGGTATCCGAGGGGATAAAACTTGCGGACGGCAGATACGTATGCGAGCTTGCCTCGGCGGACCAAAAAGAGGACGTGTTCGGGCATAAGCAGTTGACGGGTACGGCGCTGTTCTTGGCGAATGAAATGGCGCGTAGGCTGTCGATTAAGACGCGCGCGATTGAACTGTCCACCTTGCAACGTTGCGCGGCGCATTTGTCCAGCGCAACGGACGTTGAGGAAGCGTACGAAGTCGGCATGGGCGCGGTGAAAGCGGCGCTTGCTGGCCGCACGGGCGTAGCCGCTATTTTCACTCGGACTTCCTCCAACCCCTATCGTTGCGGTGTGTCGATTGCAGAGATAGACAAGATTGCAAATATGGAAAAAACCGTTCCTCTGTCCTGGATTACCGAGGACGGCACGGGCTTGACGGAAGAGTATATCGAATACGCTATGCCTCTCATACAAGGGGAAATGTCCCCCATTTATGAAAATGGGCTTCCCTGCCACTTGGTGTTGAAATAATAGAAAAGCCCTCGTCGAAAGACGAGGGTTTTTCCATTAGGAAATTTTCTTTAATTTCACCGTTCCGCACAGCACGTCGGAATAGGAATACACCGTTTTTCCACGAAAGTCTTTTTCATCGGGGGTAACCGCAAAGAGGGCAGGGTAGACGGACGAGAGAGTGCCGACAAATTCCATACTCTTATTTCTTCCAACGTTCACCTTGACGGCAATCCGCTGGGAAAGATAGCTTTGTACCATTTGTTTTACATCGTGAAGGTTCTTTTTAGGCTTAATCATACTACCAGTATCCCCCATTCTTTCCAAATTTAAACATAATCGCCCCACCTTTTGCATAGGATACAAAGCAACAAAAAATACGAGGGGTGGATATGAAAGCGAATTATCAAAGTGTAAGCTCCATAGGTCAGCTTTGCTCGGCGACGGGGCAGTCGATTGTCGAATGTCGGTTAAACGGTGGCGAGATTGCGTCGGTATTATTATGCGAGCCGACCGTCTGCTTGGATCAGGCAACCTGCGGAAATGGGGAGATTGAATATAGCGGCAAGCTGGTGCTCGCTATTTTATACGAGGACGTCGAAGGCGGAATTTGCCGTAGCGAGCGAGGCGCAGAATTTTTCCACAAGGCGGAGAATCCTAAGATTGCGCCTGCGCATACCGCGGCAGGGGAATTGTCCGTGCAGGGCGTCAAGCTCCGTCGTGAGGGCGGTCAGCTGATTATTTCCTGCATCGTAGAGGCGAAGTTTGACGTCTTTGGGGAACAGCGTTATACCTACGTATCGGGCGGCGAGGGTTTGCAGGTACGAAGGGAAAGGGCGGCGGTATACAGCCGCTATACGGCGACCACGACGGTGGAGGAAGAGGACGAATTTGAATGTGATTTTGCCAAGGACGTCCTGCTTCATACCGAGTGCGCTGCCGTCACCGAGGTGCGCGCAGGGATGGGCGAAGTGAACGTTTTGGGCGAGCTGTGTATGCGGTTTTGCTTGTTGAAAGAAGACGGTAGCTTATGCTCGTACGAGCGTATGACCCCGATAAAGGCGCAGGTGCTTTTGGATACCGTCATGACGGGTGACGTCTGTTTGGCGAAACTTCGCGTGCTTTCCGCGCGAGTGTCTGCGGCGACGGATGAGGAGCGTAAAAAGAGTAAAATCGTCCTCTCCTATCAGGTGCAGGTGGAGGTTTGCGCCTTTGAAAAAACGGAGATAGACTGCGTGGTGGATGCGTATGCAATCGACGTGGAGGTGGCGTTAAAACGGGAAAATATAGCTACCAGGTACGCGTTGGAGTCAAAAACGACTACTGAACGGGTACATGGTACGCCCGTTTTTGGAGGCAGTCTGCCTGAGGATGGAAAATTGCTTGGCGTGGTTTGCCCGAAGACAGAGGCTGCGTTGCAAAAGGGCGAAAACGGTTGGGAGCTGCAGGGCGTTATCGAGGCAAAGGCGTTGTATCAACGCGCCGAGGGCGGTGTGGAAGCGGTGGACGTTGCTCTGCCCATCATTCTGTCGGTTTTAGGTGCGGAGCAAGACGGCAGGGCTTGGACGGATGCCGAGGTTGAATGTAGCGTATACGGCTTTGGACTTCGAGTTCGCGCGGACGGAGAAACGGAAGCCGAGGGGACGGTGCGCGTGCGGATGACCCCGTATATCGAAGGGGAAACGGCGTACCTTTCCGAGGTGGCAGAGGGGGAGAAAAAGCCCAAAAAGACGTGCGCGGTTTCCGTCTATATGCCCACTTGCGGCGAGGATGCGTGGACGCTGGCAAAGCGGCTTTCGATGACGGAAGAAACGCTGATAAAAAGCAATCCACAGCTAATTTTCCCCTTAAAAGGGGAAGAAAGAATCCTCGTTTACCGTCAAAAGCAGGAAAATTTGCAAAAATAACCACAAAAAAAGCGCGAAAGTATTGTATTTTTGCGAAGAATATGCTACAATTTAAAAGAGATTTTTCGGCGGCGAGGTATCTCGTCGCCAAAACTCTATTACAGATTTTTACGGGAATGGAACGAGGAATGAACGAAACGACGGTGCGCGCCTACGCGAAGGTCAACTTAACCTTAGAGATTGTCGGTCGAGAGAACGGCTATCATCAACTGGATTCATTGGTTGCTAGCGTAGACGTGTATGATTCCATTCGTTTAAAAAAGCGCAAGGGCAAGCTGTCCTCGATTTGGATGCACGGGCAGGGAAGCGAGAGTATTCCCCCTGAAAAGAACAACGCTTTGGCGGCGGCGGAGAGGTATTCGGAAACGTTCGGTACGGACGGCGCGGACATCACCGTGTATAAGGATATCCCCATCGGCGCAGGGATGGGCGGCTCTTCTGCGGACGTGGCAGGGGTGCTTGTCGGCATGCAACGCTTGTACGGCGCGGCAACCGAGGAAGAATTGGAAACTTTGGCTCAGCAGCTTGGCAGCGACGTAAAGTATATGCTGAAAGGCGGCTATGCTCGGATGCAGGGCAGAGGCGAAATTCTAACCCCAATCGAAGGGGTGAACGAGCCGTTGCACCTTTTGATGCTCTATCCAAAGGCGGGGGTTTCGTCGGGGGCTTGCTATCGGGAGTATGATAGGCAAAACGAAACGGACAACCCTACGGGCTGTACGGAGCGTGCAATCTCCGCTCTTGTCGAGGGGGATACGGCAGAGGTGGGTCGGTGTCTGAAAAACGACCTGTACTTACCTGCGGCGGCGCTGTGCGCGGACGTGAAGAAGGCGCTGGATGAGGCGCTCTCGTTCGGGCCCTTGGGGGCGGTGATGACGGGCAGCGGTAGTGCGGTGCTTGCTATCTTCGAAACGGCGGAGCTTTGCCGCTATGCAAAGAGTCGGTACAAAGGAAAATGTCGCGCGGCGGTGCTTAAGACGATTGATCCGCAGAAGCAGAGCTTTTTAAAATCGCCATTTACGTTATAAAGGGAGTAAAAGTGTATGGAAGAAAGAATTTTAGACGAGGAAATGGGTAGAAAAATCCGTATCAAGAAAACGTCGGAGGGAGAGATTGACGTCGTGGACGAGCTAGCTGAAACGACGGAGGAACTTTCTGACGGCGAGGAAGAATACACCTTCGAATTTCCGGAATATGACGAGGACGATGAAGACCTCGTAGGGCTTTCCCCCGAAGAGGCGATGGCTCTGCGCAAGAAGAAACAGGAAGATGCTGAGGCAAAGCGCGCGGAATACGAACGCCTGATTGTTGAAGGTGAGGCTTTGCTGGATGAGGGTAGCTACCGTTCGGCAGAGCTGAAATTTGAAAAGGCGCTCATGATGGACGACGAGGCTACGGCGGCGACCGTGGGCTACTGGCGCGCAAAGACGGAGAATTTTTCAAACCCCGATGCGCTGATGGACGAATACGTCGAGGAAGGCTACGACAGCCTCGAATACGACTTAGGCAGCAAGGCGGTTGAACAAATCCGTATGAACTACGGAAAACAATTTCGCCGTCGCTTTGACGAGCTTGCCGAGGAGGAAGCTCCCCTGCGCGCAGAGGTTGAGGAATTGCAGGCGCGCCGTCGTGCCGTCTTAAAGCCTAGACGCACGAAATGCGCCATCGGTTTTTTGGTGTCGGCAATACCCTTCTTGGTATCGCTGGTTCTTGCCATCGTGTTTGGTTTAAGCAATTTCACGGTCAAGGACGATTCGTATATTGTGCCGACGATTATCGCCGGTTCGGTGGCGGTCGTATCGTTTATCGTGTTTGGCATATTCACGAACAAGTTCATCAATGCGTGCAGAATTTATCGCACGAACGAGAGGCTTTCTTCCACGGACGAGGGCGCAAGGCTGGAAGAGGTTGAGGCGTATAAATCGCTGTATCAACAGTTTATCTAAAGGACAACGAGCGTTTGCCCGTGGGGGTGTTTCGCTCGTTTCTGCGCGTTTATAGCGGGTAAAATCACCGCTAAAAGTAGGCTATATGAAAAGACTGTTTCCATATTTTAAACCGTATATTTGGCATAGCATATTAGGGCCGCTGTTCAAGCTATTGGAGGCGACCTTTGAATTGCTTGTTCCCGTCGTGGTTGGGTTGCTTGTTGACAAGGGCTTAGGCGCGTACGTGGAAGGGGCAGGCTACGTGCATGCCGACGTGGACTACATCGTCAAGATGAGCCTGCTCCTCGTACTGTTCGGGGTGCTGGGCTGTGTCTTTGCCGTGGTAGCGCAATACTTTGCGGCGCGCACGGCGACGGGTGTTTCCGCAAAAATCCGCAGTCGGCTTTTTGCAAAGCTGCAGTCCTTGAGCTATAAGGATTTTGACAGGCTTGGCACGTCCACTATGCTGACGAGAATCACGGGGGATATCGACCGTTTTCAATCGGGTGTCAACCTTGCGTTGCGCTTGTTTTTGCGTTCTCCGTTCATCGTGTTTGGCGCGGTGATTACGGCGTGGATTGTAGACCCCGGTTCGGTGTTCACCTTTGTCTTGACGGTTGCCGCTTTGGCGGTGGTCGTGTTTGCGGTGATGTTGGGCACGATGCCTCTATATAAAAAATCGCAGGAAGACCTTGATGCGCTCACGCTGTCTACGAGAGAGAATTTGACGGGCGTTCGAGTGGTGCGCGCCTTCTGCAGAGAAAAAGAAGAAGAGGAAATTTTCGACGGACGAAATGAAAAACTCAGTCGCGGCAGAAAGGTGGTGGGCGCACTTTCGGCAATCACCAACCCCCTTACCTATATCCTCGTCAACGGTGGAATTTTATTGCTGTTGTACGTGGGGGCAATTCGCGTAGAGGGCGGCTTGTTGACGCAGGGCGGCGTGATTGCTCTGTATAACCTGATGGGGCAAATTTTGATAGAGCTTATCAAGTTCGCCAACCTCATCGTCACCGTATCGAAGGCGGTGGCGAGCGGCGGACGTATCGGCTCTGTACTTTCAATGCAACCGAGTTTGGAAACGGACGAAGGCTTAGAGGAAATCGAGGAAGACGAAAACGCACCCTTTGTCGAGTTTAGAAACGTCAGTATGCGCTATTCGTCGGCGGCAGACCCTGCTTTGGAGAACGTCAGCTTTGCGCTGGGGCGAGGGCAGACGTTGGGTGTCATCGGCGGTACTGGTAGCGGTAAGACCACGCTAGTCAATCTCATTCCCCATTTTTACGATATTTATGAGGGGCAGGTATACGTTGGCGGTAAAAACGTGCGTGAAAAATCCATGCAGGATTACCTGCGTGGGCGCATTGGTGTCGTGCCTCAAAAGGCAAGACTGTTCAAGGGCACGATCCGTGAAAACCTGCTGTGGGGCAGGAAGGATGCGACGGACGAGGAACTGTATGAGGCGCTGAAAGTGGCGCAGGCGGTAGAGGTAGTTACAGACAAGGGCGGCTTGGATGCCGAGGTACAGCAGGGGGGTAAGAACTTCTCCGGCGGTCAAAAGCAACGCTTGACCATCGCGCGCGCAATCGTAAGAAAGCCGGACGTCTTGATTTTGGACGATTCCTCTTCGGCGCTTGATTATGCGACGGATGCGGCGTTGAAAAAGGCGTTGAAGACGCTGGACACCACGGTGATTATCGTGTCGCAACGCACTTCTTCCGTGCAGAATGCCGACCAAATCTTGGTGCTGGACGACGGCAAGGTCGTAGGCAAAGGCACGCACGAACAGTTGCTTAAAAATTGTGAGGAATATCAAACGATTTACCGTTCGCAACACGCCGAGCAGGCGGAAGGGGGTGCGGTATGAGAAAGGATAGAGCCTTGAAGCCTGAAATGCAAAAAGGTACGCTCTCCCGTATCTTAAAGTACACCTTCCGTTATCCGTTTGCGATGGTGCTTTCCCTCTTATTGTCGGCGCTATCGGTATTCTTCTCCCTGCTCGTTCCCGTGCTCATCGGCGAGGGGATTGACTGCATTGTCGAGAGTGGGATTTTGTGGGACGAACTGACGAAGATTATGACGATGATCGGCGGCTGCACCTTGCTGTCTGCGTTGGCGCAGTTTTTGCAGAGCCTCTGCAACAACCACGTTTCCGTAGGGGTGGTACGCGACCTTAGAAGAGAGGCGTTCCATAAGCTTTCTCGTCTGCCCCTTTCCTACTTGGATAGGCGTGGGCACGGCGACACGGTCAGCCGTATCGTAGCGGACGCCGACCATTTTTCGGATGGGCTACTGATGGGCGTTACGCAGATTTTTACGGGCGTATTGACGATTGCAGGTACGGTCGTATTCATGTTGATTACCCGTTGGCAGATCGGACTTATCGTTATTTTCGTCAGCCCGCTTTCTCTGCTCCTTGCTCGATTTATCGCCACGCGAGTTTCTCATTTCTTCCACACGCAGGCAGCGACGAGAGGGGAACAGACGGCGTTCGCGGAAGAGCGTATTTCCGGCTTAAAGGCGGTGCGCGCTTTCGGTCAGGAAGAGGAGAGCCAAGCAAAATTTGACGAGATAAATGATCGGTTGGAAAAGGCGGCGATGAACGCCACCTTCTATTCCTCGCTGGTCAACCCGTCCACTCGATTTTTCAACAACCTCGTGTATGCGGCGGTGGCGTTGCTTGGTGGACTTGCGGTGGTTGGGGGCGGCTTTACGCCCGGTGGCTTGACAAAGCTACTCTCGTACGCCAGCCAGTATATGAAACCGTTCAACGAAATATCGGGCGTTATCGCAGAACTCAAAGGCGCGGTTGCCTGCGCAGAACGTATCTTTACGCTGTTGGACGAAGTGGAAGAGCCGTCTGACGAGGGCAAGGCAGACCTTAAAGAGGTCGACGGCAGAGTTTCGTTTAAGAACGTATCCTTCTCTTACCTTCCTGAAAAGCCGTTGATTGAAGACTTTAGCTTGTCCGTAGAGCCCGGCAAGCGTGTTGCAATCGTTGGCAAAACGGGTAGCGGTAAGACGACGATGATAAACCTATTGATGCGCTTTTACGACGTATCTGCAGGGCAGGTATGCGTTGAGGGCAACGACGTGCGCTCGGTTAGTCGCCGTTCCTTGCGTGAAAGCTTTGGTATGGTATTGCAGGAAACGTGGCTGAAGAGAGGTACGGTACGCGAAAACATCAAGCTGGGCAGAGAGGACGCCACCGACGAGGAGATGATTGCGGCGGCAAAGGCGGCGCACGCCCACAGCTTTATTCGCCGTATGGAAAAGGGGTACGATACCGTATTGTCCGAGGACGGCGGCAACCTTTCCGAGGGGCAAAAGCAGTTGCTCTGCATTGCAAGAATTATGTTGACGAAACCCCCGATGCTGATTTTGGACGAGGCGACTTCGTCGATTGACACCTGCACGGAGCTGAAGATTGCCGATGCCTTCGCTAAGCTTATGGAAGGCAGAACGAGCTTTATCGTAGCCCACCGACTGTCCACGATTGAAAACGCAGACCTGATTTTGGTAATGGAAAAGGGTCGGGTTGTCGAACAGGGCAAGCACGAACAATTGCTTGCAAAGGGTGGCGCGTACGCCGCTCTCTACAACGGTCAATTCGCCTGACGGCTAACAGCGAGAAGGGCGCAGAATTTCATATTTTTCCACCGCTTGGCGTATATTAAAAGCGGAGAGAATTATGAGATTGTATGACGAGCTAAAAAAAACGGATGCGTTTTTGGAATTTACGGGCGCGAGGGTGATTTTTCTACCCTTACGCGCGGCGTATTTCGAGGGAGTAAAGGCTCTGGGGAATTTCTCCGAGGAGCGCGTTGAGGTCTGCTTTCCTGCCTGCGCTGTTGCGCTGGAAGGAGAGGGCTTATCCATCGGGAAATATACGGACGGCGACCTTTGCGTCTTGGGTAAGGTGCGCAGTCTATCCCTTTTGGAGGGAGTATGACCGAGCGCGTATTGATAGAAGGCATGATGCCCTATCGGGCATTAAACCGACTTCGGCGAGAGGGAATTTGCCTAAAAAACGCCCAAAAAGCGCAAAAAAATCAAATCATTTTCACGGTTGATAGGAAAGATATTGAAAAAATTTTTGCAATTTACCCGAATGTATGCTATAATAGCGATAGGTATGCGCCCTATACGGCGCGGATTTTACCGCCGACGGGCGTGCAAAAAGCTTGGGTTTTACTCAAAAAGCGCGCAGGCTTATGGCTGGGCGGCGTGTTGTTTTTGGTGTTGACCCTGCTTTCGGATACCTTGGTTTTACGCATTCAGGTATCGGGGGAGGCGGCGTACACGCAGGCGGTTGAGGAGATTTTGCACCGCCACGGAATCGAACGGTATAAGCCGTACACAAGTAAACAGGTAGACCTCATTTCTGCGGACGTTTTGCGCCTTGACGGGGTAGGATTTTGCAGCTTGAAGAAGGTGGGCTCTACGCTGGTGGTAGAGGTGCAGACTGCGCCCTTTCACGAAAGGTAGCGGAAGATGATAATATGCATCGCAATACTTCGTTGCGGTTCGGTCACATACGTTCGGTATGCTCCCTTACCGCGCCTTGTCTTGCTTGCATCTTCGCAGTTTACAAATTCTTGAAACAACAGAGTAAAGGATAAAAAGCGGGCGGTGTGCCCGTTATTACATACGCGCATGCGTGCTGTGGTAGGCACGCACGAAAGTAAAAACGAAAGACCAAAGAAGGAGAAGGCATTTGGCACGTTGTAAAATAAGTGTGGATTTCGGGTCGATTGACAAGTTGTCAAAGATACTGGGAACCTTCGATGAAAACTTAAACTTTCTGGCGAGCGAGCTGGGCGTTATTCCTTACGTGGATGGCGTGAAAATTTGCCTGCAGGGGGAAACGGCAGACGTTGCCTTGGCAGAGCAGGTATTGACCTCTTTGCGTGCTTTGGCGGACGGTGGCGAAACGGTGGATAAGGGCCGCATGGCGTACTGTATCGAGCTTGCTCGTGAGGGACGCGCCTCGGAGATTGCTTGTCTTTGCGGTGGCGTGATTGCGGTCAGCGCTCGTGGAAAGCAGATTAAATGCAAGACGGTGGGACAAAAGACGTACGTCGAGGCAATCAAGGGAAACACGATTACCTTCGGGCTGGGTCCTGCCGGTACGGGTAAAACCTATCTTGCCGTCTGTATGGCGGTGATGGCGTATAAAAGCAAGCAGGTGGACAAGATTATCCTCACCCGTCCTGCGGTAGAGGCAGGGGAAAAGCTCGGGTTTTTGCCGGGCGACTTACACGAAAAGGTAGACCCGTATCTTCGTCCTCTGTACGATGCCTTGCAGGAGCTGTTGGGCTTGGAAACGTACGCGAAATTGATGGAGCGTGGCGATATCGAGGTTGCGCCTTTGGAGTATATGCGCGGTAGAACGCTGTCGAATGCGTTCATCATTTTGGACGAGGCGCAAAACACCACGCGTGAACAGATGAAGATGTTCCTCACCCGTTTGGGGGAAGGTAGTAAAGCGGTTATCACCGGCGATATTACGCAGATGGACTTGCCGGAAGGAAAGCAGAGTGGCTTAATCCACGCAACGAAAATTTTAGACGGCGTGGAAGGAGTAGCGGTACAGCGCTTGACGGCGAAGGACGTCGTAAGACATCCGCTGGTTATGCGGATTATTCGCGCCTATGAAAAGGATGCGGAAAAGGCGGCGGAAGAAACTGCGGCGCAAAAGGAGAAAAAGGAAAGATGAACAAAAGACAAGTAGAATGGACGAAAGGCACTGCGGCGAAAAGTATCGTGCTGTTCGTGGTACATTTTCTGATTATGGTGCTCGTTTCGATGGTCCTGCTCTTGTGGGACAAGGTGAGCATTCTTACCGAGGAGATGAATCAGAATGGCGCAGATTATCTGTATATGGTGTTCTGTCTGTTGATGTTGACGATCGTCATGTATATTTACTTTTTCTTCGAAAGTAGACATACCTTGACCAGCGGAAAATCAATCGCCTTGATTTTCACCATCTTAAACGTATATATCATCATTGCCTTCTTGTTAGGACAACAAGGGAGCAATATATCGGTAGGGGAAACTACCTTTTCGTACGGTATTTTTGCCCGTCCCGTGGCGTTGGTGGCGTTGCTGATTCTTTCGCTGATTGGTAGAAAAGAGGCAATTTTCCTCAATATTTTCAGCGGTATTTTGATGTTCCTCTTGGACATTGTCAGCGCGCGTATGGTAATTACGCAGACGGCGTATACCTCGCTCATCATCACCTTCGTTGCAGGGATGTTGGCGATTTTCCTTGCAAACAGAGCAAAGGCTCGCTTTAGCATCGTTTTGGTAGGTGTGTTGATCGTTATCCCCATCGTCTTGATTATTTTCCTCTTGAAGCTGACGGATATCGTGGATATTGAAATTCCTACGCCCAGCGAAACCTTCTGGCCGGATATGCTGATGCAGATGGGATACGGCGTGTTCGGGGGAATGACCTCGGCGGTGCTGTTCCTGTTCTTCCTGCCTGTCTATGAGTGGATGTTCAACTGCTTAACGGCGTATCGTTTGCGTGAAATTACGGCGCACGACGCTCCTTTGCTTAGAAAGTTACGTCAGGAAGCGCCGGGTACCTTCAACCATTCGGTAATGGTGGCACAGCTTGCGGAAGCGTGCGCAGGCGCGCTCAACGAAAACGCGGACTATGCCCGTGCGGCGGCGTACTATCACGACGTCGGAAAATTGCATCAACCGGAATATTTCACGGAAAATCAGCAGGATTATAACCCGCACGACGAGTTGACTCCCGAACTTTCCGCGGATATTATCCGCTTGCACGCGCAAGACGGCAGCGATTTGATTCGCTCTCACCGTCTGCCGTCCTTCTTGGCGGACGTAGCCATGCAACACCACGGCACGTTGCCCATTCGTTATTTCTACGCAAAGGCGCTCAAGATGACGGACGGCGAGCTGAACATCGAAGACTTCTCCTATTGTGGCCCGAAGCCGAAGACGAAGATTGCGGCAATTATCATGATTGCGGACGGTTCAGAGGCAGCGGTGCGCTCCTTGCAAAAGCGTACGCCCGAGGAAGTTGAAAGGGTGGTTCGCGGTGTGATTGAGGAGCGTATGGAACTGGAACAGTTCTCCGATTGTAATATCACAATGCAGGACTTGACGATTATCCGCAAGACATTGGTGGAAACCCTTTCGGGTGTTTATCACCACCGCGTGAAATATCCGAATATCAAATACGGCAGAGGCGCAGACGGCTCGGCGCGAGGTGAAGTATGACGAAGTTCTGTTTCGACTCTGACGAAGGGTTGCTCTCCGAGGAAGAGATTACGGCTTTAGAGGGCGCGTTTTCGGACGTCGTAGAGGCGGATTGCCCACTCTCCTTCGAGTTCCTGTTGGTGGACGAAGAGGAAATTCGCAGGCTGAACCGCGAAACTCGTTCGATTGACAAGGTCACGGACGTTTTAAGCTACCCGTCCTTGGACGATATCAAGGGCGAGGCGCTGTATGCGGACGACTATCCGTATGAGCTAGATGAGGAAGAGCGTCTGTTTATGGGCTCGGTGGTGGTTTGCTTGCAACGGGCAAAGGAGCAGGCAGAGGAATACGGGCACTCGCTGGAGAGAGAACTGCACTATTTATTGACACACGGCGTACTGCATTGTCTTGGCTACGACCACATGACGGACGAGGACAAGGCAGAGATGCGCGGGAAGGAAGAATACGTTTTAAGTAAATTAGGAATTGTACGAGAATGAGAAGTGGATACGTTGCCGTCATCGGCAGAGCAAACGCAGGGAAAAGCACGCTAATCAACGTGTTGGTAGGGGAAAAGGTGAGTATCGTTTCCCCAAAACCGCAAACGACGAGAGATAGAATTTTAGGGGTATTGACGGAGGATGATTATCAAATCGTCTTCGTGGATACGCCGGGGATTTATAAGGCGCATAACGAGCTGACGGACCGTATGATGCGCTCGGTGGAAACCAGCGCGCGAAGCGTTGACTATATCCTCTACGTCGTGGATGGACACGACGGAGTGGGGGAAGAGGAATTTGCGCTGATGCGTAAGTATAAGGACTTGGGGATTCCCATGGCGATTGCGTATACGAAAATCGACATTATGCCCAAGGAGAACATCCCTCTCGATATGGCGAAATTCTCCGATGCAGGTTTGGATTTGGACGTATTCCCCATTTCTGCAAGAAAGGGCAGAAACATCAAGGCTTTGAAGGAGTTCTTGGTGGAGCAAATGCCCGAAGGAGAAAAGATTTTTCAGCAGGAAATCGTTTCGGATAAGAGCGAGAAATTTATGGTTGCTGAAATCATGCGTGAAAAAATCCTTTTGAAGTTCGATAAGGAAATTCCGCATGGCGTAGCAATCGTTATCAACATTTTCCGTTTGCAGGAAAACGGCGTATGGGAAGTCAATCTCGACATCGTCTGCGAACGGGCGAGTCATAAGGCAATTTTGATTGGCAAGCAGGGCAAAGCCATTAAAGAGGTTTCCTCGTTTGCTCGTCAAGACATGGAAAAATTCTTGGGCGCAAAGGTCTTCTTGACTACCTACGTCAAGGTGAAGGAAGACTGGCGTGATAGACCCAACCTCTTAAAGCAATACGGCTACGAAGAGGACGAAGAGTTTTAATCGTTGCCCGATAGGGTACGATAAACAAGGCTCTGTGATAGAGCCTAATAATAAAAAGGCGTCATATCCCTCGCTTGTCGGATTGGGCGGCGCGCAACGGGCTTTGGCTTTTGGTATAGCCTTTCTCCCCTTCACACAAACTGTGGAAAAGGGGGGCTAGACTATGAAGGAAAGGAAAAACCCGTCGGGCGCGGCAAAGCTGGCGTGGGATATGTTTGAGAAAACGGGCAGTATTGCCTACTATATGCTATTCTTAGAATTAAACAAGCATCGGCATTATTAAAATAGTGTCGTTGCAAAAGGCTACGAAAGGAAAAAAGAAAAATGGAATGGAAGACGGACGCCCTGGTGCTTGGCGGGATAGATTATAAAGACCACGACAAGCTGCTCACGCTGTTCACAGCGGAGAGGGGTATAATATTTGCCGGCATTAAGGGTGTGCGCAAACCCAATGCAAAGCTGGCATTCGCCGCTCAGCCATTCGCTTTTGCAGAATACGTGCTTGTAGAAAAGGGAGAGCATTACACGGTAAAATCCGCCTATTTATACGACGGATTTTATCCCTTGCGGTTGGACGTGGAACGCTTCTACGCCGCAAACGGTATCGTTGCCGTTTGTAAGGCGGTTGCGCCCGACGGAGAACGATTGCATTCCTTGTTCGTTGCCGCTGTGCAGGCATTAAAGGAGCTTGCTTATGCGGAAACGGACGCGCTGGAAACGCTGGTCGGGTTTATGCTGACGGCGGCGGGCGAAGCAGGGTACTTTGTCGATTTGGACGGCTGCGGTATTTGCGGCGCGGACATCGGGGATGAACCCTACTTTGATTTCGACGCAGGGCATTTTACCTGCCGTGAGTGTTCGGTGGGCTCGCGTGCGAGTGTGTCTACCTATCACACTCTCAGAAAATGCGCGTCGCTGAAACACGACGAAGGAAAAACGCAAGGTGGCAAAAAACGTGCCTTACGCCTTATGAAGGCGTTCCTTGAAGGTAAGACGGATACCGATCTTGCCTGCATCGGGGAACTTTTGCAAATTTGTACCGAGCCTTAAAAAGGCTTGGGAAGGTGCCAAAAGTAAGGAGAAAAAACATGGCAGAAGAGGCAAAGAAAGCAAGAAAGCCACGCGCCCCCAAAAAGGCTTTGGAGGAAGTGGCAGAAGTGGCGGTAGCCGAGGTTGCGGCGGTAGAGCCGATGGAAAAGGCGGTTGTTGCAGAAACGACGGTGGCTGAAAAGAAGGAAACAAAGAAGAAAGCGCCTGCAAAACGCTCTCGCAAAAAGACTGGGGCAGAGGCGCAACCCGAGGCGGTAAAAGAGGCTCAACTTGAGGCTGTAAAAGATGTGCAACCCGAGGCGGTAAAAGAGGTGGTTGCACAGGTCTTGGAGCCTCCCGTGGAGGCGAAACCTGCAAAAAAACGCGCAGGTAAAAAGCAGACGGAAGAGCCAGTTGAAAAGGCTGAAAAAGCAGAGGAAAAACCTGCGAAAAAAGAACAAAAACCTGCGAAAAAAGAACAAAAAACGGCGAAAAAATCGTCGAAAAATAGCGAAAAAACGCAAGAAAAAAAGGAAAAAACTTCCCCTGAAAAAGCGAAAAATACGGTTGTTTTGACAAGGGCGCAAAAGAAGGAAATCGTCAAACGACTGACCAAAGAAGTATTGCAAACGGAAAGCAAATGGGCGGACCTTGTCGACCGTGTTGCCCTGCGATACCAAGAGGAATATCCGACCCCCGAAAACGCCAATTTAAACGACGTGAAGGGTAGGGTCGGCTCTGTTTTGCACGTGATGCAAGAGGCAGGGGAAATCCTTGTAGAAGGCAGCCTTGTAAAATTGCCCGAAAATGCGCCGAAAGTGGAAAAAGAAAGCACCGTGTCTGCATCGAACGAAGAAAAACAAGCCGAAATAGACCTCTCTAACAAGGAAGATACGACGAAAAAAACGGTAGAAAATACGGCGGTTGTGAAGATGGAAACGGCTGCGCCTGCCCCCGTTTACGATTTAAGCGCGCTGTTCGATAAGGGGCGCTCGGCAAAGAAGGGGGCAGACCCTAAAAAAGCGGTGAGCGACTTGGCGCAGGAAAAGGCGGATGAGTTGGCAAACACTAAGCCTGCGGCGGAAGAAGAAAAAATAGTAGCGGCGAAAGCGGAAGACAAGACGGCAAAGGCGGAGAAAAAATCTGCAGAGAAAAAGTCCGTGGAGAAGAAACCTGCGGCAAAAGCACCTGCAGAAAAGGCGCGCAAGGAAACGACGACGCGCAGCGCCGCTCGCTCGGCGGCAGACCCTTTGAAGGAGGCGTTCTTGAAAAGGCTGCGTTCGCTTGGCGGCAACTACTTTGAATACTATGCGATTTATCTGTTGGAACGCTACTCTCGTATGAACGGCAGGCGTTTGGAATGTCTGCGTGTATCGGGGGGAGAGTACGACGGCGGTATCGACGGGGAGTTGGAATTGACCGACCGTTTGGGCTTTAGAGAAACCATCTATATTCAAGCGAAGAATTGGGAGCCGACGGACGAACGGTGGTGGATTGGTGAAACGCTGTTGCAGCAATTCATCGGCGCGGTGGCGTACCGTCAAGCCAAAGAAGGTAAACAGCATTGTCGCGGTATGTTCATCACGACCTCGGCGTTCACGACGGGCGCAAGGGAAATGCTAGAGAAAATGAGCGACCGCTTTGTCGGCTACGACGGCGACGAATTATACGAAACCGCAAAGGAATGTGAATTCGGCTTAATCAAGGACGGCAAGGGCGGTTGGAAAATCGACGAAGAGTTGCTCTCGGGTAAAAAATCGTTCTTCTTTATGCTGTAAAGAAGGAAAAATAAAAAAAACGAAGGAGATACGAATATGATTTGCAAAAAATGTAATGCGATTGTGTCGGAAGAAGGCGCGGTGTATTGCCACGAATGCGGCGCAAGACTTGACGGAAAAAAGCCCTGCCTGTCCTGCGGGCAACTTGTTGACGAAACCCACGTATACTGCGAGTATTGTGGGGCGCGGACGGACGGAAAGGTGGCTTGTCCTTCCTGCGGTACATACCAAGAAGGCGCGTTTTGCGTGAATTGCGGAACGCCTTTAAAGGCAAAGCAAACGGCTGCGGTTGTCGAAGTTAAAAGTGAGAAAAAGCCGATTTCTTCTGAAAAGAAACAAAAGATATGGAACTCGGTGTTTGCTTGGGTTCGTTCGGGCGCAGGACTTGCCTGCGCTGTGCTTGCGCTGATATTTGTCTTCTTCGTTGGTTTCACGGCGGGGGTGTCGGGCAACGAATCGGCGATGTCCGGTTTAGGGGTATCCGCTGAAACGCATAATATCTTTTATTTCTTTGGCGACGTCTATAAGGAAATTGCGCAATTGACGGAGACGGGTGATCCCTTTAAAAGCGATATTCCGCAGGTGGCAGGCTACGTCTATGCGATATCGGGGACGGTGATTTCCGTAGCGATGATAGGCTGTGTGGTTGCCTTTGCTACGGTTTGTATCGTCGGGTTTATTCGCTTTGCAACGTCGGGTAAGGAAAACAACGGCGCAAAATGGGGGGTAGGCTCGGCTTTGGTTCTCATTTGCGGCTCGGCTTTGCTGTACGCCTTGAATGTGTTTGTGCTGGAAATGTCGGCAAGCAGCAACGGCGTAATACTTTTGGTGAAAATGCTTTTGACTTATAACGGCGCGACGGTGGCTGGAATTGTGCTGTGCGCAATCTTTGTGGCAATCTACGCTGCGGGCAATCTCGTGCGCAAGGGCGCGGCTTGGAAAGAAAAGAAAACGATTGTAAACGCCGTGCTTGCCGTAGTTGGCTCGGTATTTGCCGTAGTGGCTTTTGCGGTGGGAAAAGGCGCGTTAGTCGGCATTTCCTTTGAGGAAAGCGGTACGATATTTGAACTTTCTTTTGCGCAATATTGGAACAATATATTCTTGGTTTCCCTTACGGGACTGGCACAGGGCTCGCAGTTCTACAACGAGCATTTGGACGCAATCAGCCTTTCTTGCATATTCTCTTTCGTGCAGCAATTTGCCGCTTTGGCGACGGTGGGCTGCGGCGTAGGATTTGTGCTTACGGCGGTGCTGAATACCGAAGGTGAAAAACAAACGAGCGGACTGCGTTGGGCGATTCCTTTGGTATGCGGTGCGGCGGTGCAACTCGTGTCGGGGATTATCGGGCAAACCGCGTTGGGAGAAGTTGCTTTCGAGATGGGCCAGTCGATGGGAGAAGCGATCAACAGCAGTTTGCATATGGGCGCAAGCATTATTGCCCTTGTGTTCTCCGTGCTTTGCTTGGCGGTTTCGATTGTGAAAAAAGCTCTGCAAAAACCTGCCATAGAGGCTGTGTTCGTTGAGGAAGAATAAACGAATATTGTTTTGGAATTATACCAAAGCGAGGGCGTTGCGAAAACGTTCTCGCTTTTTTTGTTGGTATGCGCAAGGGGGATAAGAATTGCTTTTTTGCGGTTTTTTGTGAAAGAAAGTGAAAAACAAAAGAAAAAATTTAAAAATCGGGGGTTTTATGCTTGCCATTTTATGTATTTTATACTAAAATATATAAGGTTTAGGTATCAAACAAAAAATCAAAGAAGAAAAAAATTATCATTTTGGAGGAAATATCACTATGGCTAAAAAGTATTGCTATCTCTTCAGCGAAGGCAACGCGAAGATGCGTGAAATCCTCGGCGGTAAGGGTGCAAACCTTGCGGAAATGACCCGCATTGGCTTGCCTGTTCCCCAGGGCTTTACCATCTCCACCGAGGCTTGTACGCAGTATTATGAAGACGGCAAACAAATCAACCCTGATATTCAGGCGGAAATCATGGAATACATCGAAAAGATGGAAGAAATCTGCGGTAAGAAGTTCGGCGACAAGGAAAACCCCTTGCTCGTATCCGTTCGTTCGGGCGCACGCGCTTCCATGCCCGGCATGATGGACACCATTTTGAACCTTGGTTTGAACGAAGAAGTTGTAAACACCATCGCTACGAAATCGGGCAATCCCCGTTGGGCTTGGGACTGCTATCGTCGCTTTATCCAGATGTTCTCCGACGTCGTTATGGAAGTGGGTAAGAAATATTTCGAAAAGCTCATCGACGAGATGAAGGAAGCAAAGGGCGTTACGCAGGACGTTGAATTGACGGCTGACGACCTTAAGGAACTTGCTAACCAGTTCAAGGCTGAATACAAACAGCAGCTTGGTAAGGACTTCCCTACCGACCCGAAGGAACAGCTGTTCGAGGCTGTAAAAGCGGTATTCCGTTCTTGGGACAACCCCCGTGCGAACATCTATCGTATGGACCACGACATCCCTTACAGCTGGGGTACGGCGGTTAACGTACAGATGATGGCGTTCGGTAACATGGGCGAAACCTCTGGTACGGGCGTTGCGTTCACGCGTGACCCTGCTACCGGTGAAAAGGGCCTCATGGGTGAGTTCTTGACGAACGCTCAGGGTGAAGACGTCGTTGCAGGCGTTCGTACCCCGATGCCCATCGCGCAGATGAAGGAAGTATTCCCCGAAGTTTACGCACAGTTCCTTGAAGTATGCAAGACCCTCGAAAACCATTACCGCGATATGCAGGATATGGAGTTCACCATCGAGGATAGAAAGCTTTACATGCTCCAGACCAGAAACGGTAAGAGAACGGCTGCGGCTGCTATCAAGATTGCTTGCGACCTCATCGACGAAGGCATGATCTCCGAACAGGAAGCAGTTATGCAGATCGACGCAAAGAGCCTTGATATGCTCCTTCACCCTCAGTTCGACGCGGCGGCTTTGAAGGCGGCTGACAAGAACAGCGTAATCGGTAAGGCGCTTGCGGCATCCCCCGGTGCGGCGGCTGGTAAAATCGTATTCACCGCAGAAGATGCAGTTGTAGAAGGCAAGAAGGGCGAAAACGTAATTCTCGTTCGTTTGGAAACCTCTCCTGAAGACATCGAAGGTATGAAGTACGCGCAGGGTATCCTCACCGTTCGTGGTGGTATGACCTCTCACGCGGCAGTTGTTGCGCGTGGTATGGGTACGTGCTGTGTATCCGGTTGCGGCGATATTAAAATGCACGAAGAAGAAAAGTGGTTCGAGCTTGCTGGTAAGGTTTACAAGGAAGGCGATTGCATCTCCTTGGACGGCTCCACGGGTACGATCTACGACGGTTTGATTAAGACCGTTCCTGCAGACCCCAACTCCGGCTACTTCGGCAGAATCATGGACCTTGCAGACAAGTTCAAGGCGCTCGGCGTTAGAACGAACGCAGACACCCCCGACGATGCTAAGCAGGCAGTTGCTTTCGGCGCGCAGGGTATCGGCCTTTGCCGTACGGAACACATGTTCTTCGATCCTTCCAGAATCGGCGCGTTCCGTGAAATGATCTGCTCGGATACCGTAGAAGAAAGAGAAGCGGCTTTGGCAAAGATCGAGCCTATGCAGCAGGCAGACTTCGAGGGCTTGTTTGAGGCTCTTGGCGGCTATCCCGTAACCATTCGTTTCCTCGATCCCCCTCTGCACGAATTCGTGCCCACCTCCGAAGAGGACATCGCTGCTCTTGCAGCGGCGCAGGGCAAGACGGTTGCGCAGATTAAGGACATCATCGCAGGCTTGCACGAGTTCAACCCCATGATGGGTCACCGTGGTTGCCGTTTGACGGTTACCTATCCCGAAATCGCAGTAATGCAGACGAAGGCAGTTATCAAGGCGGCAATCAACGTTGTAAAACGTCATCCCGACTGGACGCTTGTTCCTGAAATCATGATCCCCTTGACGGGCGAAACGAAGGAATTGAAGTTCGTAAAAGACATCGTTGTTAAGACGGCAGACGAAGTTGTTAAGGCTTCGGGCGTTGCTCTTAAGTACGAAGTAGGTACGATGATCGAAATCCCTCGCGCATGCTTGACGGCAGACGATATCGCAAAAGAAGCAGAATTCTTCTGCTTCGGTACGAACGACCTTACGCAGATGACCTTCGGGTTCTCTCGTGACGATGCTGGTAAGTTCTTGCCTGCATACTATGCAAACAAGATTTACGAATCCGATCCGTTCGCAAGATTGGATACGACGGGCGTTGGTAAGCTCATGGATATGGCGGTTTCCCTTGGTAAGAAGGTACGCCCTGAAATGCACTGCGGTATCTGCGGTGAGCACGGCGGCGATCCTTCCTCCATCGAGTTCTGCCATGCAATCGGTCTGACCTACGTTTCCTGCTCGCCTTACCGTGTTCCCATCGCAAGATTGGCGGCGGCTCAGGCGAATATTAAAAATCCCCGCAACTAATTGCAGGGCTAACTAAAAACAAGACGGCTTGGTTCTCGACCAAGCCGTTTTTTTGTGTATTGTGTTAAATTTTATCCCGCCCTGCAAGATAATCCAACGAGCAAGAAAGCCCTTTTGCTAAAAGGTATAGACTGGAAAGGGTGGGGATTTTTCTTCCCGTATACCAAGAGGAAAGTTTCGCCTCGGAAATGCCCGTCAGCTTGCTGATTTTATAGCGTGTCAAGCCGCTTTTCGCAATCAGTTCTTGAAAACGTTTCGTTGGAGTAGAGGAGATTTTGTAGTTTTCCTTTTTGTTTTCATCGGTCAAGCCGAAAAGATAATCGAAAGAACACCCAAACACCTCTGCGATTTTCGTGGCGTTTTCAAAAGAAGGAATATCCTCGCCTCGTTTGTACGAATACAATCGCGAAGGAGCAATCCCTGTCTTTTCCGCAAGGTCACCCATTTTTAAATTGTTGGAGAGCAGCAACTCTTCTAATGTGTCTTGAAATACGCCGTCCTTTTTCATAATTACCTCGATTTTTTCGCTTTTCAAGAAAATTATGCTTTTTATGACGGAAAAATACTTTACTTTGACGCTAAGTTTAGTATAATAAAAGAAAAAGGGGGCTAAAAAATGAAAAAAGAGTTTACGCAAGAGCAAATAAACGAAAAGGAAATTTCATCGCAGGAGTTTTTTGAGGAAGTAAGGACGGCGCTGAAAGACTTGTTCGTGGCGCAATTTCATACCAGTAGCGAGGAGCGCTTGGTGCGCTTACATTTCCCCAACGGGCAGGTTTTTGTGGTGGCGGTTTGGGAAGAAGATAGATAGTGCGGATGCGGTTTGTTCTTTTATAGGACAAGCCGTTTTTTGTTGACAATGCGCGCGGGCGCGTGTTATAATTATTATAGATAGAAAAAGCAGGTGGGTTATGGTAAACGAAAAGTCGTATGCCTTGGGCGTAAAACGCTCGGCGATTCGAGAACTGTTTGAATATGCAAAAAAGCGCAGCGAGGAAATCGGCGCGGAGAACGTCTTTGATTTTTCCTTGGGAAATCCTTCCGTGTCTGCCCCTAAAGAGGTGAATGCGGAAATTTGCCGCTTGGTAAACGAGATGCCCTCCGTGGTATTGCACGGCTATACCTCTGCGCAGGGGGATAAAACCGTTCGTGATACGATTGCCCGCAACCTCTCTGCTCGATTTGGTTGCGAGATGGACGGCGACCTTCTGTATATGACCTGCGGCGCGGCGGCAAGCTTGACGATTGCTCTGCGTGCTCTGACGGTGGAAGAGGGGGATGAGTTTTTGGTATTTGCTCCGTACTTCCCCGAATACAAAGTCTTCGTTGAGGGCGTGGGCGCAAAATTGACGGTGTTGTCCCCTGACGAAAACCTGCAACCGAATGTTGAGGCGCTGAAACAGGCGTTAAACCCCCGTGTGCGTGGGATTATCGTCAATTCCCCCAACAACCCTTCGGGCGTGGTTTATACCCCTGAGGTTTTGGCGGAGATGGCGGAGGTTTTAAAGGCGGCGAGCGAGCAATTCGGCGCTCCTATCTACTGGATCTCCGACGAGCCGTATCGTGAGCTTGTCTACGACAAGGAGGCGAAGGTGACCTTCCCGATGAACGTATACGAGAATACGCTGGTGTGTTATTCCTATTCCAAGGCATTGTCCTTGCCGGGCGAGCGCATCGGCTATATCGCCGTTTCCCCCAAGTGCAAAGAGGCATCTGCCGTGTATGCGGCGGTATGCGGCGCAGGACGACAGCTTGGGTACGTATGCGCGCCTGCCCTCTTTCAAAGAGTGGTGGCTGCTTGCGACGGTCTGACGGGGGATTTGTCCGTCTACCAAAAAAATCGCGACCTTCTGTATGACGGCTTGACGAAGCTCGGATTTACCTGCGTATACCCCGATGGCGCGTTCTATCTCTTTGTGAAAAGTCCGGAACCTTCCTCGAAGGCGTTTTGTGAAAAAGCAAAGGGGCACGAACTGCTGATTGTGGCGGGCGACGATTTCGGCGCGGAAGGCTATGCGCGAATTGCCTATTGCGTGGACACGGCAAGGATTGAAAGGGCGATGCCTGCCTTTGAAAAACTGGCAAAAGAGTATGGCTTATAAGCCTAATCCTTATAGATAAATGGGGCTTCCCCCTATGGGGGAAAGGCGTAGTTCGCTTTGCGAATAAAAAAAATTAAAAAAAAGAAAAAAAACGGAGAAATCCGTTCAAAAAAGATTGACAACCCCCTTAGGTTATGTTAGAATATAGACAAGCACCTAAGGGGTGTAATTTTTTTGCATGGAGTTTTATTATGGCAGTTAAAACCGCTAGAAACAAAATTACGTTCGAATGCACCGAATGCAAGAGCAGAAACTACGACAGTATTAAGAACAAAAAGAACGATCCTGATAGATTGGTTCTTTCCAAGTACTGCCCTCGTTGCAGAAAGCACACCGAACACAAAGAAGCGAAATAAGTAGAATTCTTGTCCGCACGCTTGGTGTGTATTAGGCGGTCGGGCATACAGAGGTTGAAATGGCAAACGCTAGTAAAAACAAAAACAAGAAGCCGAATTGGTTCAAACGCGTTGGTGCGAAGATCAAGGAAACGTTCTCTGAATTAAAAAGAGTGACGTGGCCTAAATTTGGCGCGGTTGTGAAAACGACGGGCGTAGTTCTCGTCATCGTCCTTGCGTTCTTGGTCATTGTGACGGGCGTAGATTTCGGCTTGCTGAAGCTGTTGGAATTGCTTACCAACACTGGGATGTAATCGGAGGTGAACGTTATGCCTGAGATGGAACAGCCTAAGTGGTACATTCTTCATACCTATTCCGGGTATGAGGCAATGGTAAAAGCAAGCTTGGAAAAGCTGATTGAAAACAATAAGCTGCACGATTACATCGTGGACGTTAAAATCCCGATGGAGCAGGTGATTGAAGAAAAGAACGGCAAGAAGAAAATCGTCGAAAAGAAATTGCTTCCTTGCTACGTCTTCATCAAGATGATCTACACCAACCAGATTTGGTACTACGTCACCAGCACCCGTGGTGTAACCGGTTTCTGTGGTCCTCAGGGACGTCCCGTTCCCATGAAGGCAGAGGAAATCCGTAAGATGCACCTCGAAGATCCTACCGAGGTTGAGGCTACCTTCAAGGTGGGCGATACCGTTTCGATTGACGACGGTCCTTTGGCAGGGTTCTTTGGCGTGGTGAAGGAATTGAACGATTCCGCAAAGAAGGCGAAGATTTCTACCACCATGTTCGGCAGAGAAACGGACGTAGAGGTAGAGTATATCCAAATCACCCGCGTCGATGCGCCTATGCCTGCGCCTTCCGAAGAGGAAGCAAACGGCTAATCGTGCGCAATTTGCGGATTTTGTCCGCAGACATTATTACGTTAAATAAGTGGGAGAGGTATGAAATACTTTCAGCATACCTTGTCAAAACCACAATAGGAGAAAATATTTATGGCTAAGAAGATTACAGCAGTCGTAAAATTGCAACTTCCCGCTGGTAAAGCGACTCCGGCTCCTCCCGTAGGTTCCACCCTTGGTCCCTTCGGTATCAACTTGCCCGGCTTTACGAAGGAATTCAATGCAAAAACGGCAGACAAACCCGGTCTCATCATCCCCGTTGTTGTAACGATTTACCAAGATCGTTCCTTCACGTTCATTTTGAAGACCCCTCCCGCACCCGTTCTCATCAAGAAAGCACTCGGTCTTGAAACGGCAAGCGCGAAACCCAACAGCGTAAAGGTTGG
>JAZRQY010000022.1:0-84178 GCA_045650185.1 Candidatus Scatosoma sp. | reverse complement strand
AGTGCGGCAGGGAAATTCGCCGTCAAACGGTGGACGAAATTTGCGATAAGGTAATGGCTCTCCCCGAGGGGAGTAAAATCCTCGTCAACGCTCCCGTTGTCAGAGGCAGAAAAGGAGAGTACGTCAAAGAACTTGCAGGGTTTAAAAAGAGCGGCTACGGCAGGGTAAAAATCGACGGTATCGTTTACGATTTGCAAGAAGAAATCAAGCTGGAAAAGAACATCAAGCACAACATCTCCGTCGTGGTGGATAGGTTGGTAGTAAAACCGACCATTCGCAAGCGTTTGACGGATAGCTTAGAGGCGGCGTTGAAGCTTGCCGACGGCTTGGTGGTGATTGACGAAGGGGAAACGGAAACGCTGTATTCCTCCAATTACGCCTGCCCCGATTGCGGTATTTCGATAGAGGAAATCGAACCGAGAATGTTCTCCTTCAACACCCCTTACGGCGCGTGTCCGACCTGCCTTGGGTTGGGGGTAAAGCAGGTGGTTGATCCCGACCTCATCTGCCCCGATAAGACGAAGACCTTGCGTGAGGGCGCGATGAAGATTACGGGTTGGAATTTGGGCTCGCAGTCGATGGCGCTGATGGAGGTTTCTGCAATTGCAAAAGCCTATGGCTTTTCGTTGGATGTCCCCGTCGAACAGCTCTCGCCCGAAGTTTACCACCTCTTGATGTACGGCAACGGCGGTGAGCGCATTGATATGCAGTACACCTCGCGTACTTTCCAAGGGAGCTTTAAAAAGAGCTGGGAAGGCTACGTCAATAACTTGGAGCGCAGGTATTCGCAGACCACCTCTATGGGGGTAAAGGCGGATATTGAAAAGCTGATGCGCGTTTCCCATTGCGATGCGTGCAACGGCAAGCGCCTGAAAAAAGAGGCGTTGTCCGTCAAGGTGGGCGGCAAAAATATTTGGGAAGCGTGCGAAATGTCCGTCAGCGATCTGTGCCGTTTCGTGGACGAATTGAAAGGAAATTTGACCCCCACGCAACACCTGATTGCGGATGCGATTTTAAAGGAAATCAACAGCCGTTTGGGATTCCTTGCGAACGTCGGCTTGGAATATTTGACCTTGAGCAGAACGGCAAACACTCTGTCGGGTGGCGAGAGCCAGCGTATCCGCTTGGCGACCCAAATCGGTAGCGCCTTAACAGGGGTGCTGTATATCTTGGACGAGCCGTCTATCGGCCTGCATCAACGGGACAACGAAAAGCTGCTGCACTCCTTGAAGGGGTTGCGCGATTTGGGCAACACCCTCATCGTCGTCGAACACGACGAGGACACCATCCGCGAGGCGGATTTCGTCTTGGATATCGGCCCGAAAGCAGGGGTGCACGGCGGCGAAATAGTGGCAAAAGGCACACCCATGGACGTGATGAATACCGAAGGCTCGATTACGGGCGACTATCTTGCAGGGCGCAGAAGTATCCCCGTACCCACCGTCCGCAAAGCCCCCGACGGCAGATATTTGACGGTAAAGGGCTGTCGGCAGAATAACTTAAAGGGTATAGAGGTATCCATTCCTGTTGGCTTGATGACCGCCGTTACAGGGGTTTCCGGTAGCGGTAAATCCAGCCTCGTCAACGAGATTTTATATCCCACGCTTGCCAACCGTTTGAACGGCGCAAGGCAGATTGAGGGGAAATTCGACGGCATCGACGGGGTGGAATATTTCGACAAAGTCATCGACATTGACCAATCCCCCATCGGCAGAACGCCACGCAGTAATCCTGCCACCTATGCAGGTGCGTTCAACGGTATTCGCGACTTGTTTGCGATGACTCCTGATGCGCAGGAACGTGGCTACAAGAGCGGTAGATTTTCCTTCAACGTTGCAGGCGGCAGGTGCGAGCATTGCTTTGGCGACGGGATTATCAAGATTGAAATGCACTTCCTGCCCGACATCTTCGTACCCTGCGAGGTATGCGGCGGCGCGCGGTACAACCGTGAAACCTTAGAGGTGCGATATAAGGGCAAAAACATTTCCGACGTCCTTGAAATGACGGTGGATGAGGCGGTGGAATATTTCCAAAACCATCCTTCCATTTACAATAAAATCAAGACCTTGCAAGAGGTGGGCTTGGGGTATATCAAGCTGGGGCAAAGCTCTACCACCCTTTCGGGGGGCGAGGCGCAGAGGGTGAAGCTTGCCACCGAGCTTTCCAAACGCTCTACAGGCAAGACCTTGTATATCTTGGACGAGCCGACGACGGGGCTTCATAGCTACGACGTGGACAAACTGATTAAAATCCTTTCTCGTCTTCGCGACGGGGGGAACACCGTGCTGGTCATCGAACACAATCTGGACGTTATCAAGACGGCGGATTATCTCATCGACCTCGGCCCTGAGGGGGGCGACGGCGGCGGTACGTTGGTATGCGAAGGCAGCCCCGAAGAGGTCGCGGCGCACCCGACCAGCTACACGGGATTTTTCTTAAAAAAGGCGTTAAAATTGTAAAAGCAAAGACAGTATAAGAAAACCGTCCTAAATAGGACGGTTTTTGCTTTCGTAGCCCTGCATGGTACGGCGGCATTGTAGGGCAGGGGTTGCCCCTCCCGACGGTAGCTAAGTGAATTGAAAAATTCCCCCCTGCGAGAAAAAAATCTTTTTCAAACGCTTGACAAAGAAAAAACATTGTGTTATGATAAGACAAAATTTGATAGCTAAAGGAAGATTGCAGGAGATGGGTATCGCCCAACCGAAGGAGTGAATCTCTCAGGTGATTCCAAAAGGAATCGGGAACTGTAATCGGATAGCACTCCGGAGAATCCTGCCTCGAGCAGGTGCCGAAGGGGCAAAACGGCAGACTTGCCGTCAATCTCTCAGGCAAAAGGACAGAGTTAAAATTTCTTTTTTAGGGAAGCCGTATTTTTTGTAGGCTTGCCTACAATCAAAAAGACTTTTATAGGACGGAGTGTTTTTCAAACGCTCCGTTTTTTGTTTTGGAGCATGAAAGCGTTATTATTTTTGTCTTATAAGTGAAGACGTAAGGAGGCTATTTATGCAGGTAGGATTGCTGGCAAGCGGCTGGGATGCGTTCATCGAAACGATCACCAAAGCAAACGATTTTGTCAACGGAATCGTATGGGGTTGGCCCATGATTGTTTTAATTCTGGGCACGGGGATCTTGTTGACGATACTGACGAAGTTTTTGCAGATACGAAAATTTGGCACTTCGGTCAACGAAACCTTAGGGGCAACCGTCCGCAGTATGCGAAAGAAGAATGCGAAAGCAAAAAAGGACGAAAAAAGCGTTTCCCCCTTCGAGGCGTTTGCTACGGCGATTTCGGGTACGGTAGGCACGGGCAACATCGTAGGTACGACGTCCGCTATTATGACGGGCGGTCCGGGCGCGGTCGTTTGGATGTGGATTTCCGCTTTCTTTGGTATGGTGACCAACTACGCGGAAAACGTGCTTGGTATGTATTTCCGTAAAAAAGAGGCAAATGGCGAATTCTCCGGCGGCCCTGCCTACTACCTTTCCGAGGGTATCGGCAGAGGCGTCAAAGGAAAATGGGGTAGCTTTTTGCGCGGCTTTGGTAAGGTGCTTGCCGTTTTAGCGGCGGTATTTTGCACTGCTGCAGCCATCGGTATGAGCGGCGTACAGACGAACAAAATGAGTGCCACTATCCAAAGCGCAATCGGCAGCAGCAACGAAACGACGAACACGGTTATCGCTTTAATCGTGGGTGTGGTGGTGGCGATTCTGCTTGCCCTGATTATCTTGGGTGGTATCAAGAGCATTGGTAAGACGACTTCGATCCTTGTTCCATTTATGTCCCTGATTTTTATGGTAATGGCGTTGCTAATTTTAGTCCTCAACGCAAAGGCAATCGGGGCGGCGTTCGGCTTGATTTTTGGAAACGTGTTCACCGTACATTCTGCGCTGGCAGGTGTGGGCGGCTATATGATTGCCAAAATCACTCAGCAGGGTATGACGCTGATCGTGCAAAAGGGTCTTGCGCGTGGTATCTTCTCCAACGAAGCAGGCTTGGGTTCTTCGGTAATCGCGCATAGCGCATCGCAGACCCGTGAGCCCGTAAAGCAAGGATTTTGGGGGATTTTTGAGGTGTTCTTTGATACCTTTGTCATCTGTACTCTGACGGCGTTGGTTATCTTGGTCACCTTCGGCAGCGAAAGCGGCTTGCGCGACGTGCTGTACGCATGGAGGGAGCTTGATGACGGAACTACCGTCGCCATGTACCAAGATACCATGGTGTCCATGATGGCGTTTGAAAAGAATTTCGGCGTAGTAGGAAAAGTGATTTATACGATTATTTTGCCTCTCTTTGCGTTTACCACGATTGTGGCGTGGTCGTACTACGGCGAAAAGTCGGTGGACTACCTCTTCCGCAAGGCGGGTGAGAAGACCAGAAAGATTGCAAGAACGACGTTCAAAGTGCTGTACGTTCTACTGGTCATTGTTGCCTCGGTTGTAAGCGGCGATTTGGTGTGGGCGATTTCGGATACTTTCAACGGCTTGATGGCGCTGCCTAACCTCATAGGCTTAGTCCTTCTCAGTACGCTGGTTGCAAAGCTGACGAAGAATTACCTGGACAGAAAGAAAGGGGTAGACGTAGAACCGATGCTCTCGGCATACCCCGAACAAAACGCACAGTTTATGGCGGACGTCGCGGCTGAGAACGTCATCGAGGCAGCCGCAGACAAGCAGGCGTAAACGGAGCGAACTTTCGTTCGCAATTCCCGTAGAGTAAAAAGAACGGTTTATAAACTGCCTTCCCCCATGTGGGGGAAGGATTTTTTTACACTTTTTTGCGTACACGCGCATAAAACGTTTGACTTATTCCTATGGATTGTGCTATGATTGTAATAATTCTTTTATTATAAAAATAAATTGATTCATACGCGTGTTATCGAAAAAACGAATAATACACAGAGGTGTTATGATGGAATTGACGATTGTAAAAACGGAAAACCCGAAGACGATGCCCGCTGAAAGCGAATTAGGCTTTGGAAAACACTTCACCGACCATATGTTGGTGGCGGAATGGTCGGCAGAACAAGGCTGGTACGATGCGAAAATCGTACCGTTTGGAAGAATATCCTTGCACCCTGCATCCACGGTTTTACATTACGGCGCGGAAATCTTCGAGGGCTTGAAGGCGTATCGCCGCGAGGACGGTGGGGTACAGCTCTTCCGCCCGATGGAAAACGTAAAGCGTATGAACCGCTCGGCAGAGCGTATGAGTCTGCCAACCATGGACGAAGGGGAAATGCTTTCCTTGATTGAACAGTTCGTAAAGTTGGAAGAACGGTTTGTTCCCCATTCCTTTGGTACGTCGCTGTATCTTCGTCCGTTCCTGTTCGGCAACGACGAATGCTTGGGGGTACACGCAGTACACCGCGCAACCTTTATGTTGATTGCCTCCCCCAGCGGTAGCTACTACAAAGAGGGTATCAACCCCGTCGGGATTATGATTGAGAACGAGGACGTTCGTACGGTACGCGGCGGCACGGGCTACGCAAAGTGCGGCGGCAACTACGCGGCAAGCACCCGCGCAGGCGAACGCGCGGCGAAGAAGGGTTATTCGCAGGTACTGTGGCTGGACGGTGTAGAACGCAAATACATCGAAGAAGTCGGCGCGATGAACGTCATGTTCAAGATTGGCGGCAAGGTGATTACGCCCAAGCTGACCGGCTCTATCCTGCCCGGTATCACGAGAATGAGCTGTATCGAGGTTCTGAAAAGCGAAGGCTACGAGGTAGAGGAGCGATTGTTCTCCTTGGACGAGCTTGTGTTGGCGCTAGAAAACGGAACGTTGGAAGAGGCTTGGGGCACGGGTACGGCGGCGGTCGTTTCGCCCATCGGTAAGTTGGCGATCTGCGACAAGGAATACGTCGTCGGCGGTGGTAAAATCGGGGAAACTACGAAAAAGATCTACGATATCCTGACCGGTATTCAATGGGGTAAGAGAGAAGATACCTTTGGTTGGGTATACCCCCTGTAAGAGAGAGAAATGAAAAATACGAATAAATACGAAAAACAATATTTTCTGCCCGAAGGCGTGACGATGGACTGGATGAAAAAAACCGCCATTGAAAAGCCGCCCGTATGGTGCAGCGTCGATCTGCGCGACGGAAATCAGGCGTTGATCGTGCCGATGAGCTTGGAGGAAAAGCTCCGTTTCTTCGAGGTGCTTTGCAAGGTTGGATTTAAGGAAATCGAGGTCGGTTTCCCTGCGGCAAGCGAAACGGAATACGAATTCTGCCGTGCGCTCATCGAAAGAAATCTCATCCCCGATGACGTCGTCATTCAGGTTTTGACGCAGGCAAGAGAGCATATTGTCGCGAAAACCTTTGAGTCAATCAAGGGCGCAAAGAGGGCGATTGTGCACGTGTATAACTCCACCTCCAAGGCGCAGAGAGAGCAGGTGTTCAAAAAGGACAAGACTGCTATCAAAGAGATTGCCATCTTCGGCGCAACCCTTTGCAAACAGTACAAGGACGAGGCAGAGGGTGAAATTACTTTGGAATACTCCCCCGAAAGCTTTACGGGTACCGAGCCGGAATTTGCCGCAGAAGTGTGCAACGCGGTGCTGGACGTATGGAAACCTACCAAAGAGGATAAGGCGATTATCAACCTGCCTGTAACCGTGGCGCATTCGATGCCTCACGTCTATGCGGCGCAGGTGGAATACATGGACAAGCACCTTCGCTATCGTGAAAACGTCGTCCTTTCCCTGCACCCGCACAACGACAGAGGTACGGGGATTGCGGATACCGAAATGGGCTTGCTGGCAGGCGGCGACCGTGTAGAGGGCACGCTGTTTGGCAACGGCGAGCGTACGGGCAACGTCGATATCATCACTTTGGCGCTGAATATGTATTCGCAGGGCGTAGACCCGAAGTTGGACTTCTCCGACCTGCCTTCCATCACGAGGGTGTATGAGGAAGTGACTAGAATGCGCGTACCCGAACGGCAACCGTACAGTGGCGCGCTGGTGTTTGCGGCGTTCTCTGGGTCGCATCAGGACGCGATTGCCAAAGGTATGAAATTCCGCGAGGAAATGCATACGGGGGTATGGAACGTACCCTATCTGCCCTTGGACCCTGCCGACGTTGGCAGAGTGTACGAGGCGGACGTTATCCGTATCAATTCGCAGTCGGGCAAAGGTGGTATCGGGTATATCCTCGAAACGCAGTTCCATCTCTCCTTGCCTGCCAAATTCCGCGAAGTGTTTGGTTACCACGTCAAGAGTATTTCCGATCACGCGCATAGGGAGCTTGCTACGCAAGAGGTACGCGACATTTTCGTCCGCGATTTCGTCAACGTGCAATCCCCTCTGTCCTTGCTGAAAGCAAGCTTTGAGGCAGAACACGAATTCGACGGTGTGGAATCCGAGGAAGACGTTTGGGCGAAGTTGACCGTTTCCGTAGGTGGAGAAGAACGAATGATCACCGAACAGGGCAACGGGCGCTTAGACGCGGCGTGCAACGCGCTGAGAAAATACCTCGACGAAAGCTTCGTGGTGGAAAGCTATACCGAGCACGCATTGGAAGAAAAATCTACCGCAAAAGCGGCATCCTACGTCAGCATTTCTAAGGGCGGAAAAACCTACTGGGGCGCAGGGATACATACCGACATTATGACCTCGTCCTTGAATGCGCTGATATCCGCAGTCAATAAAATGCTGAAAAATTGAGAACGAAAGCAAGGAGTAAATATGAAATTAAACGGCGCAGAAATTTTGGTAAAAACGCTGATCGAGCAGGGCACGACCGACGTATTCGGTTATCCCGGTGGTCAGGTCATCGATATCTACGACGCTCTGTACAAATACAAGGACGAAATTAATCACATTCTCACCGCGCACGAACAGGGCGCATCCCACGCGGCGGACGGTTATTCGCGCGCGACGGGTAAGGTGGGTGTGTGTCTTGCAACCTCTGGCCCCGGCGCAACCAACCTCGTTACGGGGATTGCAACGGCGATGCTCGATTCCATTCCTTTGGTGGCAATTACCGGCAACGTGCCCAATTCGCTCATCGGTAAGGACAGTTTCCAAGAGATTGACATTACGGGCGTGACCCTTCCCATAACCAAACACAATTTCTTTGTCAAGAGTATTGCGAACCTTGCCGATACCCTTCGCGAGGCGTTCGCGATTGCAAAGTCGGGCAGACCCGGTCCCGTTCTCGTGGACGTTCCCAAGGACGTGCAGGTGGCTCTGTACGATTACGAACCGCAACCCGTGGTGGAAAAAATCCCCCTGCCCAAGGTTTCCGAAGAGGAGATTGACAAGGCGGTACAGCTGATTATGCAGGCGAAAAAGCCGTACATTTACATCGGCGGCGGCGCGGCAGGCTTGGGGCTTGGCGATGAGGTGGTCGACTTTGCGTACAAGATTGACGGTGTCATCGGTTGCTCGTTTATGGGGCTTTCCGCAGTACCCGATACCGATCCTCGGTTTTTGGGTATGCAGGGTATGCACGGGCATTACGCGTCGAGCATGGCGCAAAACGAGTGCGACCTCATCTTAGGCGTCGGTGTTCGTTTCTCCAACAGAGCGACAGGCAACGTTGCAAAATTTGCGAAAAAGAGCAAGATTATTCAGATTGACCCCGACTCTGCGGAAATCAACAAGAACGTGCAGGTAGACCTTGGCTTAATCGGCGACGTAGAGGATGCGTTCTTACGCATTATGGCAAAGTGTCAGAAGGCGAGCCATCCCGAATGGATTGCTCGGGTAGAGCAGTTGAAGGCAGAGGAACTTGCGAACGAAAAGGAACTCGCGGCGGGCAGCACGCAGAGCATTACGCCGAAACAGATTTTCGATATCATCAACGCAAACAAGTCGGACAACACCATCGTGGCAACCGACGTAGGTCAGCACCAAATGTGGGCGGCGCAGTACACGCAATTTAACAAGCCTCGTCGGTTCGTTTCCAGCGGTGGCTTGGGGACGATGGGCTTTGGCTTGGGCGCGGCGATGGGTGCGTACGTGGCAACGGGCGACCCCACCATACTCATCACGGGCGACGGCAGTTTTGGGATGAACTTAAACGAGCTGGCTACTGCGGTATCCTACAACATTCCCGTCGTCATTGTCTTATTGAACAACGGCGTTTTGGGTATGGTAAGACAATGGCAGACCTTGTTCTTTGGGAAACGGTATTCGCAGACGGTGCTTTCTCGCCAGACCGATTTTGTCAAGCTTGCCGAGGCGTTTGGCGCGCTGGGTATGAAGGCGGAAACGCCTGAGCAGTTCGAGGCGGCGTTCAAAGCGGCGCAGGCATCGGGCAGACCTACGGTCATCGACGTCACCATTGGCAAGGACGAGCTGGTATTACCCATGCTCCCTCCTGGTGGCGCGATTGACGACATCATCGTAAAAATCGAAGAAAAATAAGGGGGCGTAAGATGGAAAACAAGTTTATCATCGCAGTATACGTAGACAACCAGTTCGGTGTTTTGACAAGGGTCACCAGTTTATTTTCTCGCAGAGGTTTCAACATTGATTCCTTGACGGTAGGTGTCACCGAAAGCCCGGAATATTCCCGTATCACGATTACGATGCACGGGGACGAGCATGCAAAGGCGCAAGTAATCAACCAGCTGAAAAAACTGATCAACGTCAAGAAAGTAGAGGTGCTGGAAAACGAATCTACCAAGCGTGAATTGATGTTGATTAAAGTCAAACATACCTCTGGCACGCGGACGGAGATTATGACGGCGGTAGACGTATTCCGCGCGAAGGTTATCGACTATTCGCCTGCGGAAATGTGTATCGAGGTGACGGGCGATCCGCAAAAGATGGATGCGTTCGTTGCGCTGATGCAGCCGTTTGGGATTATGGAAATGTGCCGTACGGGCATCGTTGCTCTGGATAGAGGGAGCATCACTCTTCTAAATAAATAGGCTCTGTCACATCATCTGGTTGATTTTTGGCGGAAAAATAGTTGCGAAATTCGGCGTGTTTTGCTTGGTTACAGACCACTGAGGGTATGCGCCCTCACAAAACACTTGCCTTTCTTATATTTTTCTCGTCAACCCAACAAAGAGAGTTTTGTTGTAAATCAGCCATTTGCTGTAACACAGCCAATAAACAAGAAAAAATTTTTAAACCTATAAAAGGAGAAATAGGAATATGCGTAAAATTTATTATCAACAGGATTGTAATCTGGATAAGTTGGCAAACAAAACGGTTGCTATCATCGGCTACGGCTCTCAGGGTCACGCGCACGCTTTGAACCTCAAGGATTCGGGCGTTAAAGTAGTCGTTGGTCTGTACGAAGGCAGCAAGAGCTGGGCAAAGGCGGAAAAGCAGGGCTTGACCGTTATGACCTCCGCAGAGGCTGCAAAGGTTGCAGACGTTATCATGATTTTGATTAACGATGAAAAGCAGGCAAAACTTTACAAGGAAAGCATCGAACCCAACCTTACCGAAGGTAAGACCTTGGCGTTTGCGCACGGTTTCAACATTCACTTTGGCTGCATTAAGCCCCCGAAGGACGTCAACGTTATCATGATCGCACCCAAGGGCCCCGGCCACACGGTACGCAGCGAATATCAGGTAGGTAAGGGTGTTCCCTGCTTGATCGCAGTAGAGCAGGATGCAACGGGCGACGCTTTGGACATCGGCTTGGCGTATGCTTTGGGTATCGGCGGCGCAAGAGCAGGCGTTTTGGAAACGGACTTCCGTACCGAAACGGAAACCGACCTCTTCGGCGAACAGGCGGTACTTTGCGGCGGCGTTTGCGCGCTGATGCAGGCAGGCTTTGAAACGCTGACCGAGGCAGGCTACGATCCCAGAAACGCTTACTTTGAATGTATCCACGAAATGAAGCTCATCGTAGACCTTATCTACCAGAGCGGTTTCGAGGGTATGCGCTATTCCATTTCCAACACCGCAGAATACGGCGACTACATCACCGGTCCGAAGATTATCACCGAAGAAACCAAGAAGGCGATGAAGAAGATTTTGAAGGACATTCAAGACGGTACGTTTGCAAAGGATTTCTTGCTCGATATGTCCGAGGGCGGCGCGCAAGTACACTTCAACGCAATGAGAAAGATTGCCTCCGAACATCCTTCCGAAGTAGTTGGTAAGGATATCCGTAAGTTGTATAGCTGGGCTGACGAAGAAAAGTTTATCAACAATTAAAAAAACGGCGGATATACGGCGCAATACTTTGTCGGGCTTACGTTTTCCCTCGGTCACGTACGCTATGTACGCTCCCGTCGGGAAAGCCGCGCCCTTCGCGTCTTGCTTGCAACTGCAACGTTTTTGCAAACGTGGATTTGCGGCGCAATACGGCGTTGCGCTGCGTTCAATTCACGAAAGCTTTTAGCTTTCAATTCACTCTCCACATAAGGTATCACTATGATTAAAGAAACAATAGTAGACGGATTTCATAACGCTCCGCATAGATCGTTGTATCACGCGCTGGGCTTGACGGACGAGGAGCTTTCTCGTCCGCTCATCGGCGTAGTATGCTCCTACAACGAAATCGTGCCGGGGCATAAGGACCTCGATAAGATTTGCGACGCCGTAAAAATGGGCGTTGCGATGGCAGGCGGTACGCCGATTATGTTCCCTGCAATCACCGTATGCGACGGGATTGCAATGGGGCACGTGGGGATGAAATATTCCCTCGTCACTCGCGATCTGATTGCGGACAGCACCGAGGCAATGGTCATGGCGCACGGCTTTGACGGCTTGGTGATGATTCCCAACTGCGACAAGAACGTTCCGGGGCTTTTGATGGCGGCGGCGCGACTCAATATCCCGACGGTATTCGTTTCGGGCGGCCCGATGCTGGCAGGCAGAGTAGGCGGCAAAAAGCGCTCCCTCTCCAGTATGTTCGAGGCGGTGGGCGCTTACAAAGCAGGCAAAATCGACGAATGTCAACTGACCGAATTCGAACGCAAGGTATGTCCTACCTGCGGCTCTTGTTCGGGTATGTATACGGCAAACTCTATGAACTGCCTCACCGAGGTATTGGGTATGGGCTTGCGTGGCAACGGCACGATCCCTGCGGTGTACTCTGCAAGAATTGAACTTGCAAAGCACGCTGGTATGCAGGTAATGGAGCTTGTCAAAAAGAAAATCAAGCCCCGTGATATTATGACGAAAGCGGCGATCCGCAACGCAATCATCGCAGACATGGCGCTTGGTTGTTCGACGAACAGTATGTTGCACTTGCCTGCAATCGCCAACGAGTGCGGTGTTCCCTTCTCCTTGGAAGAGGTGAACGAAATCAGCGAACGTACCCCCAACCTTTGTCACCTTGCGCCGGCAGGCCCTACCTATATGGAGGACCTCAACGAGGCAGGCGGCGTGTACGCCGTCTTGAAGGAGCTGGAAGGCTTGAACTTGCTTGATACCTCCGTTTTGACCTGTACGGGCAAGACGATGCAGGAAAACTTGGCAGGGGTTCGCAACCTCGATACCGAAGTTATCCGCACTCCCGAAACGGCGTTTACGAAGACGGGCGGTATTGCCGTGCTGAAGGGCAACCTTGCGCCCGACGGATGCGTAGTTAAGCGTTCTGCTGTGGCAGAGGAAATGCTGGTACACGAAGGCCCTGCCAAGGTCTTTGAAAGCGAAGAGGAAACGATTGCCGCAATCTACGCAGGCAAAATCGTGAAAGGGGACGTCGTAGTCATTCGCTACGAAGGTCCTGCAGGCGGCCCCGGTATGCGTGAAATGCTCTCGCCTACCTCTGCGATTGCAGGTATGGGCTTGGATAAGGACGTAGCCTTGATTACGGACGGAAGATTCTCCGGCGCAACTCGTGGCGCATCCATCGGACACGTTTCCCCCGAGGCGGTTTCCGGCGGTACGATTGCTTACGTCAAAGACGGCGATATTATCTCGATCAATATCCCTGCCTATACCATTGAACTGAAGGTTTCCGACGAAGAGCTTGCAAAGCGTAAAGCGGAAATGCCCTTAAAACGCAAAGAGGTTTCGGGGTATTTGAAGCGGTATGCGGCGCAGGTGTCGTCTGCTGACAAAGGCGCGATAATTAATAAGTGAAATAATTTGCTACGCAAATTGTGAAATGCCTACGGCGTGAAATATTTTCCACGGAAAACGTGAAATGATTGACTCTGTCAATCGTTGCGGAAAAATTAAAATTATCCATAACGCAAGGCAAAAGCCTTGCAATTCACGACGGCTATGCCGTCAATTCACGCGTGGCACAGCCACGCAATTCACGAACGCCCGTGGCGTTCAATTCACTTCTTAAAAAAGGAGTTTCTCATTATGGGAATGACAATGACACAAAAAATCCTTGCGGCGCACGCAGGGCTTGAAAAGGTGGAGGCTGGCGAGCTGGTTCTTGTAAACTTGGACAGAGTGCTCGGCAACGACATCACCTCTCCCGTAGCCATTCGGGAATTTGAGAGCATCGGCGCCACCGAGGTTTACGACAAGGAAAAGGTGACGATGGTCATGGACCATTTCGCCCCCAACAAGGACATCAAAGCGGCAACGCAATGCAAAATGTGCCGTGATTTCTGCGAAAAGCACGAGGTAGTGCATTTCTACGACGTAGGGGATATGGGTATCGAGCATGCTCTGCTTCCTGAAAAGGGCTTGGTAGTGCCGGGCGACGTCGTCATCGGCGCGGACTCCCACACCTGCACCTATGGTGCAATCGGCGCGTTTTCGACGGGTGTTGGCTCGACGGATATGGCGTGCGGCATGGCGACGGGGAAGGCTTGGTTTAAGGTGCCTTCCGCTATCAAGTTCGTCTTGAAAGGCAAACTCAACACATACGTGTCTGGCAAGGACGTTATCCTGCATATCATCGGCAAAATCGGCGTGGACGGCGCGCTGTATAAGTCGATGGAATTCGTCGGCGAAGGGGTTTCTTCCCTCACTGTATACGACAGACTGACCATTTCGAATATGGCAATCGAGGCAGGCGCTAAGAACGGCATTTTCGAGGTGGACGAGCAGACGGAGGAATACGTAAAGGCACGCGCAAGCAAGGCGTTTACCGCCTATAAAGCGGACGAGGACGCCGTTTACGACGAAACGTACGAGATCGACTTGTCGACGATTACGCCTACCGTTGCATTTCCGCATTTGCCTGAAAACACCCGTACCTTTGACGAGATCGGGGAGATTAAAATTGACCAAGTTGTCATCGGCTCTTGCACGAACGGTCATTATAAGGATTTGGAAGAGGCGGCGGCGATCCTGAAAGGCAAAAAAGTAGCAAAGAACGTGCGCGCTATCATCATTCCTGCTACGCAGGACATTTACTTAAAAGCGATTGAAAACGGCTTAGTTCGTACCTTTATCGAGGCGGGCTGTGTCGTTTCTACGCCGACGTGTGGGCCTTGTCTTGGCGGACACATGGGCGTTTTGGCGGCTGGCGAGAGGGCGGTGGCGACCACCAACCGAAACTTCGTTGGCAGAATGGGGCACGTATCTTCCGAGGTGTATCTTGCATCCCCTGCCGTGGCGGCGGCAAGCGCAATATTGGGCAGGATTGCCTCTCCTTATGAGGTGTAATTATGAAATTTACAGGAAAAAGCATTTGCTACGGCGACAACGTGGATACGGACGTAATTATCCCTGCCCGTTATCTCAACACGATTGATAAAAAGGAACTCGCTTCCCATTGTATGGAGGACATCGACAAGACCTTCGTGCAGAGGGTTGAGACAGGCGATATTATGGTGGCGGGCTACAACTTTGGTTGCGGCTCTTCGAGAGAGCACGCCCCGATTGCAATCAAGGAGAGTGGCATTTCCCTCGTAATTGCAAGAAGTTTTGCCCGTATTTTCTACCGCAACTCTATCAACATTGGCCTCGCGATTGTAGAATGTCCCGAGGCGGTAGACGGCATTTCCGAAGGGGATATCGTCGAGGCGGATTTGGATGCAGGTATCATCTACAACCGCACGACGGGTAAGTCCTTTACGACCAAGCCCTTCCCTGCCTTCATTCAGCAAATCATTGAAAACGGTGGCTTGGTTGAGAGCATTAAAAAAGGCGCAATTCACTAAATTACTTCTGTAATTTATTTCAAAACACCATAACAGGTACGAGGTGAAAACAAAATGCAGTACAAAATAGGACTTCTTCGTGGGGACGGAATCGGCCCTGAAATCGTAGACAGCGCGGTACGCGTCTTGGAGGCGGTAGGCAAAAAATACGGACACGAATTCGTGTTCACTCCCTATCTAATCGGCGGCGCGGCAATCGACGCGACGGGCAAGCCTCTGCCTGAAGAAACGGTGGCAGGTTGCCTTGCATCGGACAGCGTTCTGCTTGGCGCAGTCGGCGGCCCGAAGTGGGATACGCTTCCCGGGCATTTGCGCCCTGAAAAGGCGTTACTTGGAATCCGTGCGGCGATGGAGCTGTTCACCAACCTTCGCCCTGCGAAACTGTACCCTGCCTTGAAGGCAGAATGTCCCTTGCGTGAGGACATCGTCGAAAAGGGCTTTGATATTATGATCGTCAGAGAGTTGACGGGTGGTATCTATTTTGGCGAGAGAGGCTACCGTCAGGGTAAATACGGCGAAGAGGCGTATGATACCGAATGTTATAGCCGTATGGAAATCGAGCGTATTGCGCGCGTGGCGTTCGAGAGCGCGAGAAAGCGCAGAAAGAAATTGACCAGTATCGACAAGGCGAACGTTTTGGAAACCTCCCGCTTGTGGCGCAAAGTCGTGCACGAGGTGGCGGCGGAATATCCCGACGTTGAGGTGCAGGATATGCTCGTAGACAACGCGGCGATGCAGCTTGTTCGCAACCCTTCGCAGTTCGACGTTATCGTTACCAGCAATATGTTCGGGGATATTCTCTCCGACGAGGCAAGCCAAATCACGGGCTCTATCGGGATGTTGGAATCGGCTTCCCTTGGCAACACCAAGCGTGGGCTGTACGAACCCATTCACGGCAGCGCGCCCGATATTGCAGGGCAGGGCAAAGCCAACCCGATTGCTACCATTTTGTCGGCGGCGATGATGCTGTTATACTCGTTTGATTTGACGGCAGAGAGCGGTGCAATCGTTGCGGCGGTGGATAAGGTGTTGGAGAGCGGACTTCGTACGGCGGATATTGCGCGCGGCGGCGATGCGCTTTCTACTACGCAAATGACGGATGCAATTATTGCGGCTCTTTGATAGACGAAAGACAACCAAAAGGATTTTTATGAGAAAACAATTACAACCCATTTATTTACAACTTTGCACCACGGCGGTGTTGTCGGGGGTGTTGGAATCGGGGCTGTTCGGCGGTTTTGAAAAATACTGCCTTGCAACCACCGAGGCGGAAAAACGCAAGGCGTATGCGGCGTTCGTTGGTGAGATTTACGCGGCGGGCGGCAACCTGACGGAGCTGGTAAAACAGCTGGTCTTCATGGACGAAAACGTATACGTTCGCAAGATGGCGCGCGGCGAGAAGGTTGCGGAAAGCATCGTCGAGGCGGTGAAAAAGGAACTGGGCGTATTCGGGGCTTTTGCCTCCCTGACCTCTGCGGATTTTGCTGAGGATTTGGGCGTGAACGCATACCTGTTGCCTGCTTTTGACAGCGAAGAGGTGGATTTTGCGGCTGAATATGCGGCGCGGCTTACCGATATTGACCGCTATGGTTACGGGGTCTTCGCGGCGTACGGAATGTTCCGTCTGTCGGACGATAAGAAAATCGAACCTATCGTTTCTGCGGATAAAATCGGTGTAGGCAGCTTCGTTGGCTACGAGCAGGAGCGCGCTAAGGTCATAGAAAACACCCTCGCATTTATCGAGGGCAGACCTGCGGCGAACACCCTTCTTTGCGGTGATGCAGGTACGGGTAAATCCTCTACCGTAAAGGCGCTTGCCAACGAATATTTTGATAGGGGCTTACGACTTATCGAATTGAGAAAGGATCAACTTTCCCTGCTCCCTCTCGTGATGGGGAAAATCAGCGAAAATCCGTTAAAGTTCATTATCTTCATTGACGACTTGGCGTTCAACAAGAGCGATGATAACTTCAGTATGTTAAAAGCGGCGCTGGAAGGCTCTGCGTCGGCACAGACGGAGAACGCGGTGATTTACGCCACTAGCAACCGTCGCCACATCATCAAGGAAAGCTTTGGGGACAGGGATGCTGACGACGTGCATAGAAACGATACGATGCAGGAAACGTTGTCGCTGTCCGAACGCTTTGGCTTGACGGTACTCTTCCAAAAGCCGAACAAGCAACTGTACTTGTCTATTGTCAAAACGCTTGCGGATAGAAAGGGGATTAAAAAGCCTGAAAACGAGCTATTCATCGAAGCGGAAGCGTTCGCTTTAAAAAAGGGCAACCGTTCCCCTCGCTGCGCAGAACAGTTTATCGACAGCCTTTTGCGTATTCAATAACGCAATAACTCATACATAGGGAGAAATATATGCTTACGATTGATAACGTATACCGCGCAAGAAACGCCTTGGCTGGCGTTGCCAGAAAGACGGACGTCATCTACGCCCCCAAGCTTTGCAAGGATGCGGAAATTTACTTAAAGACGGAAAATTTACAGGTTACGGGTTCGTTCAAGGTGCGTGGCGCGTACTATAAGATGACTTGTTTGTCCGAAGAGGAAAAGGCGCGTGGCGTGGTGGCTTGCTCGGCAGGAAACCATGCGCAAGGCGTAGCCTTGGCGGCAAAGAAAAACGGAATCAAAGCGGTCATCTGTCTGCCTGACGGCGCGCCCATCTCCAAGGTGGAGGCGACCAAGAGCTACGGCGCGGAGATCTGCCTTGTCAAGGGCGTGTACGACGACGCTTATCAAAAGGCGTTGCAGCTGCAGGCGGAAAAAGGGTATACCTTCGTGCACCCGTTCGATGATGAGGACGTCATCGCAGGGCAGGGCACGATTGCGCTGGAAATTTTGGAACAATTAAACGACTTAGACGCCGTGATTGTGCCCATTGGTGGCGGTGGCTTGATTTCGGGGATTGCTTATACGATCAAGACGCTTGCGCCCAACGTAAAGGTGTACGGCGTGCAGGCGGCAGGCGCTCCTTCGATGGCAAATTCGCTGGCAGGGGGCAAAATTGAAACTCTCTCCTCCGTATCGACGATTGCGGACGGTATCGCGGTAAAACGTCCCGGCAACCTGACCTATGAAACGGTAGAAAAGTACGTGGACGAGGTGGTTACGGTCACGGAAGATGAGATTTCTGCGGCGATTTTGGCGTTGATGGAACAGCAAAAGCTGGTTACCGAAGGCGCAGGCGCGGTGTCGGTAGCAGCGGCAATGTTTGGAAAGTTGGATATTGCAGGGAAGAAGGTAGTATGTATCCTTTCTGGTGGCAACATCGACGTTACCATTCTTTCGAGGGTCATCAACCGTGGCTTGCTGATGTCGGGCAGAAGCTGTCAACTGTCGGTAGAGCTGGTGGATAAGCCCGGTCAAATGCTGGGGGTATCGGAGATTATAGCGCGCCTTGGCGGCAACGTGACCTCGGTACGCCACGAAAGAGGAAACGAAGGCACGAACGTCAACGGTTGCCACCTGCACATCAAGCTGGAAACGAGAAACTTTGAACATATCGAGGAAATTAAGGCGGCGCTGACTGAGGCAGGCTTTAAGCTGGTCTACGGGGTGTAAAGGAGAGAAATATGGAACTGAAAAAAGTAAGCACAACTGCCGCACCTGCGGCAATCGGCCCTTATTCGCAAGCAATCCAAGTGGGAGAATTCCTCTTCACGAGCGGTCAAATCCCTCTTGATCCTTCCACGGGCGTGCTCGTTGGTGAAAATATCACCGAGCAAACGGAACGTGTTATGCAAAACCTTGGCGCGGTGCTTTCTGCGGCAGGCGTAGGCTTTGAAAATGCGGTAAAAACCACCTGTTTTTTGGCGAATATGGAGGATTTTGCGGCATTTAACGGGGTGTATGCGAAATACTTTACCACTTGCCCTGCGCGCAGCTGCGTAGCGGTAAAAACCCTGCCGAAGGGCGCTTTGGTCGAGGTAGAGGTCATCGCAAAGCTGTAAGTCATTTTACAAACGATACAGAAAGAAACCGCTTGGTCGGTTTCTTTTTTCTTTTAGAAAAAAAGAAGAAAATACGGGGTGTATTTTCTTGACATCTGCAACAATATTAGGTATAATCATTATAATTCGTTTTTTTAATATATATAGTCAAATCAATCGAAAAACAAAATCGTTGAAATAGGAGCGAGTATGATAGAAAAGAATAAGCACAGCAACCTATTAGAGCAAGAAGAATATAAATACTCCTTACAGGACGTAAAAAATCCGAACTTATATCGGGATATTTATCCGTATACGGAAGTGCCTTACACGACCTTCAACCACCGTCGTGTGCCCTTGGATATGCCGGAACATATCTGGATTACGGACACCACCTTTCGTGACGGACAGCAATCGCGCGCGCCGTACACGGCAAAGCAGATGGTAGACGTCTATAAGATGCTGGCGCGCCTTGGCGGTCCGAACGGTATCATTCGTCAAAGCGAGTTCTTCGTCTACACGAAAAAGGATAGGGATGCGTTAGAGCAGTGTATGGATTTAGGGTACAAATTCCCTGAAATCACCACTTGGATTCGCGCAAAGAAAGAGGATTTTGAACTGGTGCGCGACATCGGGATTAAGGAATCCGGTATTCTAGTTAGTTGCTCGGACTATCACATCTTCAAAAAGTTAAATATGACCCGTCAACAGGCGTTCGACCACTATTTAGGGGTCGTTAAAGAGGCGTTTGCGGCAGGGATTTCCCCCAGATGTCACTTGGAGGACTTGACGAGAGCGGACTTGTACGGCTTTGTCGTTCCCTTTGTCAACGAGTTGACTTCTCTTTCTAAAGAGGCAGGGGTTCCCGTCAAATTCCGTATGTGCGATACGATGGGCTACGGCGTACCCTTCCCCGGCGTTGCGCCCCCCAGAAGCGTACCCGGCTTGATTTACGGTCTGCACCATTATTCGGACGTCACCTCGGAGATGCTCGAATGGCATGGCCATAACGACTTCTATATGGGGGTTGCCAACGCAGTATCCGCTTGGCTGTACGGCGCGAGTGGCGTAAACTGTTCGTTGCTCGGTATCGGTGAGCGTACGGGCAACGTGCCTTTGGAGGCAATGGTGATGCAGTACGCGTCCCTGCGTGGTACGCTGGACGGTATGGATACCACCGTGATTACCGAGATTGCCGAATATTTCAAAACGGAATTGAAATACGATATTCCGCCGATGACGCCGTTCGTAGGGGATGCGTTCAACTTGACGAGGGCGGGTATTCACGCCGACGGTATGATGAAGGATGCGGAAATCTACAATATCTTCGATACGGAAAAAATTCTAAATCGTCCTGCGGCGGTGTCCATTTCCAATACCTCTGGTTTGGCGGGGATTGCTTACTGGATGAATATGCACTACGGTTTGAAAGGGGATCGTGCGCTGACGAAATCCGACTGGCTGGTGCAGGAGATGAAGAAGCGTGTAGACGCCATGTACGTCGACGGCAGAACGACGGTCATGAGCGAGGATGAATTAGAGGGGTTGGTGGCGGCTCTTAAAGGGGATGCGCGTAGCAAACTGAACTGGTTTGATTTGCAATAATCGCAACGATTGGGTGAACAATATGGGATACACGATTGCGCAAAAAATCATCAAAAACCACCTCGTTTCGGGTGAGATGCAGGTGGGCGCAGAAATAGGATTAAAGATAGACCAAACCTTGACGCAGGACGCAACGGGTACGATGGCGTACCTGCAATTCGAGGCGATGGGAATTGAAAGGGTCAAGACGGAGCTGTCCGTTGCCTATATCGACCACAATACTTTGCAAGCGGGCTTTGAGAACGCAGACGACCACAGGTATATTCAAACGGTGACGAAAAAGCACGGCATTCGCTTTTCTCGTCCTGGCAACGGCATTTGCCATCAGGTACACTTAGAGCGGTTTGCCGTTCCCGGCAAGACCCTCATCGGCTCAGATTCGCACACCCCGACGGCAGGCGGTATCGGTATGCTGGCGATGGGCGCAGGCGGCTTGGACGTAGCGGTAGCAATGGGCGGCGGCACGTATTATATCACGATGCCCCGAATGATTAAAATCACGCTGAACGGACACCTGCCCCCGATGGTAGGTGCGAAGGACGTTATTTTGGCGGTGCTTAAATTGCTGTCGGTAAAGGGCGGCGTCGGCGCGATCGTCGAATACGCAGGCGAGGGGGTAAAGACCCTTTCCGTGCCGCAACGCGCGACGATTACCAACATGGGCGCAGAGCTTGGCGCAACCACTTCGATTTTCCCTTCAGACGAAATTACGAGGGAATTCCTGCGAGCAGAGCAGAGAGAACAGGACTTCGTTCCCCTTTCCTCGGACGAGGACGCGACGTACGACGAGGAATACGAAATAGACCTTTCCTCCTTGCAACCCTTGGCGGCTTGTCCGCACAGCCCCGACAACGTAAAACCGATTGCAGAACTTGCAGGCAAGAAAATCAACCAAGTATGTATCGGCTCTTGCACGAACTCCTCAATGCTGGATATGTTGACGGTGGCGGCGATGCTGAAGGGCAAGACGGTGCACCCTGACGTATCGTTGTCCATTTCCCCAGGATCGAAGCAGGTGTACACGATGTTGGCGCAAAGCGGCGCTTTGGCGGATATGATTGCGGCAGGCGCGCGCATTTTGGAATGCGCTTGCGGCCCCTGTATCGGTATGGGTTTTTCGCCCAAGTCCGCAGGGGTCAGCCTCAGAACGTTCAACCGCAACTTCTTAGCAAGAAGTGGGACGGCGGATGCCGAGGTCTACCTTGTTTCCCCCGAAACGGCGGTGGCGAGCGCTCTGACCGGCGTATTTACCGATCCGACGACTTTGACGGGCGTAGAGGTGGAATTGCCCAAGACCTTCCTCGTCAACGACAATCTCGTTGAAATGCCCGCGACCGAGAAAGAGGCAGGGCAGGTATGCGTAGAACGCGGCCCGAACATCAAGCCTATTCCCATAGGGAAAGCACCTGAAAAGGATTTGACGTGCTCGCTGATATTAAAGGGGGGCGACAATATCACCACCGACCATATCATGCCGGCAGGGTCGAAGATTTTGCCTTACCGTTCCAACGTACCGAAGCTTTCGGAATACTGCTTTACCGTCTGTGACCCCACCTTCCCTGAACGGGCGAAGGCGCAGGGCGGCGGCGTGATTTTAGGCGGCAGTAACTACGGTCAAGGCTCGTCGAGAGAGCACGCGGCGCTCGTACCTTTGTACTTGGGAATCAAAGCGGTAGTGGCAAAGAGCTTTGCTCGTATCCACGTGGCGAACCTCATCAACTTCGGTATCGTACCGATGACCTTGCAAAACCCCGACGATTACGACAAGTTCGCGCAGGGCGACGAGATTGCTATCTTCGATTTTGCGGCGGCGGTTGCAGGTAAGACCGAGGCGACCCTCGTCAACGTGACGACGGGCGAAAAGTCAACGCTTTGCTTGGCGTTCTCCCCTCGGCAGAGGGAAATTTTGCTTGCCGGCGGTACGCTGAATTACACAAAACAAAGCAAGGAATAAGACGCGGAGAAAGAGAAAATGGAAAACTACGAAAAACAATTACAGTTGGCTTGCGAAAAGTTTAAGAAAGTATTAGAGGGGCAACTGAAAAGAGTAGAGATAATGAAAGCGCAAGGGGATTTCGTGGATTATGCGGCTCTCCCTTGTATCCGTATCGGCGTATGCGGCGGCGACGGCATCGGCCCGACGATTACGGCGCAGGCAAGACGGGTGCTGGAATATATCCTTGCCGACTTAAAGGCGGCAGGCAAGGTGGAATTCGTCAACATTGACGGTTTGACGATTGAAAACCGTATTGCTCATATGCAGGCGATTCCCGACGACGTCTTGGCGGAACTGAAAAGCTGTCATATCATCTTGAAAGGGCCGACCACGACGCCGCAAAAGGGTGACGGTATGCCCAACATCGAGAGCGCGAACGTCGCAATGCGTAAAGCGCTCGACTTGTTTGCGAATATCCGTCCCGTCAAAGTCCCCGAACAGGGCATCAACTGGACGATTTTCCGTGAGAATACAGAGGGAGGCTATGCCGTCGGCTCGCAGGGCTTTAACGTGACGGAAGACTTGGCGGTGGACTTCACCATCACGACCAAGCAGGGCTCGGATAGAATTGCCCGCCTTGCTTACGATTACGCGAGAAAGAACGGGCTGAACAGAGTTTCGTTGGTCACCAAGGCGAACGTCATCAAGACGACGGATGGCAACTTTTTAGAAGATTGCCACAAGGTGGCGGCGTTGTACCCTGAAATCACGACGGACGAATGGTATGCGGATATCATGACGGCAAAGCTCGTGGACGAGAAACGCCGCAAGGACTTCAAGGTCCTGCTGTTGCCCAACCTCTACGGCGATATCATTTCGGACGAGGCGGCGGAATTCCAAGGCGGCGTCGGCACGGCAGGCTGCGCGAACATCGGTAAGAAGTACGCAATGTTCGAGGCAATTCACGGCAGCGCGCCCAGAATGGTGCGCGAGGGCAGAGCGCAGTACGCAGACCCTTGTTCGATGCTCCGCGCGTGCGTTATGTTGCTTTCGCACGTCGGTTTGCAGGACCGCGCGGATAAGCTGGAGCGCGCTCTGGATATCTGCTCCTTTGAGGAAAAAAAGTACGTTATCACGGGCAGAGATAACGGAGCGACCTGCGACGAGTTTGGCGACTACGTCATGAACACGTTGCAAAACTTATAATCAATCAATGGCCCTGTGACGTAGACCAATCAATACAGGCACAATATAGGCACAAAACGGCGAGATTTCGCATACGATAGAAGTATGCTACTGTCTTGTTCTCTAAATCGAATAGGCGACACCCCTTTATTGCGCTTACGAGGCGTGGAAGGGGCGGAGGGTTTACAGGCAGAACTGTACGCAAAGCTAGAATATTGTAATCCGTCAAGCTCGGTGAAGGACCGCGTGGCGCTGTCGATGATAGAGTCGGCTAAGTCGCAGGGCTTACTTTTAAAGGGAGGTACGGTCGTCGAGGCAACCTCGGGAAATACGGGTATCGGCTTGGCGTATATATGCGCCTTGAAGGGATATTCCTTCATCGCTGTAATGCCCGATACCGCAAGCAGGGAACGCAGAGCGCTCATGGCGGCGTATGGGGCGAAGCTCGTCTTGACGGACGGAGCCGGCGGTATGCAGGCGGCGGTGGAAATCGCGCGCCAAATTGCTAAGGAGCAGAACGCCTACTACCCCGACCAATTTTCCAACCCTGCCAACCCTATGGCGCACTATACAGCGACGGGGGTGGAGATTAATCGAGATTTGCCCTCGGTGGATATCTTCGTTGCAGGCGTTGGTAGCGGTGGCACGATTAGCGGCGCAGGTCGGTATCTAAAAGAGAAAAACCCCAACCTCTTGGTGGTGGGGGTTGAACCGAGTCGTTCTCCCTTCCTCACGAAAGGGAAAGTGGGACGGCATAAAATCGAGGGAATCGGCGCAGGCTTTTTACCCAAGACCTTGGATAGGTCGGTGCTGGACGAAGTGCTTTGCGTAGAGGATAACGAGGCGTATAGGTACGCCCGTGCGGCGGCAAGGCTGGACGGAGCGCTTGTAGGCATCTCGTCAGGGGCGGCGCTTTGCGCAGGAGTACGCTTGGCGAATCGCAAAGAAAACAAAGGCAAAAAAATCGTGATGATTTTCCCGGACGGTGGGGACAGGTATTTGTCCACCGAGCTGTTTAATGAAGGCGGTGCGCAATGTTAGATATGCAAGCGACGGCGCAAGCATTGCGAATTTCCTACGAAACGGATAGTATATACGGCGCAAAAATAGGGCTAAAACCGCCCGATAAAGCGCAGCTGATATTTCTCTTACAAGATATACGAAAGTTGCTTTTCCCTGCGTTTTTCGGTGTTGAGGAGATTAAAGAAGACAATCTTAAAAAAAGCCTTTTGTCGGTCTACGACGAACTAAAAACACAGGTGGAGCGTGCATACGCTTTCGTGGGCGAAGACGAGGGGTTGGCAGGACAAAAATCTTTTGCCTGCGTGCAGAGCTTGCCTGCGCTTCGGCGCGTGCTTCTCACCGATTTGGAGGCGGCGTACGCAGGGGATCCTGCCGCAAAAAGCAGGGCGGAAATCGCCGGTTGCTACCCTGGCTTTTATGCCGTTACGGTGTATAGGATTGCCCACCTACTGCACGCGCAGGGTGTGCCGTTGCTCCCTCGAATGCTGACGGAGTGCGCCCACGAGAAGACGGGGATTGATATCCACCCCGGGGCGACGATCGGCGAAGCCTTTTTCATCGACCACGGTACGGGTGTCGTCATCGGGGAAACGACGGTGATTGGCAATCGGGTAAAGCTTTACCAAAACGTGACGCTTGGCGCGCTCTCCCCACGAAAGGGGCAGAGTCTGTCGGGTAAAAAACGTCATCCCACGCTGGAGGACGACGTGACCGTTTACGCAGGCGCCACCATTTTGGGCGGCGAAACGGTGGTAGGCAGCGGCGCCGTCATCGGCGGCAACTGCTTTTTGACGGAGAGCGTCGGGGCGGGCGCGCGCGTTAGAACCAAACCCTTAGAACTAATTATCAACGAATGAGGAAAATATGAGTAAAACTTGGATTCCAAACAACTACACTTCTGCGCTCAGCTTATATGAAACGCAGACAGCAATCGGCTTATTAAAGCGCACCTTCGAGGAAAAGCTGTGCCTCGCGCTGAATTTAAAGCGAGTATCTGCTCCCCTGTTCGTGGACCCGAACACCGGCTTAAACGACGATTTAAGCGGTGTAGAACGCCCCGTACGCTTTGATTTAAAGGAAACGGGCAAGGATGCCGTCGTCGTACATTCGCTTGCGAAATGGAAGAGAATGGCGCTGAAAGAATACGGCTTTCCCACGGGCGAGGGCTTGTACACGGACATGAACGCCATTCGCCGTGACGAGGAGATGGACAACCTGCACTCCGTGTACGTCGATCAATGGGACTGGGAGAAAGTCATTTCCCGTGAAACGAGAAATATAACCCACTTAAAGACGGTGGTAAAAGCCATCGTTTTGGCGATTTGCGATACCTTGGACGTATTGAAATGCCGCTTTCCTCAGCTTGGCGTAGAGCTTTGCAAGGACGTCGCTTTCATCACCTCGCAGGAGCTGGAGGACATGTACCCCAACTTGACCGCTAAAGAGAGAGAACAGCAGTTCACCTTTGAAAACAAGACGGTGTGCATCATCGGCATTGGCAACAAGTTGCGCTCGGGCAAGCCGCACGACGGCAGAGCCCCCGACTACGACGACTGGACGCTGAACTGCGATATTTTGTTCTGGCACGAAACGCTGTCCTGCGCGATGGAGATTTCTTCGATGGGGATACGCGTGGACGAGGCAGCTTTGCGTTTGCAGCTTCGTGAGGCAGGGCAAGAAGAGCGTGCAAATCTTCCCTTCCATAAGGCGTTGCTGGCAGGGGAATTGCCTTTGACGATGGGTGGCGGTATCGGTCAATCCCGTCTGTCTATGTTGCTGCTTGGCAAAGCGCACATCGGCGAAGTGCAGGTCTCCCTTTGGGATGAGGAAACGCGTCGGATTGCCTTTGAGCATTCTGTGATACTGTTGTAAAAAAGATAGAGAAAGGAGTAAGATTTGGAAAGAGTATATAATTTTTCGGCAGGACCGTCGATGCTTCCGCAGGAAGTTTTGGAGATTGCGGCGGCAGAGATGTTGAATTATCAGGGTAGCGGTACTTCCGTGTTGGAGATGAGCCACCGTTCCCCCGTGTATGATGCAATCATCAAGGGCGCGGAGAGTAAACTTCGCGCGCTGCTCGAAATCCCCGACAACTACAAAGTTTTGTTCTTGCAAGGCGGCGCGTCTACGCAGTTTGCGGCTGTGCCCTTGAACCTCATGAACGGCAGTAAAAAAGCGGACTATATCCTCTCTGGACAATTCTCTAGCAAGGCATACGAGGAAGGGAAAAAGTACGGCGATGCGTACGCGGTAGCGTCCTCCAAAGAGGCAGGTTTCTCCTACGTTCCGAGGATAAAAAAAGAGGATTTTAGGTCGGATGCGGACTTCGTGCATATCTGCTTTAACAACACGATTTACGGCACGAAATTCCCCTATATTCCCGATACGGGCGACGTGCCGCTGGTGGCGGATTTCTCCTCTTGTATCGCCAGCGAGCCGATGGATATTAAAAAGTTTGGCTTGATCTACGCAGGGGCGCAAAAGAATATTGCGCCGGCGGGTTTGACGGTGGTGATTGTTCGTGAAGACCTGCTTGGCAATGCGCGTGCAGAAACCCCCACAATGCTGAACTACAAAGTGATGGCAGACAACGACTCTATGTATAATACGCCCCCCTGCTACTGTATCTATATGCTGGGCTTGGTATGCGACTGGCTGGAAAAACAGGGCGGCATGTCTGCGATGAAGGAAAAAAATCAAAGAAAAGCGGCGCTGTTGTACGATTATTTAGACAGCCAGAGCTATTATATCGCTCCCGTAGAAAAGGAGAGCCGTTCGATGATGAACGTCACCTTCCTGACAGGGGATGCGGCTTTGGATAAGGCGTTCGTGCAGGCGGCGGAAAAAGAGGGCTTAATTAACCTCAAGGGGCATCGCTCGGTGGGCGGTATGCGCGCCTCTATCTATAACGCTATGCCCTACGAGGGGGTAGAAAAGCTGGTGCGCTTTATGCAGGACTTTGCGGCAAAGAACCCGAAGACGAAATGAGGTAAGGCTGTGAAAAAGATTGCGGTATACAATAAAATCGCCCAGGTGGGCTTAGACGTTTTTGACAAAAGGACGTATCAACTGGCAGACGATATGGACGGTGCAGAGGGGCTGATTTTGCGTTCGGCAAAGCTGCACGAGATTGCATTTCCCGACAGCTTAAAAGCGATTGCTCGTAGCGGCGCAGGGGTGAACAATATCCCCGTGGAACGCTGCACGAAGCAGGGTATCGTCGTATTCAATACGCCGGGCGCGAATGCGAACGGGGTCAAGGAGCTGGTGATTTGCGCCCTCATTTTGGCGGCGCGCGACGTCGTTGGCGGCGTAAACTGGGCAAGCACCCTGCAAGGCGAGGCAGACGTTGCTAAGGCGGTGGAAAACGGCAAGGGAGCGTTTGTCGGCGGTGAGTTGGCGGGCAAAACGCTGGGCGTTATCGGCTTGGGCGCAATCGGCGGCAGCGTAGCGAACGCGGCGACGGCGCTTGGTATGAACGTCATCGGCTACGATCCGTACATCACCCCGAAGGCTGCGTGGAGCTTAGCTCCTTCCGTCAAGCAGGCATCTGACTACGAAGAAATTTTCAAAAAGAGTGATTACATCACTCTGCACGTACCTGCTACCGAGCAAACGAAGAATATGATTTGCGAAAAGAGTATTGCGCAGATGAAAAAGGGCGTAAAAATCCTGAACTTTGCGCGTGCGGATTTGGTGTGTGCTGAGGATATGAAAGCAGCTCTTGCCGCAGGAAAAGTGGCAAAATACGCCACCGACTTCCCGACCAACGACGTCATTGGTGTAGAGGGCGTTTTGGCGATTCCGCACTTGGGGGCATCTACCTACGAATCGGAAGATCATTGCGCGGTGATGGCGGCAAAGCAGTTGCACGAATATTTGGCTTGCGGAAACATCACCAACAGCGTGAATTTCCCTAGCGTTTCCCTGCCGCATACTTCGTTTGCGAGGGCGTGCTTGCTGCACGAAAACGTGCCGAATATGCTTACGCAGATCACTTCGGTGTTCTCGGCGGCAGGCATCAACATTGACAATCTTGCCAACGGCTCGAAGGGGCAGGTGGCGTACACGATTGTAGAAATTTCGTCTGCGCCTGACCAAGAAATCGTGGAAAAGCTGCAAAGTATCGGCGGCGTCATTCGCGTATTGACCTACTAAGCCGTACGCATAGGAGGGGTTTATGGCGACGAAATATCCCATACTTCTTGCCCATGGAATTGCATTAAAGGATTACAAACTTTTTAAGGCGTTTGGGCGAATAGAGTCTATCTTACAAAAAAGCGGATATATCGTATATACGTCGCGGACGGACGGATTTGGGACGATTGAAAGCAACGCGGAACAGTTAAAAACGCAAATTCAAGAAATCCTGCAGGCGGAAGGCGTAGATAAGGTAAATATTATCGCGCATTCGAAAGGTGGTCTGGACACTAGGTATATGATAGACAACTTGGGGATGAGGGATTTCGTTGCATCCGTCACTTTCTTATGCACGCCGCATAAGGGTTCGCAAATTGCCACAAAGCTGTACGAATTGCGCCCGTGGCTGCGCAACCCGTTGGCGAGGATTATCAACTTTTGGTATCGTGTTTTCGGGGATAAGCATCCCGATTCGCTCACCGTTTGCAAACAGCTAATGGCTTCCGACGAGGATTTGCTTGGAAATCACTACACGGACGACGATATTTTTATGCAAAGCTTTTCCACAGTAATGGAAAAGAGCCGAGATGATTTCGTAATGGGAATTCCCTTGTATTTTTCTCGGCGTTATGAAAACGACCATTCCGACGGAATAGTGTCTGAGGAATCCAGTAAGTTTGCGCAATATCAAGGGCGTTGCACTCCACATTCCATATCCCATTCAGAAATCGTAGATTTTATGGTAAAGAAAAAGAAAAAGGAAAAGATATACGCCTTTTATATAGAGCTTTGCGAAGACCTCACAAAACGTGGATATTAACAAAAAGAAAAGGGTAGGTATGCAATCACGCATACCTGCCTATCGTTTATTTTATGGCTCTATGGCATCATTTACACGTCAAAATACTTTTTTTCGATAAAAAAGCAAAAAAAGTGTTTAAGAGCGCCCAAAATGCGTTTATAGGTAAATAGAGTTGACAAGGTTGGCTCGGGCGTGTTATAATAAACACGTTCTAAATAAAAAAATAGAGGTGTTTTATGAAATACGCATTGAGAGGCATCACCGCCGAAGAAATCTCCTACAGCATGAACCGCATTAAGGTTGACCCCAACCAGCGCTTTGAAATCAAGCCCCAGTTCACCCGTGGCGTTAAGAGAGTAAAAGAGAATGATAAGCTGTACTTCTTGACTTTGGAAGTAAAGATTGAGGCGACCGAAGCAAATCCTACTCCCTTCAACTTAAAGTGCCGTTTGGTAGGCGCTTTCGAGGCAGAAGAAATTGAAAACAAGGAAGACGAACAGTTGTTGGTGCTTTCCATGACGGAAATCGTATATCCTTACCTTCGTTCGACGGTAGCGGCTTTGACGGCAAACGCGTTCATCGCGCCCATCACGCTTCCCGTTGTACCCATCACGGCAATCTTCCCCGAGCAGCCTGCTCCTGCGGAGAACACCGTAAGCTAATTAAAAAAAAGACGGACGAGAAATCGTCCGTTTTTTTGTTATATAAATAAGTCTTTGATACCAACATCTAAAACTCTTGCGATTTTAAATAAAATGATAATATTTCCGTTAAAGGTGTTGTTAAAAATTTTTTGCAAGGTATGATAACTGATGTTGCATTTTTTACAAAAAGCCGTTTTGGACATTTTGTTTTCTCTTATGTAGGATTGAATTCGTTGAATATTGATTTCCATTTTGCACCTCCATTCCTATTTAGGAATAGTATACCATTCCTGTTTAGGAATGTCAAGTATTTTTATTCCTAAAATGGAATATAATACAAGTATGGAAAAATTTTCGGAGAGATTAAAAGATTTAAGAATAGAAAAAGGGCTGTCTATTCAGTCTTTAAGTAAGGAAATAGGGATAGGTGTAGCGTCTATCTGTCGTTGGGAGAACGGAAAAGCGGACGTAAAAGGAACACAACTGATAATCCTTGCCAAGTATTTTGAGGTGTCAACGGATTATTTACTTGGGTTAGAAGATTAAAAACGGACGAGAAATCGTCCGTTTTTTGTTGCGTTCAAGGGGCGCAAAAAAAGTAAATTTTAGTAAAAATCAAAAAAGCCTTGACTTATACAAATTATATGATATAATTAACGTAATCTTGGAGGTACATAAAATGGCAAAAGATTTTGAAGAAATGTTGGATGAAGAATACGAAGACGATATCATCACGTTGACGACGGCAGACGGCGAAGAAGTGGACTTTGTGGAGATTGCAGGGATTGCGCACGACGGCAAGTTCTATGCGATTTTACAGCCCGTAGAGTTGCTTGACGGCATGGACGATGACGAGGCGTTGGTCTTTGAAGTAGTGCGCAACGCAGACGGTAGCGACGGTTTTAACGTGGTTTTGGACGACGAAATCATCGATGCAGTATTCGCAGAATACAACCGTTTACTGGAAGAAGCAGAGGCGTAAAAACGGGAACTAAACAAGAACAAAAAACGACAAGCGCTTGCTTGTCGTTTTTTTTGGTATGCCTGGCGAGGCTCGAACTCACAACGTCGGCGTCGGAGGCCGAGGTTTTATCCAGTTAGACTACAGGCATGTTTTGGTTATGCTACTATTGTAATGCTTTTTTTGATTTTTGGCAAGTATTTTTAGCGGCTATTTATAAAGAAATACAAGGCGGCGCGTTTTTGCGCCGCCTTGTGTTATAGTTCCGTTTTTACGATGCTTTCGCCCGTTGCCGCGCTTTGATATAGGACGTAAAAGCCCACCTCAGGCGTCAGCGGAGAGAGGGGAACAAAGTACGCTTTTTCACGGATTTCCTGCGGCGCGTTGTCCATTGCCGGGACGGCGTAGCAAATGTACTTGACTAAGCCGCTCTCGTATATGAGCCCCACCAGCTCCTCTGCGTTTCCCTCCGTGCCTCTGATGCGCACCCACTCGCTGGCAGGGTAGGCGTCGTTCAGCGTTTCGTCCTGCGGATATCGGGCAAAGAGGGCGGTCAGCTCGCCTTTGATGGATTGATAGTATCCGTCTGATTGCGTTGTAAATGCGTGGCGTACGCCTTCGTCATTTTCATCTTGGTCAGGGTCATCCCTCTGCGGCGTTTTTTGATGCGGATTTCCGCTTTCAGCAGGTGCATTTTCGCAAGCTTGTGTAGGGGCTGAGTGGGCATAGTTTTTCTCCTTTTCAAAGTAGTTGTCGCCTGCCACCAGTTCATCGTCGTAAATCGGGCGCATGTTTGGATAACTGCTGGGCAGGTCTGCGTTGATAACTGGCGGAGGGGTGGTTGCTTGCAATGCTTGCGGGGAGGAAAACGCCGTGCGCACCAAGGAAAACAGGTCGTAGGGCATATTGCCGCACACTCCGTAAGCAATCGGTTCAGCGCCGTCGTTTACGTAACAGATTGCGGCGTAAAACCCTGCGGCAAGCTGCAATTCCCCCTGAAAGGAGTACCGACCGTCGCCTAAAGGAAACAGCTTATATCGTTTGTCACTATCGGCAAGCAGTAGGTGGTACTCCCCCTCTGAGAGGGCCGCAAGATTGGCGGTGGAAAACTCCAATCCGATATGCCGTGCATACTGTTCGGCCTTCACAATCCCTGAAATGGGATTGCCGTCTGCCGAAAATCCGTTTTTTAATTGTCGAAGAATACAAGTTTTCTTTACGTAGCGCATAGATAGGTCCTTTTGTGTGGCTTAGGGAAAACCAAGCCTATTATTTGCTTTCGAGTGTATATTATCACAATTTTTTAGTAGATTTATGGGTAAAAAGATTGAAAACAAACAGTTTTTGTAGAAAGTTTTTACAAATCATTGTTTCCGTATTGATTTTTTGCAGAATATATCGTATAATATAAGTATTATGAGAGAGAAAACACATTGGTCAGTGACCCTCGTGCGCATCCTTTTAATCGTATTATCGCTGTGTATTTGGACGTTTATCTTCTATAACGCTTTGTCGGACGGGGAGGCTTCTTCCAAGCAGAGCCATTCCGTAACCGTATCGGTGCAGGAAGCGGTGGGAGCAATCAACCCAAGCTCTCCGATTGCAACGGCGAAGGGAGAGAGCTTTGATTTCCTACACGCGCATATACGAAATTTGGCGCACTTTTTACAATATTTTGCTTTGGGGGCTTGCGTATTCGGCGCATACCTTTCCTTTGCGAAAAAAGGGAATGGTCGTTATGCGTACGTTCCCCCCTGCTTGCTGTTCTTTACGGCGGTGGTGGATGAGTACCTGCAATCGTTGACGGCAGGCAGAGCATCGGAATTTGCCGACGTTGCCACCGATTGTACAGGGCTGGTTTGCGGTATCTGCCTTGCGTTGATGGTGTTTGGATTGATTAAGTGGACGGTAAGCGCCGTCAAAAGGAGAAAAAGCTGATGGCGGAAGAAAGGACGGAAGAGAGAGCGGAAACCCTCTTGCAAAAGCATGATAAAAAAAGTTTCGCCAAGAGCTCGTTGCTCGGATTCTTCATCGGTTTGGCGGTCATCGTTCCCGGGGTGAGCGGCTCTACCGTTGCCATCATTTTAAAACTGTACGACAAATTTTTGTACGCCGTTGGCAATCTTTTTAAGCAGTTCAAGGTTTGTTTTCTGTTCTTGTTGCCTGTTGCGCTTGGCGCTGTGGTTGGATTTTTGCTCGGGTTTCTTGCGGTACAGCAGCTGTTGGACTTGATACCCTTTGCTGTCATCTGTCTGTTTGCAGGGCTGATGATCGGGTCGTTCCCTGCGGTAAAGGATGAGCTGAACGGCGTGAAAATGAACGCAAAGCGTATCACGCTGATGGTCGTGGGCGCGTGCATTCCCGTGGCGGTAGCGGTGATTTCCTCCGTATCGACCTTGCAGGGCGGTACGACGGGGAGCATTTTAGAGGCAGACCTAGTATGGCAGATTGTATTGCCGCTTTTGGTTGGGTTTGTCTTGGCGTTGACTCAACTTGTTCCGGGTTTAAGCGCCAGCGCGATTTTAATGGTCATCGGCTGGTATGCGGTGCTGATGCAGAACCTGCATTTCAGCATAGAAACCTTGCAAAATGTCGATTTAATCGTCGTGGTTGCCTCGATGGCGGTCGGGTTTATCGGTGGATTTTTCCTCTTCTCGAAGCTGATTTCAATGCTTTTTGACAAGGCGAGGGATACGTCGTATTCGCTGATTGTGGGCTTGGCGTTGGGGTCGCTTCTCACCATGTTCTTCAATGCGGAAATTGTCAAGGTTTATCAGGCTTGGTCGGTGAGCGGTATCAACTGGCTGCATTTGGCGCTGGGCATTGTTCTGCTGGTGGCGGGCACGGTTGGGTCGTACTGGTTGGTGCGCGTACAGCGTAAACACGATAAAGAGTAAAGGGAAAAGCCACCCTGCAATCGGGTGGCTTTTTTGTGTATAAAGGGGGGCAGGTATGGCTGCAATCAAGGATTTTATGCAAACAATTCGTCGAAAGCTTGCATCGGAGGGATACACCTGCGATGCTTGTGGCGCGGAAGTTTTCTCCTACCCCACGCCAAGACTGTGCGAGGATTGTCTAACCGCCATCGCCTATAACGACGGGCATACCTGCGAAAAGTGCGGTAGACCGATGCGCGCGTCGGGCATATGCAGTACCTGCAAAGAGGTTGCCCCTGCCTTTGAAAAGGTTGCCGCGCCGCTTGCCTATCACGAATATACGGCGTTGCTGATCAATCGATTCAAAAACGGCAAGCGCTACCTCGCGTATTATTTTGCGGAGCAGATGGAAAAGGCGTTGCCTCGTCTGCCGCAACACTCGTTCGTGCTATTGCCCGTGCCTCTGACCAAGCAAAAGCAAGCCCTTCGCGGCTACAACCAAGCGGAGGAACTTGCCCTGCATCTTTCCGAATTGACGGGGCTTGCCGTGCATTCCACCCTCTTAGAAAAACGCAAGGACGGAGAACAAAAGCACCTCTCCGGCAAGGAACGAAGAGAAAGTATCGCAGGCGCCTTTCGCCTCAAAGAGCGAAAGTTCTGCAAAGGTAAAGACTTTCTGATCATCGACGACGTCATAACCTCTGGGGCAACGCTTGCGGAGATTTCCGCGATGCTACTGCGCGCAGGGGCGCATTCCGTCTGTGGCTTGTGCGTTGCCGCCGTCCCCGAAAAGGATTTTGTTTCCGTGTCAGAGATCGGTTAAAGAAACCGCCTTGCCTCGATATAGAAATTCCAGCGCGCGTTCGACATCTTTTCAATCCGCGCGTAGTCGCTGGCGGTGTGCAGAATATAGTTATTCCCAAGATAAATCGCAACGTGTCCAACCCGTTCAATGCCCGTGAGGTGTTGACGGGTTTCGTTTGTAAAGAAGATACAATCCCCCCGTTGCAGGTCGTCGGGCTTTACGTATTTTCCCTGCTTGATTTGCGTGCGGGTGGTGGTGTTCAGTAATTTTCCTGCGCCGTGGTAGTATACGTATTGCACGAGGGAAGAGCAATCGAACTTCTGCGCCGTAAAGCCCTTCAAGAAATTGCCGTTGCCGTCGTGCAGACGGACTGCGCCGTACACGTAGGGAACGCCGATATGCTTATACGCCTCTTCGATCACCTCTTCCGTCTGCTCGTTCTTGGAAAGTGGCAGAGTAAAAACGGTGGCATACTCGGTATATATGTATGCCGTTTTACCTCGGTAATAGGTTTGATACCAGTTCCCGATTTTGCCCGTTATCGCGTACATGGTGCCTTGTTCCGCCTGCCCAAGCACGGTAAAATCCTTGCCTGCGCCGCTACGAATATTCACGTTGTTGCCCGTGCAACGAATATACTGCTGATTGGTAGGCTTGGGCGGTACTTCGGGTACGACCACGGTTGTTTCGTCGTCCACTATATCCCCTGCGCCGCTGTCGGGGGTCGTGCTGTTGCCAGAGCTTTGCTGACTGTTTTCCGCGGAAGGCGGGGGAAGTAATCCGTCCGTTCCGGAGTTACTACCGGGTGAGCTTGCACAGCCAACTGCGGTGAAGATACTGCATGCGGCAAGAAACGCCGCCAGCGTAATTTTTATTTTCTTCTTCATTGTTTCGTCCTCGGTTTTCAGATTTCGGCGAAAATTCTCACCGATACGAAACATTGTAAGGGAGAGTAAACCACTTTGCAATAGTCAAGCCTTCCCTCACTTTCCAGTCGCTGCCAAATCGCGGAGAAAAATGGCGAATTTCGGCTCTGTTGACAGAATTTCCCTTGCATTGCGGAAGGAATTGTGGTATAATGTCAGCAAAGAAAGGGGTTTTACTATGTCAGAATTAGATTTATTAAAATTGTTAGATACCTTTGCCGAAGAAGCGGAGCTTGCGGACTTCTCCCCTGAGGAGCTGCAGGACCTCATCGAGCAAATGCACGCGGACGGCGCGCCTCGCCCGATGACGAAAGAGGAATTCAAGGCGAGATATTTCGAATATTACGACGACGTCAAGGATAAGTCCTTGAAAAAGCAGGACTGGTAATGAAAAAATACAAGGCGATACTGTTCGATGCCGATCACACGGTCATCGACTATTTAGAGGACGAGAAGGCGGTCTTGCGTGAATTGTTGCCGACACTTGGAATTGATCCGACGGAAGAAACCGTTTGCGAATGCGACGATATCAGCAACGAAACTTGGGATAGCGCAGGCTTGAACAAGGTCAGCAGTCCGTACATTCAGCAGGAATATCATCGCTTGTACGTAGAGCACACGGAGGACTTGTTTAAGGCTTTGTTTCAAAAGTATCCGTCGAACGCCGACCCGAAGGCAACGGGCTTACGGTTTTTGAAGATGCTGGAGCGGCCTGCGATTCTCTGCGAGGGCGCGGAAGAGGTGTTGTCCAAGCTTGCAGGCAAGTATGTAATCGGGATTGCAACGAACGCAATTTCTGCGTTGCAAAGACCGAGACTCAAGACGATTGCGAAGTGGATAGACCGCATTTATATTTCCGAGGAAGTTGGGTTCATCAAGCCCCTGCCCCAGTTCTTTTCGCATATTTTAGAGGATTTAGGAGTGACGAAGGAAGAATGTTTGATGGTAGGGGACTCCCTCTCGTCGGACATTGCAGGCGCGAACGCGAGCGGTATTGACAGCTGTTGGCTGAACCGCAAAGGTCGGGAAAATCCGTCGTCGCACACGCCCACCTATGAAATTCATAGGTTGTCGGAATTGCTACAGCTTTTAGAAGAAAAATGATTGACAAAGTCCGTTGGTTAGAGTATAATTGTTATGCAAACGAACGGATATGCGGAGATGGTAGAGTGGTCGATTGCGGCGGTCTTGAAAACCGTTGACGGGGAACTGTCCGGGGGTTCGAATCCCTCTCTCCGCGCCAAAAATACAGGCGGTGATTTTTCACCGCCTGTATTTTTTTACACTGAGAAATTGAGAGGGATTCGAGGGTGGGAGCCGTTTTGCGGGAGCAAAACGCTTTGCCTTACGGGGGTTGGATTACGATTAAATTGACGGCAAAGGACGACGTTGATAACGTCGGAGCGGGGCGTGCCGCTAAAGGCACGAATCCCTCTCTCCGCGCCAGAAAAGAGCCGTGATTTTGGTATAAAATCACGGCTCTTTTCAATGAAATTTATGCCTGACGGCATAAGTGAAATAATAGGATTATGAAATATCCTGTGGATATGAAATATACTTCGTATATGATGGCATAAATTTTATTTCATTTTTGCAAAGCAAAAATTTCATAATTAAAAATTATTTCATATTGCTTGCAATATTTCATTGAATATATTACGAGACATTGTTAGAAGATATACAAGGCTTAAGGCTTGATTTATTTGCTAAAAAGTGTTATAATACTAATCGATAAATAAGAATTTGTAGGTAAATAAAAATGATAAATAAACCAGTTATTGAAGCAAAAAAAGTAAAGCAGTTGCTAATTACAATTCAATATGTTTTTAGGGCGAATTTTAATGACACTTATTGGTTGGAAGAAAGGACCATAAACTTAGACGAATTGGATAAAGAAAACTTCACTTGGTTTGATCCATACAATGGTAGAAGTAAAATGAATGATACTTTGGTGGCGGTTGCTTATGTATCCGATGAGAAGTTTATTATTTTGAAAAAGAAAAATAACGAAATTTTTGAGGAAGTGAAAGAAAATTATTTAGATTGTATAATATGTGAGGATTATGATGAATCAAAGTTATTGGCTTCACATATTAGAATGAAGTAGTAAAAAAAGTCCTTAATATAGAATGGATATTTTTTGTGTAAAATGAGACAGCTTAACAAAAAAAAGCAAGACGACACGCGTCTTGCTTTTTTATTTACAATTTTTGTGTATGGAACGCTTTGCCGGTGGAAAGGTCAATCCATTCGATGCACTCATCCGTCAGCAGCATACAGCTGTGCGGAGAGCCGTCCTTCGGCAACCCAACCGAGCCACAATTCGCATATAAAACTCCGTTTTCCAACCGTTTAAAGGTGGGGACGTGAAAATGTCCGTTCACCTGCAAATCCCCCGATTTTAAAGGGATAAAGGGCTTTTCCGCATCGTGCAAATGCCCGTGCGTCAAATACAGCGTTCTCTCCCCCAACGGCAGTACGCGATAATCGTCCATCATCGGGAAATCGAGCACCATTTGGTCGACTTCGCTGTCGCAATTTCCGCGCACGCAAAGCAGGCTAGCCTTGCGACCGTTCAGCTGTTCGTACACGCATTGGGTGTCGTACTTTTGAGGGAAAGCGTTGCGAGGGCCGTGGTAGAGTAAATCTCCTACCAGCAGTAATTTATCTGCCCCCGATTCGTCAAAGCGCTTTAACAACTGTTCGCACCAGTAGGACGATCCGTGGATGTCCGAGGCAATCATATACTTCATAAAAAACTCCTTAGAACATAAAGTGGAATACATCCAGCTGTTCAGGCAGGTTGCCGCCCGAAGAAAGGATTTCCGTGTATTCCTTCATCTTTTCGGGCAAAGCCTCTTCTTGATAAGTAAAGTAGGGGAATTCCGAAAAGCTGACCGCTTTGTTTGCAAGGATATTGATCGCAGAGGAGATATATTCTCTGCATTCCGTCACCCCTTTAACCGTGATATTGTTTCTAAGGGCGTTTTCAAGGTTAATCATCAGGGGCTTTTCCATTAAGGAGCAGAAGGTCGCCGTCGTGTTTCTCGCCAAGAAGTTGAAGACGGAGGAAGGCTCGATACGGTTATTGAACGCAAGGTAAACTGCGCCGTCTGCGTATTTGCCGCCCGTAACGCTCATAATATTGTCCTTTAAGGTTTCATCGAAAGGCAGGGTGTAGTAAATACCGCATTTTTTCGCGCGCGTCAGTCGTTCTTGGTTGTTGTCCACCAAGATGGGAACGGCGCGGTGGTATATCAAGATTTGACAAAGGACGTTGCCGTACAAGCCGCCGCCCAACACCAAAATATGCTGGCCAACCTTCAAATCCATTTCTTCGACGACCTGCTCCGCTAAAGCGACTGCATCAATCAAGAATGCCGCCTCGTCCGAAACGGAAGGAGGGAGCGCATAGGCTTGGTTTTCGTCTACGACCGCGAAATCTCGGTAATATCCGTCCACCGTCTGCCCTGCAATCTGCATGCCGTCAGGGGAAAGCTCGTCTTCGTAGGAATGGGCAAGATATACTCTGTCCCCCTTTTTCATAAAGGAGGATTCGCCGGCTTCCGTAACTTGACCAAGCGCGTATCTACCCAGCACCAGAGGGTACTTGGTTTTCAGCGTGCCTGCGTACGATGCGACGTCTGCCTCGGAAAGCAAAGCTTTCGTGATTTTAACCTTCGCCGTGTTTTCGCTGATTTTCAGGTCGGGCGCGGTGCTCCTTTGTAAGTTTTTAGGGGATGCAAGTTGCCAAATTTTCATAAAATTACCTCGTTAAAGACAGTATATCTTATTTTTGGAAAATTTGCAACTATTTTTTATAAATAACACAAAAACAGTTGACGGAAGAAAAAAATCAAGGTATAATAGTAGAGCATTTGATAGAAAAAACAGCGAGGTGAAAAGAATGAAAGCTGAGATTCATCCCAAATATCACGAAGTGACTGTGACTTGCGCGTGCGGCGCTACGTTCAAAACGGGTACGACGAAAGACGGCGACGTTATGAAGGTAGATATTTGCAGCAACTGCCACCCTTTCTTCACGGGCAAGCAGAAGTTAGTTGATACCGGTGGACGTATCGATAAATTCAAAAAGAGATACGGTATGTAATGGTTTCGACTGGTCGGGATTTAGGGGCTTGTCCCTTAAATCCCTTTTTTTTCGTTTTATATGCTACGCAATACTGCGTCGAACCTGTGCGCCCTTCAGTCGTGTACGCGCAGTACACTCCTATCAGGGTGCTCGGTTCTCCTTGTCTTGCTTGCATCTAAACCGAAAAACTGCGACTTAAAAACGCGGCGCAGTCTTACAAATCACAACGTTGTTGAATATGCGCGCTTTGTGCGCGTAATTTTATACGCGCGTGAGTGCGTTGGCGGATAGGTATAAAAATATGAAAAAAGAAAAAATCAAAAAAACCTATATCGGTGGGCAAGCCGTTATGGAAGGTTTGATGCTGAAGGGGAAGACGGCGTACGCAACCGCTGTGCGCGACCCGGACGGAAATCTGCAAATCGAGTCCAAACGCATCACTCCCCCCGAAAAGAGGAGCAAGCTCTCCCGCTTTCCGATTATTCGAGGGGTAATCAACTTTGTTGAATCCCTCGTCCTTGGCTTTAAAGTCCTGATGCGAAGCGCAGACGTCGCCGCCGAGGAAGAGGAAACTCCGTCTAAAGTAGAAAAATGGCTGGAAGAAAAACACAAGGTGTCCATGAGCTCGGTGCTCGAGGTCCTTTCCGTGACCCTGTCCATTGTGTTTGCGTTTGCAATCTTTTTCCTTGTTCCGCAGTTATTGACAAAGACGATTTCCCGCTGGGTCGGCTGGGGCGAAAGCCCGAAGGGCTTGGATCTTTTGTGGTTTAACCTTGTCGAGGGCGGTGTGCGAATGGTGATTTTTATTGCCTATATCACGCTGATAACCATTTCCAAAACCCTGCGCCGTACCTATATGTACCACGGCGCGGAACATAAGACGATTACTTGTGTGGAGAGGGGCTTAGAATTGACGGTGGAAAACGTCAGAGGCTGCAGCCGTGTGCACGACCGTTGCGGCACGACCTTTCTGTTTATCGTCATCTTCATTTCCATCATCATCGGCTCGCTGGCGAACTATGCGGCGGCAGAGTGGTTGTACGTGGCAAACGAAACGGTCAACGATATCATTCGACTTGGTTTAAAAATCTTATTATTGCCCTTGGTTGCAGGCGTGTCCTACGAAATTTTGCGCCTGTTGGCGAAGTCGGATGCGAAAATCCTCTATATCTTCAAGTGGCCCGGTCTACTGTTACAGCGTTTGACGACGAAAGAGCCCACCGACGATATGATCGAGTGCGCGATTGCGGCGTTCCGTACGGTGGAAGCGATGGATGCGGACGAAACGATTCCTGAAAAAATGTTCCCGATCGGCGGCAAGCTGACGGAAATTTTAAGTCACACGAAGGAGCGCTTTGCGCAGGCAGGCATTGACGAGGAAGAAGCGGAATGGATTTTTGCCTTAAAGCTCTCCATGCCGAAGAGCGCGATTGCAGGAGGCGAAGAACGGATCTTAAAGCGCGCGGACGTACAGCAAATCTTCCCCATCGTCGAGGAGCGTTTGACCGGCAGACCCCTTTGGTATATCTTTGGGGACACCGATTTTTACGGCTATACCATCAAGGTGGACGAGAGGGTGTTGATTCCTCGCAGAGAAACGGAGGAGCTCGTTTTACACGTCGTCAACAGCGTTGACGAGGATTGTCAGATTTTAGACCTCTGCACGGGCAGCGGCGCGATTGCGATTGCGGTGGCAAAGGAACTGGAAAAGCGTGGTGTGAACGCCACCGTTACGGCAAGCGATATTTCTGCAGATGCGCTTGCGCTTGCCAAGGAGAACGCGCTAGCGAACGAGGCGAACGTACGCTTTATCAAGTCTGACCTTTTCAGCCGTATTCGCACTAGGTTTAACGTCATCGTTTCCAATCCCCCGTATATTCCGACGGCGGACATCGTAGAACTTCAAAAGGAAGTGAAGGAATACGAACCGCACTTGGCTTTGGATGGCGGCGAGGACGGCTTAGATTATTATCGTCGCATCGCCAAGGATGCCCCCAAGTGTCTTGCGCGCGGCGGTATCGTGATTATGGAAGTGGGCGACGGCCAAGCTAACGACGTTGTAAGGTTGTTCAAGCACGCCGAGTACACGATGATTATAAAGGATTTGGCTGGCAAAGACCGCTTCGTAAAGGCCATCTTTTAGTTTCACGACGTATATGCGGCGCAATACTTCGTCGAACCTGCGTGCCTCTCGCTCGTGTACGATTAGTACACTCCCGTCGGGGTACTCAGTTCTCCTCGTCTTGCTTGCATCTACGCCGCGAAACATGATTTCAGTGTGGCTTGCAACTGCAACGCAAAATGCGCTACGGTGGGGCTTTTAATTAAGGATAAATCTTAATATTTTCCACAACGATTGCCAAAGGCAATCAATTCACTCTCAAAGGAGGCGTGTTTTATGCTGAAAAAGCTAGACGATATTTTAAAGCGTTCGGAGTTTTTATCCGAGCAGCTGTTAAATCCCGACGTCATCGCAGATATGAGCGTATGGCAAAAATATTCCAAGGAACACGCCGACCTTTCCGAAACGGCAGACAAGTACCGTGAGTACCTCGAATGTAAACGCCAGATGGACGATGCGTTCGCTTTGGCGGAAGAGGAAACGGATGCAGAGATGAAAAAAATGCTTTTGGACGAAGGCTACGCCTGCAAAGAACAGCTTGCCGTGTTGCACGGCGAACTCAAAGTATTGCTGTTGCCCAAGGACAAAAACGACGAAAAGAACTGTATTTTGGAAATTCGCGCCGGTACGGGTGGCGAAGAGGCGGCTCTGTTTGCCGCCGAGCTTTGCAGAATGTATTTAAACTTCTGCGCGGCAAGACGGTTGCGCGTTGAGGAAATCGAGGTCAGCCCCACCGAGCTTGGCGGTATGAAGGAAGCCATCTATTCGGTATCGGGCGCAGGCGCATACAAGCTTTTGAAATACGAAAGCGGTGTACATCGCGTTCAGCGTGTACCTGCCACCGAAACGCAGGGCAGAATCCACACCTCCGCGGCGACGGTTGCCGTCCTTCCCGAGGCGGAGGAGGTAGAGGTGCAAATTTCCGACAAGGATATCCGTATCGACATTTTCCATTCGGGTGGCGCAGGCGGTCAGAACGTCAATAAGGTAGCCTCTGCGGTGCGTATTACGCACTTCCCTACGGGGATTGTCGTCACCTGTCAGGACGAGCGTTCACAGCTCAAAAACAAGGAGCGCGCCTTTAAGGTACTTCGTTCCCGTATTTACGATTTTTACAACGGTCAGAGCGCGAAGGCGCGTGAAGAAAACCGCCGCAGCATGGTAGGTAGCGGTGACAGAAGTGAACGCATCCGCACCTACAACTTCCCTCAAAGCCGTGTCACCGACCACCGAATCGGTCTTAGTCAATACAACTTAGACGCATTCATTATGGGGGATATCGGTTCGATGGTAGAGGCTTTGACGATTGCAGACAGAGAGGCGCAACTTGCTTCGCAAGGGGAGGAATAAGTATGGTTAGTTTTGTCGCAACGCCGATAGGCAATTTAAAGGATATCACCTTGCGCGCGTTGGAAACGTTGAAAGAGGCGGACGTCATCTTTTGCGAGGACACTCGTCATACGATAAAACTGCTCAACGCCTACGAGATTAAAAAGCCGTTGTTCGCCTGCCATAAGTTCAACGAAACGGAGGCTGCGCAAAAGATTTTAGAGGCGTCGAGAGAGGGCAAAAAGGTCGTGGTAGTATCCGATGCAGGTACGCCCGTCGTATCCGACCCCGGCAACGTCGTTTGCCGCGTTTTGCGTGAGGCAAACGAGCCGTACACTCTCATTCCCGGCGCTTGCGCGTTTGTGGCGGCGTTGGTGCTTTCCGCGCTTCCTGCGGATAAATTTGCCTTTATCGGGTTTCTTCCTGACAAAAAAGGGGAAAAAGTAAAACTGTTGGAACAGTATAAGGACTTGACGATGACCTTGGCGTTCCACTCTGCGCCGCAGGACGTAGATAAGGACGTGGCGGCGATGTACGAGGTGTTTGGCGATAGAACAGCCGTTGCCGTGCGTGAGATTACGAAAATCCACGAAGAGGCGCAGGCGTTTACCCTTGCCGAAGGCTTGCAGGGGGAAAAGCGTGGGGAATACGTCTTAATCGTCGAGGGAGCAAAGGAAGGGGAAAACCCCTTGAACGCTCTTTCGGAAACGGAGCATATCCGCCATTATATGGCGGCAGGCTTGCCTAAAAAAGAGGCGCTGAAAAAAGCGGCGAAAGACCGTGGCGTATCCAAATCGGAATTATATCCTTTCGCGGTAGACCTGTAATCTATTCACTTTTCACGCTTACTTATTACTTTCATCACGGGGGGTGTGGATATGTATTTAGAAGAATATATTTACTTTTTAATCGGTTTGGCGGTATGCGCGTTATTTTCGGCGTATGCTAGCTATAAAGTATCCTCGACTTTCCGCGCCTATTCGGGAGTGCGTTGTCAGAGCGGAATGACGGGCTATGATACTGCCAAAAAACTGCTCTCTGCGGCGGACGCAGGGGAGATTGAGGTAGGAAAGGTAAGAGGTACGCTCACCGACCATTATCATCCGACGAAAGGCGTGGTAAATCTTTCCGAAAGCACGTACGGCAGCGCGTCTGTGGGCGCGGTAGCGGTGGCGGCGCACGAAGTGGGACACGTAGCGCAAAAGAAGAGAGGGTACTTCCCGTACCGTATTCGGACGGCGCTCGTACCCGTGGTGAACGTCGGTTCTCGGTTAGCGTTTCCGTTGGTATTGATAGGGATGTTGCTCGATTTGTTTTCCTGGGCGTCCAACCCCTCTACGGGGTTCACGGTGGCGCTTATCGGCGTATGCCTTTATGGGGCGGCGACGTTGTTCCAGCTGGTCACGTTGCCCGTGGAATACAACGCCTCTCGCCGCGCGAAGAAGATGCTGAGAGAGCAGGGCATTTTGACGAGCGAGGAGCTGCGCGGTGCAGACAAAGTGTTGGATGCGGCGGCGCTCACCTACGTAGCGGCGCTTGCGACTTCGCTGTTGTATTTCCTGCGTTTCCTGCTTTGGGTGTTGGCGATTTTCGGTAGGCGCAGACGATAAAATAGGGGTTAAATATGCGTTCAAAAGCAAAAAAATTAACGCTGAGCGCCCTCTTTTCAGCCCTTTTGGTGGTGAGTGGATTCTTGCGGATTCCGTTGCCGCCGACGGCGATTACGTTGCAGCTGCAGGTGGCGCTATTATCCGGCTTGTTGTTAGGGGGCGAATGGGGGTGTATCTCCGTTTTGACCTATGCGGCGCTGGGGCTAATAGGGCTTCCCGTGTTTGCAGGCGGAGGGGGCTTTTCCTATCTTTTACAGCCGACCTTCGGGTATATCCTTGGCTTTGCGGTGGCGGCGTTCGTAGTCGGAAAGCTGTCGAATAAGGCCAAGAAAAGTGTCAAAGAGATTATAATTTCTCTTGCCGCCGGGCTGGCGATTGTGTACGCGATCGGGCTGCTTTATGCGGCAATTATCCTGACGGTGTATTTGGGGCAGACGATTGCCTTAGGGGAATTTCTGCTAATATACGCAATATGGACGTTGCCTAAGGACGTATTGCTTACGGTGGCGCTCGTGCCGCTTGTAAAACGCCTACGCGTTGCCCGAAAATCACCTAAATAAGGAATTACATAGAATAGAAAAAACCGTCCAATTTTGGGCGGTTTTTATCTTTGGCTATACAAAAGCTCCCCCTTCTATGGAGAAGGGGGAGTTATGCTTTTTGATTATGTGTTCTTGGTGAAGGTAATCGTTGCGGTAGAATCCGTCAACGCATCCACCGTGAAGGTGTAGGCAATCTTGTTGCCTTGGTCGTCCGTCGTGTTTGCGGAAATCGTGTCGCCTACCACGTAGGTGAAGTTGCCTGCCGCCGATTTTACGTACTCAATCAGGTTGTCCTGCGTGCCGTATTCGTCGCTCGGGTCGGTGTTATTGTTGTAGACGTCGTAATAGGTTTCATTGTCGTAAACCTCGCTGTACAGCGATGCGTTTACGTGGTAAACGACGATACCGTCGCGGCTAAAGAAACCTGCGTCGTCGCCTGCATTCAAGCCGACGTTTCTATAGTAAACGAGGATGTAGTATTCCTGATAAGCACCCAACTTCTCGTCCCAGTTATTGGCGATGATGATGGTGTCGCCGTTTTGCGAGAAGTCCTCTAAGGTGAGGGTCACGCTGCCATCTGCTACCACGAGGCGAGAGCTGGTCAACCAGCCGTAGTTAAACTTGGTGTACGCGTTGTGGTCGCCCATCATGCCGTCCATCATATCGCAACCTGCCATCGGTCCTTCGTCTGCGGAATAGCTGGTGTCGTAGTAATCGTCCGCGCCCAGCACGTGTCCAAATTCATGGATGAAGGTGTAGGTGTTGATTACAGAGGTATCGTTATAGGAAGTATTGCCGTTTACATCGTAGCTTTCGTGCATGAACGAGTAGGCTGCCCAGAGGTAATCGTTGGCGGAAACGCCGTCGTATTCGTAATAGTACCCTTGGTCGTCCGTGTAAATATTCCAGTAGCGATACGCCCATTTCATGGTAACGTCAGCGTTGATATCCAGCGTGTTGATAAGTACGATAGAGTCGATGATATTGTTGCCGTCAGAGTCGAACTGCGAAAGGTCCATACGGCTCTCGTAATACGCCAAAATTTCGTCGATAATCAGCTGGTCGCCGCATTCTACCTGCTGTCCAGAGTAATCCATCGTGGCGTTAAGATAATAGCTGCTGTTGTTCTTCGGGGTAAACCATTCGTTTACAATGGTGATGTCAAGGTCGAGCTTTCCGTAGCTGGAAATATAGTAATAATCGTGTACCGAGTAGTAGTCAACTTCTGCCACCGAGCCCAACCAAGCCTTGCGGATATTGTCAATCGTATAGCCCTTGGATGCGGCGGTGATGTCTTTGAACTGTACGGGAACAACCAAGACTGCAGGGTTTTTCTCTGTCGTAGAAAGGGTAGGACAACCGTCCAGGTAATAGCCTTGGTCGTGTACGTCTTTGACGTAGGTTGCCTTCGTGAAATCGACGTGGTATACGCCGTTCGTGCCCGTGGGCAAGCCCTTGCCTGCGTTCGTCATCAAATTGTCGGGCTGTTGGGTGCTACCGCCAGTATTGCCACCGGTGCTACCACCGGAGCTACCGCCTGTGATATCACCGCTCACTAGCGTGTACGCGTATACGTCCAACCAGTAGCCGTCTTCTTCGCTATCGTAGTAGTACGTCAGGTCGACGTAATATCCGTCGCCGTTGTAGAAATACCAAGTATCGCCGTAGTCATCTTGCCCTGTTCCTTCGTATTCGTAGGAGGAGAACTTTTGACGGTAAGCGTTGAAATCTGCCTGCGTATTGCCGAAGGTGTAGAAGTTGATACCGACTTCCGTTTCGTCGTCTTCTGTGTAATAGTATGAATATTCCTCAACGTAGTATTCGTTGTTGGGGGCGAAGGGGATTACCTCGCCGAAATATTCTCTAAACAACGCCTTTTCGCTGGAGGTGAAATCGGTATAGGTGTAGCTCGTAGAGCCGCCGGAGTTGCCGCCGGAGTTGCCACCGCTGGAACTACCGCTCTGGTAGGACACAAGCGTGGGTTTTTCGTATTCAATCTTGCCGTTGTAATTTTTAATCGTACCCGAAACGGTGATGGTGTAGCCCACTTGTACGAAATCTGCATCCTGCAACCAATAGCAATACATGGGGTACTGCGTATAATTGCCAACGACGAAGGTAAGGCAAACGTCCCCTTTGTCCGTTTTTTCGATTTCAGTAACAACGCCCGTCAGGGTGTGCGTACCAGAGAGCGAAGTTCCGCTTGCCAACGCGTAGGCATTTTGCAAAATCGTAAGGCTAGTATCGTCGGGAATTTCGGGATTTTGCGTACCGCCGTTGCCACCCGTCGAGCTGCTGTCAGGGATTTCAGGGTTGGTCGAGTCGCTGCTCGTGCCGTCGCCACTCGTGCTTTCGCTTCCCGTGGAAGGGAAAGTGGGAGGGGTAGACGTGGGGGGAGTGCTATTGCATGCGCCCAACAAAGATGCCGCCATGCAGATAGATAACAATGCAATAATTGATTTTTTCATAAAAAACCTTCTTTGGTTGTTTATTTGTTGTAAAATTAAAGCGAACCTTTCTTGGATTAAAGAGAATACGCAATTGCCGCTAAGCGTTTTGCCGCCTCTCTCAGCGATTCTAAAACGCCAAATTCGTTAGGGGAGTGCACGCCGCCGCCGCGTACCCCGAATCCGTCCAAGCAGGGGATGCCTGCCGAGGTGACCTGCGACGCATCCGAGCCGCCTTGCTTCATAATCGGTTTGAAGGTCGACAATCCGTTTTCCTCAAAAATCTCGTTCACCCTATCGAGCAGTTCGAGGTTTCTTTCCACTCGCTCCATAGCAGGGCGAGAGCCGTATACCTCAATTTCCGTCCGACAGCCGGGAACGTAGACGGTCTTTTCAAGTTCTGTCATGTACTGCGCAATCGACTCTTGTTCCTTGGCGCAGGTGAAGCGGAAGTTCACCCGAACCTCGCAGTAGCCGGGGACGGTGTTGTGCGTCGTTCCCCCAGAGATGACACCGCAGTTGCAAGTGATACCGCCGTGGTCCTTGAGTTTTTCCAATTCGATAATCTTGTGCGCCGCCTCGGTAATCGCGCTGGCGCCGCTCACCGCGCAGAGGGAGGAGTGCGCCTCAACGCCCCAAATCTTCATCGTGTAGGTAACGATGCCCTTGCGCTGTACGCAGGCAGAGCCTTCGATGTTTGGCTCTAAGTTAAAAAACGCCTGCGAATCCTTTGATTTTTCGCATATGTATTCAATGCTCGGCTTGTTGATGGGACGGCTGCCTGCCTCTTCGTCGCTTTGCAACAGTAGGCGCACGGGTCTATCCGTAAATCCACGTCTTTGCAGGGCGTCCATCGCAAGCATTGCGGCAACCGCGCCGCCCTTACAATCGACTACGCCCGGGCCGTAAATTTTATCCCCCACGATCTTGGTGGCAGGAACGCCAAAAGAGCCGAGAGGGTGTACCGTATCCATATGCGCGGAGAAAGTGATGGGCGCGTTTTTAGAATCTGCGTTCATGGTCAGGCAAACGACGTTGCCGGTCACGTTTTCAAAGACCTCGGTTTCCCAGCCCTGTTGCTTTGCAAGGTTCATGAAATAATCGCCAAGCTTGTCCACGAGCTCCTTATTCATCGTCGGGGTTTCCATATTACATACTTCCACCCATTTTGCCGTATATTCCTCGTAAAGAGAATCTATACAAGAAAACAATTCTTTACATTCCATAGTACGTAGAGCTCCTTAGTTCAAGTCTTGTCAGCTTAGGCATTATTATAGAAAGTTTTTGTGAAAAAGTCAAGACTTTTTACAAATATTTTAAAGTCCTTGACATTTGGCAAGAATTGTGCCATAATAAAAAAGCTTAAGCTTGAATTCAGAAGGAGAAGATATGAAAATTATCATCGTCGGTTGTGGACGAGTGGGATACTCGTTGGCGGAAAAACTGAATGCGGATGACAACGACGTCGTGGTGGTGGACGTTTCTGCGGAAAAGGTTGCCGATACTACGGCGCAATTTGACGTGATGGGGGTGGTCGGCAACGGCGCAACTTTCTCTGTCCTTCAAGAGGCAGGCATCGGGGATGCGGACTTGTTGATTGCGGTTACTAGCTCGGACGAGCTGAACCTGCTCTGCTGTATGATTGCAAAAAAAGAGGGCGACTGTAAAACGGTGGCGCGCATCAAACAGCCTGCGTATAGTAAGGAAGCGGAATATCTGCAACAGAGGCTGGACCTTGCCGCCGTTATCAACCCTGAATACGAGGCGGCGAAAGAGATTGCGCGCGTGCTTAGATTCCCTTCCGCAACCCGTATCGAGCCGTTTGGTCAGGGCAGGGTGGAGCTGATTTCCATCCGTCTTGGCGCAGGGAATTTGCTCATCGGGCAATCGGTGCGTGAGATTATGCCAAAGCTCCGCGCGAACGTGCAGTTTGCCGCTATTGAACGAGGGGACGAGGCGTATATAGTGCACGGCGATACCGTGTTTGAGGAAAAGGACGTACTCACCTTTGTGTCCACGCCTAAGGACGCCTCTGATTTCTTGGCGAAGATTCGCCGTAAAGGCCGTAGCGTAAAGGATGCGATGATCGTCGGCGGTGGGGTAATTACACGCTATCTTTGCGATATGTTATCGCGCGACGGGATTTCCGTGAAAGTGGTGGAAAAGAACTACGATCTTTGCGAGGCGCTTGCATCTGACTATACGAAAATCACCGTTATCAACGCCAACCCCAGCGACTATACGCTGTTAAAGGAGCAGGGGATTGAAACGACGGATGCCTTTGTGGCGCTCGCAGACTTGGACGAGGAAAATATTCTGCTTTCGCTGTTTGCCAAGGAATGGGGGGTAAAGAAGCTGGTGACGAAAATCAACCGCATCGACTACGACGGCGTCGTGGCGAAGCTGGATTTGGACACCGTGGTTTGCCCGAAGAACTTGACGGCGGACATTATTTTGCGGTATGTTCGCTCTGCGAAAAATGCCCATGGCAGTAATATGCAAAACTTCTACAACGTCGTGCAAGATCAAGTAGAGGCCGCGGAATTTATCGTGAAAGAAGGCTCTGTCGTGGTCGGGAAACCGATTAGCGAGCTGGATTGGAAACAGGGCGTTTTGGTGGCGTCGATCGTGAGGAATAATAAGGTGATTTTGCCTCGAGGCAACGACTGTATCTTGGCAGGCGATTCTGTAATTTTGGTCACGAAGGACGTTGCTCTGTTCGATATCGAAGATGCGCTGGTATAACTATTAAATAGTTATAAACTTATACGTTAAAGAAAAAATATGAAGAAATTTTTATTGTTTATTATGATAATGCTAGTGGTTGGCTTGGCTGGTTGCGATACGTCGGAAAAGCCGAGTACTTCCTCCTCTGCCTCCTCTAATTCGGGCAGTGAAATACAGTTGCCGGATCAACCCTTTTAATACGCTGTAGAAGGTAAAACCTATATGAATTTTTCTATTATACGCAAAACGTTAGGCGCGTTGCTTGTATTCGAAGCCATCTTTTTCCTCGTGCCTACCATCACCGCCGTCTGCTATGGGGAGTGGAACGAGCTGTTTATCTTCCTCATCTGCATTGGGATTTGCGGTGGTTTGGGCGGTTTATGCGTGCTTCCGAAGACTAAAAATAAGAATATGTACGCCAAGGAAGGGTTTGTTATCGTTGCTCTCTCGTGGATTGTGATGAGTTTATTCGGCGCATTGCCCCTTCTTTTGACGGGGGTAGCGGATAGCTTTATCGACGCTCTGTTTGAAACGGTTTCCGGCTTTACGACGACGGGCGCAAGCATCTTTACGGGCGAACAAATCGACGGCATGGCAAAGTCGCTGCTCATATGGCGCAGTTTTACCCATTGGGTAGGCGGTATGGGGGTGCTGGTGTTCGTGATGGCATTCCTTCCCCTTTCGGGCGCGCAGAATATGCATATGATGAAGGCGGAAAGCCCCGGCCCTGTCGTGTCCAAGCTCGTACCCAAAGTACGCCAAACGGCGTTTATCCTGTATGCGATTTACACGGTGCTGACGGCGGTAGAATTTATCATGCTGCTTTGCGGCGGTATGGGGGTCTTTGGGGCGCTTAACACCGCATTTGCTACCGCGGGTACGGGTGGTTTTTCCTACACCTCCAACGGTATCGCATACGGACCGTATATCCAAATCGTGGTTACGGTTTTTATGCTGTTATTCTCTATCAACTTTGCCTCGTACTATCTGTTGCTCTGCGGCAAGCCAAAGGAGGCGTTGACGGAAGAAGTGCGTACTTTTATCCTCATCGTCTTTGCGGCGATTACGGCGATTTCCCTCAACGTACATTTTATGGGTAGCTTTGAAGGGAAGGGCAGTTTTGCGGACACCTTGCGGCAGTCGGCGTTCTACGTTGCATCCATCGTTTCTACTACGGGTTTTGGGATTGAGGTCGATTACAGCCTCTGGCCGCAGTTCTCTATCGGAATTTTGGTGATTTTGATGTTCATCGGCGCGTGTGCAGGCAGTACGGGCGGTGGCATGAAATGTAGCCGCTGGATAATTCTCTCCAAAGGCGGCGCGCACGAGGTGGGTAGATTGCTTCACCCCAAGCAGGTGAAAAAAATCGTGATGGACGGACGGATGGTCGAACACGAAGTGGTGCGTTCGGTCAATGCATATCTCGTGGCGTTCATTCTCATTTTCGCGGCGTCTGCGTTGCTCATATCCTTTGATCCCTTGGTACAAGGGGATTTCACGACGGTGTTTACCTCGGTCGCCTCGACGATGAACAATATCGGGCCTGGCGTAGGCGAAGTGGTTGGGCCGATGGGCAACTTTGCGGACTTTACCGACGTTTCTAAAATCGTGTACATGTTCGATATGTTGGCGGGCAGGTTAGAGCTGTTCCCGATGCTGGTTTTATTTACTCCTGCGACCTGGCGTCGATAAGACGGTTGTAAGAGAAAGATAGGACAAGCTTGTAGGTATTCGGTATGTTGGTAATACGCTTTTTTTACGACAATTATAAGGAAAGCCAAATCCCAGGAATCTTCTCCTGGGAGCATTTCCTCTTTATCGGGATTTTTATCCTTTTAGTGGGGGCAGGTCTGTATCTATGCCGTGGTATAACGGAAAAACAGATGAAAAAACTGCTGTTTTGGATTGCGGTTGCCGTCAGCGTAGCAGAGGCGGTAAAAATCACCTTGCGAGTGGTAAAAGGCTGGGAGGCGGATACTTGGGTGCCGTTGTATTATTGCAGTCTGTTTCTCTATGCAAGTTGGATGTGTCGCAGTAGAGTAGAGTGGCTCTCACGCATGGGCTATGCGTATATAACGATGGGTGGAATATTGGCGGCGTGTCTGTTCACGCTGTACCCGTCCACCTCGCTTGCGCTGTATCCTGCGTGGCACCCTTCAAGCTTGCACAGCCTTTTCTATCACGCGGTGATGGCGTTCGTAGGATTGTTGGTCTTAACCAAGAAGTTTTACGTGCCTCGGGCGAAGGATGCAATCTTGTATGGGGCGTTTATTCTGACGGCGTGTGTCTTTGGGTATTTTATCAATGAATGGGTGGGCAGTAACTGTATGTTCCTGCACGATGCGTTTAAGCTTCCTCTGCTTGGCGATTTGTTGATATATTCGCATCCGCTGTATATATTAGTGGTCGTCCTCGCGCAGGCATCGGGGATGTTTTGGGCAAACTTTGGATTATATAAGCTTTTTGCAAAAGGAGCAAAGGTATGAAGGATTTAGGATACTTATTGAGAAATTTTTTCACGCATAAGGACAAGCTTGCGCCGGCAGAGCAGTTGCCGGGGACGATGTTTACTCCCTTGCATTTTATCGTTGCAGGGATTTTGTTAGCGATGGTAATCGTGGGCGCAATTCTCGTGCATAAGAAGGAGAAGATGATTAAGCCCTTGTTCATTATCCTTTGGGCGACGATGACGGTGCTGGAAGTGGTGAAAATCACTTGGGAAAGCACGACGGGCAACGAGGTGCGTTTGGAGGTGACGGGGATTTTGCCCCTCTATCCTTGCAGTATCTTTATGTATGCGATGCCGTTTGCAATCTGGGGTAAAGGTAAAGTAAAGCAGGCGGCTTGCGGCTACGTTTGTACGCTGGGTTTGTTGGGCGGTTCGGTAAACTTCTTCTACCCGATGACCGTTTTGTATCGCTACTCGATTCTTTCCTTCTCGGCAATGCATTCGATGCTGTATCACGCGGTGATGCTGTTTACTTGCCTTACGATGCTCCTTTCGGGGTATCACCGTTATACTCGCGTGAAGAGCGTTTGGGACGTGCTCCTGCCTTGCGTGCCGACGTTGATTTTGTCTATCCCTGCCAACATCGTCAACTACACCGTGGGCGCGGACTATATGTTCTTCCGTGGAACAAGCGCTTTCTTGCCTGCCCTCTTTGGGGATATGGAGAAGATTTGGATCACCCTGATTATTTACGCTCTGTATATCATCGTGCCTGCATGTTTCTATCTGCCCTCGCTTATTTCGCAGAAGATTAAGATGTCTAGAAGGGTAGCAGAATAACCTTAAAAAATAGCGAAAAAACAGCAAAAAAGCAGATCGGTGCTACAATAGGGAAAAGGAGAGGGACTATGAACGAAACTGTAAGGAATATTATAGAGAGAAGAAGTTGTAAAAAATATCTTGCAAAGCCTGTGGAAAAGGAGCTTATCGACCTCGTTATTAAAGCAGGTACCTACGCCCCTACGGGCAGAAACCGTCAGCCTGTGAAAATCTTGGCGATTACCGACCCGAAGGTGCGCGACGAACTTCGCAAGCTCAATGCAACGATTATGGGCATGGACGAGGGTTTTGACCCCTTCTACGGCGCGCCCGTCATTTTGGTGGTGCTGGCGGACCCTACGGCGAGTACTTACCTCTACGATGGTAGCCTCGTCATGGGAAATATGATGAACGCGGCGCATGCGCTGGGCTTAGGTAGTTGTTGGATTCACCGCGCCAAAGAGGAATTTGCCAGCGAATACGGCAAAAACCTCTTAAAATCCTTAGGGATAGAAGGCGAGTGGGAAGGCATCGGGCATTGTCTTTTAGGCTATGCGGACGGACCTTTGCCTGAGGCAAAGCCTCGCAAGGAAGGCTGGGTGCATTATTTGTAAGAAAAAACCACTTCAATCTGGAAAAATTTACAAAAAATCTGCATAAAATCGAATAATTTTTGAGAAAACTATTGACAAAGGCTATTTCTTATGGTACATTATAAATAAGACCAAGTCTTAATAAGGAGAAGAAAATTATGAAATTTTATCAATGTGAAAACTGTAAAAAAGTGATTATTTCCAAGGAAGAGCTTGCCTTAGAGGGCTGGAAGGAGCTGATTCCCTGCTCGACGGATGCGGCGGTGGAAAAGCACGTACCCGTAGTGGAAAAGAAATGCGGTAGATTGCGTGTTTCCGTAGGTAGCGTAATGCATCCTGCAACCGAGGCGCACTATATCGAATGGGTAGCGGTGGAAACGAAGGACGGTTATCAGGTGAAATACTTTGCGCCGACGGATACCCCTGAGGTAGCGTTTGGCTTGAAGGCAGGCGACGAGGTTTTGGGCGTGTATGCGTACTGCAATCTGCACGGCTTGTGGAAAGCGTAAGGCTTATCGACTGAGAGATAAAAAATAAAGGGCGAGGAAACTCGCCCTTACAATACATATAAGGACGGATAGAACAATGGGTGTTATGGATAAAAAAGCGCTGTATGCAATTACATATGGGCTGTTCGTGTTGACGGCGAAAGAGGGAGAAAAGGACAACGGCTGTATCGTAAATACGGTGCAGATGCTCACCAGCGACCCCACAAGAGTGGTGGTGTTTGTCAATAAGAGCAACTATACCGAAGGTATGATTGCACGCACGGGGGAATTCAACGTTTCCATTCTGCAAAGAGATACCCCCTTTGCGCTGTTTAAGCATTTTGGCTTTTCCTCGGGTAAGGACGTCGATAAGTTTGCAGGCAGGGTTTATCCTCGCAGCGAGAACGGCCTGTATTACATCTATGAAAACGCCAACGCGTATCTGTCCTGCAAGGTGGTAGGCGCGCACGATTACGGCACGCATACTCTGTTCGTCGGGGAAGTGGTAGAGGCGAAAACCCTCTCCGGCCACAAGAGCCTTTCCTACGAGCAGTACTTAACGGAGGTCAAACCGCAGACAAAACCTGCCCCCAAGGCGGCAAGCGCAGAGGGCAAAGCGGACAAATCGGCAGAGCCTGCGCAGGAGAAATGGGTGTGCAAGGTATGCGGCTACGTACACGAAGGGCCGTTGCCCGACGACTTCATTTGTCCTTGGTGTAAGCACCCTGCCAGCGATTTCGAACGGGTATCCTAACTTCGTTTGAAGGGCAATCCTGACGGGTTTTGTCGAAGAAAAACTTTTCTTGTAAAATGCCAAAAAATGCCTTAAAAAAACTTGACAGCCTTTCCTGAAACGGGTATAATAACAATGTTGAAATAAGTGCAGTAGGCGAAGGAGGGTTGAAAAGCTATGTCCACGGTGAAAGTTGGTGAAAACGAGAATGTTGAAAGCGCATTGCGTCGTTTTAAGAGAAAGTGCTCCCGCGACGGTATCATCGGCGATCTTAGAAAGAAGGAATTCTATGAAAAGCCTTCCGTAAGAAAAAAGAAGAAGTCCGAAGCTGCCAGAAAGAGAAGCAGAAACTAAACGAAAGAAGCTCACGAAATCGTGAGCTTTTTTGTTTGCAAAAAATAGTCAATCTTGGCAATTTTAATCAAAAGGAGTGGAAAAATGTCGAAGAATGCAGGTAGAACTTTAAGGACGATTGCCCGTCAAGCCAAACAAAGGATGAAGGAAAACTTTTGGGAAAGCTATCGGCTGGAACAGCAAGAAAAGATAGAGTTTGCAAGGCAAAACGGGGTGAATACGCAGGAGGCGGAACGCTTTTTTGCGATGGAGGTGGAACGAAAAATCCGTGGCGAAGAGCTCGTAGATCCCTTTTACGAGCGTGTAAAAGCTCTGCTTTTAAGCGAGGGCGAGGTCAGCGATGCTATCGGGCGACTGACCGATTACGCTTTGTACGAAACACTTTCTTACACCGAAAAGCAACGCTATACCTTAGAGATATCGGAAAAATACCTGCGCGCTCTCGAACGCTTTAAAAGAGAGTACGCGTTTTTATATGCGAACAAGAATTGCGGATAATGAAAAGGCTTTACCTTGCGAGGTAAAGCCTTTTTTTCTACGGCTCTGTCACATCACCTGATTGATTTTTGACGGAAAAATAGTTGCGAAATTCGGCGCATTTTATTCGGTTACAGACCGCTGGGGGTATGCGCCCTCATAAAACGCTTGTCTTTCTTATATTTTTCTCGTCAATCCAACAAAAAGGATTTTGTTGTAAATCAATCATTCTTTGTGACACAGCCTTTTCTATGAAATTTAACGCTGTTCAACCCGTACGTCCGAGGTTACGTTGATGCTCATTCTGCCGTCGTAGTCGGTGTACTTTTCGCGCAGACTGCGGATTTCGCTCTCTGCAGCCGACTTCAAGTCACTCGCAATCTCCGAAATCTCTCTCTGAGCATCCGAACGAATGTCGCTGATATCTGCTTGGTGGGTGATGTAGTCGGTGTTAATCGTCACCGTGCCCGTAATCTTGAAATCGACACCGCCGGGATAGGTTGAGGAGTAGACGGAGCAAGACAAATACGCCCCGTGCGAAAGGGAAGTTCCACGAGAGTTGTAGCTTGCGATTCGGTGCATACCGATTTCAAATTGATTGAGGAAAAGACCGTCGCTTGTGCGGGTGTCCCCTGAATAATAGTCGCTGTCGCCGCTGCCGTAGCTGCTGCTACCGCCGCTGTAGCCGCCGCTATAACCGCTGCTGACGTATTCGTATTCCTCTTCGCCGTAGATAAAGGTTTTCTTGACCACGCAGTAGCCAACGAAAAAACCGAGTCCGCCGATGATTAAGAGGATGGGCATAAAGCTCCAAGCGGCTTCGCCCAAGAATGCGATGATAATCCCTGCGCCGATGGCTGCGCCCATGCTATACAAGGGCAGGAAGGGCGCGCGTTCCCGTTCCCAGCACAGACGGTCGGAGAGCAGGCAGAAAATTGCCGACGAAATCGGACACAGAACGGTTGCTAAAGCAAAACCCTGCGAAAAGGCGCTTGCTTTTACAAGTTTTTTAAATTCGTAGTCGCTACCCAGCAAGTTCGCATAATGCAACACGCAGCCCATAAGTACTGCAATTGCAAGCACCGCGATAAACAAAACGCGCTTAATCGTTCTGCCGACGGCATTTTCCATGAAGGAAAAATTCAACAAATCCCAACAGATTTGGTGCACGAGGCAGACGCCAAAGCAGATTAACAGGTTGCCCATCATACCCGAAGTTGCCGTTCCAACGGAGTCGCCGCCGTCAAAAATCGGGGTGATGATAAGAATGGTTACGATCCCTACACCGAGCAAGATTAGAACGCTGGTGATCAGGCGCATAAAACGGTTGGATAACATAATTTTCTCCTTTTCGTATATAATACGCGCGCAAATAGATTGCTTGGTTATTATTGTAGCACCCGCCTCGAAAAATGTCAATAAAAAGAAGATAAACGATATTGTCTTTTGTAAAAATATATGTTATAATGATGAAAATACGTGCGTGGAGGAACTTTATTTTGCATAAGAAGAAGACGAACAAGTTGATGTTACTTTGGTATTCTCATCCAAGAGTTGCCATCGCGGTATCGTTGATTGCGATTAACCTTGCGGTCATCGTACTGTTTACGGGGCTTTTATCCATTGTATCGGGGAACCCGTTCTTTGACGAGCTGGCGTACATATTCACCTATACGATGTGTTCGGACGGGATTTACGACTTTGTCAATTCTCAGGAGGATATGGCGTGCTTTGTAATTAAGATGGTGCTCACCGTCATTCAGATGGTCATTTTCTCTGGCGCGTTGATCGGTTTCACTACGGATATTTTGCAGTCGATGATCGATAAGCGCCTTAATAACCTTGGGAAAATCAAGCTTTCTGATCATTACGTCTTTTTGAACTGGTCGTCGATCGGGGCGCATCTTATCTACGACCTGTCCTTTTTGGAAGGGAAGAAGAATATCGTCATTCTCTCCGAGCAGGATAGAGAGGAAGTATTGAACTCGATTCAAAACATCTTCACGGAAAACAGACGTAAAATGAAAGATATACGGCTGTTTATTAAGAGTGGTAATCCTAACTCCCCGAAGTATTTGGACGATATCTCCTTGAGAAACGCAAAATACGTTGGTGTCTTGCTCTCTACCTTGGAAAACGACGGTACGCACGCGATGTCCACCAAGGACATTCAGGCGCTCAAATCGCTGTTCACCATCATCCACGCCGCAACGCAGGCGAATATCGTGGTGGAGGTGGAAAACAACGATACGGTGGTTAAGATTGAAAAGTTGCTCTCGACCATTGATAAGGACTTGCATAACCGTATCATTATCTTCTCCCATAATTCGGTGCTGGGGCACATTTTAGGGAAGACGATTGTGAGCTCGGGCTTTAGTGGTCTGTATCATTCCCTGCTTTCCTACGACGGATGTGAGTTTTACGGCATACCGACGATGGAGATGGAGGAGGCTTTGCGTACCTACAGTAGCTGTATTCCCGTCATCAACTACGACGACGATGACGCGGTGGACGGCGAGGGCAAAAAGCGCGCTGACCAGTTGTACGTGCTTGCAGAGAGTGGACAAGACCTGGGCGTTAGAGAAACCAAGCGTAGCTACGACCGCTCCCTGAACTATCGCTACCAGCCGGAGCGCGAGGAATTCAGCGTATTTATTCTTTCCCGTTCGGGGGATTCAAAATTCGTCGTGGACGAGCTTGATCAATACGAAAATCTGTATCAAAAGAAGATTGCCTGCTACGCTTATTCCTATCACGATGATTTGGAAGAGGTGATTGCTCGTATTAAAGAAACGAAGGGCAAGAAAAAGATACTGTTGCTCTCCTCAGACGGAACGGATATGAACAATCAGGACGAGGATATTTTCCTGTCTGCGCTCACCTTTAAGCTGAGTGGCTGCCTCGACGATACGACGGAGATTTTGGCAGAAATTATGAACCCTGCGAACTTGAGCTGTCTTAAAAACTTTGGCGTGATGTCGGTGATTGTATCCAACCGTATTTTGTCGCTGTTTATGGTGCAGTTGTTGACTCACCCCGGTTCGAGGAAGTTCTATCGCGATCTGATTTCCACCAACGAGATTGGCGGTGACGGAGCGATTGACCTTGACATCGTCAAGGTTTCCGAAGTCTTAGCGCTGGAAGAGCCCACCATAGAATTTGCATGCCGGGCAGAGCTGGTGCAATCGTTCTATCTTGCCTCTAATAAGACCCGTCTTTGTATCGGTATAAAGAGAGTAGACGACCCTGAAATCACCTTCCTGTGCAGCGATATGGATAAAGAGGAACGGCTGGTTCTGACAAGCGATGACGAGCTGATTTTAATTAACTACTAACAAAACAAGAAAACGCCGTGGCAAAACCTGCCGCGGCGTTTTAACTATTTTCGGGAAACAACAAAAAAAGGCTTGCAATTTGTAAAACCGAGTGATATACTGTAATTGTCATAATAAAAAATGACAAAAAAAGGAGTAGGTATGGATTCTAAAAAGAAAAAAATTCTAACGATTAGCATTATCTCTGCGGTTTCGTTTTTGTTGGTTTGTATGATTGTTTTGTATTGCGTGGCGGTATCGATTTACGACGGCAGCTTTCATTACCGCTGCACCACCAGCGAGGAGGCTGCCTTTACGATCGAGCAATTCCCCTCTATGAAACGGGAACGCCACACTTTTACCTCGAACAAAAAACAGACGCTGGTGGGCTACTTATATGAAAACGAGGACGAGAGTGTGGAAGAAAAAGGGGTAGTGGTCTTTGCGCACGGGCTTGGCGGTGGCGGTCAGAGAGGGTATATGGATATCTTCGAGATTATGACGCAGAACGGCTACTACGTGTTCGCCTATGACGCAACGGCAAACGACGAGAGTGAGGGCGAGGTGGTCGGCGGCTTGCCGCAGGGCTTTATCGACCTTGATTACGCAATTTCCTACGCGCAGACGATGGAAAAAACGCAGGATCTGCCCTTTGTTCTGATGGGGTATAGCTGGGGTGGTTTGTCCGTGGGCAACGTCTTAAATTATCATCCCGAGGTCAAGGCGGTGGCGTCGCTTGCAGGCTGGAATAAGTCGATGGATTTGATCGACTACCGCGGTTGTCAGATGGTGGGCGGCGTGGCGAAGCTGTTGTTGCCCTTTGCCTCGGTGTATGAATTTTTCCAGTACGGCAAGTATGCGTTCAGCACCAGCATGAAGGGCTTTGAGGGCAGCGATTGCGGGGTGATGATTGTGCATAGCGCCGACGATACGACCATTCCCATCGGCTACGGCTACGACGCCTATTACAAAAAATATAAGGACAATCCACGCTTTGTATTCAAGAAATACGAGGATCGCGATCACGGCGTGATGACCGGGTCGGACGGCAAGCTGGACACCGCGCTGATCGGCGAGGTGGTGGCGTTCTTTGACAGCTACGTCGCTTAAAGTAATAAAACAAAAAACCTAAACCGAACACGATGGTTCAATTTAGGTTTAGAGTGGTGCGGTCGACACGAATTGAAGATGTACGACTATACAAAAAAGCCTTGATTTTCAAGGCTTTTTTACTTTGAACGCCAAAATGGACGCCGAAATTTTTAAGAAAATTAAGATACCTGCCCTTATTGAAACCCAAAAATAAGCCGAATATGGATCATTGTATTTCTTTGGCGTTTTACTTATCTCATTGGGGAAGTTGACGTGTGGGGCGATGCGATTTTCGATAATCACTTGGTGAAATACCGAAATGGAGTTTAAAAGATTTACTAAAAGAATACAGGGACGAATAATGTAAGAGTTTGGCGATTTCTGTGAAAGAGAGCTTGTCTTCTCTTATTAATACCTTTGCGCGCTCTAACTTTTTATTCGTAAAATACTGTGTTAAAGTTTGGTTAGGCGTAATCACCGATTGTTTCAAAAAAACGCATAAAGAAGGCATTGAAATCGCCGCAGATTTAGGCTTACAAGGTGTTCAGATTTATGCTACGACGGGCGAATTTTCTCCTGCGCTTTCTCAAAAAGAAAAGGACGAATATAAAAAACTGCTCAAAGAAAACAACTTGGTGGTATCCGCGCTTTGCGGGGATATGGGCGGTTACGGTTTTGAACGAGAAGAAGACAATGCAGAGCGCGTTCAAAAAACCAAAGAAATTGTAGATTTAGCGGTGGAATTTGGCACAAAAGTCATAACCACGCATATCGGTGTTATCCCCGGAGATAAGAGTAATCCAAGATATGGTGTGATGTTAAAAGCGTTGACGGAATGCGGTTTGTATGCAAAAGAAAAAGGCGTAACGCTTGCCATTGAAACTGGACCTGAAAAAGCAAAAACGCTCCTTGCGTTTTTAAAGGACACACAAGGAGGAGTAGGGGTCAATCTAGATCCTGCAAATTTCACGATGGTGACGGGGCAGGATGCCGTGGAGGCGGTCTATTTATTAAAGGACTATATCGTGCATACGCACGCGAAGGACGGTGTAATGCTCGATAAAAATCAAGACCCGACGGCCGTATATCACGCATTTGCTGTTGGGGGCGTAGACGCTTTGAACGCTTGCGAGGGCTTCAAAGAATTACCTCTCGGCGAAGGGCAAGTAGACTGGAAAAATTATCTCAAGGCATTGAAAGAAATAGGCTATGACGGGTATTTGACGATAGAGCGTGAATGCGGGGAGAACCCTGAACAAGATATAGAAAAAGCAGTTGCGTTTTTAAGGGAAAACTTGTTGGAACTTCCTAATTAATCTTCTTTGCAGCCAAAAATATTTTTAACAATTTCTTGATTTTATTACAAAAAAAGGAAAAAGTAAAAGCAGGTAATGTTGTTTTAACGGATTATATTTTTTTGTAATAAAAAGACCGAGAAAAAGCATATTTCTCGGTAAAAAATCAATAAAGTGTAAAAAAATCGTCAAAAAAAGCAAACAAATATATAGCGTATTTAAATATTGGTTTATTGACTTTTATATGCGGAAGTATTATAATAAACTTAACTTGGATACGTTAAAGCAAAGTTTAAGGCAATACAAGGTTGGATTTTTCTACGATAGGGCTGGGGTTAAGGTTGCCTTAACCTTTTCGGATGGCGTTAGGCGTTTTGTTGAAGAATTTTTTGAAAATGCGATAAAAATGCGGGAGAGATTCAATACCAATCGTTTTTGCAATTTCCTCAACTGTTGAATCCGTCTGAATTAAAAGCAATCTCGCGTGGGTCATTTTCAACTCTAAAAAAACTTGACTTGGTGAGCCGATGTTCTCCTTTTGGAAGAGCCTCGTTAGATGTTCGGGCGTGTACCCGATTTCCTTTGAAATTTCCTTAATGGTGAGATGCATATAATTAGGGTCTGACATAATTTTTAATGCCTGTTCAACGGTAGAAAGCTCTTGCGTTTCGTTGAGGGGAATGAATTCGGGCAGTAAATATGATAAGGCGATATTATAATATTTTTTAGCGTTTTCTTGATTTGTCGTGCTGGCTGCAAGGCAGATTAAATCTAAAAGTTTTTTATGTCTATGAGCCGAAAGGGTAACGTATAAATTCTGAGCGTTAAGAAGATCGTCGGTTAAGCCTTCGTAAATTTTATTGCAGAACGCATTAAAAAAAGTGGATTCAATAATAATGTTGTAGTATTCCGCTTTAATACCCGAAACGGGTTTTAGTTTATGAATACAGGTAGGCTTGATAAGCGCTATGTCATATTTATTCATTTCATGCTCTTCTTTATTTAAACTATTAACAAGAGTCCCTTTGTAAAGGAAAAGTATTTCCCAAAAAGTGTGGGTGTGGGTTTTAGGGAAAACGTTGGACCAACGTTTTGCGGTTATATTGCAATTTTTGCTTTCGTAGGTGTAAGTGAGCATTGAGCATATCTCCTCTGGCGGTGAATGGTTGGTACAATTATATCATTTTTGATAATGATTGGCAAGCAAAAGAAATTAAGAATTAAACGAAAAGGATTGAAAAATGAAAGGAGATTTCTTATTAGGCTTTAATTATTGGGCGTCGCACGCGGGCTTATATACGTGGCGTCAATACGATCCAATCGTTGTGGAAAGGGATTTCAAAACCTTGCGCGCGTATGGTGTCAATACAATCCGTATTTTTCCGCTTTGGTCGGATTTCCAACCTCTGACGGAAATTCGTTTTTGTAATGAACGGGCGGCGCAGGCAGCTCCTTTCAAAATGAGAACGGGCGACACTCCTCTAGTGTATCAAAAATTCCCTGAAAGCGGTTTGGACGAAAAACAAGTGGAGAATATGAGACACCTGCTTTCTGCTGCAAAGGAAAACGGTTTAAAAGTTATCGTTTCGCTGGTTACAGGTTGGATGAGCGGTCGCAAGCTTGTACCTCAACCGTTCATGTCGAAGGACTTGGTCAAAGACCCTGAAGTAGTCTTGTATCAATGTGCCTTTATCAAGGATTTAATCTCCGAAATTAAAGGATTTGACAACGTCATCGCTTACGAGCCGGGAAACGAAACAAACTGTTTAAGCTATGAGGTCAATGAATACGAGGCGGAATTGTGGCTTAGAACGATTACGAACACGATTCGTTTGGCGGATCCTACCCGTCCCGTTTATGCGGGCTTGCATTGTACGGCAGGAAAAGGGAAGTGGAATTTGCCGTCGCTTGGCAAAATCTTCGATATGGTCACTCCACATCCGTATCCGCCCTTTACTCCCTATTGCGACGTGGAAAAGCTGACGGCGATGCGTGCCTCTATGCACGCGGCTGTGGAGAATTCCTATTATACTTCAATGGCAAGAAAGCCGTCAATGGTGCAGGAAATCGGGGTTTTGGGACACAACTATTTGTGCGATGATAAAGTTCCTGATTATTTGGAAACGTCGTTAATCACTTCGTACATGACGGGTACGGAGGGGTATTTATGGTGGTGCGCTTTTGACCAAGACCATTTGGATTTCGCTCCTTATGATTACGCGGGCGCGGAGATTTACTTAGGCTTGTGCCACGCGGATTATACGCCGAAAGCAGGCTTAGTCAAAATGCGAGAACTGCAGGAGGCGCTTGCGAGCATCGGCGACTTGCCTGCTCCCGAAAAGGATGCGGTGTGCATTTTGAGCGGCGCAAGCGAACATTGGGAAAGAGCCTACGGTGCGTTTATGCTGGGTGTTCAAGCGGGCAGATACGTAGATTTTTGCCACGAAGAACAACCGTTGAAGGATGCGGAATACTACATTCTTCCCTGCGTTAGTGATTATCGTGGACTGCCGAAATGTCAAGCCGATTTCTTGGATGAAAAAATTCGGAACGGTGCAAAGCTGTTAATCACCTACAACGGTGGCGTAAGCCGTGATTTTGAAAAATGGACGGGTTTGCGTGTCAGCGGAAACGAGGGGGTAGAAAACACCATTCAATTCCCCGTAGAAGAAAGCGTTTTGTCAATTGACCGCGAAAGAAAATTATTCATGGAAAGCGAAAGCGCACAGGTTATTGCAAGAGATCAAGACGGAAATATTGCAATTGCAGTAAACAAGTACGGGAAAGGTTCGGTTACGTTCGTAAATGCTCCCTTGGAAACCTTTTACACGAAATCGTATTATCCCGAAAATACAGAGTTGTACAAAATTTACGAGAATTTCTTTAGAGAGAAAAAACAAATTGTTTCACTCGACGATCCGTTCGTTTTCAGGACTGTACATAAATTAGACAACGGAAAAATCGGAATCATGCTTTATAATTTTGAGGACGAGAAAAACGAGATTGATTTTACAGTTGAGAATAACTATGCAATCGAAAGCGTTTTATTCGGAGAACTCGTTGAAAATAAATTGATAATGCAAAAGAAATATGCTTATTTGATTTTAAGCGAAAAATAAAAATTGGCTAGAGAATAAAAAAACGGAGGAGTTTTAGTATGAAAAAAACGACGAAAATTGCAACCGCTTTGATGGCGCTTACGATGACGTTTACGATGGCTCTTGGTGCAGGTGCATGCGGGGAAGATTCTACTACGACGGTCATTAGAATTATGAATTACGGCGGTGGTGTAGGCCGTGCATGGTTGGATGCAGCCTGTGAAAGATTCGTGCAGGCGAATGAGGGGGTATCGTTTGAGGACGGAAAGACGGGCGTTAAATTTAAGATTGAACACAATCTTAATACGGGCGTTGAAACGATGAGAAGTTCGAACTACAACATTTATTTTGACGAAGGCACGGGTAGCATTGCTTCTTTGGCAAGAAGTGAATCTTTGTTGGATATTAGCGACGTCCTTTCGGCAAAGGTCGACGGTGACGATAGAACGCTGGAATCGAAGATTGACGAGAGCGCGTTGAATTCCTTGAAGGGTGATGATGGGAAGTATTACGCGCTTCCTTCGGCTACTTGGTATCCGGGGCTTACCTATGATAAGGACTTGTTTACGAGAAAGAATTTGTTCTTTGCTGCTCCCGACGAAACCAACTTCGTTTCGTATACCTGTGGCTTAACGGGTAAGACCTATAAGTTCGTTAAGAACGCTGCTGGGAAGAGAAGTTGTGGTATCAACGGCACGTACGATACGAATTATGATGACCCTGCCAACGACGACGGCTTGCCTACCTCGCTGGAAGAGCTGATTGTCCTTTGCGATAGAATGAAGAAACAGGCAAGTACGACTCCGTTCAACTATCCCAACGCATCGTCGCATTACGTACATTATTTGGTAAGTTCGCTTTGGGCGTCCCTGTCCGGATACGATATGATGAGAACGGCGTATGATTTTTCGGGCGAAGTGGAAGTGCTCACGGGCTACGAAACGACGTCGGTGTTTAGCGGGTTAAGAGATTTTAAGAGACCTAAGACGCAGGTAAAAACGATTGAGGCAGCCGAGGGCTATTACGCATCGCAAAACGTAAATCGCTACTATGCATTGTCCTTCTTGAAGATCGCAATGGATCAAGGTTGGTTTACCGAGGATGCAATCACGGGCGATAAAACGAATATCCAAGCGCAAAACGATTTCGTATGGAGTGGCTATCAAGGCAAAGAGCAAATCGGTATGTTGATTGAGGGTAACTACTGGTACAACGAATCGTATACCCTGAATACCGTATTTGAAGATTTTTATTACGAAAACGATGAGGTTGAAGAAAGAAAATTGGCTTGGATGCCCCTTCCCGTACAATTGGAAGGCACGATTGCAGAAGGCAACGGTAAGGATTGTACGCTTTTGGATACGGCAGACGGCTATGCCTTCTTGAATAAAAAGATGGAAGGCAATTCCGGATTGGTTAAGGCGTGTAAGGAGTTCTTGAAATTCTTGTACACCGACGATGAATTGAGCCACTTTACGGGCAACACCGGTATCGTTCGCGCGCATTTCGATTATGATTTAATCCCCGACGACTATAACAAGTTAACCTATTTCCAGAAGAGTATTTATGATCGTGTTAGTTCGGAAAATACGAAGATGGTATTCTGTAGTGCGGACAACAAAACCTTCAACACCAACAAATCACAACTTCGCATTTCTACGGCTGGTAGATACTTTACACCGCTGATTGACGGCAAGGAATATGCTACGTTTGTCAGCGCTTATCAGGCGGGCAAAACGGTAAAACAAGCCTTTGAAAGCAGTTATATTTCGGCAGCAGAATGGGTGAATTATTATAAAGGAGCGTAAATAGGCAAATGGCAATGCAGGGAAAGTCGCCTTCGCGACCTAATGTAAATAGGGCAAGACGTTCGAGGTATCTATTTTGTATCTCGATGGCGGTTATCCCTGTATTACAATTTATCTTAATATATCTTGGCGCAAGAACACAATCGTTTCTGTTGGCTTTTCAACACTACGAGGATGCTGTAAGCGGCAACGGATACGATATTACGTTTGCTGGTTTTGATAATTTCTTGAAGGCATTCGAACAGCTGAAAGCGCATTCTTCGGCGATTAGCAATTCCGTGGTATTGTTCCTGTTTACGACGATTCTGGGGACGGTGCTGGCCTTGGCTTTCTCGTTCTATATCTACAAGCAATATGTAGCGTCCGGATTGTTTAAGACGATGCTTTTCATGCCGCAGGTTATTTCCAGCCTAATCTTTGCAATCATTTTCAAGTATCTCGTCAACCGTGGCTATCCTTTTTTGGTGGAAAAGTTTACGAGCGAGAAGGTTGCTGGGTTATTGAATGACCCGAATACACGCTTTGCGACGATTATATTCTTTAATATATGGGTTTCCTTCGGCGTCAACGTCTTGTTGTATTCTGGCGCAATGAGTGGAGTGAACGAATCGGTTGTGGAGTCGGCTATGCTCGATGGGGCGAATATTTTACAGGAATTTATCCACATTACCATACCACTTATCTATCCTACCGTCGTAACCTTCCTTGTCATTAACCTTTCGGGTGTGTTTACAAATATGTATGCGGCATTAGACTTGATGGGGACAAAAGCAACGGAAATACACAATTTGGGAAGTTGGCTGTACTCAAAGGCTGAGAGAGCGATGTCTGAGAGAATCTGGACAGAGCAGTTCCGTGAAGTCAATTATAGCGTACTTTCGGCAATCGGTTTGATTTTAACGGCGATTGTCTTCCCTACAGTGACAGTAACAAAAAAACTGTTGGAAAAGTATGGTCCTAGCGTAGATTAAATTGAGGCAAAATTATGGAAACGAAAAATAAATTGAGCACAAAAACGAATGACGTCGTTAGTACGATATTTAAAATCGTTATTCTTACGATTTTGTGCGTGTACGCTATCTCCATTATATATTTACTCTGTTGGGGCTTACTCACTTCCTTAAAATCGGATACGGATTTCTCGACCTTCAATAACATATTTGGACTTCCGGACCTCAATCGCAGCAAGGAAGAAGTGTTTCAGTTTGACAACTACGTCAAAGTATTAACAAAATTTAGTTTCCCTGCAGACGTTGGATATTATTCGATTTGGGGTGAAATTAACCACTCCGAGGAAGTCACGCTGTTAAAGATGTTGTTTAACACGGTGTTTTATGCGGCAGTACAAGCTATTTTGCCTACTTTTATGTCGGCGGTTATGGCGTACCTCTGCGCAAAGTTTAGTGAATTTAAGTCCATCACGATCTTTTATTACGTGGCGCTGATTGCTATGATGATCCCTTCCGTTGGTACGTATCCTGCGGAAATTGCTATTTTGCAAGGTTTGGGGATATACGACGAGTACATAGGCTATATTGTACAAAAATCCTATTATTGCGGAACGTATTTCTTTGTGTTTTATGCGTTCTTCAAGTCGTTGGCGGGCTCTTATATGGAAGCAGCGGAAATTGACGGTGCTTCGCAGTATCGAATCTTTTTCCAGATCGTACTTCCCTTGATTTCGACTACCTTCTTTACGATAGCGTTGGTGCAATTCGTCGCAGCGTGGAATGATTTTAGAACCTCTCTTTTGTATATGCCTACCAAGCCGTCGATTGCTTACGGCGTATATCGCTTGACGCATATCCAAGCGCCTCCGGGCTTGGGAACGGACCCCGCGCGCGTAGCGGCAAGTATGCTGCTGGCGTTGCCGATTTTGGTACTCTTCCTCTTCTTTAAGGATAAACTAATGGGCAATATCTCGATGGGCGGATTAAAGGAATAAGGAGAAAGGAGTTTATTAGTAAAATGAAGAAAAGCATACTGCTTGGCATGGCGCTTTTAGGTTGTTCCTTGTTTACGTTTGCAGGGTTTTATGCAAGCGATAGAGGCGACGTGGAAACGGTAAAAGCGATCCAACTTACCACCGCCGAGGCAATCTTAACGGAATATGATTTAGGGCAGGAATTTTCGGTCCCCAAAGCGACGATTTCGTATGAGGGCGAAAGTTATGAGGCGACAGATTTCCGCTTGTACTTTCCAGATGGAACTCCGTATATAAGTGAAACGGTTAGTCTAAACGCTCTTGGTGAATACACTTTGGAATACCAGGTGGTTGTAGGCGGCGAAAGAATCTCGGCAAATCAGACGTTTAAGGTAAATTCGTCTGCATATAGCATAGGGCCGAACTCTGTGTTAGAGTACAGCGATTCTCTGGAGCGTATTACGGGTTCTAGCGTTGCTGGGTTGCACCTTGAATTGGCAGATAAGGATATTTTTACTTACAACGAACCGATTAATATTTACGACTATGACAAGGATACGCCTTTACTCCGCATGCATCCGTATAGCAACGGTGGAAAGGGAACTACGCATAGAGAATCTTTGAAACAGGTCGTAAGGCTGACCGATTGCTACGACTTGGAAAATTTCATCGAATTGGAGCTGTGTTGGGATTATTCCAACCATATTGAAAAGACGGCTGCTGCCTATTATCGTGCAGACGTAGCGGGTAAAAAATCTATTGGTCTCCTTCCTATTGCAGGCGACAAGGTGGTAAACTCAGCCATTTATCTTGGCGCAACGCGTTATCAAGTCTGCGACGGCGTCTACGGTGCTTTTACAAGCACGTGGCAACTTACCGATGCGGGGCTCACCGTATATTTTGATCCCGTAGAGAATTGTTTTTACGCGGAAGATAGGTCGAAAATTTTGGTAAGCGATTTGGACAACGCCGAGTTATATGGCAAGGATGTCTTCAAAGGCTTTACTACGGGCGAGGTCTACGTTTCCGTTCTTGCGGAAGAATATTACGAGTCTGCCGTGAAAATAGACGTTTCGATGATGGCAGGCAAAGAAGAACGCAACCTGCATTTGGATAAAATTTACGATCGCAAAGCGCCTGTCATTTCGCTGGACGTACCAACGGCGGAAAAGATTTATTACGTAGCGAGAAACGAGAGTATTAAACTCCCCGATGCAACCGTTTACGACGTCAACTTGAAGGGTGGCGTTTCGGTTGGCGTTTACAGTCAATACGGTACGGCGAAGCAACGTCAACACAGTTGTAAAAACGGGATTTTCACCCCGAAATCAGTAGGTTTGTATACGGTTGTATATACGGCGAAGGACGCGTATGGCACGACTTCGACGAAAATTCTCACCTTGAACTGTATTGATAGTGAGAATGATCAAATTGTATCCTTCGAACTGCAAAAAGCGACGAGCTTGCAGGCAGGGCAAACGTGTCAATTGCCTGCGTGTGGGGCGTTTAGTAAGAATGGCAACGTAGCGATTTCTGCGTATTATAGGCTTGCTGGCGCAGCGGAGCGTTTTGAGATTATTGACAACGAATTTTTTGTTGAAAACGTTGGGGAATATGAGATTATATACGAATATAGCGATGTTTTCACTTCTTACAGTACATCCTATACGGTATCAAGTGTCCCTACCGACAATATTAGTTTTAGCGACCCCATTTTACCTAAGTATTTGATTGCCAATGCGACCTATACGTTTGATAAGGTATACGCGTACACGTACGAAGCGGCAAATCCGACACCGCAGGCGGTAGAGGTTTTCCTGATTGCCGATGGCGGGAGCGAGGTAAAGGTTGACTACGCGAACGTTGTCGTTCCCGATTGCGAAAAAGTGAAATTTAAATATTCCTATGGCGGTGTTAGCGTGTATAGCGAAGAAGTTTCCGTGGTGAACGTGGGCTTTGGAAGCGCGTTAAGAATGCAGGACTATTTCGTCGGGGACTTTGAAAAAACGGCGGATTACAACAGTGTTTATTTCCAGTCTAATCGTTCTGGCGACAGCAATTCGTTGGAGTTTGTAAACGTTCTTTCACTTTCGAAATTTAATTTCTCCTTCAATATTCCGGCGGCGACTGCGGAGGGGAGTTATGATAATTTTGAGGCGGTAGACATTACTTTGACCGACTACTACGATAGGGACAATACGGTTACGATTACTTATTTGAAGAAACCGGGTACGACGAATTTCGTGTGTGGCAACGCTCAAGCGGACGTAAACGTTTCCTTTGTGGGAAATCATAGATTTTCCTACGACCAGCGCTTGAACGTGTTTAAGGATATGAGCGGTAAAGCCGTGTCCTGTCCTACGACTTTTAGCAGTGATGAGGTACTTCTGACGATCAGCCTTAGAAAGATTGACGGCTCGGCGAAAATTGCGGTCAATGAAGTGTGTGGCCAAAGTTTCACGAATGATACCTTTGACTACGGCGCGCCGATTATGTTGCTTGACGACGATGGCGGTGTGAAAAAGTTGGGCGACGTTATTACGATAAAAATGCCGAAAGTTATCGACGTTTTATGCCCGTTTTCGCAGGCGAATTTAACGCTGACGGTATCAAAGCCGTCCAAGGGCTACGCTACGTCGGTGGACGGTATCGTTTTACAGACGGGCTGTGCGACGGATAGGGAATACTTGCTTGAAATGACGGAAGAGGGCGCGTATAAGGTGCGTTTCACGTACTATGACGCGGACGGCAATTCCATAACCATGGGCTTTACAGCAAACGTTTCGGATGCGGAAGCGCCTACGATTCAATTGAACGACGGCTACAACGAGAGTACGATTGCCGAGGCAAAGTTGAATACAAAGGTTTCGATACAAGGATACGTGGTGTCGGATAATAAAACGCCAACCGATCAATTGACGGTAAGACTTATGGTTTATTCCCCGAGTTTTGAACACGTATTCCTTGCAGACAATCAATTTAATGCAACGCAACAGGGTACGTACACCGTTTATTATTACGTTTATGACGCCGTAGGGAATTATTCGGTTATATCTTATAAGGTTTACGTATCTTAAGGGGTTGAATGATGAAGAAAACGAATAGGATTTTATCTTTAATACTGGCGGTTATCTCGACGGTTTGTTTCGGCGCAGGCTGCGCTGGAGAATCGGTGGAGCCGGTGGAGAGAAACGTTTATAACGGTACGCACGTGTTGACGGCAAAGGAAACTGAAAAGGACTTCGTTAAGAATGGACGTTGCGACTACGTATTGGTTACCCCGAAAGACGATTCTAAACTTTTGCGCGATGCTAAAAATGAGTTCCTGTATTTCTTTGAAATGGCAACGGGAATCACGATGAAAACGGCTACCGACGAGGGGCTTACGCATAACGCGAACAGCAAATATATTTCCCTTGGGGAAACGACGTTGCTGAAAAGTGCAAATATACAATGGGATAAAAAGCAACTTGGTACGGACGGTGTGCGTATTGCAACGAAGGACAATTCGGTGTTTCTTGTTGGTGGCAGCGATGTGGGAACTGTGAATTCCGTATATACCTTTATGGAGCTTACGTTTGGTTTGCAGGTATATTATTACGATTGTATTGAAATCGAAAAAAACGTTGTAAACAAAAAATTGAAGGCTTACGACGTAACGGATATCCCGGATATCAAATTAAGGCAGACCAGTTATCAAATCATAAGAAAGCCTTTCTCTTCCGATTATGACGTTATGAATTTTGGCGCTCGTTTAAGATATACGAGAAGGCTTTACGATATCTGTTATGCTCCGTACAAGAGTTATAACGATGCCGAGAACGATTCTTCGCCTAGCCATAATTCGAACACCTACGTATTGCCGGAAAGTCAATATAAAGAAGCCCACGGGAAATGGTTTTCGGACGCGGGTTCGCAATGGTGCTACACGGCGCACGGCGACCCTGTGGAATACGCGGCAATGCAGGACGAGATAATTAAAAAAATAGCCTACACGATTGATAGACAGTACGACGAGTCAAATCCTCAGCAATACGTAAATATCTTTATGGAGGATAATTACGATACCTGTACGTGTGAGGCTTGTATGGATATCTTCAAAGAGTACGAGGTGCATACTGCGGCGGTTATAATCTTTATGAACGATTTGGGCGAACGCTTTGAGGCGTGGGCAAATAAGCCGGAAAATCTGAAATATAACGCGCAGAATGTAATTATTAATATGATTGCGTATCAAGACTTTGTAGAACCCCCTGTTAAATATAACGAACGAACGGGGAAATACGCGCCTATCGACAACGATGTAAAAATGCGGAAAAACGTTGGGATCTATCTTGCTGATATCTATGCGGATTATCAACAGGCGTTGAATACCGAACATCATGAAAGAACGAAGAGAATTGTGGATGGGTGGGGTGAACTTACGGATAACATTCTTTTCTGGACGTATCCGAACAACTTTAAATTCACCTTGTATATGTATGATACTTATTCGTATTTCACGGGGGATACATTGGCGTATTATGCAAGTCGTGGGAACTCCCTCTATATGGAAACTTGCAGCGAAAGTTCGGTTCTGACGGCGTGGAAAAGTTTGCAATTCTGGCTGTATTCAAAGTTGCAATGGGATACGTCGCTGGATGAGCAGACGTTAATCAACGATTGGTTTAGGGCGGTATTCAAGGATGCAGCGCCTATTATGAAATCGCTGTTTATGGATATGCGTACGCACGTTGCGACGGCTTATTCGGAAAACAAGCTGTATCAGAATTTTAGCTGCTATAACAACGTAGAGAAGAAGGCAATATGGCCAATCAACACGTTGCGGACTTGGATAACGAAATGCGACGACGCTCTCAAGGCGGTGGAGAAATATAAAATCATCGACCAAAAGTTGTATACGGCTGTCAGCAATCATATAAAAGTGGAAAGCATTTCCCCTATTTACATTTTGTTGAGGTTATACGAGAGCGACCTGTCTAAGCAGGAAAAAACAGATTTAACCAATCGGATTTTTGATATGCAGAAAACCTTGCCTATGGATAAGGTTGAAACGCGTCAACGTTCGACGGGTATGGCGCTGTTGGATTTTATAAACAGCATAGCATAATAGCATAAGGAGGGTGTATATGAGGAAAACGGTGAGAATAATTGGTTCGTTGTGCGCGGTAGGTTTACTGATGCTTGGAGCAAGTGCTTGTCAGCCGACGAATTCTCCGCCACCTGCTGATGAAAACGTACTTACCTTAAACGCCAGTGAATTGTCTTTGACGATCGGCGACGAATATTCGTTGATTGCCGATTACACGCCGATTGATGGCGAAGAAACGAAGTTTGTTTCATCGAATCCAGAAGTAGCCAGCGTAGACGCATATGGACGTATCGTAGCGAACAGAGCCGGGGAAGCGGTGATTACCGTTTCCTACGGCGAACTGTCGAAGACGTGTACGATTACGGTTGGATTTAACGGCATATTGCCGACGCTTACCTTTGAGGAAAGCATCGCGGATAACGTGCAGGTGGGTATAGGCGAAAGTATTAACCTTGGCGCGTACGTTACGTTTAACAACGTTTCGTATACGGATGCAACCATTACCTATACGTACAGCGACGATACGATAGGCGTGGTGGAAGAGGGTTTGTTTACCCCAGTAAAGGTGGGTACGACTGCCGTAACGATTACGGCGTCTTGGCGCGGAATGGAAGGAGTCGACACCTTAACCAAGACCATCAATCTTACGGCGATTAACGTCGTAGAAATGCTGGTCAACGGCGGCGAAGCGAACTTAACGCTGTACAATATTGCGTTGCTTGGCGGCAACGAATACGAGGTCAGCAAGGACTTCGTCGTAGAGGCGAAGGAGAACGGTGTAGCCATTCCTGCGGATAGGATTTCCATCAGCGTAGAAGGCGACGAGGAAATTCTCCGCTACGAAAACGGAAAAATCTACGGCGTGAAGCCGGGCGAAACCACCGTCGTGGTATCCGTCACCGATCAATTCGGTGAGGTCTATGAGGAGCGTGTTTCCGTCACCGTATTGACTTCTATTGGCGATTACGATACGCAGATTGCGTTCTCGGCATACGACGGCGAATTACCGATAACGGATATTTTCGGCGCAGACGTAGAGCTCATTTCCGCGTATGCGGGCGATAAACAGCTTGCCATAAATGCGAGTAAAGACGGCGTACTTGGTTTGACCACGACGAAGGAAGGTCCTTCGGAACAGCAAATCACCGTATATTCCGACACGCAGGCGTGGAACTTGAACCTGCTGGTATATTCGGGGATCATCGACGAGGCTAAGGACTTGGATATGTTCTACCTTGGCAGCGATAGAAATTGTACGAATGCGGCGTTCGCCGAAGAGGATACCTTTGACGGCTACTATATCTTAGCAAACGATATTGATTGCACGGGCTATATCTTCGGCGCAAGCAAAGAAGCGGGAGGCGCAACCCCTAAAAACCTTCAAAACCCGGCTGGTATTGGCTCTACCAGTATGTTGAACGTAGGTCTTACTGGCGTATTTGACGGCAGAGGGTATTCGATTACCAACTTCACGCCCAACGGTGCAGGCTTGTTTGCGGCAATCAACGGCGGTACGCTGAAGAACGTCAAAATCAGCAGCCCTGGCTCGTATGCAGGCGGTGGCGCATTCCTTGCGGCGATGATTCGAGGTGCGACACTCGAAAACGTTTACGTAGAGGCGGGCTCGCTTACTATGTACGGCACGAACGGGCTGAGTAAGTTTGTTATTGACAGCACGCTGAAAAATTGCGTATTCAAATGCACTACGACGGCTTCGGGTAGAACGTGGGGCGGTACGGTTTACGCGATTATGGATAGCACCTTTGTGAACTGCTACGCTCTTACAAACCGTCCACTTTCTGCGGATGCAGTTGAATCTAAGGGTGGAAAAACCTATGATGGGTACAACCAAAAGCCTGAAAATGATACCAGCGAAACGATTTGGGTAGAGGGTATCAAGCGTTACGAAGACGAAGCGGCATTGGCGGCAGATACCACCAACGATTTAACGCTGTTCCCCGGGCGCTATTGGGAAGTGGTAGACGGCGCGCCCGTATGGCGTACGAATAAGGAAGCAACCGTTGAGGATGCGAATGGCAACGTCATAGGGGAAGAGCTTTACCTTGAAATCAACCAACAGCTGCAACTGAAGGTATTTGCTTACGGCGAAGAATGCGCGGCACCCACGCTGACCATTTTGGACGGGGATACCGTCATCGAGGTGGAAGGCACGACGCTGACGACGTTGGCAGAGGGCGAGGCGATCCTGAAGATCACTTGGTTTATAGACGACGTAGAATACGAAAAGACGGTAGCAATCACGGTAACCTTCACCGTAGAGGATTACGCGCAAACGTTAATGTTCTCTGCATACGACGGCTTGTTCTTCAATGCGCAGGGCGAAGTGGTTAGCGTGGAAGACATCTTCGGCGCAGGCGCGGTATTGACGGATGCGGTGCACGCAACGGATACGCTGACGATTTCGAACGGCGCGGTGCTTGGTTTGACCACCAACGGCACGGAGGCAGTCAATACGCAAATCGTCCTGTATACGATAGGAAAAGGGTATAAGATCAACGTAAGGGCATATACGCTGATCATTGACGAGGCCAGCGATATGAACCTGTTCCACCATGGTGGCAACGGCAAGGGCTTTTCTTCGGCGAACACTTGGACGTTCGACGGCAGCTTGTTCAATGAAGCGGAAGACAAATTCGATGGCTACTATATCCTTGTAAAGGATATTGATATGAGCCAGTCGCTGTTTGCAACGCAGGTAAGCTTCGAACGCTCTCGTTATCTCCAAAAGAACAGCCTTGAAGGCTTGGGCTTGACGGGTACGTTTGACGGCAACGGCCATAAACTTTACAACTATGCACCTCAAAAAGACGGCGGCGCATTGTTCTCGTCGGTAGATGGTGGTACGGTAAAGAACGTAAGTATCACGAACGACAATGGCGCAAGTGTAGTCATGACGACTTATTTTGCAGGTATCTTGAGAAACGCAACGATTGAAAACGTATACGTTGACTTGAACTACAACCTGGCAGAAGGCGTTGCGATGCTTGCAAACATCGTAGTAAATACGACGTTTAAGAATTGTATCTTCGTTGCAAGACCTGGCGCAAGCGAGAAATTCGGCTTGATTAACTACATTCAAGACGGCACCACCAGCTTCACCGATTGTTATCTCATCTCTGGCGCGAAGGTTGGTCAAAGATGGCTTGATGGTGCTTGGCGGACATTGGACGGCGGCAACCAAACGGCGGATTACACGATGGCAGGAATTTCCCGCTATGCAACCGTAGCTGACTTAGAAGCGGCAGAGGCGACCAACGCGTTTACCTCGTTTGCGACAAGTGGCTACTGGATGGTAGAAACGGGCAAAGTCCCCGTTTGGAAAACCAAGGCTTAACCAAAACAATATAATCCGAACCAAGATTTTTAGCGGTAAATTTTGCCTACTACTTCGCCCAAACCCTTGATAAACCGTGCAGGTTTACCTGCGGCTTTCGCCTTGTAGAAGGACGAAAATTTTCTCGCTATAAAATTGCTACGCACCCAAAAGTTCGGATTTTGAAATGATTTTTGGTGCGAAGGAAGAAATTATACCAAAGTATTATGATGACGACAATCCATAAAAGCGTTCAAAAGACGTCTTTCGGGCTGGTTCAGATTATATTGCTTTGGTTAACAGTACGGCAATATAAAAAATGATAAATAAATTATGGAGGTCTTTTCATGAAAAAGATATACCAAGAGCTCGATTTAGAAATAATGTATCTTGATGCAGACGTCATCACGGCGTCACCGGTGGCGTCGGATTTTGGTAATTCCAAAGGTTTTGCCGACAGCTGGCTGGACAACTAAGCAAGGAGGATAACAAGATGAAGAAGATGAAGAAAAATTGGATTGTTGCGTTATCGTGTGGTATGCTTGCGTGCGGTGTAGCAGGTGCGGCAGGGCTTGGCTTAAACGTTGCCAAGGCAAATACGGAGCAGAAGTTTGAAATGCTTTCGGGCGCAGCCGTATGTATTGCGGACGGCGTATCGGGTATTCGTTGGACGACGACGGTAAACGAAGCCTTCTACAACTCGTTGCCCGACGGTGCGAAAGAATTCGGTGTTTTGGTTACGCCGAGAAACAACATTGCGGCAGGGAGCGAACTGACGGCTGGTACCGACGAAGTAGAGGTTATTCCTTGTACTTCATTTAATGGTTTTAATGCCAAAGGTGAATTTACCTACTATTCGTCTATCATTTACAGCGATTTGAGGGTAGAGGTAGCGCAGAAGGCGTATGCGGTAGAACTTGCGGCAAGGGCGTACGTAAAGGTTGGCGAAACTTATTACTACGTTGACGAATACGAGGCTTGCACCCGTTCTATGCGTTCGGTTGCATACGACGTATATCGTACCAACCCTGAATATGCTGACTTGGTAGAAAAATACTACGGCACCGTTATAGAAAGCAAAGTTGCAAGCGGCTATTTCAGCGAAGTGGACAAAACGGCAACGCTGACCAACGTGAACAACCTTGCAAACGGCACCTACAAAGGTAGTGTAAACGCACAGCCCGTATCTGTAGTGGTAGACGGCGCAACGATGACGGTGACGGGCAACCTTTACGGCTTGACCGCAGGAGCTGACTACAAACTTAACGTATTCTACGACAACGATACGAACGACAGCGATGTAACCAAGAATGATATCGCCGTACAGCCGTTCGTATATGCAACGCTTGTTATCGACGAAGCGACGGATTTGGATTATTTCTACCTCGGCAACGATCGTCAGACAACGGATAAAGGTGTTTGGACGGAAGCGGACGTATTTGGCGGATATTACGTGCTTGCGAACGATATCGATTACGCGGGATACGTATTCGGTGAAAGCAAGGAAGGCAAGAGCGAAACGCCTAAAAACTTGGAGAATCCTGCCGGTATCGGTTCAAAAGACCTTATGGATATAGGTCTTACGGGTATGTTTGACGGTCAAGGCTATTCGATTACGAACTTTACGCCCAACGGCGCAGGCTTGTTTGCGGCAATCAACGGCGGTACGCTGAAAAACGTTAGTATCAGCGGTACGGGCACGCATGCTAGTGGCGGCGCGTTCCTTAGCGCGATGATGCGAAATGCAACCCTTCAAAACGTTTACGTAGATGCAGGTGCGCTTTCTATGTACGGTACGAATGGCTTGAGTAAGTTTGTTATCGAAAGTACGCTTGAAAATTGCGTGTTTAAGTGTACTACCGCTGCTTCGGGTAGAACTTGGGGCGGCTTGGTGTTTGCAATCCAAGATAGCACGTTCACGAACTGTTATGCAATTACCAACAGACCTCTTTCGGCGGATGCGGCAACCGTTTATGATGCGTCGAACCAAAAGCCTGCGGATGATACTAGCGCAACGGTATGGGTAGAGGGCATCAAACGTTATGAGGAGAATACGGCTGACGTACCCGTTTGGAAGAATGTGGAAGTCGTACTTTGCGATAAAGACGGCAACGAAGTGGGCAGAAGCATCGGGCTTGCGTTGAATGAAAGCATCGAACTTGCGGTTTATAAGAACGGTGTGCTTTGCGACAACCCGATTGTGGAAATCAAGGAAAACGGCGGCAACGTAGAAGTTGTTGGCAACAAAATTACGGTGGTTGCGGAAGGCGAAAGTACGCTGACCGTAAAATACGCCGTATACGGGAAGGCGTACGAAAGAGAACTCGTCGTTTCGATGGTAAAGGAAGAAATCGTTTACGAAAAAACGCTTACCTTCTCTGCAAAGGACGGTTTGTTCTTTGACGGTGCAAACGTAGTTTCGTTGGCTACGATTTTCGGCGAGGGAGAATTGACGGACGTTGCCCACGCAACGGATACGCTCACCCTTTCGGAAGGCGCGGTGCTCGGTTTAACGACGGATGGTAAAGCGGTAACGGCTACGCAAATCGAATTACATTCGGCGGCGAAAAAGGTTACGGTAAACGTAAACGCATACACGCTGGTCATTGACGAAGCGAAAGATATGGATATGTTCCACCATGGCGGTAAAGGATATGCGGGCAATACCTGGAGCTTTAGCGACGCGGAATTTACGGAAGCGGACAAATTTGACGGATATTATATCCTTGCAAAGGATATAGATATGTCGACGTCCAAATTTGCTACAGAGGTTAGCGTTTATTGTACTAGATACATAAGCTTGTCTCATTTAAAGAACGTTGGCTTAACGGGTACGTTTGATGGTAACGGATATAGACTGTATAACTTCTCGTTGAAAACTACTGCACATGCAAGTGCTGGTTCTGCTGGCGCAGGCGGTGGCTTATTTGCGGCGATTAACGGCGGTACAGTAAAGAACGTAAGCATTACGAATGATAAGAATGTGAGTTTTGATCGTACGGGTTATTTTTCGTCGGTAATGAGAAATGTAACTTTGGAGAACGTATATATCAACGTTGGTACGAATACGATGAAGGGCTATTTTGCTGTAATTCTTGCAAATGAGATAACGGGCTGTACGTTTACAAATTGTATTTTTGTGGAAGCTGATGAAGCTGAATCGCCTAAGTATTATAACGGTTTAATTAGAAAGCTTGGTAGCGGCGCAAGCGATACCACGACGTTTACGGATTGCTACGTTATTTCAGCGCGTAGAATGGGGCAAGGTTACGTAAATAATAGCGTAGATAATGATCCCGTATATTGTGATGCAAGCAACTGCAAGCCTGAAGATGTAACGGCGACTAAATTTGCTAACACGGTTTGGTATGAAGGTATCAAACGCTACGAAAGCGTGGCAGATTTGGAAGAGGCAGAGAAGACCAACACGTTTGCATCGTTTAGTACCACCTACTGGACGGTTGTAACGGGTAAACTGCCCGTTTGGAAGACGAAGGCTTAACTTTTAAAACAAGGACCTACGCTTACTAAAAAACGGTAGGCGTAGGTCTTTTACAATCCTTACTATTTTAACGGAAAGAACTTATGAAAATATTATCTATCGGCAACAGTTTTTCGCAGGATGCGCATAGGTATCTGCATTTGCTTGGCAAAGCGGACGGCGTGGAAATCAAGACGGTCAATCTTCTGATAGGCGGCTGCAGCCTGCAAACGCATTACCAGAATATGCTGGATGACGAGGCGAATTACTGGATGGAATTTAACGGCCAGCCGACAGGGTTCAAGGTGTCCATTCGTCAGGCGCTTACCAGCGACGACTGGGATTATATCACCCTGCAACAGGCAAGCGCCTTCAGCGCAAAAGAGGAAAGCTATTCCCCTTATATCGAGGCGCTGGCAGAATACGTCAGGAAATATTGCCCCCGCGCAAAGGTGGTGTTGCACCAAACCTGGACGTACGAAGAGGGTGGAAAGCAAATGACGGAGTCGGACCTTGACGGCGCAGAGGAGATGCTTTTGAAGGTGCACTCTGCCTACGAAAAAGCCGCCCACGCTATCGGTGCGGACGGTGTTATCCCTTGCGGTGAGGTGGTGCACGGCGTTTGGAAAAAGGGCGTGCGGATGCATAGGGACGGCTTGCATTTGGCATTGGGTGTAGGCAGGTATGCGGCGGCGCTTACTTGGTACGCTGCCTTGACAGGCAACCCGATTGATGGCAACGGCTTTGACGATTTCGAACAGCCCGTTTCCGAGGGCGAACGAATCGCCGTGATACAAACGATTAATAACGTGTTGGGCAACAGGAGGTGTAGAAAGATGAAGGTAAACTTTTTGGGTGATTCTATTACCTATGGCGCTGGCGCAGGTGGCGTGGAAAACAGCTACGTATCCGTTTTTGAAAGGATGACGGGGTATGAGGTTCGTCGCTACGGCGTAAGCGGAACGAGAATTGCAAAACAGCGTAATCCTTCCCCCTTTGCGGCTTGGGATGAGGATTTTCGTATGCGTGCGCTTGCGATGGACAAGGACGCGGATTTCGTCTTTGTCTTCGGCGGCACTAACGATTACGGACACGGCGATGCGCCGCTCGGCTCGTTTGAAGACAAGGATCCCTATACCTTTTACGGTGGGTTGCACGGCTTATTCGAATACCTGGTAGGGGTGTACGGCGCAGAAAAGCTGTGTTTCATCACGCCGTTGCCTCGTTTTGCGGAAGAAGATCCCAAGGGCGAAAACGGCGGAAAACCGAATGCGGTTGCGCCGCTTAGTCGCTACGTGGAGATTGTCCGCGAGGTTGCCGCGCATTACGGTGTGCCTTTGCTGGACTTGTATGCCGAACAGTTTTTCCCTCGTCCGACGACGAATACGGGCGACGAATATACGACGGACGGCTTGCACCCCAACGCCAAAGGGCACGCTCTGCTCGCAGAGCGAATCGCGCGATATTTGCGGGAAAGAATGGCTTTGAAGGACTAAGGATATGGATATTACGGAAATTGATAAAAACCTAAAATCAACCTCTATCACGGAAACGGATATCGTGTGGAGAAACGTCCGTGAAGGATTCTTCTCTATCCACGGGATTTTCTATTCGGAAGAGGAAAAGCATTATCGTCGCATGACGAAGGAAGTAGCTGATGCGGTAAGCGAAGGCGTGCGCGTTTTATCTACCTGCGCGACGGGTGGTCGCATACGGTTTCGCACGGATTCCCCGTACGTTGCCGTGAAAGCGGTTGTTGCGGATATGCCCTTGTCGTCCAATGCTTCTTTAGGTGGGCAAAGCGGTTTCTCCGTCTATGCGGACGGCGTATTCGAAGGGAACTTACGCCCTGAATTTGCCAACGTGAGGAGCGCTGTGGACGGAAAATACGTCTTTGCAAGCAAGGCAAATGCAAGGACGGAGGGGATGCGGACGATAGAGATTTACACTCCGTTGTATAATTGTGTTTATGAAATCTTTATCGGTTTGAAAGAGGGTAGCACTCTTTTGCCCGCTGTGGAGTATCCTAACAAGATTCCCGTGGTTTTTTACGGCTCGTCCATTACGCAGGGCGGTTGCGCTTCGCACCCGGGCAACGATTACGTGTCAATAGTTTGTCGTAGATTAAATTTAGACTTTATAAATTTAGGTTTTTCTGGGAATGCAAAAGGCGAGTCGTTGATGGCTGATTATTTATCTTCACTGAAAGCATCCGCAATGGTTTTAGATTACGATTTCAACGCGCCCGACGTGGACTGGCTGAAGCAAACGCATTACCCGCTGTATCAAAAAATTCGCGCAGCACAACCCAACGTGCCCATCGTGTTTATGACGAGGCCGAATTTCTTGTACGACCCGAAGGTTTGCACGCCGCGCAGGGAAGTGATTTACAATAACTACTTGCAGGCGCAGAAAAACGGCGATAAAAACGTCTATTTCATCGACGGCGAAACCTTGCTTGGCGGAGCGGATTGGCACCTGTGTACGGTCGATAACTGCCATCCAAACGACCTCGGCTTCTATCGCATGGCGGAAAAAGTACAAGAAGTACTGCTTGATTGTTTTGATATTGCTAATGATATTGCGCGCGGTGAATATGAATTGCAAATTGCAATCGGCGGTGGGATAAACCGAGCGTAGCGTTTGCGAACGAATTAGCGCAAGATGACGATTATTTCGTATTAGGAAAGGTGTCGATAGGACGATAAAGATTATAAATAAAGAAGGACAAGATTGTAGAGCCTGCCAAGCGTACGGACTCATGTACAAAAATATTAAACAAGTAAAAAACAAAAAAGCTCTTCGAGAAAGGTACTCGGAGAGCTTTTGCTGTAAGAGGAAAATGATATTAAAATGCGGACGCAAAAGTGGACGCCAAAACTGGGAGTAAATGGCAAACAAAACGGATTTTCGACCGCATAAACACGTCAAATATACAAAAAAATCGGGCATTTATACGCTCATTTCGCATAAATACTCGATTTTGGTGCGGTCGACAGGAAAGCGCCTTTAGCGGCGCGCCCCGCTCGGCAATTATTAATTGCCGAATTTGCCGTTTGCGTTTTCGTAGTCTTTCTTCCGTAAGGCAAAGCGTTTTGTTCTCACAAAACGGCTCTTCT
>JAZRQY010000021.1:0-5125 GCA_045650185.1 Candidatus Scatosoma sp. | reverse complement strand
TCTGCTACCCTTGTAACCAAGCGCACCTGCGCTGGACTGGGAAATAGCGTTACCAGCCATGTCCGTAACAGTTACGATCGTGTTGTTGAACGTAGACTGAATATGAACCTGTCCTTTGTCAATCTTTTTAATCTCTTTACGCTTACGAGAAGCGACTTTCTTTACTTGTGCCATAATTATTTATCGCCTCCTCTATTATTTCTTCTTACCTGCAATTGCGCGTGCAGGACCCTTACGCGTACGAGCATTTCTCTTCGTGCTCTGACCGCGAACGGGCAAGCCCTTTCTGTGACGGATACCACGATAGCATCCGATTTCCATAAGGCGTTTAATGTTGAGGGAAACTTCACTGCGAAGTTCACCTTCTACTCTCAAGTTGTGATCGATATATTCTCTCAATTTGGAAACATCGTTTTCATCAAGATCCTTAACTCTCGTATCAGGATTGATGCCCGTTTCCGCGAGAATCTTTTTGGAAGTCGTCAAACCGATACCATAAATATAGGTAAGCCCGATTTCGACTCTCTTTTCTCTGGGTAAATCCACACCGGCAATACGTGCCATAGATTTCTTTCCTCCGTTTTTTAATTCTTTTTTATTTTTTTGTATATAGCCAACGAATGTCTCGGTTTCAGCAGTGGAAAATGCCTATTCGATCCATTGTATTATTTTCGTAATCACGTTTCTAACAATCCTTGTCCAAATACCCGATTTTCCTCGGTTTTCGTAAGGATTGTTAAACGCAACAAAACTGAGTTTCCGTAAAATTACGGAAATTCAGCTTGATTACATTATTCGTTTTTGAGAAAATATCGCAAGTTTTACGCTATCCCCCAAACTACGGCATGCTATCATTTTACCATAATCTGTCAAGAGATGTCAAGCGTTTTACGATACTTTTTTTCGGACTTTCTTAAAAAAATTAGCCCTGTCTCTGCTTGTGGCTCTTGCTCTTGGAACAAATAACCATTACTCTGCCATTTCTTTTAATAACTTTGCACTTGTCGCACATAGGTTTTACAGAAGGTCTTACTTTCATTGTTTTTCTCCTTGTTAATTAAACTCTTTCGTCGTTTTTTACGACTTGCTGCGCCACGTGATTCTGCCCTTCGTCAGATCATACGGACTCATTTCCAATTTTACCGTATCGCCTTCGATGATTCTAATATAGTTCATTCTAAGCTTACCGGAAATATACGCCGTGATTACATGGCCGTTGGAAAGCTGCACCTTGAAGGTTGCGTTGGGCAACGCTTCGATGACTTTCCCTTCCGCTTCGATTACGTCGTCTTTGGACACAGGAACTCCCTCCGATTTTTTTATCTGCGTAGCTTTCGCTACGTCTTTTTGCTATCGCTTATAAAGTTAAGATTTCTACGCCGTCTTCACGAATTACAATTGTGTTTTCGTAATGCGCCGCAGGTTTACCATCCATCGTTACCGCGCCCCAGCCGTCTGACAAAAGACGCACCCTCCAATCGCCCATGGCGATCATCGGTTCGATACACAATACCGTGCCTGCACGCAACCGAAGTCCTGTCCCTTTTTTCCCGTAGTTGGGTACGGACGGATCTTCGTGCATTTCTCTGCCGATACCGTGTCCGGTGTACGAACGGATTACTCCGTAGCCGTGCGATTCTGCATGCTGCTGTACAGCATAGCCGATATCATACAGCGCCGAGCCTGCACGCAAACCTTCAATTGCCTTAAAGAAACATTCTTCCGTTACCTTGACCAGTTTTCTGACTTCGGGCGTAACCGCACCGATACAGAAGGTTCTGCATGCGTCACCGTGATAACCTTTCTTATCCGCTACCACGTCCACACTGACGATGTCGCCGTCTTTGAGGATTCGTTCATCGGGAATCCCATGAACCACCATATCGTTGACGGAGATACAAGCCGATGCGGGAAAACCGCCGTAGCCAAGGCAGGAAGGGTTTGCACCCGACGCACGAATGTAACGTTCGACCAATTCGTCGACCTCTCTCGTGCTCATACCTGCTTGGATTTTCGAGCCGACAAACTCTAAAGTGTCGCGCACGATTTTGCAAGGTTCGCGCAATAAATCAATTTCTTTTTCGCTTTTTACGTGAATCATACTTTACTTTTTTAAGGAATCAAGCTTCGTAGAGATTTGCTGGAACACCGTTTCGGGATCCTTACCACCGTCTACGTTGAAGATGAGTCCTTTCTTCGTATAATATTCGATCAGGGGGGCGGTTTGTTTGTGATATACGGTTAAGCGTTTGCTGACCGTTTCAGGATTGTCGTCCTTTCTCTGGAACAACTCACCGCCGCAACGTGTGCATTTCATTTCGCCGCTCAGCCTTGAAATATGATAGCTTTCGCCACAAGCCTTGCAAACTCTTCTTCCACACAAACGATCAAGAAGCAACGACGTATCCACGTCAATGTTGATTACGACGTCTACGTGAGAGATTTTATCCAGCACTTCCGCTTGCGCAATCGTACGGGGGAAACCGTCTAACATATAGCCGTTTTCACAATCGCTGTGAGAAATTCGCTCTTGAACAATATCGCAAGTCACTTCATCGGGAACGAGCTTTCCGTCATCGATGTAGAGTTTTGCAAGCAACCCGATCGGGGTTTGGTTCTTCATGTTTTCTCTAAAAATATCGCCCGTAGAAATGTGAGGAAGGTTGTAGTTATCCGAAATTTTCGAAGCCTGCGTTCCCTTACCTGCACCGGGCGCGCCGAGTAAAATAATATTCATATTTTGCCTCACTAAAATTCCATCTCTTCCTTTTGGGCAACCCTCTACGCTTTACTTAAGTATGACTTAAGCAAAGCGCAAACGGTTTATTTCTTATTTAAGAAATCCTTTATAGTTCTTCATCATCAACTGCGCCTGCAATTGCTTTTCAAATTCCATTGCACAGGATACGATAATCAAGATACCCGTCGTCGAGAATACGTTAACCAACGTATAGTCAACACCTGCAAATGCAACGGAAGGAATGAATGCAACCAACGAGAGATAGATTGCACCGAACAACGTGATACGGTTGGAAATCTTTTTGAGATATGCCTCCGTTGCTCTACCAGGACGAATACCCTGGATAAAGCCGCCGTTCTGCTGAATGCTCTTGGATACGTCTTCGGGATTGAATTGCATCTGCGCATAGAAGAACGAGAATGCAAAAATCAATATACAAAGAATTAACGAGTATACAACTCTGCCCCAACCTTCTGCCGTTGCCGACATCCAGTTTGCCCACCACATATCAAATGCGCTACCGGGCCAGAACATGCTGGAAAGCATCTGAGGGAAGCTGAGGATCGAGAATGCGAAGATGAGGGGCATAACGCCGCCACCCGAAATCTTAATAGGAATCGAGGAGGACTGACCGCCGTACATCTTTCTACCCTTGATCTGTTTTGCATACTGTACGGGAACTTTTCTTTCGGAAAGGTCAACGTATACAATCGCAAAGAAAATAAGTGCGCTGACCAAGATGAATGCTACCAATTCCCAAATGATATCCGCGGTGGTCGAGTAGGGATAGGTTTGGTTAAGGAACGATTCGCTGAAAATTGCCTGAATTTTACTGCGGATGGTCAAGCCAGCCGTGGACAAAATACCGACGAAAATGATCATCGATTGACCGTTACCTACACCGTAATCGGTGATTCTTTCACCGATCCACATAACTACCAACGCACCTGCCGTATATAATACCGTCATGAATACGCCTGCAATCCACGCTTCACCAAGGATCCACGTCTGAATTGCGTCTTCGGCGCTTGCAAAGTTTACGATGATACCAACCGACTGAATCACTGCAAGCAGGATGGTTACGTATCTGGTATACTGAGCAATTTTCTTACGGCCTTCTTCGCCTTGTTTGGACAATCTTTCCAACGCGGGAATACCCACGCTAAGTAACTGCATGATAATGGATGCGTTGATGTAAGGCCCGATACCTAATGCAAACAAGGTACCGTTTTGCAACGCGCCACCAGTTAAACCACTCATCAATGCGAGGTACGAGTTTACGTTTTCACCCTCAAATAAAGTGGCGAAGTTTTCTCTGTCCAAACCGGGAACCGGAATATAACAGCCGATACGGAATACCAAAAGCAAAAGGAGCATCATATACACCTTGCGTCTGATTTCCTTTACCTTAAAGGCATTAATAATTGTCTGTAACATTTTTTTCTCCGTTAATGGTTTTTTCTTGCGTTTTGACGGGGGGTACCCCCACGCAAAAACGACGGGGAGAAATAACGCGAACTACGGAAAACCGCATATCAGCGATTTTCCGTGTCACAATTTCTGTTTAGAGGGTTTCCGCCGTACCCTGAGCAGCTTCGATTGCTGCCTTTGCGGATGCGGAGAATTTCGCCGCTTTCACGGTAAGCGCAACGTTCAGTTCGCCGCTACCGAGAACCTTCAGTCCGCAGTTGTTTTTAACTTCTTTCGCAAGACCGTTTGCCATTACGAAGCCGTAATCAACAACCGTACCTGCAGGCAATTCTGCAAGGTCGGAAAGGTTGACGATAACGTATTCTTTTTTGCCGTTGTGCGTAAACCCTCTCTTGGGTACACGACGTGCAATAGGCATCTGACCGCCTTCAAAGCCGGGACGTACACCGCCACCGGAACGAGCCCACTGACCTTTGTGGCCCTTACCGGAGGTTTTACCCGTACCCGAACCGATACCGCGACCGAGTCTCTTCGATTCTTTCGTTGCTCCCTTTGCGGGGGAAAGAGTATCAATTCTCATGTTAAAGCTCCTTAGATTAGATGTTTTCTACTTTGACGAGATGCTTAACTTTTGCAATCATGCCCTGTACTACAGGGGTATCGTCAAGTTCTTTGGAAGAACGGATTTTCTTAAGACCAAGTGCAGCAACAGTACCTTTTACTGCAGCTACCTGACCAATCGTGCTCTTTACAAGCGTTACTCTGATTTTTGCCATGTCCTTATTCCTCCATTCCTCAGCTGCGAATTTCTTCTACGGTTTTGCCACGAAGTGCTGCAACTTGTTCAGCGGTCTTCAATTCTTTCAAACCTTCGATTGCTGCTTTTACGCAGTTACCGGAGTTTTGGCTGCCGTGAGATTTCGTTCTGATGTTTTTAATACCAACTGCTTCCAT
>JAZRQY010000020.1:0-67913 GCA_045650185.1 Candidatus Scatosoma sp. | reverse complement strand
TCGTGCTGAGTTCCCTCATTCGGATATCTACGGATCAACGGATATTTGCTCCTAACCGTAGCTTTTCGCAGCTTGTCACGTCCTTCTTCGGCGCCATGTACCAAGGCATTCTCCGTAAGCCCTTTGTAGCTTGATCTTTATCTCTCTCATCTACTCGTCTTTACACAAAATTCTAATTCTTACTCTCGGCTAATCGTTTATTTGCAGTTAAAAGGGCTTTTTTAAAATCGTCCTTACGTTTGTGCTTTTTAACCATTAGCTTTACTTTCAAATTATGAAATTTGCCTTTGTACTCGTCTTTTTCCTTTTTAAGAAAAAAACTTTTTATCTTGCTATGCAGTTGTTAATCTTCAATCTTGCCCTCAACAGAGAGCACCATAATGCGTTTTATCGCATGACAGCTTAAACATAATACCATTAACCAAGGATAATGTCAAGCATTTTTTGAAAAGATTTTCAAGTTTTTTCATTTTTTTTGAAAAAATATTATTTTGCAGAAAAAGACAATCAAACGCGCGCGCATATAGGCACGCTCACGTGCACCAAATATTATAAAAAAAACGAGGGACGCAATTTCCCCTCGTTTCTTTATTTTTTATCGGCAGCCACCGCAAGTTTTGCAGTTACCAGAGCATTTCTTCGTCGGTTTCCCCGTCGCAGAATACAGCTCCCCTGCGTAATCTCGTTCCGTCTTGCCGCCGCAATCGGGGCAGGAAACCTCGACATCGTATTTTACCACCAGCTCCTCAAACTTTTTACCGCAGGCGCTGCATTTATATTGTAAAAAAGGCATCAATCATTTCTCCTTTTCTTCCTAATCTGCTTTGGAGTACGAATCTTGACCGAAGCGGTAGACTTGACCAACACCACCGAGAAAACCGCCACCAGCAACACGGAAATCGCCAATACAATCCAGAACTCCCACGGGCTGCCGTTTGCTGAACCCATCCCGAACGGAAGCTTGATATTCATCCCCAAAAGCCCTGCTATCAAAGTGGGAATCGCAACTAAGATCGTGATGATGGTCAGTCTCTTTACCACGTGGTTCACGTTGTTGGAAATAACCGAACTGAACGCATCCATCGTCGTCTTCAAAATATCCCGATAGATCGAACACATTTCCACCGCCTGCTTGGTTTCAATCAAGACGTCCTCTTGCAGGTCCTGATACTCCTCGTTGTTTTGCACCGATTCCAAGCGGGAAAGCCTGCCGTGCACCGTCGAGTTTGCCGAAAGCGCCGTCGAGAAGTATACCAACGAATTTTGCAAGTCTAAAAGCTCGATGAGCTCTTGATTACGCATCGACTTATGCAACTCTGCCTGCAAGCGCAAAGACTTTTTATCAATCTGTTTCAGCAAGGACGAAAAGCGCTTTACGTTGCCCAGCATAAAGTTCAACACAAATCCTACGGGTTTGTTCGTCGATACCTTCGTACGGTTGGAATGAAACCCCGTCAAAATCGGGTCGTTATTCAACGAAACCGTCACGATACATTTGGGATTGTAGATGATTGCTACGGGAATCGTCGTATACTGGTCGCCGTCTTCCGTATCCACAATCATCGGACTGTCCACAATGTACATCGTCGCCCCGTCATCCGCTTCTACACGGGCAGATTCTTCTTCGTCGAGCGCCGCTTTGATCAGCCCTTCAGGAATACCGCTAAGCGCAACGATATTTTCCACTTCGTCATCGGTAGGGTTCACCATCTCTACCCAGCAACGAGATTCAAATTCCTCTAACTGAACGATATTATTCTTTTCGCTTTTATAGAATTTTACCATATACCACCACGCAGGAGAAGATTGTCTCGCAAGCAGTCCGCGCGCTGCTTCCATCGTTATTATACACCACAATCACCCATTTGGCAAGTGTTTTTTCTAAAGTTGTGTCTCAGCCCTCTAAAAAGTCCCCTTTCCTGCCCAATAACTCTCCAAAAAACCTGCCACGGCCAAGCCGTTTCTTTCAAACGCCCCCACCAAATGCGCCGGCGTCGCCGAGCCGTAAAGATTTTCCGCATAATATTTCCGCAAAGAGGAAAGCAATCGTTTGCTACCCACCGCTTTTTCCAGTTCGGAAAACATCACCACCGCCTTATGTTCGGAAATACAGCGGTACTCGTAGCCGTTTAAGAAGGTGGAAAGGGGGCGGTTCATACGGGTATCCACCCAACCAAGCGCCTTTCGATAGGCATCCCGATACTCGTCGTACTCCTTTCTGGCATCGAAGACGACCTCTTTCTTCGTCCGCCCATATTCCGGGTGCGCCTCCAAGAACAGAGCCGCCGAATACGCCGATAAACCGTCTACAAGCCAAGCGTTTTCCACTCGGTTTGCCCCCACCGACGAATACCACCACTGCGCCGCCGTCTTCGTCAAAACCGACCAAACCAGCACATCCTTGGAAAGCCCCTTCGACAGCATACATACACCTGCGTAATCGACTGCGTCCTGCACGATATTCGTTTGCAGTAAAGCTAGGCGCTTGTGCGGATATTCCCCGAAGATCGAGGAGTAATATTCCACCGCCTTTATCGCAAGCGCAAGCACTTCCTTCGCCCCATCGTCGTTTTCATAGTAATAACCGACCCGTGTTTTCCCCGTGTAGCCCTCGATAGCCGCATACGAGGTGGACAGCGAAAAGGTAAAATCACGCATATTCGTTGCAGAGATAGTATATTGTTTTTTACTTTCGAGCGTTTTTTCTTCCACAATCTCCCCTGCGCACGCCAAGAAGTATTCCCTCGGAAGGGTCAAACGCACGGAATAATCGGCGCAATCGGCAACCGCCGCTTGCCCAACGTCCGACGGCACACATTCGTAAAATCCATTTTCCGTCAGAGCGCACGCCGTAGGAAACGCCCCTGCAAAATTCACCGTGCTCTTCGTCAGCCCAAGCGAGGCGTTGACCTCCGCCAATCGAGTAGAAAAGCCTATATCGAGGGTAATACGCTCGTTCGGGGCAAGCGGCTTATCAAGCTGTGCATACAACAGGTTTTTATCTTCGCCGCCTACCGTAAAGCTCGTACACCCCAAGACGGAAGAAATAGAAATTTCACCGTAACTTTCGCCCGCATAATACGCCTCCGTCGTCGCATCGTAGCCAATCTGCGAATAGACTGCGCCCTTGCGATATGCGTTCGGATATAGCTGTAATTGCAGGCAATCCAACTCCATTTCCGAATGATTGTAAAAATCCATTTTGACCGTACCCGTCAAGGCGTTGTCCAAAGGCTTATATTCGACGACAACCTCGTACATGGTACGCTCTTTTACCTGCTTTGCGCACCCTATTCCCCCGAATACGCAACCCGAAAGCATCGCCACCAACAATACAATACAACCAATGCGTTTCATAAAAAATAACCCCTATTGACAAAAAGTAATAGCAGGTTATTTTATGATTTTTTATTTGAATATATGAGCCAGGGGATTATTTTTCCAAAAATTCAAGATGAGCGGTCGGGTCTACCGTTTTGCCGTTTTCCAAAATTTCGAAATGCAGGTGCGCGCCGTCCTTGTACTCGTCGCCCGTTGCCTCCGCCACCACGGCAATCGTATCCCCTTGCTCTACCTTATCACCGACGGCAAGACCTTCTACCGCATCGACAAAACGATACAACGTCTTCAAACCGTTACCGTGATCCAAGACAATCTCCGTCCCCTTCAAGACGTCGCCAGAGTAGATACTCTCGACCACGCCACTCTTTACTGCCAGCACAGGTGTGCCTGCTTCCGTCTGAAAGTCCACCCCTTCGTGATGGTAATAGCAATCCAGCGTCTGATTATAGTAGAATCCGAACTCGTTGGACACAGAAACCACCTCTATCGGCATCTGCATCTCCAGCTCCTCATCTACCGGCTGATTCGTATCCTCTGGCGGCTGTGGTTGAGGCTGCTGTTGCTGTTGGTTGTCGCCAGGCGCCGAGTTCCCCACGTTCCCGGTGTCAATCGAAGGCTGACTGCTTCCTGCAACACCAATGATGAGCAGGACGGCAACCACAACGGCTACGCAAGCCGAGGTAAGCCCGATCCAAGCTTGCTTATCCTTCCAGTTGAATTTTACTTTCCTTTGTCTTCCCTGAGGGGTTTCCTTTTCGTCTTTGTGTTCTCGCATTGTTTCTATCCTCCAAAAATGGTTTCGTGTACTGTTTATTGCCCGATTGTCTTCATTTTATACATCCACCCAAAAAGCATTTTTTTGTCAGTAGCCACCAAAGATAATCGGCGTGCCCACCTGCACTTCCTTACCGCAAATCGCCAAGTGTAGGTTTACTCTGCCGGCAGAGATCTGTACTCCTTCGCGCCCGTCGGCAACGTAGGCGTAAATCGACCGCACGCCTGCAACGCACTCCTCAAACACCGTCCGCGCCCCCTTTTCACTCAGCAGGTTTTCCACGTAAGCATTCGCCGCCTCCTCAGAAGAAAAACGCAGAGTGTATTTTTCGCCCACCAAAGAGAAATAGTCTGAAAAGGAAAGCCTTTCCACAATTTTCGCCTGCGAAGAAGGGCTGTACAGGTAATATTCCCTGCCCGTTTCCACACCGCCAAGTGCCCTGCCGCAAGGATTGCAGAGTGCACCACAACAGAGCAGCATTGCGCCGCAAAGAACACCGCAAAACAGCAACGACAGCCAGTTCCTAAATCGCATAAAAAAACTCCTCCCCGTAGATACGGAAAGGAGTATTGCCTCTATATACTGTTTTTATACCTTAGAAATCGCTCAGTTTTTCACCGCCTAAGAGGTGGATATGCAGGTGGGGTACGGTCTGCCCACCGTCCTCGCCCTGATTGATAATCACACGATAGCCGCCCTCAAGCCCAAGCGTTTTTTCAAGCGTAGGAATCGTTTTGAAAAGGTGCTTAACAATTTCCGCCCTCTCCTCGTCCATTTCCGAGAGCAGAGCAAAATGCTGCTTTGGAATGCAGAGATAATGCAATTTTGCCTTCGGCTCGATGTCCCGAATGACGATCATTTTTTCATCCTCGTACAATCTCGGGGAGGGAATTACCCCTGCAACGATTTTACAAAAAATACAGTTTTCCATAATCCTTCTCCTTATATGCTCGACGCTAAAACGCCGTCCTTATACAATCCTTCAACGCGTACTTGGGTGGGTTCTTTGCCCGTTTTATCCTCGACATACACCCGAATATAGTTCTCCGAATACCCTTCCCAGTAGCCCTGCGAGCAGTATTCCCACACCACGGAAAGCTGCTTACCTACAAAGCGTTGCAAATATGCCTTCTTCACCTCAGCCGCCTTTTCTAAGAGAGTATCCACACGCTGTTTTTTCACAGCCGAGGGCAGCTCCTTGTATTTCCTAAACGCCACCGTGCCCTGCCGAGGCGAGTACGGGAATGCGTGTACCTGCAAGAACCTCGCCTCCTCTACAATCCGCACCGACTGCAAGAAATCCTCCTCCGTTTCCGTAGGAAAACCGACGATGATGTCCGTCGTGATAGAGGCATCGGGAAACGCCTCGTAAATTTTTCGGCATGCCGCCAAATATTCTTCACGCGTATAGTGGCGATTCATACTCTTTAGTACGGCATTCGAGCCGCTTTGCAAGGATAAGTGGAATTGCGGAGCAAAGGACTTCACCTGCTTTGCCGCCGACAAAAACTCGTCCGTGATTAGGCTAACCTCAATCGACCCCAAGCGAATACGGGTGGGAGCGTCCTTTAACGCGAGCAACAAATCCACGAACGTATTGCCATCCTCATCCCGATAATCGGAAATGTCTATCCCCGTCAGCACCGTTTCCGCCGACGAAGAGGAGAACACCTCCTCCACAACAGACGACAGCTTTCTTGAACGACTGCGCCCACGCAGATAGGGGATGATACAATAGGAGCAGAACCGATTGCACCCGTCTTGGATTTTGACAAAATTGCGGGTTTTTAAGCATTCAGGCGAGGGCATTTCCTCGTAGATTTTTCCGCTATCTTCAAGGCAAATCCCACTCTTTTCGTCAGGGAATCCCGCCTGCGCCAACTCCAAAATACGATTCTTCGCCTGCGCACCCGATACGAAAAAGACGTTTTCACTCTTATCAAAGAACTGCTTTGCATCCCGTTGCGAGGCACAGCCGCAGACGATAATTTTAGCGCTACTGCCTGCCTTAATTGCCTTGCCTACCGTTTGCCGACTCTTGCGTTCTGCCTCTGCCGTCACCGCACAGGTGTTGATGATATATAGGTCGGCACCTTCCTCAATATAGCGAGAAACGGTATACCCAAGCTCCTCTAAGCCACGGATTAAAGACCCGCTCTCTACGTCGTTGACCTTACAGCCAAGCGTGAATACTACCGCCTTCACCTTGTACCTGCCCCCTTGTTTTCACCCAATTCACCCAGCGAAAACATCACGACCGAGGTCAGCGCCACCGCCGCCGTTTCCGCGCGCAGGATACGCTTCCCAAGCGTGATGGAAGCAAAGCCCATCGCCGCCGCAAGCTCCTCTTCCGCGCGTGAAAAGCCCCCTTCGCTACCGATAACAATCGCCGTCGAGCCGCTGAGAGTGGAAAGCTCCACCTTGCTTTCCGTTGCAAATTCGCAGGCGAAGAGCTTGTTTTTACATCCATCCACCGAACGCAACGCCCCTTCCAAGGTGTCCTCATATTCTACCACAGGCGCAACCGAGCGCATACATTGTTTCGCCGCCTCTCTGCTGACCTTGTTCAGGCGTTCCAGCTTGTTGGCGTTCATATAAGCCGAGGAAAACTCAGAGGAGAACGCCACGATTTTTTTAACGCCAAGCTCCACCGCTTTCTGTACGATAAACTCGTTTTTGTCGGCGTTCTTCAAATAGCCGAACACAAGCGCAACGTCCACGGCGGCCTCTTTGTCGCCTACCGCCTTGCCTATGACGTTTAATAGCATTTGCTTTTTCGAGGCCTCGGCAATCACGGCGGTGTATTCCACACCGCTGTTGTCCAGCAGAATCACCTCATCGCCTACGCCAAGGCGCAAAACGTTCTTCGCGTGTTCGAATTCCTCGCCGCAAAGCACAGTTTGTTCTTCAATTTTTTCTACAAAAAACCGTTTTAACGCAGACATGTCCGCCACTTAATCCTTTTTATGTTTTAATACGAGGGCAAACCATTCCCCCTTTCTCTTCTCTTTGACAACTTCCATACCGACCGCCGCATAAGCGTCTTTGACCATCTGCAAACGATTTTCGATGATACCGCTAAGAAGCAGTACGCCGTCCTTTTTCAAGTTCTTCGGAATCGAGGGCGCAAGCATCACTAAAATCTCACCCGTGATATTCGCCATCATTACGTCGCCTTGGATATCCGTGTCGTCTAAAAGGTTGCTAAGTGCCACCACAGTCTTATCGTCCGTGCTGTTCAACTTACTGTTGTGGGTAGCAGAAAGCACCGCCACCTCGTCGATATCGGTAAGATACGCTTTCTTTGCGCCAAGCTTGATGGCGGAAATCCCCAAGATACCACTACCACAGCCTACATCAATACAAACGGAGTCCTCCTGCACGTATTCCTGCATCAGTTCAACGACGGACGAGGTCGTTTCGTGTTCCCCTGTGCCGAACGCCATATTGCTGTCCAAAAGCACAATCAACTCCCCTTCAGCAGGCGTATAGTCAATCCATTCGGGCACGACCACGATACGCCCCAAGTGAATGGGACGGAAATGCTTTTTCCAAACGTCAATCCAATCGTCGCCATCCACCGTGCGCTTGGTGTCCTCCAGCGTACCGAAGGGCAACGCGCCGCCACAATTTTCCTTCGCCGTACTGATATCGTTTAAGATTGAACGAATGACCTCCTCCGCCGTATCCGCCTCGACGTAGCATTTCACCAGCACGTCCGAGGGCTTGTCCTCAGACAAGTTATCGTCCATATAATCCCAGTACATCGTGTCCTTACTCTTTTGCAGAGCGATGATATCGTTCCTATCGCAAATGGTCACCCCAAAGTCGGTGTACCCCCACATAATATCGGCAAGGATTTCACTCGCCTCCGTCGTCGTATGTACCGTCAATTCTACGTATTTCATAATTTCACCTCTTTTAGGCTATTATAGCATATCCACAAGTATTTTTCAACCGTTTCATTACAAAAAAAACAGAGCCTAAGCTCTGTTTCTTTTTTAGTAAGGCTTTTCGCCGTATAAAGCTTCCATATTGTCTGCGTAGCGTTTCATCTGGTCTTGCTGTTTCAAGCCGATGTCGTCGAAGACTTTTTCCAGTTTCTTCTTTTGGTCGCGAGAGAGCTTCGGCACTTCCACCACCACGTGTAAGTACAAATCCCCCGTCCCACGCGAAGTCTTGATACCTTTGCCACGGACACGGAAAATCTTACCACTTTGCGTGCCTTCGGGAATGGTATATTCGATGGTGTCGTCGAGGGTAGGCACTTTGACCTTGCCACCCATAGAGGCAGTCAAGAAGGAGATGGGCAAATCCACGTGTAAGTCGAACTGTTCACGGGTGAACAGCTTGTGTTCCTCCACACGGAAGGAAACAATCAAGTCGCCCGGAATACCGCCTTCAACCGCGTGCCCCTTGCCTTCAAAGCGCATATAACTGCCCGTGTCTGCGCCGGCAGGGATATTGATGGACAATTCCTCTTCCTTGGCAACAATCCCTCTGCCACGGCAATCGGGACATTTTTCTTTGATGATTTTACCTTTACCGCCGCAATCGGGACAAGGACCTTGCTGAATGGTTCTACCAAACACGGTATTGCGCACCGTCTTGATTGTACCCGTACCATTACAATGGGAGCAGGTGGAAAATTCCTTACCGCCCTTTGCGCCCGTACCGTTACAAGTACCGCAGGCAACGTTGTGCTTATAGCGGAAAGTCTTTCTGCAGCCTTTCGCCGCATCCATAAAGCTGAGTGGCATCTCTACCTGCACCTTTGCGCCAACGGCCTGTCGTTGCGTTCTGCCACCGCCAAAGCCACCAAAGCCGCCACCGAAGATGCCTTCAAAAATATCGGAGAAACCGCCCTCAAAGCCACCGAAACCACCAAAGCCGCCACCGCCGCCCATACCGGGATGGTCAAGCTCAAAGTCGTACTGCTTGCGCTTTTCGGGATCGGAGAGGGTTTCATTCGCCTCGTTGATCTCCTTGAATTTTTCTGCCGCCTCTTCACTGCCCTGATTTCTATCGGGGTGGTATTTCATCGCCAGCTTACGATACGCGGATTTAATCTCGTCCGCGCTTGCGCCACGCTCTACACCCAGCACCTCGTAATAGTTTCTTTTTTCTGCCATATTATACTCCATACGGGCTTGGCAAAATCGCCAAGCCCGTTGTATTTTTTATCCGTTTGCGCCACCCGTGTACGGGCCCAACGCATTATTGATGGAATTCGCCGCCGTCAGCGCCGCCCATGTCAGGGCCACCCTGCGCGCCTGCGTTCTGCTGATAAAGCTTTGCGAATACCGGCTGCACGTCGTTCATCAGCTTGTCATAAGCCGCCTTCACTTTGTCGTCGTCGCCGCTTTCGAGATCCTTCTTCGCCGCGTCGATTGCCGCCTGCAAGGTCGCCTTATCGTTTTCGTCCAGCTTGTCGCCAGCCTCTTTCATCGTCTGTTCGCAGGAGAAGATCATGCTGTCAAGCTTGTTCTTGTTTTCCACCTTTTCCTTACGCTTTTTGTCCTCTTCGGCAAACTGTTCTGCCTCTTTAACCGCCTTGTCGATTTCTTCTTCGGAAAGGTTGGTCGAGGAGGTGATGGTGATATCGGTGGTTTTGCCCGTACCCTTATCCTGCGCGGTTACGTGTACGATACCGTTCGCGTCGATGTCGAAGGTAACCTCGATCTGAGGGATACCACGAGGAGCGGGTGCAATGCCCGTCAACATGAAGTTGCCAAGCGTCTTGTTGTCTGCGCAGAATTCGCGTTCACCCTGCAATACGTGGATAGAAACGCCCGTCTGATTATCTGCCGCCGTGGAGAAGATTTGGCTCTTCTTCGTAGGCAGAGTCGTGTTTCTTTCGATGATTTTCGTGAATACGCCGCCCAGCGTTTCGATACCCAAGGAAAGAGGGGTTACGTCGAGGAGCAATACGTCATTGACTTCGCCCGTCAAAACGCCACCCTGAATTGCCGCGCCGATTGCAACGCATTCGTCGGGGTTGATGCCCTTGAACGGTTCCTTACCGGTCACTTCGCGTACCTTTGCAACTACCGCAGGCATACGGGTGGAGCCGCCCACCAAAATAACCTTGTCGATGTCGCTGTAGGTAAGCTTTGCGTCACGCATAGCCGCCTTCATAGGCTCTACCGTTCTTGCCAAGAGGTCAGCGGTCATCATTTCGAATTTTTCTCTGGTGATGTTAACTTCCAAGTTCTGGGGTACGTTGCCTGCCGCAAAGGTAATGAACGGCAAGGAAACCACCGTAGAGGACATACCGGAAAGCTCGATTTTCGCCTTTTCAGCCGCCTCTTTCAAACGCTGCATTGCCATCTTATCGCCGGAAAGGTCGATACCCGTTTCCTTCTTGAATTCTGCAAGACAGTAGTCGATGATCTTGTTATCCCAGTCGTCGCCGCCGAGTTTCGTGTCGCCGTTGGTTGCCTTAACCTCGAACACGCCGTCGGAGATATCGAGAATGGAAACGTCGAACGTACCGCCGCCAAGGTCGTAAATCATGACCTTGCCGCCCTTGTCCTTATCAAGACCGTACGCAAGCGCCGCCGCCGTAGGCTCGTTGATGATACGCAATACTTCAAGACCTGCAATTTTACCTGCGTCCTTGGTTGCCTGTCTTTGGCTGTCCGAGAAGTATGCAGGGCAGGTGATAACCGCCTGCGTTACGGGTTGGCCAAGGTAAGCCTCAGCGTCCGCCTTCAACTTTGCAAGGGTCATTGCAGAGATTTCCTGCGGAGTATAGCCCTTACCGTCGACGTCTACCTTGTAGTTCGAACCCATGTGTCTTTTAATCGAAATCACCGTCTTGTCGGGGTTTGCCACCGCCTGACGCTTTGCAATCTGACCGACAGTACGGGAACCGTCTTTCTGGAACGAAACCACCGAAGGGGTCGTTCTTGCGCCTTCTGCGTTAGGGATAACGACGGGCTCGCCGCCTTCCATAACCGCCACGCACGAGTTAGTCGTACCAAGGTCAATACCAATTACTTTTCCTGCCATAATATTTTCTCCTTTCGCCGCAAATGCGGCATCCTGATTTACGTAATTTTTTCGTAAGCACCTGCTTACAGTTTATATCTAACCCGCAAATTTATTCTCTAAACAGAAAAAATAAAAAAATGTTAAAAAATATTAAAATATTTTCTTTTTCCTCAAGCAGTCAAAAACAAAGCAAGACGCACGCAAGACGAGGCGCGCGGTGGCTTTTATCGCAGGGAGTGTACATAGACGTACACGACCAAGAAAAAACGCCGTGCAACGAAGTATTGCACAGCGTATCACCCCAGCGCAAAAACAAAGCAAGATACAAGCAAGTCAAGGCGCGGTGGATTTTTGTGCAGGAAGTGTACCACCCGTACGCGAGCCAAAAACAAAGCAAGACGCACGCAAGACGAGGCGCGCGGTGGCTTTTATCGCAGGGAGTGTACATAGACGTACACGACCAAGAAAAAACGCCGTGCAACGAAGTATTGCACAGCGTATTCTTTGTTTTAATTATGGACGAAGACCGCTGCCGCCTTGCAGGGTAATCGTCTCACCCGTAATATAACTTGCGAGGTCGGAACAGAGGAACACGCAAAGACCACCGACGTCCTGTTCGGGATCAGCGAAACGCCCCATGGGCACGCCCTTAATCGTCTGTTCGTAGCGTTCGGGATATTCTTCCTTGAACTTCTGCAGACCTTCGGTCATCGCTAAGGGACAGATAACGTTTACACGCACTCCGTCGGGCGCCCACTCGGTTGCCGCAACACGAGAAAGTCCACGGATCCCTTCCTTTGCCGCCGCATACGAGGACTGCGCAATTCTGCCAAACAAGCCTGCGCCGGAAGCAAAATTGACCACCGCGCCCTTCGTTTCCTTTAAGTACGGGTACGCCTTTTGCATATAGAAGAAGGTTGCGTAAATACCCGAATAGATAGCAAGGTCGATATCTTCCTTCGTGTGCTGAACGAGCATTTTACCACTTGCAGATGCCTGCGCGTTGTTTACCACCGCGTCAATTCTGCCAAAGCGTTCTACCGTCTTGTCGATAACGTTCTGGATTGCCGCCTCGTCTGCGCCGTCTGCCGCTACGCAAAGCACTTCACAGCCGTGCGCCGCCTCTAACTTTTCCTTCGCCGCAAGCAGAGTCGATTCCGTCCTGCCCGTGATGACAAGCTTTGCGCCAGCCTTTGCAAACGCCGTCGAAAGCCCAAAGCCAATGCCTCTACCGCCACCGGTGATGATGACGACCTTATCCTTCAAAGAAATCATAGTGTTTACCCCTTTTTATTTTTTAGCCGCACAAGCGGCAAAATTTCGTTATTGCGTAACGACCACCTTCGCATAGCGAAGAACTTTGTCGCCCTTTTTGTACCCCTTTTCGTGTACCATCTTGACGATACCGCTTTCTTCGCCTTCTGCGGCAGGCATCGCCATAATCGCCTCGGCAACGGTTGCATCAAAGGGTTGCCCGAGGGGATCGATTTCCTCTACGCCCTCTGCCTCTAACACCTTATAAAAGCTTGCAAGCACCATCTCCAAGCCCTTCTTCGTGTTCTCATCCGAGCACACGGACAGGGCACGCGCCAAGTTATCCCCAATCGGGAAAATAGCCGACACCACGTCGTTTCTGCCATCAGCGTATCTCTGCGCCGATTGCGCCGTCGTACGGCGACGATAGTTTTCGTATTCTGCAGATACGGAATACCATTTACGCTTGCTCTCTTCCGCCTCTGCCTGCGCCGTAGCAAGCTCCGCCTTCAAGCGTTCCATCTCTTCGTTCTTTGCGTTGGGTTTTGCAGCCTTTTTGTTTTTCTTTTCCGCTTTTTCTTCCACGGTTTCACCCGTCATTACTTCTTTTTCAGCCATAATTCTACCTTCTTTCAAAAGCTTTACGTACTATATATAAAGCCTTTTTTCGGTTTTTAAACCTCTATATGCGCAAAATTTTCTTTGGACGAGCGACGATACAAAATCGCCTTTCTGCCGATAACCGCTATGGGAACGGCATCCAAGAGGTCAGCAAGGTTCTCTACGAAATCCCAAGGGGTTTCGTCTGCGTTTTGCAAAACGTTGATTTTTATGAGCTCTCTCGCCTCTAAAGCCTCATCCAAGGACTTTACCATATTCTCGGTGATTCCACCCTTGCCAATTTGCGCAATCGCAGGCAAAGTGGAGGCAATCCCCTTTAATTTACTTCTCTGTTTACTGGTAATCGTATCTCTAGTAATCATTCTTTCCTCCTAATCAAAGCAATATAATCTTGGGTCGGATCATATTGTTTTGGTTAATTATAATACAAAGTCAAATTCTACGTCGCCAATCGAAACGGTATCGCCCTCTTGGCAACCCATTTTCGACAGCGCCTTAATGACGCCACGCAGGCGCAAAACCTTCTGGAAATACTGCATGGAGTCGGGATTGTTCAGGGCTACGTTTCTGCAGAGCATATCTACCAACCCGCCCTCGACAACATACACGCCGTCTTCGTCACGGTAAATCTCGAAGTTCAGATTGTCGTTTGCCGCATATTCGAATACTTCGTCCGGCTCGATAGGCTCAACGGGAGGCAAGGTTTCAAGCACCGAGAAAATGCCTTCGATGAGCTCCCTCGTGCCCTCGCCCGTCAACGCCGTGATGGGGAAAATCTTATACTTTCTGCCGTACTTTTTCTTGAACGCCTTCAAGTTCTCCTCTGCGCCGTAAACGTCGCACTTATTGCAGACGATAATCTGCGGCAACTTGGCAAGCACCTCGCTGTATTCCTTCAGCTCGACATTGATCTTCTTGAAATCTTCGATGGGATCACGCTCCTCACAGCCAGAAATATCAACGACATGGCAAAGCATACGGGTTCTTTCAATGTGACGAAGGAACTCGTGCCCTAAGCCTGCGCCCTGCGCCGCGCCCTCAATGAGCCCGGGAATGTCTGCCGCCACAAACGATTTTTCGTAGTAGCGAACAACCCCCAAATTCGGGGAAAGGGTGGTGAAGTGGTAGTTTGCAATCTTCGGTCTTGCCGCAGAAATCTTGGAGAGTAGCGTACTCTTACCCACGTTCGGGAAACCTACGAAACCGACGTCTGCAATCACTTTCATTTCCAAAATCACGACGTGCGGTTTCACCTTCTCACCCTTCTGCGCAAAGTTGGGGGCGTGTCTTCTTGCGGTGGTGAATTTTACGTTCCCTTTGCCGCCGTTGCCGCCGCGCGCCACCAGCACTTCTTGACCGTCGAAGAAGACGTCGCAGATGAGTCTGCCCGTTTCCATATCGCGGACGAGAGTCCCCAAAGGCACTTTGATATACACGTTGGCGCCACCCTTGCCGTAGCACTTATTCGAGCCGCCCATTTCACCGTTCCCTGCAAAATACTTCGAGGTGAAACGGAAGGAAAACAGGTCGGTCATATTTTTGTCGCCGACGAAGTACACGTCGCCGCCTTTGCCACCGTCGCCACCGTCCGGGCCGCAAGCAGGCTTGCCCTTGAATGCTTTAAACGAATTCATTCCGTCGCCACCGTCGCCGGCTTTGATGGTAATTCGCACTTTATCGGTAAATTCTGCAATTGCCATATGCAATCCTCCTCTTTCGCACGCCCGACATGGGCATACTTGTCCATTTTCCCCCTTATTATAACAAACAAAACGCAAAAAATCAATAAGATTTGACCGTTTGAAAATATATTTTCAAAGAAAAACGGCGGTTTTTCACCGCCGCACGCCTCAATAGCTAAGCCTATTTTGTAATCGTGTCCAAAATTCCCGTTTTGATTTGCTGTTTTTTAGCCGTCTTAGACCTTGCAATCGCATCGCCAATAAGCCCTTCCAAAAACTCTTTTGCCTCGGAGAGCCTATCACAAAAGAGGTAGTACGCCAGCGAGCCCGGCACGGTATTGATTTCACTCAAATACACCTTTTCCCCCTGCACCAAGAAGTCCATGCGCACCACCCCCGTCATATTCAGGCGTTTGTAAAGTGTCTTGGTGTACCCACGGATTCGTTGGCGCATTATCCCCGTCATTAAGGACCTGCCCCCACTCTTTTGCTCTTTTTTTATGTATTTTTGCTCAAAGCCGTACACTCCGTCGTGAGAGGAAAACGCCTCCTCTGCCTCTGAAACGTACACCTCGTTACCCAAAGAATAGGCGGCGCAGTTGACGTCCTTTTTATCTAGCAAAAACTTTTCAATCACCACACAATCATCAAGAGTATACGCCGCCGCAAGCGCTGACTTCAGCTCTTCCTCGTCCTTGCAGACGGCAATGCCTATGGAAGATCCAAGGTGGGTGGGCTTGACAATCACGGGGAACTTCAAGCGGCGAATCATATGTCTGAGCAAAAACGCGCCTCGTTTTTTGTAGTCCGACTCCCTTACTCGTATACCGTCCACGACAGGGATATTCAACGCCTTTGCAAACTGTTTCGTCAGCGACTTATCCATGCAGATTGCAGACGGAGCAATCGTGGGAGAGGCAAGTGGAACCCCCTGCATTTCCAGCAGGGCAGAAACACCGCCACCCTCTCCCAATCCACCGTGACAACAGTTGAGCGCGCCTTCAAGCGACGCCAGCTTTTTCAGCCTTCCGCACTTTCCTACCAGCTGGTACACCTTGCCACCGTGCAGTAGAATTTTCTTTGCTTTTTTTAAAAAACCGTCCTGTTTAAACACCCCTACCTCGAAGAAATTCGGCGACGTATACGCCTGCCCATCCTCGGCAAGATAGACGGGCAAAGGCTCGTATTCCCCACCCCGCAAAAGATTGCAAGCAAGCGTGCCCGTTATCACCGAAATTTCCCGTTCACAAGCCTCTCCTCCAAACACAACCGCTATTGTTTTCAAGAAAAAAACACCTCCGCTTTTATTTTTTCGCTTTGGTGTTTTTAATACTTTTGTATTGTAATTTTAAGGGAATTTTTAATATTTCCTCAACGATTGCCGTAGGCAATCATATCGAATTTTTGCAAGAAAATATATCGAACCGCAGGTATATCGAACCGTAGGTATATCGCCGCAAGACCTTGTCTTGCTTACAGGCAATCGGGTAGATCATTCATGAACAAAACACAATCGCCATCGGAAAGGCGCCCTTGCAACAGCGCAGTAGCGTCCTGCAGAGAAGGAACGACGCGCAGAGCTTCCGTATTGCCGCCCGCTTTTTTATATTCGTCGGCAATCACTTTCACCTGCGTTTCACCCACCAAGACAACCGTATCCAACGCCGCCTCGGCAAGCATCACGCCCAATCTGCCGTTGATTTCTTCGTGCAGTACGCCCGTTTCCACAATCCCCGGGGTAATGATATATTTCTTCCCCGAAAAGCGTTTCAAGGCGTCAATCGCCATTTTTGCGCCCTTTTCATTACAGTTATAGGCATCGTCTAAAATATATACGCCACCCTCTTTGGTCAGTTGCAGACGGTGCTCAGTCTGTTGCAGCTTTTTCACGCCTGTCGCAATCTCCTCAGCCGTCAAGCCCATCGCCTCGGCAAGCGCCGCCGCCAGCGAAATATTCTCCACGGCAGCCTCCCCAAGCAAGCAAGTATCCACCGCCAAGTCGCCACCTTGCAACGACATGACAAACGCCGTACCGTCCGCGCGCAATTCTATCTCCTTCGCCTGCCCTACAAAACGGCATTTTTCCAAGGCGTCATGGTATTCCTTCTCTATTCTTTCACGCAGACCGCCCCCACAAACAATCAGTTTTGCAGAGGAAGAAAGCGCCTCGCACTTTGCGTGGAATACGCCGTCTAAATCCCCAAAGGTTTCCACGTGTTGCGCGCATACGCCCGTGAAGAGAATATAGTCGGGTTGCACCAAATCGCACAGCTCTTTGATATCCCCGGCGCGACGAGCACCCATCTCAAATATCGCCACTTCCGCCTCGGCAAACGCAGGCAGAGCCACCGTCTTCGCCACCCCAATCGGCGTATTATACGAAGCAGGGGACGCCACTACGGCGTACTTTTCCTTCAGCAAACCACTCAGAGCGTTCTTCACCGAAGTCTTCCCGTAGCTGCCTACAATCCCGATTTTCACAGCTTTGCTGTTTTTCAAGGCTTCGCCTGCCCTCGCAACGAATTTGCGATTATGCAGATTCTCAAACGGAGAGAGCACCAAATTCGCCACCATTGCCACGAACGGCAAGAGCAGAGGCAGTAAACAAAGAGGCAAAAAGCGCAACGCCGCCAACCAATCGAAAAGCCCACTAAGAGGGGTTTTCAGCAGCGAACAAAGGCAGATCAGTCCAAAGGACAAACAGGCAATCAAAAGGAAATAGACGATTGCAAGCCGTTGCCATCTACCCGTCTTCACCGCCCCCACCTTTAAGGCGTACCGCCTATCAACGAGGAAAAAGAGAATGGCGAATCCGAAAAAGGGAATCCCACCCATCGCCATTGCCGCAACTTCCTGCAGAAAATAAAACACGAAAATAAACAGCGCCGTGCAAAAAACGGAGAGCACGGACAGACAAGCCAGCCTTAAAAGGTAGGTATTTCGCTCCTGCCCCAGCCATCTAAAAAAGCGTCCGTTGCGGTAGCCACTCTGTTGCAAAACGCCAACCAACTTATTTGTTGCAACGAAATAAAAGCAAGCGCACAGCAAGCTTGCCACCACTCTAAATATCCAAATCGTGCTCTGTTCTAACATCCTCTAAAAACTCCTCCACGAGTAGGTTGAATGCAAGCGGATTTTCCGCAAAGGCAAAATGTCCACCCTCTATTGTCGCCAAACGGGCGTTTTGCATCACGGCAAGGTACGCCTGCGCCTCTTTCATCGGCGTGACCGTGTCCGTTGTTCCTTCGATAATCAATATTCGGTTTCCTATCTGCGACGCATCCGCGCGCAGGTCTTCGTTGACGATCTTTTTATAGCTTTCACGCATTACGGGGGATAGCGTTTTATACTCTGCGCTGCCAAAATGCCGCTCGGCAAACCGCGGTGCAAACCTTTTGACAAAGCGATACGCCGCCACCTTACACTTATATCGAAAACCCCTTGGAAATACCACCCCAGCAGGGCCGGTCAAGACGAGTTTATCAAATACCTGCCTGCCCCGTTTTGCCATTTTAATCAAGACTCGACAGCCAAACGAATGCGCCACCACCGAGGGATTTTTCACCTCAAGCAGAGAAAGCACCTCTTCCGTCCAAACGGCATAATCCTCTACGGAATAGGGGCTTTGCAAAGGCTCGCTTGCGCCCTGCCCGATAAAATCGAACGCCGTCACTCGGTAAAACCGAGAAAAATACGCAACCTGCGCCGCAAAGGACTCCTTTGACGAGAGGTAGCCGTGCAGAAAGACCAAATCCCTGCCCTTTCCCTTTTGTATAAACGAAACGCCGTCTAACTGTACCGTTTCGCCTACCTCCTAAACCCGATGTTTTGGTTACAGCCTCTTTTCCATAATCTCTGCGTCTTCGCCGTTGCCATAATAGTTTTTGCGGACGGCAATTTTTTCGTAGCCGTGCTTTTTATATAGAGCAATCGCAGGAGCGTTGGAAACACGCACCTCTAACAAAATTCGCTCCGCGCCCATTGTCTTGGCTTGGTCGTGGATGGCGGTCAATAACCTTTCCCCGATTCCCCGTCCACGATAGGCGGTATCGACGGCGATATTCAAAAGCTCCGCCGTTTCAAAGAGGGAGAACAGGCACGCATAGCCGTATATCTTCCCATCTTCCTCTGCCAAAACCGACCATTGATAAGGGGTTGTTAAAACCCCGGAAAGCATCTCCTCCGACCAAGCGTCGCACGGAAAACACCGCCCCTCTATCTCTGCCAATATCGGCAAATCCTTTTCATTCCAACTGCGAAACTGCATATTATTTCCCCAAGTTCAGCTCTGCCGAGCTCTTTCGTACGTACACGGCGTTCAATTCCCCGAACGCGCCTGCCTTCGCCTTGGCAAGCACCGCGTTTTTCAACCCTTCAGCAGGGTCGCACGCCTGCACCTGCGCACGCTCCACAAGCCCGATCGTCCACTCGTCTTTGCTACGCAAAGCACGCAGGGAATACCCCTCGTCTACCAGCGACAAGACCTCGTCTTCCGTCAAGTACGCAGGGGGCAGAATGACACGGTTTTCCTTATCAAAGCCACACGCATAATAGGCATCATGCAAAGCGTCCACAACGCACAGCGTTTTTTTGCCACGCTCTAAGGCATTATATGCAGCGACCTCAAAAGAGGTGATAGGCAAGGACGGTTTGCCCGTCGCCAGACAAAATCCCTTCGCCGCAGATACCCCGATACGAATCCCCGTGAACGAGCCTGCCCCCACGACGGCGGCAAAGAAGTCGCATTCCTCAAGGGTGAGTTCGCACTCCGTCAGGGCTTTTTCCACCTGCCCCATAAGCTCGGTCGAATGGCGCATACTGCAATCAGGCAAAAAGGCTTTCGCTACTTTGCCGTCCTTGTACGCCAAAACGCACATATATTCGTTTGCGGTATCGATTGCTAAAAATTTCATTCGCAAGTAATCTCTCTTTCGTTTTCGCTCAATTTTTTAATCGTCACTCGTTTTACCTTTTTAGGCAACAGCGGCGCGATGTTCTGCGCCCACTCGACGATGCAGATGCCCCCCATATCAAAGTAGTCGGCAAGCCCTAAACGCTCTGCTTGTTCCACGCTCTCTATACGGTAGCAATCGTAATGGAACAATCTGCCGTCATAATCGTTCATATAGGCGTAGGTGGGAGAGGTGACCTCTTCCTCAATCCCCAAGCCTTTGGCAAGCCCTTTGGTAAACACCGTCTTGCCTGCGCCCATCTCTCCGTCCAAAAGGACGACGTCGCCACCGCGAAGAGTCTTTGCGTAGCTTTCCGCAAACGCCAAGGTTTCCTCTCTTGATTTTGAAATGAATACAGCCATACTTTACTGTTCCCACCTTTTTAAAAAGTTTGATAGACGCTTATACAGCAGAAAGACGATGATAGAAATGAGAACGCATTTTACAAGATTGAACAGCAATAAAATCCACCAGATTCCCCCGAACATCTCTTTCGCCGGCATGGGAATAAACCCTTTTTCGTAAAAGCAAGGCAGCAGTACGAAGCGGTTCATCAAAAGCGCAACCCCTGCCCCGATTAAGCACGCCGCCGCAAGGGAAAGGAGCACCACTTTAATCCCCTTTTTGTACCGATATAAAATAGACGGCAGTAAAATAAACGACGAGGTAATGACAAAGTTTGCCAGCTCACCAATGCAAAAGGTGGTACTGGTCAAACAGCGCAGCCCCTCTTTTAAAAGGCAGACGATCACCCCTTCTATCGGGCCGAGCAGAAGGGAAATCAGCAAAATGAAAACGTTGCCAAGATCCAACCGCAAAAAGCCTGCAATCGGAGGCGTTTCTAAAAAGCTGACGGCATAGGAGAGCGCGACAAATACCGCCATCAGCGCCAAGCGCTTTGCCGTAAAACGATTTTGTCTTCCTCCACTTGTTTGCATATCCAACTCTCCTATAAACCTTGTAGGTTTATCTTCTTTCCAATAGTATAACACACAAAAAGCCGTTTGTCAACGAATGCAGACAAACGGCTGTATGATTTTTACATTGTCTATGCGACAGAGCCCTTACATCAAAGCAAATACCGCAAACAGCACTACCGATGCAATTGCCAGCAACCCTGCCAGCAGATTCCATAATACGGCAAGCTTTGCCGACGGCATTTTATTCTCCAACACCGCCCTGTCAACCAACTTGTTTTTTTTGTAGCTAAAGCAAGCCAACCACAGCATCAATAGGCCAAAGGCTACGCCGCCTAAAATCACCGAAAGCAACCAACTCTCTATGCCGCCCTTCAGGGTTTCCGACTTGTCGCCAATCTGACCTTGCAGAATACTCAATGCGACGAAGGTCAACGCATACAGCAAGCAGGAGAAAATCGAACGCTTTCTTGCGCCCACCTTTTCCAAAGTCTTATCTGCCTCAGACAAGACTTCCTTTGCAACGGCATATTCCACCTGCACCGCGCCGTTGACGAGGTTGACCCATTGCGTGTATACGTTATCGCCATACGCCAAATCCACCTTGACAATCGGTACGTATACCAGCTGATAATCTTCCTGCGTCAAAATGCAATCTGCCTTTTTAATCGGCTTGGAAACATCCGCTTTTTCCTTCAAAAGCTTCATTCCGTCCTTCAGCGAGAGCTTTTTGGTCGCCATCAAATTGTCCTCGGGCACAACCATTCCGGTGGGGCAAACCGCCTGCGCGCCCCATTCTTCCGCTTTCAAAAAAGCAGGCGCTGCGGAAACGGTTGCATTGATATTCACCGACGAGGTAAATTCCTCCAAGTTCTTCTTTGCGCCCTTTTTCCAATAGTAATTCGCAACGGCAAACGAGCAATACACGGGGGCGTAAAGACGAGTGACAACAAACGACCGTCTATCTTCCGCCAAACGCAAAAACTCCTCGTCTAAATGGGAATAATCTTTCCTTAAGGACTTCAAAATCAGCCCCACTCCCTCTTCAACCGAATAGCGAACGTCTACGACGGCGCGTCCCGTGAAATCGGTTATCTTAGGACGATTGCGGTTCAACGCCAAAAAGGTTTCTCTTTTCGACGGTTTCTGTTCTTCGGTGGTTACCGCGTCGCTTTGACCCTCAGGCATCGCGCCCGAAACCATCTCTTCTCGTTCCTGATTTTCCAATGGATTCATAGTTCCCTCCTTTATTCTTCTTCACTCGTTTCTTCCCCACTTAAAGGGAAATATGCGTAAAAGGTACTGCCTACCCCTACGATACTTTCTACACCATACTCAAAGCTGTGTCTTTCCAAAATCGTTTTCACGATTGACAGCCCCAAGCCCGTCCCCTTTACGGGACGCTTATGCGATTCAGAAGAGCGATAATATCTGTCCCAAATCTCCGACAGCTCCTCTTCTTTAATCCCCTTTCCCGTGTCCATAACGGCAAAGTAAATCGCTCCTTTTTCCTTCCTGAGCACCACACGCACCTTCTTATTTTTGCCCGTGTAGTTGACGGCGTTGCCGATTAAATTATACAACACTTGCCCGATTTTTTGCTTATCCGCTACCGTGTAAAGCCCCTGCGCAATCTCCGCCTCAAAGCGGTAGCCCTGCGTTTCGGAAAGGTATTCAAACCGAGCAAGAATTTCACGGCAGTACGCACAGATATCAAACGGCTCTAACGAAAGCTCCTGTATCCCCGAACGGATTTTGGAAAGGTCCAACACGTCTGAAACGAGCGATGCCAAGCGATCCGCCTCGTCTATGATAACCTGCGCGCTTTGCTCTCTTTTTACTTTATCCTCGCCGTGGAAATCCACCAGCATCTCCGCGTACGCCTTAATCATCGTCAAAGGGGTCTTAAAATCGTGGGAAACGTTGGCGATTAATTCCTTTTGCATGCGGTCGGCCTTGGACAGCTCGTCCTTCGCAAAATTCAGCGAGGAGGACAAGCCTTGCATCTCCTCAAAATAGTCCTCGCCGTGGAAGTCCACCTCGAAGTTTCCTCGCGCCAGCTGTTGCGCCTTTGCAGAAATTTCGTCCAAAGGACGAATCAGGAACCCGGAAATTGCGCTGGATGCCGCAAACGAGAGCACGAACACGAACAATGCAATCCAAATCATACGCGCGTTCAGTTCCCTCTCGACCGCAAAAATCAACTCCATTGATTGGTAAACGTAGAGGTAAGTGTCTTCCGATTGTCCGTCATACCCCGGCAACGCCGCGCCGTATACAAACCCACCGCTGGCAGGATAGATGACACTTTCGCCGTTTTCCACCGTTGCGCCCTTATCGGCAAGCTGGGCTTTATGCGTTTCAATCACCTTGGAAAAATCGAAGTTTTCCTTCCAAAGCGGCAGGGTCGGGTCGATATTTTCTTCCAGCGGCATCAATATATTGCCGTTCCCGTCAAGGATACAAATCTGCACCCCTTCACGTGTGGACAAATAACGCAAAAAAGCATCGTAATTGCCACCAAAATCCTTCGGAGGCGTTTCCTGCAAAGCACGCTGAATCCTCGTTCCTTTATCGTTCAGGGTAGCAATCGTCTGCTTCTTATAGGTGTCCTGCAAAACGAATCTCTGCGTCAAGGAAAATACGAGCAGCAACAAAAAGGAGAGGGCGGCAAATACAGCCCACAACACGAAAAACATACTCGCCTTCCGTTTCTTGTTTTTCCATTTTGTCAACCAACTGTTCTTCGCCATGCCTTCCACCGTACAGCGTGTATCGCTTCCCTATTTCTACGCCTCAAACTTATACCCTAAACCACGAAGCGTAATGATGAATTTTCGATATTCCTTGAGGTTGGAACGCAACATTTTAATATGCGTGTCCACCGTTCTGTCGTCCCCGAAAAAGTCAAAGCCCCACACCTCGGAGAGTAGCCTCTCCCTCGTCAAGGCAATTCCTTTGTTCTTTGCCATATAAAAGAGCAACTCGTATTCCTTCGGGGTGAGCGAAACCTTCTCCCCGTTTACGTAGACGTTTCTGCCCTCGGGGTCAAGCCTCAGCCCCTCGAACTGCAATCCCGTACTGCGTTTTTTCTCCTTTACGGTACGGCGCTTTGCCACCGCGTGGATGCGAGCCAGCACTTCTTTGGGAGAAAACGGCTTCGTCACGTAATCGTCCACGCCCAGCTCGAACGCGCGAAGCTTATCGTACTCCTCGCCGAGCGCTGAAAGCATAATCACCGCCACGTCCTTCTCCCGTAAAATCTGGCGCACCGCCTCAAAACCGTCCATCTGCGGCATCATGATATCCATCAGAACGACGTCAAATTCCATCTGCCGACAAAGCCGTACCGCCTCTTCGCCGTTCGACGCCTCCACCGCCTCATAGCCGCCGCGGATAATATATTCTCTTAACACTTCGCGAATCATACGCTCGTCGTCTACAATCAAAATTCTCATATGTATCCTATACCCCCTTTGTTTATTATAACCGACGTGGGGAAATTTTACCAGAAAATGTTGTGAAAGGTGGATGAAATTTTTCCTTTTTTTTCAACTTTCACGTAAAAAGATGCGCAAAACAACTGTTTTGGGGCTTTCAGTATAACAAAAAACGGGTATTTTGTCAATACCCGCAATCTTTTTTATTCACATTCCTCGAACGAGCGCCGACAGTCAGCAGGCGATACGTTCGTTTTTACCGCAGGTCGCTGCCCCTTAAAGCCAATATTGACCAAGATAACGTCCTCCCCGATTTTGACGATGTTTTTCAGATCGATAAAATACTCCTCACGTTTAAACCCAAAGGCACGGCTACCGGGAACGACAAACCCCAAAATGCGGTTTTCCGGATAACAAAAAACCAAATCGCACACCCGTCCCAGCTTTTTACCATCCATGGTATTCACTACCTCTTTTTTCCGAAGTTCGTTATAGCTAAGCTCCATATCCCACCCCCCATACCTTATTGTATGTTGGGGGTTGCGCTTTCGTGCCTGTCCCAAGTGAAAGAAATGAAATTCGTTTTTAACGAGTGAAATTCACCTTTGGTGAATGAAATCGCGGAGGCGATGAAATCCTGCAAAGCAGGATTGTGGAAAGATTATACAGCAAAAAAGGGGGCTTTTGCGCCGCCCTTTCTTCTCTTTTTACGATATATTTTTGCGAATAGATTGCAAGGCGGTTTTTTCAAGCCTCGATACCTGCGCCTGCGAAATGCCGATTTCCTCGGAAATTTCCGTCTGTGTTTTCCCCTCGTAATAGCGAAGCAATACTATCTTCTTTTCCCTTTCGCCAAGGCGCTCTAACGCCGTCTGCAGGGCAACTCGCTCCGTCCAAATCTCGTCGGTATTTTTCTCGTCTGAAAGCTGATCCATAAGCAGTAGGGTATCCCCCGCCTTATTATACACCGGCTCGTACAACGATATGGGGTCGGAAATTGCGTCCAAGGCGTATACAACCTCTCGTTCCTTCACCTGCATTTCCTCGGCGATTTTTTGAATGGTTGCTTCCTCGTCCCTCTCCTCGATACGCTCTCTTGCTTTGAGTACCTGATAGGCAGTATCCCGAATACTACGGGACACGCGCAGAGAGTTTCCGTCCCGTAAAAACCGCTTCATTTCTCCGATTACCATCGGCACGGCATAAGTGGAAAAGCGCACCCCGATACTCACGTCAAAGTTGTCTATCGCCTTAATCAAGCCATAACATCCTGCCTGAAACAAGTCGTCCTGACAGGCGTTGCGGCTGCGAAAGCGTTTCATCAGGGAAAGCACCAACCGCAAGTTGCCTTCAATCAGCCGTTCCCTCGCATGCCGATCCCCTGCCTTTACGCGGAGCATCAGTTCCTCGTTTTCCTTCGTTGTCAACTTTGGCAAACCAGCTTCGCTGATTCCACAAATGGCTACCTTTTGCATATCTGTTCCTCCTTTTTCTTATGTAGAAAAGCCGTAGGCAGGTATGCATTCAGTATGTCTTATCCATCCGCTTTTTATACCTTAGTAGGTTTTGGAAAGCTCCTTTTTCAGCCGTCCGATAATCTTCTTTTCCAAGCGTGAAATATAGCTTTGGGAAATCCCCAAAAGGTCGGCAACGTCCTTTTGCGTCATCTCCTCGCCGCCAAACAACCCAAAGCGCAAATACATAATCTTCCGTTCTCGTTCCGTCAGCTTATCCAAAGCGTCCTTGAGCTGCTCTCGTTCCGCTTCCCCCTCAAGCTCCCCGTAGACCGTTTCCGCAGAAAGCCCTAAAACGTCGGATAACAGCAGCTCGTTGCCGTCAAAATCGGTGTTCAGCGGCTCGTCAAAGGAAATCTCCGTACGCAGTTTGCTGGTACGGCGAAGGTACATCAAAATCTCGTTTTCGATGCACCGTGAGGCGTAGGTTGCCAGCTTGATATTCTTGTCCACACGGAAAGAATTGACCGCTTTAATGAGCCCAATCGTCCCGATGGAAATCAAATCGTCGGGGTCAACGGAAGTATTGTCGAATTTTTTTGCAATATACACCACCAGCCTTAAATTGTGTTGGATGAGTTTGCTTTTCGCCTCTTCCGCCTCGCTCTCTCCTGCGAACAATTGGCGCAGAGCCTCTCCCTCTTCCTCGGCTGACAACGGCTTTGGCAAAGCTTCGCCCCCACCGCAAACGTAATCCACCGTCGGCTTTATTTCTACCGCGTGGATATAATCCAAAAATATGTTTACAACCTCTCTTAATCCCATATCCTACCTCTCTATTCTAGCGGCGGCAACAGTAGCTCATATTCCTTCCCCGCCATATGTACCGCAGCGGCTAAATACGCCCCTTCCAGCCGTATTTTTTCCCTGCCAACGAACACCAAAATTTCCTCTACCGCAAACAAGCCGATGCGCTTTTCCCCCGACACCGTGCGGACGGTGATAAAACGGCAGGGCGGCGACAACCCAAACAGCCGATACAATAGGTCGGGCGGCGCAAAACAGACGGCTTTTCCGTCGCAGGTCGCTCGATTGCCCGTATCGACCAAGCCCTTCAGCTTACATCGAGTTTGTCCGTGTACTACCTCACAACATACTATATGCGCACACGCGCGTTTTCTTTCATATATTTTTTGAGTTCCCCATTTTATCAAGCCCACGAAGATTGCAACCGCGGCAAGCAATCCCCCCACGGGAATTTTCGTCAGCACGCCACCGCCCACAGCCGTATAATATTCCAAGCCAAATCCCTCGAAAATCGCCGTCAGCCCACCGCCAAGGCAAAAGGAAAACCCATAGAACAGCGCCACCGTCAACGCATACCTGCCCCTGCGCTTCCCCCTTTTTAGGGCTACCAAGACAAGCAGACCGCCTGCAAGCAATTTGCAAGTATAGCTCAACCACGGTGGCAAGGACAACAAGGGAAACACCACGGCAAACGTCGCCCCTGCCACCCCACCAAGCAGTAGCCTCCACCAAACGATTTCCTGCCGCGTAGCAGACATCGCCAAGTACAATAGCGCCCCGTCCAGTAAAAAATTTTCGATGATTGCATCCTCTATATAAATTTCCACCAAGGCGCCCTCCACTTCGCCTATTATAATGGATTTAGAAAGGATTTTTATGGGGAAAATCGTCGAAAATTGCCCGTGTTTGCAATAAAAAAAGGACTGACTTTTCGTCAATCCTAAAATGCGCTCGGAATATGCACGATTTCGTCGGGATAAACCTCGACGACGTCAAAGCGTGCGTTCGGCTCTATCCCCTTTCCGTAATGCAGAGCAATCTTGCGGTATTTGGCTTGCTTTTCGGCGTTCACCGCCTGCTTTGCCGTAGCAAAATCGGCGCTGGTGCGTGTCTTCACCTCGACAAAAACGACCTCTTCACCGTCCAAAAAGACCAAATCGGCCTCTCCGTACGGAGTCGTATAGTTGCGCTTTAGCAGCTTGTAGCCCTGCTTTTTGAGGTACTGCTCGGCAAGCTTTTCCCCTTGCTTTCCTAAAAGTTTTTTGTGAACGTCCTTCTGTGTATCGGGCATAAGCCTTGCTCCTTAATCGCCTGAATGTGCGCCGCCGTGCCATAGCCTTTGTTGCTGTCGAAGGCGTAGGCAGGGTACTGTTTTGCGTACTCGTCCATCAAGGCGTCCCTGTGTACTTTGGCAACGATGCTCGCCGCGCCGATAGAGTAAGAGAGAGCATCCCCTTTGACGATACTATGTTGACGGTGCGGAATATCAATCGTCATATTGCCGTCGGTAAGCACGACGTCGGGCTGTACAGCCAGCCCCTCAATTGCCTTTTTCATCCCAAGCTTGGTCGCCTCCAAGATATTGATTTCGTCAATCATCTGCTCGCTGACCTCGTACACGGTATAGGCAATTGCCTTTTCTTTGATTTTTACGGCAAGCTCCTCCCGCTTTTTCGCAGAAAGCTTTTTACTGTCGTCTACCCCGACGATAAGTTCCGCCTCCTCGATGGGCATAATCACCGCCGCGCATACGACAGGGCCTGCCAGAGGGCCTCTGCCCACTTCGTCAACCCCTGCAACATATCGACAGCCCTGCGCCTGCAAAGCCCGTTCGTATTGCAGTTTTTCATCTGCGTTCCAAACCTTTTTCGCCATTAGAATTCCCAGTCCTTATAATCGCTTGCATTCTCTAAGGTAATTCTACCTACTCTGCCCTTTCTAAAATCGTCGATGAGCGCCTTTGCGCCGCGTTCGTAATCAAACTCGCCACCACGAAGGATAAACCCACGGCGTTTGCACAGCGCCTCGTACATCCCCAGCTTTTCCGAAAAATCGGTGATGCCGTACCGTTCGGTGAGATATGCAGGATACTTTTCCGCAAGCTCGCCCAAAAGCTCCAAAGCGACGTCGTCCATATCCAAAATGTCGTCGTTAATCGAGCCGATGTACGCCAAATGCCGCGCGTGGTACTGGTTGTCAAAGGACGGGGGCATCGTGCCGGGCGTATCAAGCAAATCAAACGCGCCGCATTTGATAAAGCGCACGTCCCTCGTCACCCCTGCTTTGTCACCCGTTTTTGCGCGCTTTTCGCCACTCATCAGGTTGACGACGGTGCTTTTCCCAGAGTTGGGTATCCCTGCCACCATAAAGCGGAAAGTACGGTTTAACCCCTTCGCCTCTGCGCGCTCCCGCTTTTCTTCGGTCATTTGGGTGAGTTTTTGGGTAATCAAACGCTTGGTGGAAATATTCGTGCTGTCCGTACGAATACACACCCTGCCCTTGCTTTCTATGAGCCGCACGAACGCATCCGTCTTATTCGGGTCGGCAAGGTCGGCTTTGTTGAGTAGGTACAAAATGGGCTTTGCGCCGAAAATTTTATTTAAGTTTTTGTTGTGTGTGGCAATCGGGGCGCGCGCATCCAATACGCAAATGACGCCGTCGCAAAGATCTCTCTTTGCCTCCATATCGCGCATCGCCTTGGTCATATGCCCCGGAAACCATTGTATGTTTTTCATCCGTTATTCTCCGTTCAATCCGTACACGGGTACTATTTTTTTAATAAATCGGGACGGCACTTTTGCGTGATAAGCAATGCCTGTTCCCTGCGCCAAGCATCCACCTTGGCGTGGTCGCCCGAACGCAAGACTTCGGGCACGCAAAGCCCCTTATACTCCTGCGGACGAGTGTACTGTGGATATTCTAAAAGGTTTTGCGAAAAGCTTTCGTCGATTAAGGACGAAGTGGAAATTACCCCGTCCACATAGCGTGAAACGCTGTCCGCGAGCACCATTGCCGGCAATTCCCCACCCGTCAAGACATAATCCCCGATGGAGATTTCCTCATCGATAAACAGGTCGATAACACGCTGATCCACCCCCTCGTAATGCCCACATAAAAGGAGCAATCGAGGACATTCTACCAGCTCGAACACCTTCTGCTGGCAGAGAGTTTTCCCCTTGGGGGACATATAGATTCGCCTAGCCTCATGATTCGGGTCAATCGCCTCGATTGCGCTGCCGATCGGCTGAGGCATCATCACCATTCCTGCGCCGCCACCAAAGGGATAGTCGTCGCATTTTAGATGCTTATCCTGCGTATAGTCGCGAATATTCACAACGTTGATTTCAATTTTACCCGATTTTTGGGCTCTGCCTAAGATACTCTCCTGCAAAGCAGAAAACATCTCGGGAAATAAAGTCAAAATATCAATTCTCATGGTTATTTCAAGTTAATTTTCTTTTGCAAAGTTTTCGTTTCGTACAGAAAGAGAAGATACAAAGCGCCCATCTCCACCGCAAGCAATACCCACTTTCCGATTTCGTAGATTAAGTTCAATACTTTCGGCGACAACTCAAAAAACAGGCTACCAAGGAATATGTTGACAAACACACTGAGAATATAGATCCCTGCCACCAGCAAAGCCACCATCCACTTTTTTAATCCGCGATGCTGCCAGCAAAGATAGCCGCCTTCAAGCGCCAAAAGCAATAACGGCCAAATCAGCGATTGCAACAAACTGTAAACGACGTCCCCTACGTTCAAATCGACCTGTATCGGCGGCAACGTGGTAAGACCGCCTTTCATCGACAAAACAAAAATGGGAATTAACGCAACCAACACCGCAATCGAAACCAATATCGAACTTGCCGCCGACATTACGTACGCCGCGATGCGCTTTGCCAAAATATGCTCTTGCGGAGAGGCAGGGATACTTAAGGTCAGGTAGCCTTCAGAGGTAAAAAACTGTTTTTTATATCGCTTGTGCGCCAAGATGAAAGGAAAGAGCAAGACGAACAGCGAACCGAACACAAACAGCAACAAAGACAACGCCCAAAACAGCACGCGCAATAGCTCGCCCGTACCCCCGATGTCCTCGGCGGTAAGGAAGCAACCCAGCACGCACAACGTCGTCGCCACCGCAAACAACGCCGACATTGCAATCAGCATTGGCTTTAAGTAGTATTTAAATTCGTATTTTAACAGCTTTTTTAAAATTCTACCGCGCACGTTTTTAACCTTGCCGTTCGGGCGGTAGTCCTCTTCCGGCAACGGGGAAGTAGTCGGCGTATCCGCAAAGAAAGTATCGTTTAATAAATCCATTTGAATACCTCCCTAAAAAGAGCGTCTATCGACTTGCCGTGTTCCTCGCGCACTTTTTGGGCAGGGCCGTCCAAAACCACTCTGCCTTGACGAAGGAAGATGACGTGGTCAAAGTATTGTTCAATCTCCGAAATCAAGTGCGTGGACAGCAAAATCGTCGAATTTTCCGAACGGTTGGAAAGGATTGTTTCCAACACGTATTCTCTTGCGGCAGGGTCCACCCCTGCAATCGGCTCGTCAAATATGTACAAACGTGCGTTCCTCGAAAGGGTGAGAATGAGCGCCAGCTTTTCCTTCGTACCCTTGGAAAGGGTTTTGACCTTTGCCTTGGTGTCAATCCCTAAATCACGCAACATCGTTTCCGCCTTCAAGCGGTCGAAGTCGGTGAAAAAGTCGCAATAATAATCCAACTCCTCGCGTACGGTATAACCTTCATTTAAGGAATAAAAATCGGACAGATAGGAAACCATCGCTTTGGTTTCTATCCCAATCTCGCGACCGCAGACAAGCGCTTGCCCCGCGGTGGGTTGCAATAGTCCGGTCAAAATCTTAATCAAGGTAGTCTTGCCGCTGCCATTAGGGCCAAGCAAGCCTACGATACCGCCGCCTGCAGGAATTTCTAAGTTCACGTCTTGCAAAGCCTGCGTTTTGCCGTAGGTTTTGGTTAAGCCTTTACACGAAATTAAATGCTCCATTTTTTCCTCCTTTCCTATTCTATTGTATGCAAAGCAAATACTGCCTTATAAAATCGCCTCTACGAACGCGCGGGAATCAAAGTATTCAAGGTCGTCCATTTTCTCGCCGACGCCTGCATACAGAACGGGCAATCCCAGCTCCTCTGCCAAGGAGAAGACAAAGCCGCCCTTCGCCGTGCCGTCCAGCTTGGTGAGTACCAGTCCGTCCAAAGACACCGCCTCGTCAAAGACACGGGCTTGGTTGACGGCGTTCTGCCCCGTCGTAGCGTCCAAAACGAGCAATTTCAAGAAATCCGCCTCGGGGTATTCACGCAAGACAACCCTATCCATTTTCTTCAATTCGTTCATCAGGTTGTCTTTCACGTGCAATCTGCCTGCCGTGTCGATAATGAGTACGTCCGTCTTCTTTGCTTTTGCCGAGCATACCGCATCGTACACCACCGCCGCAGGGTCGCTGCCCTCCTCGTGGCGAACGATACGCACCTTTGCGCGGTCTGCCCAAATCGAGAGTTGTTCACTTGCCGCCGCGCGGAAGGTATCCGCCGCCGCAACCGTGACCGACTTGCCCTGCTTTAAATAATAGTGCGCTAATTTTCCCACCGTCGTCGTCTTACCAACGCCGTTGACCCCAACCAGCATAATCACGCAAGGATAAGCAGGCTGTTCCACCTCGCTCTCCTCTAAAATATCCACCAAAACGTCCCGAAGCAGGGATACGACGTAGTCGCCGTCCTTCAGCTTTTCGTCAATCGCGCGTTGCTTTACACGCTCTACCACCTCGCCTGCCGTCGATACCGAAACGTCGGATGCAATCAACAGTTCCTCTAAATCCTCGTAAAATTCGTTGCCGAGCTTGTTTTTCGCAAACAACATTCTCAGCTTTGCGCCAAAGCCGTCCTTCGTCTTCTTGAGCGCATTAAAAAATTTATCGAAAATTCCCATATCTTTCCTTTTTTTGATACCCGCCCACCGCACGTGCGGCAGGCAGTATCCGTCTTTCTATTATTCCACAGTACCTGCGCCCATACTCTCGACCTCTGCCAACTTGACGGAGATGATTTTGGAAACGCCCTTTTCCTGCATCGTTACACCAAAGAGAGTGTCTGCCTGGTTCATCGTCGGTTTTCTGTGCGTGATGACGATGAACTGCGTGTCCGCCGCAAACTTCTTCAAGTAGGTTGCAAAACGATCTACGTTCGCATCGTCCAGCGCCGCCTCGATTTCGTCCAAAATACAGAACGGCATCGGGTTGGATTTCAAAATCGCAAACAGGATCGCAATCGCCGTCAATGCGCGTTCGCCACCCGACAGCAAGCTGATTTTCGACAGCTTCTTGCCCGGAGGGCAAGCGACGATTTCTACGCCTGCGTTCAACGGGTCTTCGTCCAGCGTATAATCGAGTTGCAGCTCTGCCTTGCCACCGCCAAACAACTGCTTGAACGTCAGCTGGAAGTTCTCGTTGATGCGCGCAAAGTTCTCGTTGAACACACGCAACATTTCTGCGCGAACGTCCTGTAAAATCTTATCCAAATCTTCCATCGCCTTGACGATGTCGTTACGCTGAGTGGTCATCTCGTCATAGCGTTCCTTCTCCGCCGCATATTCTTCCACAGCGTTGTGGTTGATTGCGCCAAGCGAAGTGATTTTACGCTTTAATGCAGAGATGGTATTGTTCGCCTCGGTGACCTTAAAGCCTTCCTTTCTATACGGCAAGCAAGCCTCGTAGTCCAAGCCGTACTCTTCCATAATGTGGTCGCGCAGACCTTCCAAACGCGAACGAACGAGGCTGACGGACATTTCGTTTTCATGCCGTTTTTCGGTGAGGGACGAAAGCTCTTCCTGCGCCGCTTCCTTCTTCGTTTCCAGCTCAGTAAGCTGTGCGTTGATGACTTCCTTTTCCTTGGAGAGCGCCTCTAAGCGTTCGACGATGACCTGCACCGCCGCCTTTTCTTCCTCAGTAAGCTCCTTCGCCTCCGCTTCCGTTTCCAAGCCCTGCAACATTTCCTCTGCCGTCAGTTTTTCACGAGAAGTATCGACGATTCTCTTTAAGAGGTCTTCCTTTTCTACGCTCAAACGGTCGAAGTCCTCTGCAAACTTTGTAAGGCTTGCGTTCAGAGCCGCCATTTCCACCTCTAATTCGTGGAGTTTCTTACTCTTTTCGTCACGCTCTGCCTTATACGCCTCACATTGGTTTTTCTGCGAGGACAGCATTTCTTCCGCGCTGTTGCGGAGCGCAAGCAATTCCTCTGCGCTCTGCGTAGAGTTCGCCGCCTGCCCCTCTAAAAGCGCAAGCTTCGTCTTGAAATCTTCCAGCGTACCGCTGTAAATTTGTACGTCTGCCTCTACCTCGGCAAGCGAACGCATCAGCGAGCTTTCTCTCTGTGTCAGGGATGCAATTTCCGTGTTCGCGTTTTGGTACTTCGCGCGCAAATCCTCTACCTCTTGGTCGAGCTGTTGCTTTGCCTGCTCGTGGTCGCGCAAAGTCGCCGTAATCTTGTCGATGTAGCGCTGTTTTCTTGCAATCTCTTCCTTGCAGTTTTGAATGTTGCGCTCGTGCGAGAGCAGGGATGCGTTTCTGCGTTCCTGGCTACCGCCGCTCATTGCGCCGCTGGTCAAAATTTGGTTGCCGTCCAAGGTGACGATTTTGAAGGCGTTGCCGTACTTTCTACCGATAACGGTAGCGTTTGCAATCGTGTCGCAAACGAGGGTACATCCAAGCAGGTTGTATACGACGTTGTAGTAATATTCGTCAAATTTAACGAGTTCGGTAGCAAGCCCAACTACCCCACGCTCGTCCAAAGCGCGTTCAATTTCACGGGTGTTGTTGCGGGGTTTCATACTCTCTACGGGGAAGAAGGTCGCCCTGCCGCCGCCCGTTCTCGAAAGGTATTCGATGAGGTATCTACCGTCGTCCATCTTGGGTACGACGATGTTTTCCATCGCGCCGCCAAGCGCGGTAACGACTGCCGATTCGTATTTTTGTTCCGTCTTGATGACGTCTGCCACCGTGCCGCAGATACGCTTGCCGATTTCCGGGTTGGTCTTTGCCACAAGCAACAGACGGCGTACCGAATCACGGTACCCCTCAAAGCGATTCTTTGCCGCAATAAAGCCCTCTAACTTCTCTTCCAAAGCGGCAAGTTGCGCCTTCGCATTGAACAGCTCTTGGTTGAAATTGTTGATGTCCGTTTGCAGTTCGCGCGCTTCCTCTACCTGATCTTCCAGCTTGCTGACACCGCCGCCTACCAGCTCCATCAGTTTCTTTAAGTCGCCCTTGACGGTAGCAAGCTCGTCTGCAAGGTCGTCCTTGCGAGCACGGTTTTTCGCCAAAGCCGCCTCGACGTCTGCAATACGCTCTTTAGTTGCCGCAAGTTGGGAATCGAGCGCACCCTGGTTCTTTTTCAGTTCGGAAATTTCCTCTGCAGAGGAAAGCTGGCTCTTGTGCTGTTCTTCCGAAAGTCGTTCAAATACCGCAATCTTGCTTTCGAGCGATGCGATAGAGCTGCGCAAAACGTCCGTTTCCGTTTCGATGTGGGAAATGCGTTCGATTGCCGCCTTTTTCTCACGCTCGCCACGGGCAAGCTCGTCCCCGATTTCTCCAACGCGGACTTTGCCGCCTTCCAAGAACAGCGCCGCCGCCTCAATCTGCGAACGGTACGCGCTGATCTTTTCACGCACCAGCTTCAATTCACCGTCCTTTCTTTCGTTGCCTACCGAGAGCGCTACGTGCTGATCGTGCAGCTCGGCAATCTCGCCGTCTGCGCGCGCAATCTTTGCCCTGCCCTCTTCCAAAAGACGGTTCGTGCGTTCAATCTCTGCGGTCAGGTCGATAATCTTGTCGGAAATTGCCGCAATCTCTTTCCTAAACTTCGCCGTTTCGTTTTCGGAATTTTCCATGCGGTATATGTACATGTTGATTTCGTTGTCTTTTAGCATCGAGGCGTATTCCTGATACAATTTAGCGCCGTCCGCCTGCTTTGCCAAAGGCCCTAAGCGGCGTTCTACCTCGTCCAAACGCTGGGCGTAAATCGCAAGGTCATTGGATGCCGCCGCAATTTTATTTTCGATTTCTTCCTTGCGCTTTTTGTTGTTCATCAAGCCTGCGGCTTCTTCGAAAATTTCTCTGCGTTCTGCAGGTCGGCGGTTCATAATCTGCTCTACCTTGCCTTGGCTGATGATAGAGTACCCCTCTTTGCCCAAGCCTACGCCGTGGAATAGGCGCACGAATTCCTTCAATCTGCTGGGGTCGCCGTTCAAAAGATAGCGGCTGTCGCCGTTTCGATACAGACGACGGGTCATCGCAACCTCGTCAAGGTCTACGTCAAAAATACGCCGAGTGTTATCGAACACCAGCGTGACTTCGCTGTAAGAGCTCTGCTTTCTTTCTACCGTACCGCCGAAGATGACGTCCTGCATATTCGAGCCGCGAAGCTGTTTTGCAGACTGTTCGCCAAGAACCCAACGCACCGCGTCGGCAACGTTACTCTTACCACAGCCGTTCGGCCCGACGATACAGGTGACCCCCTCTTCAAAGCGAATCACCGTCTTGTCCGCAAACGATTTAAAACCGTGTAAGTGAATTTCCTTTAATTCCACCTTGTCACTCCTTTCTCTTTCTTTCAAGAGCCTTTAACTTTGTTAAAAGATTGCTTGCCGCCTGTTGTTCGGCGGCGCGCTTAGTTGCGCCTGTGCCCGCGCCCGTTTCACCCTCAGCGAAAACCGAGCAATAAAAAGTCGGCGCGTTGTCCTGCCCCTCTTTTCGGAAGTCGTACGTGGGCAAGTCTTTACCGCTTTTTTGCAGGTATTCCTGCAACGCTCCCTTATAGTTTTGTTCGGTCGCATCGTCCGAAAGTAAAGGATGCCGCCGCAAAAATGCGCGCGCTTCTTCCAGCCCACCGTCTAAATACACCGCGGCAAGTAAGCTCTCGTACAAGCTGGACACCGTCTTATCGCCAACGTTGTCCTTGCCGCCAAAATAGCGTAAATGCTCTGTCACGCCCATGCGCAGTACCGCCTCTTTTAAGGGGAGCTTGCTGACGAGGCTCTGACGATTCTTCGTCATCGCACCTTCGGTGGAAACGCTGTCGAAATATTGCTTTTCGGTGATCAGCAGTTCCAAAACCGCATCACCCAAATATTCCAACCGTTCGTTATCCGCAACCCCGTGCGCGCGTGCGTACGAAACGTGGGTCAACGCCGTTTCCAACAGTTTCTTATTGGAAAAGACGTAGCCGATTTTTTCTTCAATCACCGCAAGATTAAGCATTCGTCGCCTCGACAACCTCTGCCTGCGCAGCCTCAGCCGCTTGCTTTGCCTCTTCTACCTTGCGGATTTCCTCCAACATGTCGGAAATTCTGCCTACCATATTGCCGCGTACGGCGTCTGCCGCCTGCCCGATACATACCGCAAAGCCTTTGGCTTTGGAGTTGCCGTGACCTTTCACGACGACCTTGGAAAGACCGAGCATCATCGCGCCACCACAGCGTTCGTAATCCATCGTCTTTTTAATCTTTCCAACGACACCGCTGACGATTGCCGCGCCTATCATCGTGAAGATATTGCGCTTGAATTCCCGTTTCATAATCTGGCCGATTGCCTTGCCCGTGCCTTCAATCGACTTCACGGCGATATTGCCCGTGTAGCCGTCGGAAACCACGACGTTCACGTCGCCCAGCATAATCTCTCTGCCTTCGATATTGCCCACGTAGTTCACACCGGGGGTCGTCTTGAGCGCAAGGTTTGCCTCTTGGTGTACGAGGTCGCCCTTGTGGTCTTCCGTACCGTTGTTCAAAAGCCCGACAGTCGGGTTTTCAATGCCGTACGCCGCCTTTGCGTACGCCGTACCCATCAGCGCAAAATGCACGAGGTTGATGGGCTTACATTCAAGGTTTGCGCCACAGTCGCAAAGCAGGGTAATCCCGCCGTGCGCATTCGGCATCCCGGGACAAAGACCGGGACGGGAAATGCCACGCACTCTGCCCAAAATCAACACGCCACAGGAGAGCACCGCACCCGTAGAACCCGACGACACCACGCCGTCCGCCTTGCCGTCTTTGACCAAGCGGAACGCCACCACGGTAGAGGAATCCTTCTTCATCTTTACCGCCTTGGCAGGTTCCTCCTCGTTGGTGATAATTTCCGTCGTATGTACGACCTCGACACGGCTGGCGTCATACTTATATTTGGCAAGCTCCGCCTCTACCGCCGTCTTGTCACCGCAAAGATAAAGGAACAAATCCTTATGCTGTTGCAAAGCCAGCACCGCGCCCTTTACCTGCTGTTCAGGTGCGTAATCGCCACCCATTGCGTCTACGGCAATTCTAATCATATCCATATTTTTATCCCCTTATTAATATTCGCAGTTGCCTACCGTTCTGGGATAGGGAACAACGTCACGGATATTCGCAATACCCGTCAGGTACATTACCATTCTTTCAAAGCCCAAGCCAAAGCCTGCGTGTTGCGTACCGCCGAATCTACGAAGGTTGAGATACCACCAGTAGTCCTCGGGGTTCATTCCAAGCTCCTCGATACGAGCCTTCAGCTTTTCGTAGTCGTCCTCACGCTGAGATCCGCCTACAAGCTCCCCAATGCCGGGCACGAGCAAGTCTGCCGCCGCAACCGTCTTGCCGTCGTCGTTTTGTTTCATATAGAACGCCTTGATTTCCTTCGGGTAATCGGTGAGGAATACCGGCTTTTTGAACACCTGCTCGGTGATAAAGCGTTCGTGCTCGCTCTGCAAATCCTTGCCCCAGAAGATGTTTTTGTCGTCGAACTTGTCCGCGTTCTCTTTTAAAATCTCAATCGCCTCGGTGTAGGTCAAGCGCACGAAAGCGTTGCTACGCACGTTCTCCAAACGCTCCAACAAGCCCTTGTCTACGAACTGGTTGAGGAAGGCAAGCTCGTCCGCGCAAACGGTCATAACGTGGTCGATTACCGCCTTTACCATCGCCTCGGCTACGTCCATATCGCCTGCCAAGTCGCAGAACGCCATTTCCGGTTCAATCATCCAGAACTCTGCCGCGTGACGAGTGGTGTTCGAATGTTCCGCACGGAAGGTAGGGCCAAAGGTGTATACGTTGCCGAACGCCATTGCGTACGTTTCTGCCGACAACTGCCCCGACACCGTCAGCGACGCCTTCTTGCCGAAGAAGTCCTTTTTATAATCAGCAGGCTTGCCCGATTTTACCTGTTCGTCAATATCCAAAGTGGTCACCTGGAACATCGCGCCTGCGCCTTCGCAGTCGCTTGCGGTGATGATGGGCGTATGCACGTATACAAACCCTTGATCGTTGAAGAATTTGTGGATAGCGAACGCCGCCTCGCTGCGGATACGGAACGCCGCCCCAAACAAGTTCGTTCTCGGTCTAAGGTAAGCGATTTCACGCAAGAACTCTACCGTGTGGCGTTTTTTCTGCAGGGGATAGTCGGGGGTGGATTCGCCCTCTACCACGATTTTCGACGCCTTGATTTCATACGGCTGTTTGTTTTCGGGGGTGAGAATTACCTGCCCCGTAACCACGAGAGAACAGCCTACGTTCTGGTGCGCAATTTCGTCGTAGTTTTCAAGCGTTTCACGCTCGAATACAATCTGCGTATTCTTAAAGCAGCTGCCGTCGTTCAGCTCGATAAAGCCAAACGCTTTCGAATCGCGAATACTCTTCGCCCAACCAGCTACGACCACCGTTTTGCCGCCGTAGCTTCCCAAATCCTTTGCCAACGTTTTCAGTTGCAATCTTTCCATAATGAACCTACCTTTTCGGAAAAGCCTCATTTTTCTTTCAAAAAGCCTTTCCCTTTTTTATACTTATACAAAATAAGTATAACATTTTTTCCTAGAAAACACAAGGGTTTGAACGGGATTTTTACCCTGCTTTTTCGGATTTTTTTCCAATTACGCCCCTTTGGGGCGCATATTCGTCCACACGCAACCTCCGCACCGAGGTCAAAACCCCCTTTTCATACGTGTAGAGATAACTTTCACTCTTTACCCCTGCAACCCCAAAACGTATCACCTCTTCCCCTTCCCCGACAATCAGCTCAGGCGGGGGAATTTCTTGGAGGGCGCGGCTCTCGATCGAATACGTCCTGCCATCCCCCTTTCCATACAGCGTAAACCGCAACCAGTCCTTCCCCACCTCCGCAGAGATATACACCGTTTCGGAATGAGGATTGTATAGGCGCAAATCGCTGTACGCCGACACCATAGCATCCCGTGAGGGCGGCACGTAGCCAACGCGCAGAGAGTGAGGATGGTATTCAAGGACGGTCAAGCCCGATAAAACCGCGGCGTTGTAGAGGGTAGTACTCACTTGGCAAACACCGCCGCCAACCCCCACGACAAACTCACCCCCTGAAATCACTTTCGCCTCTTGGTAGCCGTTTTCCTTCGTTCTTGGCCCTACTGCGCCGTTGAAGGAAAACTCGCCGTAGGGTTGCAACGCAATCCCGTCCAAACGCCTTGCCGCCAAGCGAATATTCTCACACCTGCCCCCCTCCTTTTCGTTAAAATAGGTGGTATAGGCACACAATTTTTCCTTGGGGTGCGCCTCGGCAAGGGCTGAAAATCCCATCGGTTGCGCAAGGCATAAAAAAAGATACGCGCCTGCCAGCGCAGACGCGAATATCAAAACCGTATTTTCTTTTTTTTGTTTTTGCATGGCTTTTCCTCATCTACGATTATGTAGACACCGCCGTTTTTTTAGCGAGCCTTCAGCATCGCCAATAGTTCTTCCCCAGCATAGAACACGGGCGAACCGATGCTTCGGGACGAACCCTCTTCCCAGTGGGTGTCCGAGCCACCGCTGACGAGCAAGTCATACTTCTTTGCATAGCCAAGATAGGTCTCCGTTTGTAAGGGAGTATGGGTAGAATAATAACATTCTATACCGAGCAAGCCGTATTCCTTCAGCGAGGCAATCAGGCTCTCCTTCTTCTCCTCGTCAAAGCGAATTCTACCGGGGTGCGCCAAGAACGCCACGCCGCCGCAGGCTCGAATACAGTCGATGGCTTGATAGGGGGTAGGTCTACCGATACTGCTATCCGCCGCCTTGCCTGTGTTTAGATACCTAGCGTACGTTTCCCCTGGGGTAATACCTAAATATTTCGCCGCCGCACGCGCCACATGCATCGTATGAAGCGGTGAGCCTTCGTCCGCTTGACAAGCAAGCACGTCCTCTATACGCACGGGAATCCCCAATGCGTTGAGTTTTTCCACCCGTTCGCAAGCCCTTGCATAGCCGGCATCCACACGCGCCTGCATAAAGGCGTGGTACACTTCGTTTTGCTGACAGCCGTAACCCAAAACGTGAATACGCTCCTCGTTTTCGTAGGCGGAAATCTCCCAGCCGTCCACATAGGTCAAGGCGTACTTTTTCGCCGCCGCACGCTTTTCTTCCAAGCCGTTCATCGTGTCGTGATCGGTGATAGAAAGCACCTCTACGCCTGCAAATTTCGCCCTTTTACAAACCTCGTCGGGGGTGTAAATTCCGTCCGAATACACGCTGTGCGTGTGTAAATCCGCACGCATCATACGCCCTTCTCCTGCTTGATTTTTCCGTTTTCGATGCGGATTTTATTCGCATCTGCGCCGTACAAAACACGCTCGGCGTGCGTGCAGGTCAAAATCGTCTGCAAGCCCTCGATTTTTTTCACCAGCTTTTTGCGGCGAGGCAAGTCAAGTTCGCTCATTACGTCGTCCAAAATCAGCACGGGATATTCCCCGGAAAGCTGTTTAAAAATTTCCACTTCTGCAAGCTTTACAGAGAGCGCCGCCGTACGAGTCTGCCCCTGCGAGGCGTACGCTTTCGCATCCATTTCCCCGATGAAAAAGTCGATATCGTCACGGTGCGGACCTACCGAAGTAAAGCCACGATACAGGTCGTTTTCGTAGTTGTTTTTCAATCGGCGGAGCAACGTTTCCGCAATCTCCTCTTCCCCTTCGCCGTACTTTCTCGTGGAGGCAAGGGTAAACTTTTCCTTACCTTCGGTAAGGTAGGCGTGCAGCTCCTGCGCGTAAGGGGCAAGCTTTTCCAAAAATTCCACTCGCTTTTGGATGATGACGGCGGCGTATTTACACAGCTGTTCGTCCCAAATCGGCAAGGTTTCCAGCACCATCGCCCCGTCCTTATCCTTCAAAAGCGCGTTGCGCTGGTCAAGAATTTTATTGTAGCGAAGGAGCGCCGTATAGTACGCAGGCGAAGTCTGCGAGATCGAAATGTTCATAAACCGACGGCGTTCGTCAGGGCCGTCCTGAATGAGGCGAAGCTCCCCCGGGGAGAAGAATACGCTGTTGACGTGTCCCATAAGGTCAGCGTTTTTGCGGATAGCGCTTCCGTTGATTTTCAATTCTCGCTTGTTTTCAAAAATTTCCGCAGAGATGTTTACCTTTCCGTAGCGGTTTTCCGCCTCCGCTTGGATACGCGCCGAATTTTCCCCCAAGCGAATGAGCTGCTTGTCGTGCCGAATACGGAGTGAAGCGCCCGTGCAAAGATAGAACACCGCCTCTGCGCAGTTCGTTTTCCCCTGCCCGTTCTTCCCAAACAGCACGTTCAACCCATCCGAGAAGACGAATTCTTCCCGTTCGTAGTTTCTGAAATTTTGCAAGAATAATTTTTTTATAAGCATAATTCAAAAAATACCGTCAAAAACACTTTCTTTTCGTCGCGATTTATATTATAATTATACCAAAGAATTTTAAAAAAGACAAAGATTTAACGGCACGACAGAGAAAAAAAGTAGGCAGGAAAGAAAAAATGGCAGAGTTTACGAATATGAACGAGGGAAAAAGCCAGTTGAAAATTTTATGGGAGAAGATTTGTGAGCGTTTGGAAAAGGTGGTCACACCCATTTCCTTTGAAACATTTATCCGCGATTTAGAGCCGGTGGATATCTCCGGCAGACATCTTATCCTCCGCGCAGGGACGGACCTTGCGGCGGCAACGATCATCAGCAAGCATTCCACCCAAATCAAGGACGCTATCTTGAAATACGAAGGCGGCTACGGTTTGGTCGGTTTCCGCATCATCGTCAACGGCAGTAAGGTGTACAACCTCGATGCGTTGGAAGAGGACGATGCGTACCACGCTTGTCCGATCAATAAGAGCTTTACCTTCTCCTCGTTCGTTGCAGGCGCAGGCAGTAAGCTCGTATACGAGGCGGCAAAGACGGTTGCAGAAAATCCCGGCGCGATGTTCAACCCCCTGTTCATCTACGGGGAATCGGGCCTCGGAAAAACCCACCTCATGCATGCAATCGCCAACTATATGGCAGAGCACGCCCCCAAAAAGAAAGTACTGTACACCACCTGCGATAAGTTCGTCACCGAATTCATCGACTCCCTGTCCTCGCAGGCAAGCTCTGCCCGTTTCCGTCAAAGATATAGAAACGTTGACGTTTTGATGATTGACGATATTCAGTTCTTGAAGGACAAGAAGACCACGCAAGAGGAGTTCTTCCACACCTTCAACGAATTGTCTGCGCAAAATAAGCAAATCGTACTCACTTCGGACAAGCACCCTCAGGAGCTTGCGATTTTGGAAGACAGACTTCGTACCCGTTTTGCAGGCGGTATGATTGCAGACATTCAACCCCCCGAACTGGAAACGAAAATCGCCATCTTGAAAAAGAAGGCGGCGGACAGAAAATGCCCGATGATTCCCCACGACGTCTTGGAATTTTTGGCAAAGGATTCCGGCCATGACGTAAGAACGCTGGAGGGCAGATTGACGAAGGTCATCTTCGCCAGCAAGCTGAAAGAAGAGCCTATCACCCTCGCTTTGGCACAGACCGCCCTTTCCGAATCGGTACGCGAACCGGACGAGAAGGAAGAGCTTACCCCCGAACGTATCCTCTCTGCCGTTTGCCATTATTATAAGCAGAAAAAAGAGGACGTACTCGGCAAAGGCAAAAAAGCTGAAGTGGTAAAGGCAAGACAGATTTGCGCATATCTTATGTGCGAGATGCTCTCCCTGCCCTTGGTTTCCATCGGCAACATCTTAGGCGGCAGAGATCACACCACGATCATGTACGCACGCGATAAGATGGAAAAGCTAGTAAATACAAGCGACAAGACCGCCAAGGAAGTGGACGACATCAAGAGCATTCTGTTAAAGCAATAAGTTGTTTATGAGCAAGACCTTTTTAGAATATTCCGCCGACGCAGTAGTCGTTGGCGCAGGGCACGCAGGCTGTGAGGCGGCGCTTGCCCTTGCAAGGACGGGACAAAACACCGTCCTTTTAACCTTGAATTTGGACAGTATCGGGTTTATGCCCTGCAATCCTTCTATCGGCGGTACGGCAAAGGGACACCTCGTGCGCGAAATTGACGCGCTGGGTGGCGAAATGGGCTTAGTGGCGGATAAGACCGCGCTTCAAATCCGTATGCTCAACGTCGGCAAGGGCGCGGCGGTACAGAGCCTTCGCGCGCAATCGGATAAGAACGCCTACCACACCGAAATGAAAAAGGTATTGGAAAGCACCCCGAATTTGAAAATTTTACAGGCAGAGGCAACGGAAATCCTCGTCGAAGACGGCAAGGTTTGCGGCGTTGCCACCCACCACGGCGGCATCATACAATGCCGCGCGGTCGTGCTTTGCACGGGGGTATACCTCAACAGCGAAACGATTACGGGCGACGTCGTGAAAAAGGAAGGGCCGAACGGCTTTTCAGCGGCAACCCATTTAACGCAGAGCCTCATCGACCTTGGCTTTAACGTGCGCCGTTTTAAGACGGGTACGCCTGCGCGGTTGGACGGCAGAACGGTCGATTACGACAAGTGCGAAATTCAGCACGGCGATACGGATATTTATCCCTTCTCGTTTATGAACGATACGCCGCCTGAAAACAAACTGCCCTGCTATCTCACTTACACTAACCTCAAAACACACGAAATCATCATGGAGAACCTGGACCGTTCCCCCTTGTACAACGGCGTGATTCAATCCACGGGGCCTCGTTATTGTCCCTCGATTGAAACGAAGGTGGTACGCTTTCAGGACAAAGAACGCCACCAGATATTCATTGAACCGGAGGGCGCGGACACCTTAGAAGTCTACGTACAAGGGCTGTCTACTTCCATGCCCCACGACGTACAGCGGCAAATGTATAGCTCCGTCGTCGGCTTAGAGAACGCGCAAATCGTGCGCTATGGCTACGCCATAGAATACGACTGCATCGACACCTTGGACATATTGCCCACCCTCGAATTTAAGAAGGTGGAGGGCGTGTATACCGCAGGACAAATCAACGGCACCTCAGGCTACGAGGAAGCGGCGGCGCAGGGGTTGATGGCAGGCCTGAACGCCTCCTTGAAATTGCAGGGCAAGCCCCCCTTTATCCTTCGCCGCGACGAGGCGTATATCGGCGTGCTCATCGACGACCTCGTCATCAAGGGCACGGACGAGCCCTACCGTATGATGACCTCGCGCGCAGAGCACCGCATTTGCTTGAGGCAAGATAACGCAGACTTCCGCTTGACCCCCATCGGCTATCAGCTGGGGCTGGTCAGCGAAGAACGCTATGCTCGCTACCAACGCCGTTACGCGCTGTACAACGAGCTGTTAGAGCGTTTAAACGAACGCCTCTCCCCGAAAATCGCCCAGCCTTTCCTCGAAAAGTACGGCTACGGCAACTTGAACAGCGGTATTTCGTATGCGGAGATGATGAAACGCTCCGTACCTTTACGCGACATCATCGAACAGTTCGGGCTGTTTGCGGAATACACGAAGGACGTCCTTGAAACGGTGGAAATCACCGTCAAATACGAAGGCTATTTAAAGCAGGGCTACGAACAGATTGAAAAGGCAAAACGCCTCGAAGAGAAACTGTTGCCCACCGATATCGACTATATGCAGATTGAGGGGTTGCGATTAGAGGCAAGGGAGAAATTGAACCAAATCCGTCCCTTGAACTTAGGGCAGGCGAGCCGTATTTCAGGCGTCAACCCTGCAGACGTTTCCGTATTGATGGTATACTTGGCGCAAAGAAAATAAATTGAGCGAACGCAATATGCGTTCGCTCTTTTCATTCCATACATGGTATGCTTATTTGGCGTCATCTTTATTGGTTTCAGACAAAATATAGATGGGGCGTTTTTTTGTTTCGTGGAAGATTTTAGAGATGTACTGCCCGATAATCCCCAAGCAGAACAACTGCACGCCGCCGATAAACAGAATGATACAAATGGTAGAGGGCCAACCTGCAACGCTGTCGCCCACACAGAGAGCGCGGATAAACACGACCAATAGCGCCACTACCGCCGCCAAGGTGAGGAAAATCCCACTCCAAGAAGCAAGCTTTAAAGGGGTGTCGGAAAAGTTAGTAATTCCCTCCAAGGAATACTTAAACAGTTTCCAAAAGCTCCATTTCGTTTCGCCAGCCACACGCTCTACGTTCTCGTATTCCAGCCAGTAGGTCTTAAAGCCAATCCAGCCGAAAATCCCCTTGGAAAAGCGGTTGGTTTCCCCCATCGCCACGATGGCGTCCACCATTTTGCGTTTCATCAAACGGAAGTCGCGCGCGCCGTCCACAATGTCCACATCGGAGATTTTGCCCATGATTTTATAGAACATACGCGCGAAGAAGGAACGAATCTTCGGTTCGCCCTTACGGGTGACACGACGGGTTGCTACGCTGTCGTATTCCCCTTCCTCTAAAATTTTCAGCATCTGCGGCAACAGCGACGGCGGATCTTGCATATCCGCATCCATGACGGCAACGAGGTCGCCACTTGCGTTGCAAAAGCCTGCATACATCGCCCCTTCCTTCCCGAAGTTTCTCGAAAAGGAGAGGTATTTTACGCGCTCGTCTTTTTCCGCAAAGCCCTTGACAACGGAAAGCGTACCGTCCTTACTGCCGTCGTCCACGAACAGCAGTTCTAATTGATAATTTGTCAGCTCCTCACCTACACGGCAAACCTCGTCGTAAAAAAGCGGCAGAGCCTGCTCCTCGTTATAGCAAGGAATGATTAAGGTTAACTTTTCCATACCTTTATTATACTACTGCGCAAAGTGTTTGTCAAGACAATCTGCACACCTATCAAAAACGCATACCTGCAAAAAACGCGGAGCATAATCGCTCCGCGTCTTCCTTTTTGTTTAGTCTTCGTATTTTTCAAGCAACTTCAGGTCTATACCCTTATCGCCGATCTTCACGATTTCAACCTTGACCTTATCGCCGATGTTGAGTACGTCCTCAACCTGGTTTACTCTCTTTTCAGACAAGCGGGAGATGTGCACCATGCCGTCCTTACCAGGAGCGATTTCTACGAAAGCGCCTACCTTGGAGAGTACGCGAACAACCTCGCCTACGAACATATCGCCAACTTCGGGATCGTGTGCAATCGACTGAATGATTGCCTTCGCGCGCTCTGCATTCGCAACGTCGCCAAAGCAAGCTACGCATACCGTACCGTCGTCTTCGATGTCAATCTTCGTGCCCGTCTGTTCGATGATCTTGTTGATAACCTTACCCTGCTTGCCGACAACGTCGCCAATCTTTTCGGGGTTGATCTGGAAGGAGATGATCTTGGGGGCATACAAGGAAAGCTGAGGAGCAACTTCGGGGATGCATTCCAGCATCTTGCCAAGGATATGACGTCTTGCGTCCTGCGCCTGTGCGATTGCGTCCAACATAATTTCCTTGGAGATACCCTTAATCTTGATATCCATCTGGATTGCGGTGATACCCTTTTCCGTACCAGCTACCTTGAAGTCCATGTCGCCAAGGAAATCTTCCAAGCCCTGAATATCGGTAAGGATTACGTATTCGCCCGTTTCAGCATCCTTAATAAGACCCATTGCACAGCCTGCTACGGGTGCTTTAATGGGAACGCCTGCGTCCATCAATGCCATCGTCGAACCGCAAACGGATGCCATCGAGGACGAACCATTGGAGGACATGATGTCGGATACCACGCGGATTGCGTAAGGGAATTCCGACTCATCGGGGATAACAGCAACCAACGCTCTTTCTGCCAAAGCGCCGTGACCGATTTCACGACGGCCGGGGCTTCTCAGCGCCTTTGCTTCGCCCGTGCAGTAGCCGGGGAAGTTGTACTGGTGCATATATCTCTTCTGGGTTTCTTCGTCCAAGCCTTCCATCTTCTGCGCTTCGCCAAGCATACCAAGGGTACAGGTCGTAAGCGCCTGCGTCTGACCTCTGGTGAACACAGCCGAGCCGTGTACGCGAGGAAGTACGCCGTGTTCGCACCAGATGGGACGAACTTCTTTCAGCGTTCTGCCGTCGGGGCGCACGCCGTTTTCAAAAATCTTCGCGCGTACGATACCTTTTACGATATAGTAGATGGAATCCTTAACTTCACGCATCTGATCGGGGTAGATTTCAGCGAAATGTTCGATGATCTCTGCCTCAGCCGCGTTCTGTCTTGCCTGTCTTTCCTGTCTGTCGAAGGTGTCAAGAGCCGCATACAGCTTGTCGTAGCCGTAAGCCTTAACCGCTGCATCCAAGTCTTCGGGGATATGGTACAGTTCCATTTCCATCTTGGGTTTGCCTGCAACCTTTGCGATTTCTTCAATCTGTGCGCAAACCTTCTTGATTTCCTCGTGACCGAACATGATAGCGCCAACCATTTCTTCGTCGGTAACTTCCATTGCGCCAGCCTCGATCATGAGGATAGCATCCTTCGTACCAGCCAAGGAAAGGTGAATGGTGCTCTTTTCCTTCTGTTCAACGGTGGGGTTGATAACGTATTCGCCGTCAACGCAACCAACGATAACCGAACCCGTGGGGCCTGCCCAAGGAATATCGGAAATGGACAGAGCAACGGACGAACCGATCATAGCGATAGGCTCGGGTGCGATATCGGGGTCAACGGACAGAGCGGTAGCAACCACTACTACGTCGTTGAAAATTCCCTTAGGGAAGAGGGGACGGATGGGACGGTCAATCAAACGGCTGACCAAAATCGCCTTATCGGACGCCCTGCCCTCACGCTTTTTGAAGCCGCCGGGGATCTTACCGACAGCGAACATCTTTTCTTCATAGTCAACGGACAGAGGGAAGAAATCCATTCCTTCTCTGGGCTTTTCAGCCATACATACCGTTACGTTTACCACGGTGTCGCCACAACGAACCAAGCACGCGCCGTTTGCTTGTTCAGCATACTTGCCAAGCTCAACGGTCAATTCTCTGCCTGCATAGTCCATCTTAAACACTTTTGCATTTTCTAAATTAGGCATTTGTTTTTTCTCCTTATACTGTAATTCTTTTTTGTTCTTGTCCCAAGCCGTCGCCTAACGGTTGGGGTATTTCGTTTAGCCCCTTATTCCAGCCACTAAACGATAAAAAGGGGCGCAAAAAACACGCCCCTTTTCGTTGCTTATTTTCTAAGACCCAATTTTTCGATGATTGCACGGTATCTCGTGATATCCTTATCCTTGAGATAGTCGAGCAAACCACGACGCTTACCAACCATTTTCAAAAGGCCGCGACGGCTGTGGTTGTCCTGCTTGTTTGCCTTCAGGTGTTCGTTCAAGTGATTGATTCTGTACGTCAAAAGCGCGATCTGCACTTCGGGAGAACCCGTATCACCTTCATGAGTAGCATAAGTTGCAATAATTTCGTTCTTTTCCATTTCTTTTTATCCTCCTATGGAATGTATCTCGTACCACAAAGCAGCCCGTGGAGAATCGATGCGCTTTGCAGCCGTTGCTATTATAATACCACATTCTTTTAAGAATGTAAAACGTTTTTAACCGTTTTTTATAAAAAAGTTCTAGCCGTTTCAAGTTTTCACGCCGCTTATAAGGTACGCGACCAAGTCGAAACGTCGATTGCACGGACGCTCGTATTCGGGAAATATTGCAGCGTGGCATACCCAAACTGCGTTTCTTCCCCGTCCCAAGTGCCGTTTTCTTGTTTTAAAATCGTTTTATATACCTCGATTCGGGTGACGCCCATCGCGCCGTTGGTGTCCACCTCTTTGTAGATATACAGGTTGAAGGTCGTGCCGGAGATACGCTCCATCACAAACTCCAACTCACGCGTTGCCTCGGTGATGAATAAGTGCTTCAAATTACCGCCCTGCACGTTTTGGCTACAATGCACCAAGCCGGTATTCGATTTATTGACGGCATTTTCCAACACGCCCTTGGACGAATTCAGCCCCGCCTTCACGTTGTTCAAAATCGAGTCGTATAAGTCCAAGAAATTTTGCCCAGGGGTTACCGAAGGTAAGATTTCCTCCGGTTGCCAAACGAATTCGGAAAGCATAATCGAGGGCGAATCGCTCACAGCGGTAGGAGACTTTTCCGTAAAACGCCAGGTTGCGTACGCTCCGCCAAAGGAGGAAAGCAGCAAACAAGCCGCTAAAAAGCCCAAAAACCGTTTTGATTTTTGAAACATTTTCCTACCTCCTTGCCGTTTTTGCGAATTTTTTTATTGAGGTATGATTTTTGCAATCAGCTCTTTCACCCATTTTACTTGTCTAGCCGAGCTGACCTTCACACGCATCGAATAGCTTGCGTATTTTTTCACCTCGGACACGTCGGTGAATACGTATTTCGTGTCCTCGTATTCCTTGGGGTCTAAAGCCAAATAGGCGTTCAACGTCTTCCCTTTGATTGCAAATCTTACGATGGGAACGCTCTTGTATTTATAGGTGACTTGGTATCGTCCCTCAATTACCCTAATTCCTTCGACGGCTTTTAAGTACCCTTTCAGGTCGTTATACCGTTCCTTCGCAAGGGGCGAAAGGGTTAATTTCCGCTTAAAGCTCTTGCGTTTCAGCTTGCTCTTCAACCCAGAAAAGCCTTGTCCGTCGTCCTCAACGATGGGCGCGGGCTTTTCCAAGAGGGGTAAGCCCTTTTTCTTGGCAAGCTCCTCGATCAGTTCGCAAGTCCAACGGGTTTGCCGTTCGCTTGTCAATTTCAGGCAGGTGGGATAATTTTGATGCTTTGCTTTGTCAGAAAGGTCAACGAAGACGTACTTTTGGTTTTCGTATTCCTTGGGGTCTAAGCCCAAGGCAACGTGCAGCGTTTTGCCTCTAAAGAACAGCCTTGCCACACAATGGCTCTTCCATTTGTACGTGTGCTGCGTTTTTCCTTCGATAACACGAACGTTTTCGATGCGCAAAAGGGTATCCAGCACAAGACGGTATCGGTTCTGCATCCGTTCGCCCGACAGCGACAGCCTTTCGTAGAAGGTCTTGGTCGGCTTAAATCCAGCAAATCTGGACGTGGGCGCAAGCGGTTCCGCAAGGGCTTGTACTGACGTTTCCGTAAGTGTTTCCGCAGGGACTTCCGCAGGGACTTCCGTAAGTGTTTCCGCAGGTGTTTCCGCAGGGATTTCCGCAGGGACTTCCGCAGGAACAATCTCTGCTTGCCCTATTAAAAGCAAATACCTTGCCTTTCTTTCTTCTAAGAGCTTTTTCTCTAAGATAGGCGTGCAGATCATCACGAACGCCACCAAAATCATACACAGCCAACCTGCGGGCGACTGCATGAACAATACGAAACTTCCCACGAACGGGATTTTTTCGTTTCTGTAAATCCCCTTCATCTGTGAATACAGAACGGGGAAACGGTCAGGTTGTCCAACAGCGTCCCCTTGCACCAAGAAATAACGTTCGTTGGGGTGAGAATCGTTCGGCTCTTCAATGTTGACGATACGGTGAACGACCAGTATTCCATCCATTTCGTAGATGATAATGTCGTAGATTTTGAGATCCTCTTCCTTCGGCAACTTATAAGTAGCGATGAGGTCAAACGCAGCGATTTGGTTATCCAACTGATTGTCGAACAAGTATTTGTTTTTCTCGTTCTTCGTTTCCATCGAAGAGGTTAAAACAACCCGATACGTAGGCACGTTGTTCATATAGACGTCCTGCGTACAATTGATATACAGAGAGGAAATAAAAACGGCAGCGAAAAAAACACACAGCAAGCCGTTGACGATTCCGTCAAGAATTTTAGCAAACTTGCCCTGCTTTTTTTCACTGACCGTATTAAATTCTTTTATAATTTCCTCGTCCTCTAAGCCTGCGCGTATCTGTCGAAGGGTTTGCTTGACAATAATCGTCACAAAGTAGGAAAATACCCCAACTAACAAGACAAATACAATCAGACAGAGAATTAGAGTATAAATCTCGAACTCAGACATTTCTCATCTCTATTTGTAAAAATGGATAAAAAGCCAGCCATGATTCGACTGGCTTTTTACTTGTATTCGCTCTATGGTTTACTGAGAATCAGCGGAAGTCTGACCATCGCTTACCGTGATGGTGATTTGACCATTACCCAACGCCGTGTTGAAGGCATCGTACTTCACCTTCGTATCCAAGTTGAATTCCGTCAAGTGAATATGTTCTGCAATTTCATCAGCATCAATCGTGTAGGAGAATACGCCATCAGCGCCTTTAGTCCAAGCAATATCGTGCTTTTCAGCATGTTCCAAGGTAACGATAGTCTTAGCAGCCTCACCGCCTTCCCCGTCGTCGTCAAACGTCCAGTTGGAATTCGTCAAACCAAACTGGAAGGTGGATGCAACAGCGTTTTCCTTTACGTCTTCGGGAGCGTGCGTGTTCGGCGTGAAGGTAATTACAATCTCGCCATCAACATACAAAGCCGTCGTATGAGCCGTACCCGCCTTCGGATCGATCTTCAAGGTAAGACCCGTCGTGTCAATCTTATACGTACCGTTAGAACCGATGTATGCAACGTCCGTCAGGTTCAGTGTCATATTAACCGTTTCATCAGCTACGTCCGTACCTTTAGCGTACGTCCAAGTAGCGTATACGCCACCAACGGTAACGGTAAGTGCCATTGCCATAAGTAAACCTAATTTTTTCATAATCAATCTCCTTTTTTATAACGGATTTTCTATATTATATACCTATGCAAATCATTTGTCAATACTTTCCAAAGAATTTTTTAGAAACCTTTTAATATTAAAAATGGGGTTTCCCCAACTTTTTACGACGTACCGCAAAAAAACAGCCACCCAAAAAGGCGACTGTTTTCATTCCATTTCGTCTTACTTTGCGAAAAATTCCAGACGGTTTTTGATGGTTTCATCCAGTTTTTCCATATACGTCTTTAAGTCCTTTTGCGAGGCAAAGCGTTCGATACGCACTCCCCCGTCAAAGACACGCTTGGAAACGGCATTTGCGCCCACCGCGATATTGTCCGTCGTTTCTTCCATCACGTCAATATTATATACGCACGCCTTCCCCGGCTTCGTCCAGCCGACGTTCTCGTTGTTGCCTGCTTGGTATTTTTGACGGTACATATAATAGGGAACGTACCCGGCGTTCGTCAAAATTTCACGAGAAACCGCCACCATGTCTTGGACAAAGTCGTTTTCTACACGAGAAAGCTCCTCTTTCAGCTTTGCGCCACTCTTTAAGGAAAGACAATGCACGGTGATATTGTCCGCGCCCGTTTCCACCGCCTTTTCCACACTTTGACGGAAGGTGGCGACATCCTCGTCCTCAAGCCCTGCAATCAGGTCCACGTTAATGATAAAGCCGTACTTTTTCGACATCTCAAACGCCCGATAGACGTCTTCAACGGTGTGCCGTCTGCCGATTTTTCTGAGCGTTTCATCCGAAAAGGACTGCGGATTGATACAGATACGATTGACACCGTATTCCTTCAAAAGGCGTAATTTTTCTTCCGTGAATACGTCGGGGCGACCCGCCTCGACGGTGTATTCCACTCCCTCTTTTACAAGCGGAGCGATTGCTTTCAATACTCTTTCCAGCTCTTCTTCATTCAAAACGAAGGGTGTGCCACCGCCGATATAGATACTGCGAAGGTTTTGACAAATAGGAGCGATTTCTGCAAGCTCCTTTTCGAGGCACGCAAGGTACGGGGCAAGAAAGTGCCGTATGCGGTCGATCGGCGCGGTGATAAACGAGCAATAGGCGCATTTCGTCGGGCAAAAGGGAATGGAAATGAACAGGTCCGCACCCTCTTCTGTCGAATAGATCCCCTGCTGCGCCGCCAGAATATCCTCTACCAGCTTTACGTTCTCCGCCGATACCTGCATTTTTGCAAACAGGTCATGATAATCTCTGCCTGCCGCCTGCTCCATGTACGCCATCTTTGTTGGACGGATGCCTGTCAACGCCCCCCAAGGCATTTTCTCCCCCGAAAGGTCGGACAAAATTTGATAGAGCGCAAGCTTTGCATAGCGGCGTTCCAACCGCTTATAGACGATTTCGTCGCATACCTGCCCCTCGTCTTGGAAGGTATAATCCACCCCATCCACCTGAAAATCGTTGTAAAAAACCCCTCCCTCAAAGCGGAAGGAATGGGAAATAGACGTCGGGCGCTTTTCAAACAAACGCACGACGTCCATCAACTCGTTTTCTAAAAATTTGCAATCGGTTTTCAGCATATTAAACATCCGTCAAAAAAGGGTTTCTCGCCTTTTCTCGCGACAGCGTCGTATCCTCGCCGTGGCCGCTAAAAATCAAGTATTCACCCTCTAAATTTTTTAAAAATCGCAGGCTTTCACGCATCTCTGAAAGGGATCCCGTCGGGAAATCCGTTCTGCCGATACTATCCTCAAACAGGACGTCGCCGCAAAACAGCCAGCGTTCGCCGCCATCTTCCGTCAAATACGCCGCACAACCCGAGGTATGCCCGGGCAACGACCAAGCAGTAAACGAAATACCTGCAAGACAAAACTGTTCGCCATGCGATACCGTACAGTCGATAGTAAAAGGCTTTCTTGCAACGCCAGCCAAGGAAAACAAATCCACCTCGGTATTGACGCTTAGTTGCTCCTTATCGAGGCAGATAACCTTTGCGCCCATCGCTTGCAATTCCTGCGTAAACATCACGTGGTCGAAGTGACAATGGGTCAAAAGCACGTAGGCAGGTACAAGCCCACGCCCCTCTATCTCCCTTACCACCGCATATGAGGACGGGTCGATGATCACGGCGTTTTTGCCGTCTGCCGTCAGGATATAGCTGTTTGCCCCGAACCCACGAGGATAAACCTTGTAGCGTTCCATTATACACCTCTATGCACGTCGTAAATACGCTTATCCTGCAACATTTTCTTGATTAAGAGGTCTAATTCAGAAATATCCGAAAGGGATACGCTTGCCTCCAAAATCGCATCGCCGTTTTTGTCGATTCTACCGTTGACGGCGGTGATGGACAACTTCATATCCGCCACCACGAAGGAGAGCACGGACAATGCCGCCCCTTGGTCCTGCGCCTTGATAGAAACGTGCGCGTTATAGCGACTGCCAAGCGTCTGTTCTACCCACGACGCCGCCAGCAGTCTGCCCGGCTCGACACCGCGGACGTTCGGGCAATCGGCGCGATGCACCACCACCCCTCTGCCACGAGAGGTAAACCCGACGATAGCATCGCCACGCACGGGCGAACAACACCCTGCAAAGCGCACCAACATACCGCTCTCGCCGTTGATTAAAATGCCGTTGGGGTTCTTTTTCACTCCCCCTTCGGAAAGCACGAAACCCTGCGGCGTTTTCTTCTTATAATGGTCGATGAGCTTGACCAGCACCTGCCCGACGGACACTGAGCCATACCCCACCGCCGCGAACATTTCGTCGTATTCGGTGAACGAGAACCGCTCTGCCAAGCGTTCAAACGACTCGTCCGTCAAAAGGGTAGACAGCGTATATCCTTTCTTGCGCGCCTCTTCCTCAAGACGGTTTTGACCGTCGCGAATGTAGTCGTCACGCAGTAGGTTTTTGAAGAATTGTTTAATTTTTGCGCGTGCGCTTGCCGATTTTACAATCTTCAGCCAGTCACGCGAAGGACCTTTCGACGTAGGAGAAGTGATGATTTCTACGACGTCGCCCACCTCTAACTTCGTGGTTAAAGGCACGATTCTTGAATTGACGCGCGCGCCCGTGCAACGGTTGCCTACCTCCGAGTGAATGGCGTACGCAAAGTCGAGTGGCGTCGCCTCAGGGGGCAAGGAAATGACCTTGCCAAGCGGAGTGAATACCAGCAATTCGTGGCTGTACAGCTCCGTTTTCAGGGCGTCTACGAACTCTTGCGAGCCCTTCATCTCCCCCTGCCATTCCATGACACGTTTTACCCAAGCCAGCTTGTTTTCAAACGAGGTCATCGCCTCATCCGATCTGCCTTCCTTGTATTTCCAATGCGCCGCGATACCGAATTCCGCGATACGGTGCATCTCTTCGGTACGGATTTGAATTTCCACGGGCTTACCAAACGAGGTCATTACCGTCGTATGCAAGGACTGGTATTTGTTCGGCTTTGGCGTTGCGATATAGTCCTTAATCCTCCCGGGAATGGGCATCCAATGTTCGTGGATTTCCCCCAAAACGGTATAACATTCTTTTACGTCCTTTACGATGATACGCACGGCAGCCAAATCGTAGATTTGGTCGATGGAAAGCTGCTTATTTTTCATCTTCTTATAGATGGAATAATAATGCTTCGGTCTACCGAATACCTCGCCGCGCACGTTATCCCTCGCCATCAATCCTTTCAGTTCCTCAATGACGTGGTTAATCAGCTCCTGCCGTTGCGAAAGCTTTTCGTTGACGTTCACCGCCAAGTACTCGTACGCCTCGGGGTCCAAATATTTCAAGCAGAGGTCTTCGAGTTCACACTTGAGCTGCGAAATACCCAAACGCCCTGCAAGCGGCGTGTAGATATCCAAGGTTTCCTTCGCCATTTTTTGTTGGCGCTCTTTCGACAGCGCGCCAAGCGTACGCATATTGTGCAGGCGGTCTGCAAGCTTGATGATGATGACACGGATGTCCTTTGCCATCGCCACGAAAATCTTTCTAAAGTTTTCCGCATCCGCCTCTGCCTGTGATTTAAATTCGATTTTATCGAGCTTGGTAACCCCCGAAACAAGGTTTAAAACCTCTTCGCCGAATTCGTTTTTGATGTCCTCTTCCGTTGTATCCGTGTCCTCGATGACGTCGTGCAGTAGAGCCGCCGCAATCGTCGCCTCGTTCATCCCGAGGTTGATGAGTATCTTCGCCACCTCGCAAGGGTGGATAAAGTACGGCTCACCAGACGCACGCTTTTGCCCAGAGTGCGCCCTCTCCGCATACGTATAAGCGCGAAGCAGGTGTTCCCTATCCTCGCCGACGTACGTTTCTTGAATTTTTTGGAGTGTTTCGTGCATAAATTTCCCTCAAATTCCGCTTATAATCTTAGACTACTCTTGCAACAGTCGCACCTTTCGATACAGCGCAGAGTCGTTCAGCTCTGCCTTTACCCCACGATAGACGGTGAGTTTCCCGTCCGCGAAGGAGATTAAGCCAAGCTCTACGAATACCTCTAACGCAAAGATAAATTCCCAACGGTCAAAGCCCAACGCCTCGCCGTAGACACCAAGCTCCTCTACGCTCCCACCCGACAGGCGGTTGATTTCCCGACGGAGCGCCGCATAGATTTCCAAAAGGCTTTCCCTTTCCGTATCCAGCTCTTCCAACGTTTTATATCCGCAAATCTCCCTATTGACGTAAACGTTCTTTCCCGCAAGGGATGCCACGTTGTAGTCGCTAGGCGTATCCAAAAATACGACGTCACGGAAGCCGGAAAGCTCGGCATCTGCCGCAGGAGCTACGATGAGCAGGTTGGCAACGTTTCTGGACGCAGGATAGAAAAGATCGCAGGGGATCTCGTCTAATTCCTCGTAAAAACGCAAGGTGCGTCTGTCGGATGCCACCATACACAGTCCATAAGGACTGTCGCTGCGCTTTTCAGCGATTAAGCGCTTGATTTCCTCCGTCGTCAATAGAATGGGCTGTACGTCGACTTGCTCTGCGCGGCTACGCGCGATAGCGTTGGAGAAAATCCCCTCTGCCGTACGCCTGCCCGTTCTTCCGTCATACAACAAATCACGGACGTACCCTTTCACCTGTGTTTTTCCACGATAGTGCGAGAGATTGACCTCAAAGATGATTTTCTTTTTGACGTCGCTCTCGATAATCTTTAAGTTGCGAATCCCCGAAAAATAAACGAGGTCGATATAATCGCTCTTCACCGAGAGGTGGGGAGACATACTCTTCATCGGTCGAGCAAGACACGCCCCTGCCGAAATGGAGAATTGAGGACGCTTGTGTCCAACACCAAACGGCTCCATCATCGCCAGCTCTCTTGCCAGCTTGTCCGGGAATCGGTCTGTGATTTCTTCGCACACGTACAGTCTTTGTTCAAAGTCCTCTTCCGTATACGTTCTGCCGATTTCTGCGTTCAAAGCGCTCTCTAAGGCGTCGAAGTTTTCCGTTTTGATATTGATACCTGCCGCCTGTGCGTGTCCGCCAAATTCCTCGATATGTTCACCGCACGCCTTCAATGCGTTGAAAATATTGATATTTTCAATACTACGCGCGCTACCCTTTAACATATCGCCGTGATGCACGAACAACAAAGTCGGACGGTTGTATTCTTCTGCAAGTCGCGCCGCCACGATGCCGATAAAACCGGTATTCCAGCTCTCGTCCGACAGCATAATGACGTTGCCGAACGCGCCCTTCTCCTTCAGCTTTGCCTTCGCGGAAAGATAGAGCTCGTCACAATATTTTTGCCGTTCGGTGTTGTAGGCGCACAGCTTGACGGAAAGATTGTATATTTCCGTAGGATCTTCCGAAACAAACAGCTCGAACGCCGCCCTAGCATCCCCCATTCTGCCAGCCGCATTGATACGGGGCGCAAGGGTAAACGCTAAGTTCTGCGCCGTGATGGCATCGTAGGTCTTCCCTATCAGCTCTGCAAAACAAGGGCGCAAGGAATGATTGAACAGCTTTAAGCCCTCCGTGACGATGTCACGGTTTTCGCCCAGCAAAGGCACGCTGTCTGCCACCGTCGCTAGCGTTGCAAAGTCCAAAAGCGCATACGCTTTCTCTCCAAGCAGAGCGCACGCCACCTTGAAGGCTACGCCTGCGCCGCAGAGGTTGTCGTACGGATAATCGTCATTGAGTTTAGGATTGATGATTACGCAATCGGGCAAGATTTCCGGCAACTCGTGGTGGTCGGTGACGATGACGTCACAGCCAAGCTCGTAGATGTATTGCGTTTCTTTCGCGCAGGAAATACCGCAGTCTACGGTGATGAATAATTCGGGATTGCAATCCTCGAAAATACGATCCACCATCTCCTCGGACAAACCGTAGCCGTCCGAGCGTTCGGGAATGTAAATATTCGCCTCGATACCAAACGCACGCAAAGCGTGGTACATAATCGCAGAGGCGCATACCCCGTCCGCATCGTAGTCGCCAAACACCGCAACGACCTTGCCTTGGTCACGAGCCTCGGTGATCATCTCCACAGCTTCCGCCATGCCACGCATGAGGAACGGGGAGAGGAAATTCTTCGAGGAAGGGTGCATAAAGCGGTCGATTTTCTCCGCCGTATCCACACCGCGCGCATAGAGGATCCGCGTGACGTTCTCCGTCAGTCCCGAAGTGGACGCTAACGCAGCAATCGTATTCAATTGTTCTTGCGTAAACGCATACTCAGGGACTATTTTTTTCATATTTTTCCTTTTGTCTTCGGAAATACCGCCGACTGCTTTATAATAAATTTGGGCGGGTTGCACGTATACTGCCTCCCCGCCCAACATAGCCTATTATTCTGCTTTCGTATCTTCCGTTGTTTCTTCTTTCTTCGGCTTTTTTACGCCTTTTTTGTAGTCGTATCTTGCCTTTTCAGCCGCAGCCTTTGCAAAAGGCTTACGAACCGCCAAGAATACGGAAGGAGCAAGCAACAACGCCGAGTAAGCCGCCGCCAGCACGCCGAATGCCGCCACCAACGCAAACCAAGCCAAGTTCGCCGCGCAGAAGATACCTACAACGCCAACGACCAACAATGCCGCCGCAACGCCGCCGCAAAGCTTTACCGTATCGCAAACAGGTACAGCCTCGGAAACAGCCTCAGCATCCGTCAAAGCGCCGTTCTTCTTTTCCGTTTCCGTTGCATTTGCCGCGAACAACACGGAGAGAGCGATGGAAACGAGCATTGCAACCAACACGCCGTATACAGCCGCCGCCGTGAACGGTACGCGGGTAACGAGCAGTAAGCCCAAGGCAATCGCGCCCGTACCTAAGGTCGAAACGAGTGCTACGATACCATTCCACAGCTTATAACGAAGGCTGACGTAAACGAACGCCGCCACCGCCATGACAACCGCCGCCAATGCGTTTCTTACCACGAATGCAACGTTGCCGCCGGGAAGAGTTTCCAACACCTCTTCATGATAGCTCATCGTCGTTGCGAAATCCTGATCGGGATACGCCTCGCGGAGCTTTGCCTGCATATCGTCCTTCAATGCGGTGAGGTCTGCCTCGCCGTCGAAGGAATATACCAACTCGTGTTCAGAGGTGGAAACCTTGTCGTAGGAAACGGCAAGCGCCGTCAAACCAGCGTCAGCAATCGCCTGTTCGCAGATGCCTTCGATGTCATCCCTCTCCTCTTCGTAGAAGGTGTTTGCCATCTGTACGTTTACCACCAACTTTTGGGTGGGTTGCGTATAAATCGGGGTGTTCGCACCGAAGATCGCCGTAAGCACTACGCCTACCACGAGAACGAGCGCGGTGATAACACTCCATAAAATCCATTTCGGGGAAGTTTTTGCCGTAAAGTTCTTACTCATCGTCGTCATCCTCCCTTACCAAACCAAAGTATCCGTATTTATCCTTGCTTGCGGAAAGGAGCAAGTGATTGATTGCACGGCCCCACAGCAAGTTGCAAAGCGCACCTGCCGCCAAGCAGATCAACGCCTGCCAGCAAAGAGTGGAAACACCTGCAATCCCAATGAGCATCGCCAACGCACCGAGCGCAAGAGCCGCATATACGTCTACGGTCAAGAGCAACGTGCTCTTATAGCCGACCGTAACGGACGAATTCACCGTTTTACCAAGCGCAACGGAATTCTTGATTGCCGCGTAGTTTTTGATATGCATGAGCAGCATCAACACGAGCCCAAGCACGTACACGAGCGCAGTACCCAAAGTGAATTCGAAGATACCGGGTGCGATGAACGCCATGGAAAGGCCCGTCAAGGAAAGATAGGTGCACGCCATATAAGCAAATACGACGCCGTATTTTTTGCAGAGCACGATTGCAACCACGATTGCCACTACCGTCAAGGAAGCCAACGTAATCAGCATCGCCGCCACTGCATTTTCACCATAGGGGTGAGATTTCGCACGAATTTCACTGCTTACGTCCCTGAAGGAGAAGGAGAACCCACCGTGATTCAACGCCGAATTCAAAAGAATTACGTTGGACTCAAGCAAATCGTAATATTCTGCTTCGTTATAAGCGCACTTCAAAACGTTGCTGGATGCGATATTCTCGGAGTAGATGGGCAACATCGCCGTGTCGCCGACGTACAACCAAAGCCCCTTGCTAGTATCCTGCGAAGAAGAACTGGTCTGCGAAAGAATCGAACCTGCGTCCTTCAAGTTTTTAATGAGCTCTGCGCCTTCAGAGGTCAAGTTGATACGGATGTAGCGGTACGCAAACTGAGAACTTACCTCAAACGATTTGATGAAGTTCGACGCCTCACCTTTGTCGCCAGCCACCGCAAGCTCTTCCACTTCCACGCCGTCCAACTTCAAGGTCAGCTCGCCCGTCAACGCAAACATTTGCAAGGTTTGCTTGGGGTTTACTTTCCCACTCTTATTTTCGTCGTAGTTGGATGCAGAGGAAGGAACCTCTACGCGGAAAGCGTAATCGTCCACAACCGACACCGAATATCCCGTGTAGCCCTTTTGGCTAAAGCGTTCGGAAATTACGGTGTAAAGTCTTTCCATCTCTTCCACGAACTCTTCGGAAACCTCGTCGCCCTCGGTGATAAAGTCCGCAGACTTATCGAGGTATAAGCCGCCGTGAGGAATGAAATCATTCTGCAGCTCTTCCAAAGCCTTTCTCGCCTTTTTCACGGCTTCCGTTTCCTTGCCGTTGGCTGCAGCCTCTGCCGCCTCCAACGCTTTTTCTGCCGCTTCGAGGTCGTTTTTATACTGCGCCTCAGAGATTACGCCATTCGGATAGTAATAAGCGTAATACCCGCCTTCGTAATCGGAACCGAAATCGATAAATTCCGTCGAGACTGCATTCCAACCCTTCAACCCATCGTTCCAGGGAAACCAGAACTTGGGAAGAGTGGTGAACAAAGTCAGGACGACCAGTACGACAGTAATCAGAACCGTCAATACTACTGATTTCTTTTTGCCCATTTGTTGCCTCCTAAGTTTTGCCAAGGCTATGCCTTAGCCTACAATAATACTGTTTAATTATACTCTATTTTTTGCTTATCCGTCAAGTTTTTCTACGCTTTACGGCGATTTTTTTGGCGGTTTTTTGTAAAATTTACTCGCTTTTTAAGCGTTTTTTCTCTGCTAAGATGTGCATAGCACATTCAATACGCTTTTTCATCATCGCGCAGGTCATCTCGTAGGGGGTGTCAATGTCGCCACAGAAATGGTAATTGTTGGCGTTGCAACCACCCGAGCAGATAAACTTTGCAAAGCAATCCCCGCATTTTTTCCTCGTGAATAAGCAGGAATTTTTGAACTTCTCGCGAATCTGCGGCTGCGTAATTCCGTCCCATACGTTGCCCATACAGAACTCCTTGTCCGAGGCAAATTGATGGCAGGGATACAGGTCGCCGTTTGGCAACACGGAGAAGTACTCGTTGCCTGCGCCGCACGCCGAAACGCGTTTCGAAAGGCAAGGGCCACCCTCAAGGTCGATGTTGAAATGGAAGAAGTTGAACCCTTCCCCCGCCTCGTGCATCGCCAAATATTTTTCACAGAGGCGTTCGTATTCCGCCTCGATTGCCGGCAAATGTTCCTCGGTCAGTTTCAAGTCCTCAAGGTCGGTGACGACGGGCTCCATAGAAATGCTGTCAAAGCCCTCCTTTGCCAAAAAGACTACGTCTTCTGCAAAGTCCAAATTCTTCGCCGTAAACGTACCGCGAACGTAATAACTCTTATCGCCACGGAGCTGTACGAATTTTTTAATCTTGTCGATGATTAAGGCGTACGTGCCCTTGCCGTTAATCGTCTTACGAATAGCGTCGTGCACTTCGGGACGGCCGTCCAAGGAAAGGACGACGTTTTCCATCTCCGCATTGAAGAACGCAATCGTTTCATCGTTTAAAAGCAACGCGTTCGTCGTCGTGGTGAACAAGAATTTCTTGCCCGCCTTCGCGCCCTGCTCCTTCGCGTAAGCAACCGTCGCCTTCAAGACGTCCAGATTCATCAGCGGCTCGCCGCCGAAGAAGTCCATTTCCAAAACCTTACGCTTGCCGCTGTTTTGGATGAGGAAATCCACCGCCGCTTTCGCCGTTTCGAGGTTCATGGATTCACGCTTGGAATGGTACGCCCCCTCGTCCGCAAAGCAATAGCGACAACGGAAGTTGCAGTCGTGGCAGATGTGAATACACAGCGCCTTCACCTCATCCGATTTCATCGGATATGCCTTGACCTCTTCCTGCCCAAGCAAGCCTGCCGATTTTAACCCCTCCACGTCGGAAAGGATCTCTGCAATCTGCTCGTCCGTGATATAGGTGATATCGACGTCCTGCCCAAGCTCCTTTGCTTTCAAAAAGTCCGCGGTGGGGGTGTCGCATTCGTGTAAGGATGCGCTACCAACGTCAAAGATATAATTTTTATCCCGATAACTGAATACGTGTATCATTTTTTTCTTCCTTTTATACGCAAAACGAGGGAAAGCATAGCTTTCCCCGCATAATCCTTTTACGGCAAAAAAGGACGCGTACCTATACGCGCCTTTTCTTGCCGTCAAAACCTGGTTCAATTTGGTTTGAAACGGCTAGCCTTTTTTAGCGATCGATTATTTGCGTTCGATTTTCTGTTCTCTGCTTACTCTTTCGCAGGACTGGTTGCCTACCGTACAGCTGGTTTTGCAAGCCGACTGGCAGGTGCTTCTGCATTCGCCACAGCCCGTTACTTTCTTTTCCTGAGGTTTTGCAATCGTTTTAATCATAGCAATCCATCTCCTATGTGATTTTTTCTACGCTTATTATAATATACTTTTTTTAAAATTGCAAGTGATTTATAAAACTTTTTGCTCATTTTTGGCGACGATTAGGCTTTTTTCAGGTTTACGGCGGCAATTCCTGACAAAACGCCCACCCCAAGCCCTAAGGCAAGGTCCAAGAGCACCTTCCACGAAAAGGCAAAATTCCCACCGATTGCCGAGAAAGAAAGATGGGTAAGCAAAGTGAATATCACCCCTGCTAAAAGCCCCTTTTTCCAGCCTCCCTCCGTACGGAAAGACAAAAAACAACCCAATGCCAGCGACAGCCCTTTTAAGGTCTGCGAGGTGACCAGCCGCGCCGTTTCCCCCAAGGGCAAAAACTGAACAACCAAAGCAAGCAACAGCGCAAACAGTATCGAAAGCAATACCCCTACGATTGCCGCCTTCACACTCTGTAATACATTTTCCATAAAAAAACACCTCCGACATATCCTATGCCGAAGGCGTTGTTTTTAGAAGATTATTCTTTGTCTTCCGTCGAGGTTTCCTCTACGGGTGCCTCTTCTGCTACTTCCTCTGCAGGCGCAGCTTCTTTCTTTGCATCCGTCTGATAGATAGCAATCATATCAAACTTCATATAAGACTTGCCGTGAGCGTCGTTGCCCGTTTCCAAAACGAAGGTGTTTTCTTCACGGTTTACCTCTACGACAACGCCGCAGATACCACCGATCGTCTTTACCTTACAGCCGGGCTTCAAAGCGCTGAGGGTTTCCTGCATTTCCTGCTGTCTTTTCTTTTGGTTACGGCTGCTGAAAAAGAACATAGCACCGATCATCAAAACGGCTACCCCTAAGAATACCCAAGTCATCCAATCGCCCTGACCAGTAGGATCCGACGACATCAAATTCCATAAAAACATATTATTATCTCCTTTCTTGTTTTCTTATTTTTTATTTTGTTTTCCAACCAATCAACGGCGGAAAAAGCGACGAAGGATAATACTGCCTAAAATCAGCAATACCCCAACACCGATTAAAATATACGGCATAGTCTACTCCTCCCCATCGTTTCTATTATAATGATACCCTTTTTTCGTCGTTTTGGCAAGCATTTCCATATACTTTTTGAAAAAAGCAAGAATTTTTCATCCGTTTTTCACGGAAGAAGTGAATTGAAAACTGCGTTTTCGTGAATTGCCTATTTATTATTCCGCAACGATTGCCATCGGCAATCATTTCACGTTTTCAAAGAAAACATTTCACGCCGCAGGCATTTCACGATTTGCACAGCAAATCATTTCACTGCAAGGCTTTGCCTTGCATGTATCGCTCCGCACGTAAGGCACAATGCGTGCGCGGTTTTTTGTCTTAGATGCAAGCAAGACAAGGCGCGCGAGGATAACCCGAGGGAGTTTACTATGCGTAAATGACCGAGGGTTGCCACAGCGCAACGCCGTATTGCGAAGTATATAAGGCAAAAAAATTACCATTTACCAGAGCCGCCGTACTTCTTGTAAAATTCCTGCGTGTACTCGTGCAGGTAGCCACCCAAGATTGCGTTGCGCATCCCCTTCATCAGCTTATGCAAGAAGGTGATATTGTGCAGGGATAAGAGCATTGCACCGTACATTTCCCCCGTGTTGATGAGGTGGCGAAGGTACGCCTTCGTATAGTTCTTACAGCAGTAGCAATCACACTCTTCGTCCAAGGGCGTAAAGTCCTCTTTATACCTACCGTTGCGGACAACCACCCTACCACGAGAGGTCATTGCCGTGCCGTTGCGCGCGATACGGGTCGCCAAAACGCAGTCGAACATATCCACACCACGCAAAGTCCCCTCAATCAAGCAGTCGGGAGAGCCTACCCCCATCAAGTACCTGGGTACGTCCGTAGGCAACTTGGGTTGCAAGTCGTCCAACAGCTCGTACATCAAAGGCTTGGGTTCGCCTACTGACAAGCCGCCAATGGCGATACCGTGCTTTACGAAGGGCAGAGTGCGTTCCAAGCTTTCCGCACGCAGGTCTTTGTACATATTCCCCTGCACGATAGGAAAGAGGGCTTGGTCGGGCTTGTCGTGGAATTTATAGCAACGCTCCAGCCAAGCCGCCGTACGCAGCATCGCCTTTTTAGACTGCTCGTGCGTGTAGCCGTATTCACTACATTCGTCGAACGCCATGATGATGTCTGCGCCGAGGTTTTGTTCTACCTGCATCGCCTTTTCGGGGGTGAAGAAATGCTTACTGCCGTCTACCGCCGAAGAAAATTCTACCCCTTCGTCGGTGATTTTATTCAGTTTTCCCAAAGAGAATACTTGGAATCCACCACTATCCGTCAAGATGGGCTTGTCCCAGTTCATAAACTTATGCAAGCCGCCCGCCTTTTTGACGATTTCATCGCCCGGGCGCATGTACAAGTGGTAGGTGTTCGACAGAATAATTTGCGAGCCCGCATCTTTGAGGTCGCGAGGGAATACCCCCTTTACCGTCGCCTGCGTGCCCACGGGCATGTACACGGGCGTTTCAATATCACCGTGCGGCGTGTGCAACACGCCTGCGCGCGCGCCCGTTTCCGGGTCGGTTTTTATTACTTCAAAAGAAAAAAATTCGTTGTTCATACTCTATTTCTCGTTACTTGGATTCTTTCAACCGCTTTATTTTAGCATACTTTCAAAAGAATTGCAAGAATTATTGAGCAGCCTCAACGAATTTTCATTTACACTTCAATCTTATTTCTTTCATTTATTCTGAATATTCATTTATTTTATTCATTTATTCATAAATATATGAAAATTATTGAATATTTTTTCATTTTTTATGCGAAAAATAGTTGACATTTGCATAAAATAGGTATAAAATGTGTGCATAGTCAATCAAGACTACACGGCAACGAAGCCGTAAGAAAATTTTGTACAACATTTTTAGGAGATATATATTATGAAAAAGAACCTTTTCAAAATTGTAGCAACCGCCGTAGCAGCAGTCGCTTGCGCAGGATGTTTCGCAGCGTGCGAACAGACCGATGACTATAACGGCAAAGTTAAAATGATTGACGTTGCCCTGTCGTCCGAATCTTACGGCGTAGCAGTAAACAAGAACGACGAAAGCCTTCTTGCAACCGTAAACCAAGTAATCACCGAAAACTCCACGGCGATCGCAACGATGATTGACGAATACATCGCAGCAGGCGAAACTGCAACCGATTACGTTGAAGGCGTTGTTACCTACGACGATTCCATGGCAAACAACGATGCTTATATCGTTATGGCAACGGATGCTCCCTTCGCTCCTTGGGAATACCAAGTAGGTCAAAACTGGGGCGGTATTGACATTGAAATCGGTTATATGATTGCAGAAGCCCTCGATAAGACCTTGGCTGTTAAGCAAACCGCTTTCGACACCATCTGTATGGCAGTTAATAACGGTGATGCAGACATCGGTATTGCAGGTTTGACCATCACGCCCGCTCGTCAAAACACCGTTAACTTCTCCACCCCCTACTACACCGATGCTTATCAGGTAATCGTTGTAAAAGAAAACGACACGACCTTCGATGGTTGCACCACCGCTGCGCAAATCGAAGCAAAACTTACTTCCCTCGCAGAAAACACCAAGGTAGGTAGCCAAACCGGTACGACGGGTGCGAAATTCATCACCGGTGACGCGAACGATCCCGACGGTTTCGGTTTCGTAGGCTATCCTAACCTCACCTTGAAGCCCTATGATACGCACGCTGATGCAGTTCGCGATATGGTAAACGGTCAAGTTTCGTTCTGTATCGTAGACAATGCGGTTGCGGCGCAAATCGTTGCCCAAATCAACGCCGCTGCATAAGCCCTATATAGGAACGCCTAATATATGAATATTAATTGGAAGTATCTCTGGGAAAGTTTCACGCGACAGATGTTCGAGCTGGGGGGATACAAAACCGTATTGGAAGGATTGCAAAACACTCTTATCATTGCAATCGGCGGTTTTGCAATCGGCTTACTGCTCGGTATGGTTCTCGCGATTATGCAACTGCTTCCCGACAATAAAATTACAAGAGTTGTGAAAAACATCTCCAAGTTATACGTGGGTCTCTTTCGGGGGACCCCTATTGTCGTTCAACTGCTTGTCGGTTGGTACGTCTTAAAGCCGATGCTTGGCATTCAGCAAGCCAGCGCACTCGCTTGGGGATTGGTTATCTTTGGATTAAACTCCGGCGCATATATGTCCGAAATTATTCGTGGCGGCATCTTGTCCGTTGATAAAGGTCAGATGGAAGCAGGAAGAAGCTTGGGCTTAAACTACGTACAAACGATGCTCAAAATCGTTATACCACAAGCATTCAAAAACAGCCTTCCCTCCATCGGCAACGAACTGATTGCCATCATCAAAGAAACTTCCGTCGCAGGTTTCGTCAGCGTTACCGACCTGCAGGTAGCGTTCAAGCTTCAAAATACTGTCTACAACCCTATCATCTGCTATTTAGCGCTCGCTCTTGTATACATTATTTTGGTGGTAATCTTTACCCTGCTCATTAAATTGGTAGAAAGGAGATTGAGAGCAAGTGATAAGCGTTAAAAATATATATAAGGATTTTGGTACGCTCCGCGTACTCAATGGTGTTTCCTGCGAGATCAAAAGCGGTGAGCAGGTGGCAATCATTGGCCCTTCGGGAAGCGGAAAAAGCACGCTCCTTCGTTGTATGAACCTTTTGGAAGAGCCTACGGCAGGAG
>JAZRQY010000019.1:0-54958 GCA_045650185.1 Candidatus Scatosoma sp. | reverse complement strand
CTCTACCGCCTGAACACCGTCGATCTCCGCGATCAAATCGAGGAGTTTTGCCCTGCGGTTATCGAACACTTCCACCATCGCCTGAATTTCTTCTTCGGGCGCGTTCAAAGCCTCTATCGTCGCCCATTGCGAAATCGAGCAAGCGTTGGAAGTTGCGTGGCTTTGGAAGGAATCGATCGCTTTCGCTACGTCCTTGGGCGCGGCAAGGTAGCCGATACGCCAACCGGTCATCGCGTACGACTTCGAAACGCCGTTGACAACAATCGTTAAATCCTTCATCTTCTCGCTGCATGCCGCAATCGAGAAGGGCTTGACGCCGTTGTAGCAGAGCTTTTCGTAAATCTCGTCCGAGAGCACGAAAATGCCTGCTTCCTCGCACACCTTTGCGATAGCGCGCACTTCGTCCTCGTTATATACCGCGCCCGTAGGGTTGGACGGGGAATTAAAAATCAGCATCTTCGTCTTCGGGGTGATTGCCGACTTCAATTCCTCTGCGGTAAATTTAAACTTGTTTTCCTTCTTGCAGTACAGATACTTCGGCACGCCGCCGCAGACCTTTACTACTTCAGGGTAGGTCAGCCAGTAGGGAGCAGGGATAATCACTTCATCCCCCTCGTCCAAAATCGCGTAGCAAGCATTGTAAATGGAATGCTTTGCGCCGTTGGATACGATGATTTGCGAAGGCTCGTAGGAAAGACCATTATCTTTTTTCAGTTTTTCACAAATCGCCTTGCGTAAAGGCACTAACCCCGAGGAAGGCGTGTATTTCGTATACCCCTTATCAAGCGCCGCTTTTGCCGCGGCAATAATATTATCGGGGGTGTTAAAATCCGGCTCGCCCACACCAAAGGAAACGACGGATTCTCCCGCCTCCTTCATTGCCTTTGCCTTTGCGGAAATTGCAAGGGTCAAGGACGGGGAAATGGATTTCATTCTCTTGGCAATTCTTTCGCTCATTTTTTCACTCCGTTCGTAAATTCGCTGTTATCTTCTCTCTTTTTTGGCTATGCCACAGAGCCTTTTTTTAACAACAGACCTATTGTACCCTTTTTTACAAAATAAAGCAAGCAACCAACCCCCAAATTTATGAAATAAATCGTGTATTATCGAAAATTTTTTTTATAAAAGGGGTTATTATTCGTTTTGTCGATTGTTGTTATCAGAAAAATAGAGCGCAAGCCTATCCTTGCGCCCTGTCATTTTTTTATCTTGGCTGTGTCACAGAGCCTTTATCTTTGATTGATGATGGTTGGCAGGATTTCCGTGGCAGGCTTGCCCCCTTTTACTCCTTCGATAAGAAGAAGGTAGGGCTTTGCGCCCTCTCTGCCAGTGACGAATTGCAGGCGTTTTACCTCGATGCCGTGGCTCTTTAAGACGTAGCAAATTTCCGCCAGACGATCCGCGCGGTGTACCATACACAATCTGCCGCCGTATTGCAAGCATTTCGCCGCGCTAGCTGCGATTTCCGCCAAAGTTAAAGTGAGTTCCTTTCGGCAGATTGCCTTCTCGTATTCGGCGTTGTCAAAGCCCGTGCCTGCCCTCTCGTAAGGGGGATTGCAAAGCACCAACGAAAAGCGTTCGCAATAGTCCTTAGGAATTTCCTGCAAACGGCAATTTTCTACCGTGAAATTTGTAAAACCGTTCAGCGCAACCGTCTTTTGCGCTAAAGCGCAAAGAGGGGCTTGCATTTCAAACAGCGTATAGGTGAGGTTGGGTTTTTCTTGATGGTGCAGAGCGTGCGTGTGGAAGGCAACAATCCCACTCCCTGCGCAAAAATCCGCAATCTTGTCCGACTTCTTCACAGAGGCAAATCGGGACAACAGCACCGAATCGGACGTAAACCGATACAGCATCGTGTCCTGCACGATTTTTAAGTTGTCAATGCCCATCTCCTCGATGACCTCGGTGGGCGACAGTACCACTTCCTGCATAAAAAACCTCGCTTTGTGGGTATTATAGCACAGACACGCCGTCAATGTCAAGAAAATGGAATATTCTGGACAAGAGTGCGACAAACTGTGGAAAATGGAAACATTAACGAACAGTTTACGACAAAACCAAGAGGCAGTAAAGGCCCTTTTACCAGCCGAGGATATTCTCACCTTTGCGTTTGAAAGCGCGGACGGCGTGCCCTGCCTGCTCGTCTACGCGGACGGTATGGTGAATAAAGAGCTTTTGGGCGAACAGGTGGCTCAGCCGTTGCAAGCGGTTGCGCTCCCCGTAGGGGAGGGACTGCGAGAGGTCGTCAAAACCACCTGCCGTTTCCCCGAATGTAAAGAGGTGGAATCGCTAGACGATTGCGGCAAAGAGATTTTAGACGGTAACACCCTGCTACTTGTGGACGGTATGTCCGTGGGGCTTATCTTCGGGGCAAAGCTCCTGCCTACCAGAGCCGTTGCCGAGCCCCCTACGGACGTGGCGGTAAAGGGCCCGAGAGAGGGGTTTATCGAGGACGTCAAGACGAATATGATTCTCGTTCGGAAACGGCTAAAATCACCCGATTTACGCCTTGAAACTTCCCGTATCGGACGCCGTTCGGATAGTATCGTCTGTCTTTGTTATCTTGACGGTATCGCAAACGAGCAGGTGAAAGCCGAGGTGGAACGAAGGCTGCAGGGGATTAATATTGATATTTTGCCCGATTCCTCTTACGTGGCGACTCTGTTGTCTGAACACAGAAACTCCGTCTTCCGTTCGGTCGGCACAACCGAGCGACCCGACGTCTTCGCCGCAAAGCTTGCCGAAGGCAGAGTGGGGATTTTGGTGGACGGCTCTCCCATCGCCCTGACCCTGCCCTTTTCACAGGTCGAGGACTTTCAAAGCAACGAAGATTACTACGTTTCGCCGTTTATGGCGACGATTTTTCGTTCGTTGCGGTTTATTTCCGTGCTCGTTGCGCTGCTTGCGCCGGCGCTGTACGTTTGCAGTCAGCTGTTCAAGATGCAGTTGCTCCCTTTAAGCCTTACGCTGACCATCGCAAAGAGCACAAAGGACATTCCCTTATCCCCTAGTATGGAGATGTTTTTGGTGCTGTTCGTCTTAGAGGTTCTAAAGGAAGCAAGTATCCGTATGCCCAAGTACGTCGGCATGTCGCTGTCCGTGGTGGGGGCGCTCGTTTTGGGCGAAGCGGCGGTGTCCGCCGGGTTTTTATCCACCCCTGCCATCATCGTCGTTGCCTTTTCGGGAATCTGCCTATACGCCGTCCCCAACTTCGTGGAAACGGGCAGTATTTTGCGGTGGCTGTTCTTGATTACTGCAGGCAGTCTTGGGCCGTTTGGCTTAACCCTTTGCGTGGCTTTCGTGCTGTTCTATATGCTGACGACGGACAACTTTGGGATGCCGCTTCTCGCCCCGTTTGCACCGCTGACAAAGCAAGATTTGAAGGACTCTTTACTCAAGCTCGGGTTGGACGACTTACGCCGCCGACCCTATATCTACGGTTCAGAGAACCGTACGCGATTGAAAAACGAACACTATGACGAATAATTCTTTTGGTGCGCCTTCGCTTTGCGCAAAGCCTCAACGCGTTAACGCGCGACAGCTCGCCTTTTTTACGGCGTTCCTGTTGCCTATCGGAAAATTGTTAGAATTACCTTCTCTTTTAACCACCTACGCAGGGGGTGATTTGCTGATTGCCGCCCTCGTGGGCTTGTCGATAGAGTTTCTCCCATTTTGCTGTCTGTTGCTCTTTTATAAACGCCATAAAACCGCCCTGATAGAGGCTTTAGAGAGCCGTTGCGGCAGGCTGACCGCGCGGATTTTCTGCGGAATATACGCCCTGTTTTTGCTATTTTACGCCGCATTGCCGCTGTTCGATTTGGAAAAGTTTTCCCACGCGGCGTTCTCGGATACTTCGCCCACGTTTTTCATCTTCGCCCCTTTCTTCGTGCTCAGCGGTTTTATCTGCACGAAGGGACTGTCTGCCTACGGCAGAGCCGCCGACCTTCTGCCCGTCCTCTTTCTATTGCCTCTGCTTGGCTTGATTGCCATGAGCCTTGGCGAGGCAGATTTCACTCGCCTATTGCCCGTCATGGAAAAGCCTCTGACCGTTTCCGTAAAAGCGGTGTGGAAAACGACGGCGTATTTTTCGACTAGTAGCTTACTATTGCCGATGATGAGCGCCTACCAATACCGCGACGGGGATGAGAAAAAGCTGTTGCCCGCCTTTGGATTGGGGTCAGCATTGACCCTTTTGTTTCTCGCCGCTTTCTTTGCCGTGTTCGGTGTCATGGGAGAAAAGGAGCATTACGCCGTGATGAAATTGGCGCAATACTTTCCTGCGTTGAAGTTCGTCGGGAGAATCGACCTACTGCTTGTATACACCCTGTCTATCGGGCTGTTTTACTACACGGCGTTGCCCTTGCAACTGTTCACCGAGTGCGCCGTCCGTTGCTTTTCTTTGCGGAAAAAGTGGATAGTGGCGAGTATTTTGTCCGTTGGGTTGCTACTATTTACTCTGTTTTGTAATAAGTACAACAACGCCATTCACGCCTTTTTTAGAGAGGTGATGCCACCCGTATTTTTGCTCTTTTCCGTGGGCTTTCCGATTGCGTTTTTGTTGATTTTTTGGAAAAAACGGGGTAGCAGGTACGAGAATACCACAAAAAATAAGGAAACCGAGGTAGACGATGGGAAATAAAAAGTCGATTGTATACTACATTTGTATTCTGCTTTTTTTGATGATTGCGTTTTTTAGCAACGATTTCAATCTTGTCAACGTACAAAAGACCGCCATCGTCACGGCGATTGCCATTGACAAAGAGGAAGACGAGTTTTCCTTGACGGCGTTGATTGCAAGCCCTGCCTCGCAAGGTGGAAACGATAGCGGAGCCCCGTCAGGGCAGACGGCGGACGGATACGCCGCCGTAGAGGGGAAAGGGAAGACGGTGGCAGAGGCGTTAGAGGCCGTCAATGCCAAGACGGGTTGGTATCCAAAGCTTGTGTTTTGTCGGGTGCTGTTGCTCGGGGAAAGTCTTTGCGACGGCAACGTCTTTGACGCGCTCGATTATTTTTTGCGTAGCGACTACGCCGCCGACGACCCGTTGCTTGCCGCCACCGACGGCAAGGCAGGTGAGCTGTTGCAAGCCAAACCGCCCTTGAAAGCCGCCGTCAGCGAGGCAATCGAAAAGGTGCTGTCCGACCAACCCAAACGAGTGGGGGCGGTGCTCACCGCCAGCCTGCGGCCGTTTGCAATCTCTTATTTTTCGGCGGGCAGTAGCGGAATAATGCCAATCATTTCCAAGGAAACGGCAGAAAACGGAGACGTCTTTAACGCCTCGAAGACCGCCCTTTTCCAAAATGGACGGCGTGTTGGCACGCTGGACGAAAAAGGAACGTTCGCCCTATCGTGTATCAAAAATCCCCTACGCCTTGCCGCCTACACTCTGCAAAGCCAAGGGGAAGAAAATACCCTACTCATCAAGCAAAATCGTCGAAAACTACGCTTTTCTGTGGACGGGGATACGCCCACCTTGCGTATCGACCTCACCCTATACGCAGAATGGACGGATGCCGCAGGCAGTCAGCATTTAGGGGCGCTTTCGGGAAGAGAGGGTCGGTCTGCGCTGTACACCAACGCAGGGAATACCCTGAAAGAGCAAATTCTATCCACTTTTCAATACTGCAAAAGCATTGATTTCGATGCTTTTGACGCCATCGGAAAACTGCAAAAATACGAAAACAACCACTTTGAACATTTTAAGGACAGCTTGGTGGAACGGTTGCAATTAGAGCTTGCCGTTCGTTTTGCACCGATACGATAAAAGGACTTGCCGAAAGGCAAGATCTCATAACTAAGTTTGCCCTTGTGGGCAAGTGAAGTTTACTATGTAAGTGAAGTTATCCTACGGATAGTGAAGTTTTGCCTTCGGCAAAATAATGGAAACATTTCCGCAACTTCACCTTTAGGCGAAACTTCACTTGGGAACATCCAAAACTTCACTGCGTAGCAACTTCACTTTCGCTTTATGCGAAAACTTCACCAACAAAAAAAGAGAGGACGTTTCGGTCGCAACCCGATTCGTTCTCTCTTTCGTTTTTTTACAGTAATCCTTCGATGAGAAGCTTTACGCCGATACCCACAAGGACGATACCGCCTGCCAAGCCTGCTTTATCCGCCAGCTTGTTGCCGATTGCGCGGCCTAAGTAAACAGCCACGATGCACAGAGCAAAGGTGATGCCGCCAATGACTCCCACCGAGCCAAACACCCCTAAGGGTAAGCCGATTTCCGTCATCTCTACCATACGCAGGGTAACACCCACCGCCAAGGCGTCAATCGAGGTTGCTACCGCTTGCACGGTGAGCTTGCCGTAGTTGAGTCTTTCACCGATACAACCTTCCTCGCACTCACAAGGGCATTTGTTGGTCATCTCCTTGATGGCGTCCAAAATCATTTTACCGCCCAAGAATGCAAGCAGGATAAACGCAATCACCGAGGATGCCGTTTCGAAAACCTCCATAAAGCTTTCCGCAAACAGGTGCGCCACATAGTAGCCAATCAAAGGCATCGCACCCTGAAAAACCCCGAAAAACAAAGCGATGATAAATACGTTCGACGTACGCCATTTCTTCGCCGTCATACCGTTGGTCATACCCACGGCGCAGGCGTCCATTGCCAAAGCAACCGCCGTCAACAAAAGTTCAATAATTCCCATTTTAATTTTCCTTACGTACTAAAATTTTTCCGTCTTCTATACCAAATACGTTTGCCGCTTTTTGCAGGGCATCTATTTTTTCTTTCGTAATCCGCTCCCCTTTTTGTATCATAGGTGTGCAGGGAGGGAATAAGCCGCAAAGCACCGCCGAGAGCCGTCCTTCCGCCTCGCGCAAGGGTACTTTTTCCGTCTGCAACCCCTCTATATCCTCTAAAACGACGGGGGCAGGGGTGGAATGAACGTCTTTTTCCGCCAAAAGCAAGCCTTCCTCTTCCATTCTATCCAAAAAGGCAAGCAGGCGGTCTACCGCCTCTTTTCCCATCACGGGAGAGAGGTAAAAGCATACCAAATTCCCTGACGCAAATTCAGGGTAAATCCCCTCAGTGATCGCCTTTTGCTCCAAGGCAAAGCCGTCCACGGCAAACACGCAAAGCTTGGTGTAATCCGCGCTTTCGTATAGATAGGGTTTTTCCTTTTTTAATCCCTGAACACGTTCTTCCAACCATACGTTTCGAGGGTATTTTACTGCATATTCTACCGATGCCATAATCGGGTAGGAAGGGCTGGTCGTACGGAAGATATCTACCGCCGCACCAAGCGCCTCTACACACGGTTTTTTTGCAGATACCACCGCGCCCTGGGTGAGGGCAGGCAAGCTCTTATGTACGCCGTCCACCCACATGTCCGCATGCGCGCCTGCATGCAACGCGCGATTATAATGTAAGTGGCCTCCGTGCGCGCCGTCCACCACCAAATACTTGCCGTGTTTTTTACAGGCCGCTTGAATCGCCTGCAAGTCGGCAACGTTTCCATAGTAATCGGGCGAGGTCAAAAACAGAGCGTCCGCGCCCTCTAAGCCTTCCAAAACGTCGCCTGCGCCTATTTTACGAGGCAAGCCGTTTTCGCCCATAGGTGTTTTCATCAATATAGGTTTCAAGCCCGTCAATAGACAGCCATTAAAAAAGCTCTTATGCGAGGCAGTAAACGCCGCAACCGAACGGCATCCGAGCGACTTTAACGCATACAGCATCGAAAGCACGCCCGCCGTCGAACCGTCCGTTAAGATATAGGATGCCGCCGCACCCAAAATCTCCGCAATATCCTCTTGCGCCGACAAAATCACGCCGCGCGGGCAAGAGAGGTTGTCCGAATAGCCAAGCTCGGTGATATCGTACCCCTTTTGCTTGTGCCCGGGGGTATGGTAGGAATAATGTTCCGTCTTCGCCTGCGCCTCTAACATCTTGAGGATATGACAACGCTCGGCTACGGAACGATTGGAAAAGTACGCTTGCATATGATTACAACTCCGTGCAAACGTCTTGAATTAAGGCGTTCAGATACAGCAGATTTTCGTATTGAAAATCTTTGTCCAGCTTATCAAACGTCATAAACACAGCGTTGAGGTTATCCGCCGTTATTTTGCCGTCAAAGTCGTTGTAATAAATATGCTCCTTAAGATTTTTCATCGTAGTGCTTGCGCTGGGGCAAAGGTTGATGCCGTACGCGCCTTCCAAAGTGCGTTCTTCGCTAATGGAAATAGACACGCTGGTCAATTCCACGTACCCTTTTTCTAAATAGGAGAAGATGTTTTCGTACGCCTCAAGGTAAGAGCGTATACGCTCCTTGTCCGCCTTAACACCTTCCACAATTTGCGCCTCTTTTTTAAAGCGCTTGTCCTTGTTTTTCGCAACGCGGGCACGGAACTCCGTTTCCACGACTTCCTCGTTCAGACTGTCTTTATCAAAGCTCGCCTTCGTCAAGGACACGCCGCTAAATACTTTTGTGTCGGAATCTTCCGTGCGGTAGTACTTTGCAAGATATTCCTTCATCTGCGTAAAGTATCCCTTGCTCGTTTCGCTGTCGTCCAGCCGAGTAAAATATCTACTGCCGTACGTACGTATCATGGCGTTCAAATAACTTTCGCCGTATTCGTATATAACGTTGCCTTCCGCATCCTTCAATTCGTTGCCCTGTTCGTCCTTTTTGGCTTGGCGGTTTCTCGGGGTGTCCGCAATCAGCACTATATCCCCTTCCGAAAGCTCCAAGTTAGAGGCAAACAAATCACTAAAGGTGCCGCCGCCTGCACGCATATTGTCCACAATCTCGGCCTCAATAACCCCGTAGGAATAGCCGCCATAAACGTTCAATCTTTCACCGTACTGAACGCCGTAATAATTTTGGATAACGAAGCGTTCCGTGGTGGTGACTCTGGTGGCTGTCATCGTGAAGATAAGTATCCATATCATCACCGCCGCAATCGCCGCGAGAAGTATCTTTATCCAATCGTAGGAAAGCAAATGCTCTAACCGTTTTTTTGTGATTTTTGCATCCATATCGTATTCTCCTATTATATCGCCATGCAAAGGAATATAAAAAAACGCCGAAAGGGTTTATCGGCGTTTTCGTCTGCGCCGATGGGGGCGCTTATTTTTTCGGTTTCATGGTGGGGAAGAGGATTACGTCACGAATGGTAGAGCTGTCCGTAAGCAACATTACCAATCTGTCTAAGCCCATTCCCAAGCCGCCTGTAGGAGGCAGACCATATTCCAAAGCGTTGATGAAATCTTCGTCCACCTGCGCTTCGTTGTTGCCCTTCGCGCGCTTTGCTTCCACCTGCTTTACCATACGCTGTTTTTGATCGATCGGGTCGTTCAATTCCGAGAACGCATTGCCGTACTCGTGCGCGCAGATGAAGTATTCGAAACGTTCGGTGAACGCAGGGTTGGAGGGTTTGCGCTTTGCCAAAGGCGAGTTTTCTACGGGATAATCGTAGATGATGGTGGGCTGAATCAGCTTGTCTTCTACGAACGCATCGAAGAATTCGATAAGGACGTGCCCCTTGGTTGCGGCGTCTCCCTGTTCAAGCTCTAAGCCCTTTTCCTTTGCCACGGCGCGAGCCTGCTCGTCCGTTTCCCAGTCGTTGTAATCTACGCCGGCGTACTTCTTCACAGCCTCTGCCATCGTCATTCTCGTCCATTCACCCATGTGGATGACCGTACCCTGATAGGTGATGTCCAGCGTACCGCATACCTTCAAGGTAACCGTCTTGTAAAGATCCTCGATGAGGTTCATCATATCCACGTAGTCGCTGTACGCCTGATACATTTCGATCGTAGTAAATTCGGGGTTGTGGAAAGCGTCCATACCTTCGTTACGGAAGATACGGCCTACTTCGTATACCTTATCCAAGCCACCGACAATCAAACGCTTTAAGAACAGCTCGGTTTCGATACGCATATACATATCCAAATCGAGTGCGTTGTGGTGGGTCTTGAAGGGACGTGCGTCCGCACCGATTTCAAGCGTCAAAAGGGTGGGGGTATCCACTTCCAAATAACCCATACCGTCGAGGTAAGCGCGGATTTCCTTCAAGATTTGCGAACGAACACGGAAGGTCTTCTTCACGTCGTCGTTCATAATCAAATCGAGGTGACGCAAACGGTACTTCAAGTCCTGATTCTGCAAGCCGTTGTATTTTTCAGGCAGGGGCAGAAGGGACTTCGTCAGCATAATCATCTCGTGGACGTGCAGGGAAATTTCCCCCGTCTGCGTTTTGAACACTACGCCCTTTACGCCGATGATATCGCCGATGTCGTAGTCCTTTTTGTAGGAAGTATAGTTCTCTTCACCCAAGTCGTTGCGGGAAACGTACAGCTGAATGCTGCCGCTCTTATCCGCGATATGGGAGAAGGACGCCTTACCCATGATACGTCTGGACATCATACGACCTGCAACGGAAACGGTTTTCCCCTCGTACGCCTCGTAGTTTGCCTTAATGTCCGCAGAGTCTGCGTTGACGTCGTATTTTACCTGCTCGTAAGGGTTCTTCCCTTCCGAGATGAGCTTTTGCAGCTTTTCACGACGAATTCTCGCCTGTTCAATCAGCTGTTCTTCTTCTTTTACTTCTACGTTTACGTTCTTATCTTGCATCGTACACCTCTATCTTAAGCGTTTACGCCAGTTCTACCTTCTTAATTACCAACTCATAAGAGTTGCCGTTGGGCAAATGCACCGTTACCGTTTCGCCCTGCTTGTGTCCAAACAAGGAAGCGCCCATCGGGGATTCGTTGGAAATCTTGTTTTCTTCGATGTTTGCATCCATCGAGCCGGTGATTTCGTATTCTTCTTCCTCTTCGAACATATCGTCGTACACCGTCACCTTTACGCCGAACGTTACAAAGTCAACGTCCGCCTTGGGCGTACCGTAGATACAACGATTTTTCAGTTTGTATTCCAACTCGAAGATTTCACCTTCGTTGCTTGCCTGTTCGTTTCTTGCGGCGTCGTATTCCGCGTTCTCCGAAAGGTCGCCGTGGCTTCTTGCCTCGGTAATTCTCGCCACGATCTCATCCCTTTTTTCCGTCTGTAAATACTTCAAGTACGCTTTCTTTTCTTCATATCCCTCTCTGGACATGTAAACCTTCTCTGCATCGATTTCTGCAAGAGCGCCACTCTCCGTAAAATACGTCTTTGCCATTTACTTTTCTCCTCCTAATCGCCATCACGGCGTAATCCCTTAAAACGCAAAAAAACCGCCGCGACCGAATTCGATCACGGTGATTTCGCTTCTCTGGTGCTTATTATACCCGTTTTTTTTATGCTTGTCAATTCATTTTCAGCCTATTTCCATAGGAAAATAAAGAATTTTTTTGCATTTTTTCAGGTTTTTTCCTTACACTCTTTACAGTTTTTTCATGAACGACGACATTCGTTCAAACGCCTCGTTCAGTTGCGACATCCCTGTTGCGTAAGAAATACGTACGTTTTCCGCCCCGAACAGCCCGAACGCCGTCCCGGGAACGACCGCTACTTTTTGCTCTTTTAATAAGCGTTCCGCAAACGTTTCGCTGTCCAAGCCCGTGCCCTTTACCGACGGGAATGCGTAGAACGCACCTCTCGGCTCAAAGCATTCCAGCCCCATTTCCCGAAGGGAACTGAGCACAAATCTGCGGCGCTTATCGTACGCATCACGCATCTCCTCTACCACGGAAAAGCCGTCTGAAAAACCTTCTAAGAGCGCCTCAATCCCTGCATATTGCGAGGTGATCGGCGCGCACAGCATCGCATATTGGTGAATTTTGAACATCGCGTTGTCAATCTCCGCAGGCGCGGCAACGTAGCCAAGCCTCCAGCCCGTCATTGCAAACGCCTTGGAAAAGCCGCTGACGTATACCGTTCTTTCCTGCATCCCGGGAAGGGTAGCAATCGAACAATGTCTACCGCCGTAAGTCAGCTCTGCATAAATCTCGTCGGTGATGACAAGCAGGTCGTGCTTGATGATGACCGCCGCAATCTCTTCCAACTGTTCCTTGGTCATGACCGCGCCGGTAGGGTTGTTGGGATAGGTCAAAATAATCGCCTTCGTCTTGTTCGTCACCGCCTTTTCGATAGCGTCGGCACGAACGATAAAGGAATCCTCTTCCCTACATTCCACCGCCACGGGAACGCCGTCCGACATGGTAATCAAGGGGGCGTAGGACACGTAAGCAGGGTCGGGCACGAGTACCTCTTCCCCACGCTCGACACAAGCGCGCAGGGCAAGGTCTATCGCCTCGCTACCGCCCACCGTAATGATGATATTCTTCGGGTCGTAGCGCAAGGAAAACCGTTCCTCTAAATAGCGAGAAACCAATTCCAACAGCTTCGGCAAGCCACGGTTGCCCGTATATTGCGTATAGCCTCTTTGCAGGGAAGTAATCGCCGCCGAGCGCACACGCCAAGGGGTGACGAAATCCGGCTCGCCCACGCCCAGCGAAATTGCGCCCTCGGTTTCCCGTACGATATCGAAGAATTTTCTAATACCGCTTGGCTTTAACGCTTTTGATTTTTCGTTGATGAAACTACGCATAAAAACCTATTTGCTGTTTGTGTTTAACTTAATATAAGATCTTTGCCACAGTTGGGGCAGTATTGCGCCGCATTTTATAGGCAATTAGGCTTGGACGGAGATACGGCGGTCTTCATCCTTTTCCGTGCAAATCCCCTCTACTTTGTACTTTTTCAAGATAAAGTGGGTTGCCGTCGAAATAACGCCGCTAAACGTGGAGATACGTTCGGAAACGAAGCGCGCTACCTTTTGCAAAGACGCATCCTCGATGAATACGGCAAGGTCGTATGCGCCGCTCATCAAATACACGCCCTTCACCTCGGGGAAGGAGGCGATTTGCTTTGCAATTCCGTCAAAGCCTTCCACGCTCTTTGGGGTAACCTTAACCTCGATGAGCGCTTCCACCAGCGTTTCATCCGTCTTTTCGCCGTTGACGATTGCGGCATATTTAACGATTGCGCCCGATTGTTCTAAACCGTCGATACACGCCTGCACGTCCTCCGTCGCTACGCCAAGCGCCGCCGCGATTTGTTTAGCGGACAATCTCGCATCGCTCTTTAATATCTCTAATACGTCTTTTTCTAACGCTTTCATAGGTTAAACCTCCGCAAAATTAAAACAAGTTTTCTATAAACAAATGGTCAAACGGAATATCCTCTAAAAAGTCGCTCTGCGTGAATTTCACGTGATTGAACTTTGCGAAATTGAAGATATGCGCCTTCACTAGCACGGGCGTGGGAATATCCAGCGTGCTACAGATTTCCGCCACGTAGTCAAAGAGTTTTGAATAGGTCAAGCTCTCCGCCTTTTCGTACACCGTTTGCTTTTTAATTTTTCCGTCAGACATGACTTTTGCCCAAATTCTCATAGTACGTTATAGTATACACGATTTTTTGCAAAAATGCAACCTCTCGATTGCCGTTTTTACCATAAAGCTTACTTCCCAAACATGATTTTTTCGCTGCAGAACATTCTCGACAGCACCCACATTAAGCCGCCTGCAACCGCAAGGTTGGTCAAAATGGTAATCACCACGAACAACGGCTGCGCCGACATAGAGAACACGTTCCCCAGCGCCGCCGCGCTGTTCAAAAGCGGAATACAGAAGAAGTACCATTCATTCATCGGCAGGAAGGAAGCGCCAATCCCGACAAGAAGGACGATAATCATCACGGGGGAAATCATCGCCGTTGCCTCCTTGACGCTCTTTGCCCACGCCGACAGCATGGAGACCAGCGCCACCATCAAAAGCACGGACGACAGCACGATACCAAACAGCGAAGCGTACTCCGCCACGCCGTAGCCGAGCGCAGAGAGGGAAATCGTATCCTCTCCCATCAGCTTGGGCAGGGAGAGAACGACGCCTGCGCAACTACAAACGCCGCTCAGCAGGGAAATCACCGCCAAGGACAATACCTTGCCTGCGGCAATATACCCACGCTTGACGGGTGTGATTAACATCGTCGCAAACGTACCGCGTTCCTTTTCGCCTGCGATACTCTCAGGCGCAACCGCCATACAGCCCGTCATCAACATCGCCAAAATCAGCATCGGGCCTATCATGGACACCATCATCGCGGAAAGATCCCCCTCCGTAGCAACGTCCTGCGTTGTCAGGAAGAATCTGGGCGCATCGTACTGCACCGAGGAAATCACCGCCGTCAGCAATTGTCCTGCCATCGCAGATTCGGTGTCGGCGGAATTGATATACAGTCGTACCGAATAGGGCGCTCCGTCCGCATCCGTACCCCCTATAACAAAGCCGTTAGGGAATACCAGGTACGCGTCCAACTCTCCATCCTTGACCTTTTGTTCGCCGTCTGCAACCTCTTCTGCCGCCATTTGTAAATCAAAGTCACCCACGACGGAGAGGGATTCCTCTGTCAACCAAGTCGGAGCGTTCACCACGCAGACACGGTAGGTGTAATCCTCGGACGGAGTCAAGCTAGGCACCAACGTTCCGCCCAAAAACGAATAGATGATATAGATCATAATCCCCGGGAAAAAGAGGGCAACCAGCATTCTTTTATCCTTAAAAAAGCGGGAAAATTCTTTTTTGGCTATCGTCCAAATCGCCGAAAGCTTTTTCATACTTCGCCCCCTTTTACCTGCTCATAAATATCAAAGAACACGTCTTCGAGGCTCTTTTCTTTCGTCAGGTCTTTCACTTCTCCCTCTGCCACCATTTTACCGTCGATAATCACGCCCACTCTGTCGCAGATTTTTTCCACGAGCGAGAAAATATGGGTAGAGAGCAGTATCGTCTTTCCTCTCGCCTTCATTTCCAAAAGAAAGTCCGTAACTACCTTTGCCGTCAAGACGTCGAGCCCGTTCGTCGGCTCGTCAAAGATGACGACGTCGGGGTCGTGCACCAAAGAAATGGCGATACTCACCTTTTGTTTCATGCCCGTTGACAGTTCCCCGATTTTCGTTTCGCAAAAATCCGTGATACCAAAACGGTTAAACAACTCTTTTTTACGCTCATCACGGACATGGTTGGGCACTTTTTGCAGTTCGCTGAAAAAATCAAACAGATAGTTCGGGGTAAAAAATTCGTCGGGACGAAGCTCGCTGGTCAAAAACCCTATCTTTTCGCGAACTCGTTCGGCTTGGGTAACGACGCTGAAGCCGTCCAGCGTTGCATCCCCTTCGTCCGGTTTCATCAGGGTAGATAAAATCCGCAGAGTCGTCGTCTTCCCCGCGCCGTTCGGGCCGAGTAAGCCGTAAATCTCCCCGCGTTTTACCGCAAAGGATAGCCCGTCTACCGCCACCCTCGTCTTTTGTTTCGTCTTTTCGATTTGCTGTTGCTTTCTGGAGAGGACGAATTGCTTTTTCAGCCCACTCGCCACCAAAATGTTTTCCATTCCCTTCGCGCGCCTCCTCGTTTTCCTTAATTTTCCTTAACAGTTTAGCATATTTGCCTTTTTCCTGTCAATAGAATATGGTAACCAAAACAATATACCTTTCGTGGAAAACCTCTACTTACGGTAGAGTGGATTTCTTTTCGACAAAAACCTCGACGACACGCCAAAACCTCTTTCCGTTCGCAGGAAATTTTTTGATAAAGTGGAGAAAACCGTATGAAATTTTTACTGTTTCGTCATAGAAAAAAACGCCCGAACTCCGTGCGCGCCATGCAGGTGGCTGCCGTTGCTTTCGCGGTATGCCTGACGGCGCTATTCGCCGTGTATTTTGCCTTCACGATCCCCTTGGCGTCAACCGCCGCCAAGACACGGAAGTTGCCAATCTACTCTGTAGATAGGCAAGAAAAGCAAATCGCCATCTCCTTTGATTGCGCTTGGGGGGTGGAGTACACGGACAAAATCTTAGACGAGTTAGACCGACACAACGTCAAATGCACTTGGTTCGCCGTCGAGTTTTGGGTGGAAAAATACCCCGAATACGCCAAAAAAATCGTGGAGAGAGGACACGAACTTGGCACACACAGTAAAACCCACCCCTATATGAGCAAGCTTTCCAAAACGGAAATGTTAGAGGAGCTGCAATCCTCCTCATCTGCCATTCAGAAGACGACGGGGGTTGCGCCCACCCTCTTTCGTCCCCCTTACGGCGATTATAACGACTTATTGATTGAAACGTGCGCCGAGCTCAATTTATATCCCATTCAATGGGACGTGGACAGCTTGGATTGGAAGAACCTTTCCGCAACGGAAATCTCCCTGCGGATTATCAACGGCGTAAAGCCGGGCAGTATTATTCTCTGCCACAACAACGGACTGCACACCGCAGAGGCTCTGCCGATGATTTTTTCTACTCTGCAAAACCGAGGATATACGTTTGTGCCCATAGGGCAACTCATTTACAAAACGAACTACACCGTCGACCATACGGGCAAGCAACACCCTGCCGTTTGACGGAAAAAATAAGAGAGGTACTATTATGAATTACAACTGCGAAAAGAACAACCGAGTGTATTTGACGGGGGAAATCGTCAGCGACGCAAGCTTCTCCCACGAAGTGTACGGCGAGGGGTTTTACGAATTTTTCGTAAAGGTCCTGCGCCTTTCCGGGCAAGCGGATATCTTGCCCGTCACCGTTTCCGAACGGCTGATTGCAGGCGGAGATCTGCAAAAGGGCAAGCGGATTGCCGCCGTCGGGCAATTTCGAAGCTATAACAAGCTGGAAAATGGAAAATCACGCCTAATGCTGACGGTGTTTTTACGGGAACTCATCGACGAGGACCCCGACAAAAACCCGAACAATATCCTGCTTTCGGGGTATATCTGCAAACCGCCCGTCTACCGAACCACTCCCTTCAACCGTGAAATTGCCGACGTGTTAGTGGCGGTCAACCGCGCTTATAATAAATCCGACTATATCCCCTGCATCGCATGGGGGAGAAACGCGCGCTTCGTCAAATCCCTCTCCGTAGGAGATCGGATTGCCGTGGCGGGCAGAATCCAGAGCCGTGAATACCAGAAAAAGCTGTCGGATACCGACGTCAAAACGATGACCGCCTACGAGGTGTCCGTTTCTAAACTGGCGGCGTTCGACGACAAAGAGGACTTTGATCTCGAAACGGAATTCGCCTTATACTCCGTCCCTGACGTCAGCGCGGCACTTGATACTGTGGTATAACAACAGCTTATATCAGACGGCATTTTTGCCGTCTTTTTTGTTGACCAAAGTATTGACTTTGTTTGCAATAGTGTGGTATAATATTCTTAGATTATACGCCCGATAGGAGAAATGGTTATGCAAAGCGTTGCGCCTGAAAATTTAATTTTACTCTGCGGCGAGCTGACGACGGACGGCACGCCCGTTTGCACCGCCGAAGGGGAAGAATATTTCGAGTTTTTGATGAAAATCACCCTGCCTACGGGGGTGGATATTTTACCTGTTTTGATTGCAAAACAGCAACTTGACGATACCGTGCAAAAGGGGGCAACCCTCTCTTTGACCGGCAAAGTCTTCTCGGAAGAGGTTGTGGACGGAGAAAATCGCAACCTTCTTTTGAAGGTGCTTGCAGAGGAAGTTTACGCCGGCGAAACGGAAATCACCAGCGGTGTGTTCCTTACGGGCAACATCCTTAGAAAACCCTATTCCTACGCAATCGGCGAGGGGGAACGGGCTGAATTTCAACTGACCGTACCTACCGTCGGCGGGCAACTTGCATACGTTCCCATTGCCGCAAACGCAGAGAACGTCGCCATCGCAAAGCGTTTACAGCTTGGCGATACTGTTTCCATTTTAGGACAGCTGCATTCCTACCAGTACATGGATTTAGGGGGTGGAGATATGGACACAAAGACCGCCTACGAAGTAGAAGTTCTTCGTTTTACGGCGTTGCCTGAGGCATAAACAAGCCTTATATGTAAGAGGGGCAGGTATTGCTCTATTTTAAAAACAACTATCTTCATATAAGATATACTTATCTTATATGATTTCGACAATTTTTTCCGATCTTCGACAAAAGTCGTAGGTCGGTTTTTTATTTTTCTTGTTCTCTTTTCAAGACAAGCCGCATATAGTAGAATACCGACGAAAAAACAAGGAGCTTTTAAACTTATGGACGAACAGATGGAATACGCAGAAATGCTGGAAATCCCCGTATCTACGATAGAGGTAAAAAAGAAGAGAGGGCGCAAGCCGAAAAAGTCGCAGAACTTAAAAGAAGAGGTCATCAGCAAGGTCAACGAGGACAATAAGACGACGAAAACAAAAAGCGGGAAAAGACCTACAACCGACAAGATTGAAGCCGTCCATCCTACAGACACGGCAACCCCCTCGCAAAAGGATACAACTACCGCAAAGGAGCAACCCGTCGCTATGCAAACAAACGACCTTGAAACGCAAAACCAGCCCGCCCAAGAAGCTCCCCCTTCCCCCGTGATAGAGGAAAGCATTCCCGTTGCAATCCCCCGAAGAAAAAAGCGCCCTTACTTTGCGCGGATGTTTTCTAAAAAGGAAAACGAGTGGGAATACGACGGCGCGGATATTCCCTTGCAAGTCGCCTCAGCAAGCCCCGCCTCTACCGATTCTTCTTCCGCAGACGACTCTTCGGACGACCGCTTGCCTATCTATAACTACGGCTTATATGAAGAAGAGGAAAACAGCGCAGAAAAAAGACGGCAAAAACGCAACGCCCTGATCGTTGGCATTGAGTTTGCGGCTTGCTTTGCCCTCTGCCTCGGTATCTTTTTGACCAATGTGTTTATGCCCAACAGCGCCATCAACACCTTCTTCCGTTCGCTCAGCGAAACCAAGCAAACGGATACCCGTACCTATGCGGATTTTAAGCTCTCCTCTATTCTCTATGAGGAAGACGCCGAGCTGACCCTCTCGCCTTCGGGGATTTTGTCCTTCTGCAACGAAGGCTGCGTCTACCCGGCTGTGGACGGAACGGTGGACACGGTGACGCAAAACAGCGACGGAACTTGGACGGTGAAAATCTCCCATTCCGACACCTTCTCGGAAATCATCAGCGGATTGACCTACGCCGCTTGCTCGGTGGGCAGTATCGTAAAAAGCAACGTCCCCATAGGCTACAGCGACGGGAACGCAGAAGTGCAGGTTACCATGTACGAGGCAGGGGCGCTGTTAAACTGCTTTACCTTGACGGAAGATGGCGAGCTTGTCTGGGCGGAAGAATAAGACGAAAAGCGGCAGACGCCGCTTTTCCTTGTTTTACGGGCGCCTTAGTATCCATCCACTGTTTTTACTGCTTGGGCTTTGGAGCACTCTCGTGGGGGATTTCGGCGTTTTCTTCTGCTCGGTAATTTGCGCCATCTTACACGAGCTTGCCCACGCCGCGCAGGCGGCAAGGCTTGGGTACGCCGCAAGCCAACTCATCCTTATGCCCTACGGCGCGGAAATTCGCATAGACGTTGAGGACGCGTCCGCAAAGGACGAACTTGCTATCGCCTTAGCAGGGCCTCTATGTAATCTTTGTATCGCCGCCCTCTTTTTAGCGATTTGGTGGTGCTTTCCCTCTACCTATCCGTACACGGAAACCGCCTTTTACACCTCGCTGTCCTTAGGGCTTTGCAACCTGATTCCTGCGCCACCTTTGGACGGCGGCAGGGTGCTTTATTGCGCCGTCTATTCGCTGTTAAACGCACACCTGCCCCCTGCAAAAGCCAAAAAACGGGCAAAAATCATCTCGAAAATAAGCACCGCTGTCTTCTGCGTAGTCGGAACAATTTTCTCCGTCCTTTCCGCTATTTATGGGACGTTTCATCTGTCTTTGGCGATTTTTACCGTGTTTCTCTTGCTTTCCCTTTTTGAAAAGGAAACGCCGCAATACGTCAAGCTGGATTTTGCCGACCGCAAAGCCTTCGAACGAGGCACGCCCGTCAAACACGTTGCTATCTCCCCGAATTGCACCATAAAAAAAGCGCTTACCTTTCTTTGCGCCGACAGCTATCTTATTTTGGACGTATACGACGAAAACGAGGGGTTTTTAGGCACTCTGACACAAACGCAGTTGTCCGACTTTTTCCAAAAAAACCACCTTTACACCCCGATTGCGTGGTATTTTTCTTGATTTTTGTGAAAATAACGGCGATTTTTTCACAAAAAGTCTTGAAACGAATGGAAATATGTGGTATACTTGCTGAGGTTTGTCGCCTACCGCAAGGCAGAGCGCACACCGTTATTCATCGTGCTTGGACGCAGATCGCTTACGCCCCTGCATAATAAGAATGCTATGGAGCGTTTTGAACTTTATGAAAAAAGAATGGTTTTTTGATCGGTACTGTGGCCAACAGTTCGTTGCCCTTTTAGAGGACGGCAAGGTCGTCGAATTTGAGAGCGAAAACGAGGGAAATCGCAGTATCGTCGGCAATATTTACAAGGGCAGAGTTATGAACGTCCTTTCGGGCATGAACGCCGCTTTCGTCGATTGCGGTTTGGGCAGAAATTGCTACCTCTCCACCAACGAAACGTACACGGATTGCGCAAAATACGACGGGCTGTTGGACTCGCCTGCGCCCACTCCCTTATCCGAATTAAAGGAAGGGGACGAAATCATCGTGCAGGTCACCAAATCCCCTCGCGGCAACAAGGGAGCAAAGGTCACCTCTCATCTTTCCTTCGTGGGAAAACGATTGATTTACCTGCCGCAAACCCTCTTTTTTGGCGTTTCCAGAAAGATTACGGACGAGGCGCAACGGGAACGACTGATGGTCGTGGCAGAATCTTTACGCCAAAAGAACGAAAACGCAGGCTTTATCCTGCGCACGAAAGCCCCCACGGCAACCCAAGAGGAGCTGGAACGAGAGGCAAATTACCTTAGAAAGCTGTACGCCTTGACTGCGCAACGGGCAGAAAACGCCCCTGTTGGCGCGTTGCTTTATCAAGAGGAAGACTTACCCGTTCGCGTTATGCGTGATAGCTTTGGTGACGAAGTCGCCGCAATGCACGTAGGGGATAAAGAACTGTACGAAAGACTGTCGCAGTTCATCGATCACTTTGGGGAAATGGAAAAATATAAGCTTTGCTTATATACTGGCGAGCGTTCGATGTTTCGAGAGTATGGCATCTCCAAGCTCGTATACGATGCAACCAAGCCGCACGTGCCCTTGGAAGGGGGCGGCTCGCTGATTATCGACCACACCGAAGCGATGACCGTCGTGGACGTCAACTCCGGTAGTTTCGTGGGGGATAGCCACTTGGAAGAAACGGTATTCAACGTCAATCTTCGCGCGGCGAAGGAAATCGCCCGTCAAGTGCGTCTGCGCAACATCGGCGGTATCGTCGTAGTGGACTTCATTGATATGTTCGACGAGGCGCACAAGGAGCAGGTCACCGATACCTTACGCGAATACCTCGCTCAAGACAAGGCAAAATGCAACGTGTTGCCGATGAGCGAGCTGTGTATCACGCAATTTACCCGCAAAAGACTGGGAAAGGAGCTTGCTACCTCGCTGATTAAGCCCTGTCCGCATTGTCACGGCGTCGGTTCGGTGCACAACGACTTGTTCATGCTGACACAACTGCGCGAGGACCTGCTCGATTGTTTTTACGAGGGGTATCAATCCGCAATCGTGGATTTAAACGACGGCTCGGCAAGGATGATTTTGGAAAACAAAGTCTTCGCAAGGGAGCTTGCCACCATGTGGAAAAATAAGCGCATTTACCTCATTCCTCATAGGACGTATAAGGAGCATACTTTCTTCGTTCGTGGCGAAAACAATCTCTCCCCCGTCCTGCCCGAAAAGGCAATTTTAATGGAATAATTTTTACTTATATTTTGAAAAGAAAAGCAGAGCAAAGCTCTGCTTTTTTTTATAAAAATTCCTTCAGTTTCTTTTCGTAATTTTCCTCGAGTTCGATTAGCTCGGACAACAATTTTTCTACCTCTGCGTCGGGGTCGATAGGCAGGTCTGTCTTGGTGGTGCGCAGGGCGGTAATTCCCATCAGCGTGCCTCGAATCATCATTTCCGCGATATGATTTTTACTGCCGTCCATCACCGCGCTCATCTTAATCGAGCCCCACATCATCGCCTTTTTAAACACCCCAGGCTCTTTCAGCTCCACCCCCTTGTCTTTTGCGATTTTCGCCGCTTTCGACCCGATTTGCGCATAGCCCTCGTGCTGAGAGCGAAGCTCTTCACGCATTCCCTCGTGGTCCACCTCAGGCAAAATATCCTCTATGGATTGCATGGCAAGGTTTGTGTTGCGGTAGATTTCCGCCAACGCCTCGTCGCATTTTTTGCGTTTACATTCGTTTTCCATAACCGTATACCTCCGTTTTTTATTAGTATCCACCTTTTTCGTAGAAAATATGTAAATTTTTTTACAAAAAAGAAAGAAAAATGCTTGACTCAAAAATCGGGAGTGTGGTATAGTATTAGTCGAGCCGATAGACACGGGCTTTTTAAGTGATGCAATTTTGCATCCGCCTTGGGGGACTTCGAGACTGGAAAGAGGAGGTAAAATCTGTATGTACGCTATCATCGATAACGGCAATAAGCAGTACAAGGTTGCAGAAGGCGACGTAATCCGTTTGGAAAAGCTCGCAGCTGCAGAAGGGGAAACCGTTTCCTTCAAAGTGCTGATGGTTGCTGATGAGTCCGGTATCAAAACGGGCGCGGAAGTTGAATCCGCTAAAGTGACCGCTACGGTCGTTGAACACGCTAAGGCTAAGAAGATCATCGTCTTCAAGTACAAGGCAAAGAAGAACGAACGTAAAAAGCAGGGTCACAGACAGCCCTTCACCGCAGTTAAGATCGAAAAGATCGAACTCTAATCTTTGTTTAGAGTAGTTTACTGCACCCCGCCTTGCAACACGCAGGGCATGAGAAAAAAGAATGAAAAGGAGTAATGAATATGATTTTTATCCGTTTATTCGCTCATAAGAAAGGTACCGGTTCGTCCCACAACGGACGCGACAGCGAAGCAAAACGCCTTGGCGTAAAGCGCGCTGACGGTCAGTTCGTTCTTGCTGGTAACATCCTCGTTCGTCAGAGAGGCACGAAGATTCATCCCGGCACGGGCGTAGGTATCGGTAAAGACGACACGCTGTTTGCATTGGTAGACGGCACCGTTAGATACGAAAGATTGGGCAGAGATAAGAAACAGGCTTGCGTTTATCCCGCAACCGAAAAAGTAGCTGAATAATTTTTAGCAAAGCAAAAAGCAAAACCGACGAGCTTCCTCGTCGGTTTTTTGTTTGTCTTTTTTTGTAAATAGTCGCCTTATTTTGTTTTTAAAACTCTTCCTATCAGCTCGTCGAGTGAAATCTCATAAAAATCTGCCAAAACAACCAGCTTTTCAATCCCCGGTTCGCTTTTATTGCTTTCCCAATGGCTTATCATTTGTTGGGATAATCCCGTTTTTTTGGATAACTCACTTTGCGATAGACCCGCTAATTCCCTTTGTGCTTTCAAACATTCTCCGTATCTCATACCCCTCCCTCCTTTTTTTTGTTATTATACAAAAATTTCTGTGGAAAGTCTTGACTTACAGATATTTCTGTGGTATAATTCTTTTGTGAATTCTTTAAAGGGGGATTTTTATGAAATTAAAGACACCAATTATGAAAATGTTTTACGGGGAATTGATAAACCCCGATAGCGTTACCGTAAACACCAAAGAATACAAGGCTTTTTTGGATAAACTTATTAAATCAGATGAAGAAATCCGCAAACTCTTAAAAGAAGACGACGTTCTCTATATATTATATAAAAAAGCAATGGATTCCTTGGGTGGAATGATGAGTGAAGAAGTTGCAATTTATTACGCGGAAGGCTTCCGCGCTGGTATATTGTTAGGTTTAGACGTAGCAGGATATTTTGATAGGTAGGGCTTTATTCCTTAGTATATTCTGCGTATGAATTGTAGATTTTTTGTTTTTTCCACAATATTCGCAGGGCGAATATTTCACTTGCCGTTAGGCAAATTTCATACCTGTAAGGCAGGTATTTCATATTTTGCGAGGCGCAAAATATTTCACCGCGCACGCTTTGCTCATTAGCTTTCCTTACTATATTCCGCGTGCGCGTTAGGGGTGGCGAGGGCGGTTTTGTAGTCGGTGTAGACGACGAAACCTGCTTTTGCCTTCGACGGCTTTTTGACAAACCGCTTTTCGCAATAATCGACGGGGATTTTATCCCCCGCGCGCCCGTCTGAATAATACGCGCATATCTCGGCGGCGACTTTGATCACCTCGTCGGGGACTTTCTTGCCGTCCGTCACAATCAACACGTGCGAAGAATGGTATTTTTGCGTGTGCAACCATATATCCTTGCCGTCTGCCGAACGCACCAGTCTATCGTTTTGCAGGTTGTTGCGCCCCGACAATATCGTAAATCCACCGTAGGTGAATTCCCGATAAGGGGTGATGAGCTCCTTCTTTTTCACCCCTGCTTTTTCCTTGGGGGCTTTGAGCAACCCAAGGGCAATCAGCTCCGCCTCAATCTCTTTTAAGTCGAGGGGTGTTTCTGCCAGCAACACGGACGAAAGCACGCTGCTTGCGTACGCCTCCTCCGTTTCCTCTTGTTTGAGGATGGGGGTTAAAATCTCCTGCGCGCGTTTGAGTTTATTATAGGTTTTGAAGTACCTTTGCGCGTTTTTAGTGGGGGGCAGGGTTGGATCTAACCCGATTTTCACCGCAGGACAACCCTCTTCGTACCAATTTTCTAACACCACCTCTTTCGCGCCCTTCTCAATGCGGTAGAGGTTGGCGGTCAGCAGTTCCCCTTTGATGCGGTAGCCCTCCGCTTTTTCCGCCTCGGCAAGCCGTTCTAAGGTGTCCTGCTTTTTCTTGGCAATCTTTTTGAGTAGGGCGCGGATTGCGCTCTCTAATTTGCGTTTTTTATCGGCAAAGCCACGACGACCCTCTTTGTCTGAATAGTAGCAATCCACCGCCTCAATCAGGCTGTCGCAAGGCACGCCGCCCTCCACAGGGAAGGCAAAAAAGTCAGTGGCTTCCCCGTCTTTTTTCACGACGTGAGGGGCGGGCGCAAGGCTGTCGCAAGCCCACGCCAAGAGGTCGGGCAGAAGTAAGCGCGGGGCAGGCTGTTTTAATATCTCTCTTGCCGTCGAAAGGGCAAAACCTGCCACATTATCGAAGATAAAGCCAGCCGTATCCTCCTCGGAAATACTCTCCCTGTTGGCGCAAAAAGCGGCGTACCGACCACGCACGGCGGCGGTGTCGTAAGGGGACGCCTTATCCTGCGGATGAGGGTAGACGAACTGCGCCCCGGGGAACAGCGGTCTGCCGTTCAAGGTGTCGAGACTGGACGGCTTCAACGCCCCTAAAATTACTCCCTTTTCGGTGAGGGTGAGGTTGGAATACTTGCCCATAATCTCGGCGTGCAACACCCTATCGCAAGAGGAGAAATCCCCCGTACAATGGATGGTGATTTCCAAGATACGCTCAAATCCGTACTGACGGACGGACAAAATCTCGCCACCGAGCAGGTGTTTTCTAAGCAGCATGCAGAAATTCGGGGCGACGGGCAGGGGCTCTTTTTCCGTTTTTGTCAAGCAAACGCGCGCAAAAGTCGCATTTGTGGAAAAAAGCAGTTTAACCACCTTGCCTTTCGTGTATATATAGAGGGTAAGCTCGTCTTTCGAAGATTGCGTAATCTTGTTAATCTTCCCGTGGACAAGCGCCTCGTTTAATTCTACGGCGAGCCGTTTTAAATGAAATGCGTCTAAGGGCATACAATTTCCTTTGCAAACATTTTGCGTGGTCTTTTTTATAAATTATACCGCAAAATTTGAAAATTGTAAATAAAAACGCTTTCTTTTTACAAAGAAATGTGTTAAAATATAGCTTGCTTGACCGCTGAACGACACTCAAAACCCTTTTTGGGGTTAGAAACAAGCAGGTCAAGGCATTGCGAAGGAGCGTACCGATAGTACGTGACTGAACAATAACGCAGAGATGCGCCGTTTATAAAATCAAAAATAATTGTTATGTAGGAGTACAGATATGAAGTATACCACCAAAGCTGCTGAAAAAAGCACCGTAAAAATCACCATCAAATTTGACGGTGAAGAATGGAAGAAAGCGTTGTCCGACGCTTACATGAAGACCAGACACAAGTACAACGTGAACGGTTTCCGCAAGGGCAAAGCACCCAAGAACGTGATTGAAAATGCATACGGCAAGTCCGTATTCTACGAAGATGCGCTCAACCTTTTGATTGCTGAAAACTACGGCGCAATCGAAGAAAAGGAAAGCAAAAAGCGTACTTTCGTTGGCGAACCCGAATTTGCGCTTGACAAGTTTGAAGAAGACTTGATCTCCATCGTTGCAACCGTTCCCGTAAAGCCCGAAGTGAAAATTTCCGCTTATACGGGTATGAAAATTGAAAAATATGCATATACTGTAAGCGATGCTGACGTTCAGGCTGAACTCGACAGATTGCTTGACAGAAACGCAAAGAAAGAAGAGATCACTGACCGCGCTGCGGCAAACGGCGACATCACGACGATTGATTTCGTTGGTACGGTTGACGGCGTTAAGTTCGACGGCGGCGAAGCAGAAGGCTATGACCTCGTTTTGGGCAGCGGCGCATTCATCCCCGGCTTTGAAGAACAGGTCGTTGGTATGAACGTTGGCGAAACGAAGGACGTTAACGTTACCTTCCCTGAAAACTACCAGGCGGCAGACTTGGCAGGCAAAGCGGCTGTGTTCGCAGTTACCCTGAACAAGATTCAGGCTAAGGTATTGCCCGAGCTCACCGATGAGTTCATCAAGGGCGCAACCGGCGACGAAACGGTAGCAGTTTACAAGGAAAAGACGGCTGCAAGATTGCAGGAAAACCTCGATAGACGCGCTAACGATGCAACCGAAAACAGCATCCTTGAGGCTGTTGCTTTGAACACCGAGGTTGAAATCCCTCAGGTGATGGTTGAAAGAGAAATCGACAACCTTGTAAAGAGATTCGAATATCAGCTGATGTATCAGGGCTTGAAGCTTGCTGACTACCTCTCCTTCTTGAAGGTAACCGAAGCTGACTTCAGAAAGAACTACCAAGATCAGGCTGAAAAGAACGTAAAACATCAGCTTATCATCGCTCAAATCATCGACGAACAGAAGATTGATGCAACGACTGAAGAAGTAGAAGAAAAGATTGCTGCTCAGGCTGCATCCGTGGACAAGTCGGCTGAAGATTACAAGAAGACGATGGATCCTAGACAAATCGATTACCTTAAGAACGATATTATCATCACGAAGTTGTTTGATTTCTTGAAGGCAAACAACGAAATGTACGTGGAGGAATCCAAATAATGGAAAAGAACGTTCTCATCCCCTACGTTGTAGAGCGTACGTCTACGGGCGAACGCTCCTACGACCTGTATTCGAGACTGCTCGAAGACAGAATCATCTTTTTAAGCGGTCCGATTGACGACAGCGTGGCAAACACGGTGGTTGCTCAGTTGCTTTACCTGGAAGGTAAAGACCCTACGAAGGATATCTGTCTGTATATCAACTCTCCGGGCGGAAGTGTTTCGGCAGGTCTTGCCATCTACGATACGATGAACTACATCAAGTGCGACGTTTCCACTATCTGTATCGGTATGGCTGCATCGATGGGCGCGTTCCTTCTCTCCAGCGGCGCGAAAGGTAAGCGTTACGCTTTGCCCAACTCGGAAATCATGATTCATCAGCCCCTTGGCGGCGCGCAGGGTCAGGCAAGCGATATCAAAATCCATGCCGAGCATATTCTTCGCACGAAGGCAAAACTCAACCGTATCCTTTCGGAAAATTCCGGTAACGATCTTGCTACCATCGAACGCGACACCGACCGCGACTACTACATGTCCGCAGAAGAGGCGCGTGCGTACGGCTTGATCGACAAGGTGTTCGTAAGAAGATAATTTTGATAGCGTAAAGCCACCGATGATGAGGTTTTACGCTATTTTTCTAAGTCGTAATAGGCTGTGTCAAGCGGCCTTATAACTCAATTTATTAGGAGATTGTATGTCAGAACATAAGCACTATTGTTCCTTCTGCGGAAGAGAAAAAGAAAAAACCAGCGAATTGATCGCCGGCAACGATGCTTTTATCTGCGAGGAGTGCGTTCGCATCTGCTATGATATGGTAGAATCCGCCGAATCGCAGCCGCAAACGGACGAAATTCCCCTTAAAAAGCCTGCCGAATTAAAGGCAGAGCTCGATAAGTATATCGTTGGTCAAGACAAGGCAAAGCGCGTGCTTTCCGTTGCCGTTTACAACCACTATAAGCGTATCAACGCAGGTATGAAAAAATCGAAGGACGACGAAGTCGAGATTGAAAAGAGCAACGTTCTTCTTCTCGGGCCTACGGGTAGCGGTAAAACGCTGCTTGCGCGCACCTTGGCAAAGATTATCGGCGTGCCTTTTGCAACGACGGATGCCACCACTTTGACGGAGGCAGGCTATGTGGGTGAGGACGTGGAAAACATCCTGTTGAAACTCATTCAAAACGCCGATTTTAACATCGAAAAGGCGCAACGCGGTATCATCTATATCGACGAAATCGACAAGATTGCAAGAAAGGGCGAAAACGTGTCTATCACCCGTGACGTATCGGGCGAGGGCGTACAGCAGGCTCTCCTTAAAATCATCGAGAGCACGCAAGCGAACGTCCCCCCCACAGGCGGTAGAAAGCACCCTTCGCAGGAATGTTTGAAGATTGACACCACCAACATTTTGTTCATCTGTGGCGGTGCGTTCGTAGGGCTTGACAAGATTGTGTCGGCAAGGACGGAAACCTCGTCTTTGGGCTTTGGCGGTAAGGTAAAGCTTGGCGAAAACGAGGCGGATTATTCTCTGTTAGAGGACGTACAACCGCAGGATTTGACGAAGTTTGGGTTAATCCCTGAATTTGTCGGCCGTATCCCCATCGTCGTCAATTTAGAGCCTTTGGATGAAAAGGCGCTGATGAAGATTTTGACCGAGCCGAAGAACGCCATTATCAAGCAATACCAAAAGCTGGTGGGCTTGGACGGCGTACAGCTGACGGTAGAGGAAGATGCGGTGCGTGAAATCGCGCAGACGGCTATCCGATTAAAGACGGGCGCGCGCGGGCTTAGAACAATCATTGAAGGTGTGATGACGGAAGTTATGTACAAAATCCCCTCCGAGGAAAACATCTCCGAGGTCATTCTCACCAAGGAATGTATCACCAATAAAGCACAACCTAAAATCATCTACAAGGAAGCGGTATAACCGCTTCTTTTTTTAACTAAGTTTGCCTTATAGGCAAGTGAAGTTATCTTCGATAGTGAAGTTTTTGATGGTATCCAAAGTGAAGTTTCGCCTGCCGGCGAAGTTATGGAAATATTTCAATACTTTTGCTTTCAGCAAAAACTTCACTGTGTGTAAACACAACTTCACTGCATAGCAACTTCTCTTTTACGATAGTAAAAACTTCACCAAAAAAGAGCAGACACTATGGCGTGTCTGCTCTTTTTTTCTTATTCTTCATCCTCGTCTTTGACGGGGGCGTTGCCCTTTTTAAACTTGATTTGGTCAACAGGGAAATCCTTGTAAATCAAACCGCCGTTTTGGTCGTCTATCTTGACCTTGACCGTCATTTTCAGCATATTCACCGAGGCTACGATTCCTTTGCCGTCGGGCGAACCGACTTCCGAGCCTACCTTTGGTACTTTCTTGTACGCGTCTAAATAATACTCGCTCTCGTAGCTAAGACAGCACATCAATCTGCCGCACAGACCGTTGATTTTTGCAGGATTCAACGCCAAGCCTTGCGTCTTTGCCATCTTGATCGTCACTTTCTTAAATTCGGGCATATTGCCTGCACAACAACATACTCTGCCGCAGGGCGCAAGTCCGCCAAGATACTTCGTTTCGTCCCTCGTGCCCACCTGACGGAGCTCGATACGGTGGTGGAAGGTGGAGGCAAGGTCTTTTACCAGCTCCCTGAAATCCACGCGCGTTGCAGAGGTGAAGTAAAAGACGATTTTGCTACCGTCGAAAGCGTATTCGCAGTCCACGAGTTTCATTTCCAAACCGTGCTTTGCAATCTTTTCACGGCATGTCTGCATTGCCTCGGGCTTTTTCGCCTCGGCTGCCGCATAGAAATCTTTGTCCTTTTGCGTGGCGATACGGATGATGGGCTTTAAAGGCTGTACCACCTCTTCGTCCTCTACCTCACGGGTAGGGTACGCCACCCAAGCGTATTCCAAGCCCTTTGCCGTTTCCACGATAACGGGCATATTTCTTTCGTATTCCTCTCCTTTTTTCGGAGAAAAATAGTACAGCTTTCCGCCGTTTTTAAATTTTACAACTACTACTTTTACCATATTTTTCCTTTTTTTTGGCTCTTTTTAAGAATTATTTTTCGTTAAAATCTGCGCCATACACAATTCGATGCTCTGCGTGAAATTCGCGTTGAATACGACCTCTTTTTCTACCGCCGACAGTCGCTGTTGCGCGTGGATAAGGTTTGCGTAAGAAAAACGCTGTGCTATGCGAGAAATCCGCTCTTTTTCGGGCGAAAGCAACAGCTGTTTCTCTTCGCCAAGCTTCACAAACGCCGCATCCCTAAAAATTAAACGCAAAATCGACACGAGCTCTTTTTTGTTTTTGGTCGCGCCTGCCTTTTTTGCCGCAATCGGAAGACGGTCTAAATCACACTCACACAGTTCCAGCGCATCGGACAGCAACGTCTTATAATACCCTGCAGAAAGCAACCCTTCTGCTGTACCAACACTGCCGCAAGAGAGCGCCGAAACCAACTGGATTTCCTCGCTGGTGGCGGTGATTTTTTCGTTTCGTCGCAGACATACCCCCACTTCTTCAATGGAAAAGGGCGGAATTTCCAGCCTTTGCGTTCGCGACAATACCGTTTGCAATACGGGGTAGACGGTTCTTGCCGACAGTAAAAATACAACGCCTTCGTGCGGTTCTTCCAATACTTTCAGCAGTTTATTTTGCGCGGTGGGCAACGCCTCGTCGATACGGTCGATGAGGATTACCTTTTTCTCTCCCTCGACGGCGTGCACGAAACATTCCTCGATGATACGCTCACATTCCTCGACGTTCAGTCTTTTTTCATTTTTGGGATAGATGAGGCAGTCGGCGTACTTTTCTCCGTCAATGAGGCGCGCGATACGCTCACTCTCCGCATTGCCATAGCCAAACTCCTCTGCATAAAAAAAGATTTTGGCTAACTCCTTCAACGCCGTCTTCGTGTGCGTGGGATCGTCATACACCAGTAGATACGCATGGGAGAGCTTTCCCTCTTCTCTCTGCGAGAGCAATCGGGTATACGCGGTTGTTTTTTGTAAAGTTTCCTGCACCCGTCTGCCCCCTTTTTTGTGTATCACACGAAATTTATAACAGTATAGCATATTTTTTGCTTTTTTTCAAGTAGTTGAGGGAAGATTTTTACAGTTATTTCTTTCAGAAACACTTGCTTTTTGCTGTGGATTGTGTTATAATGCTATTCGTGAGCCTTTCTTTTCTTTTAGAAAAGGAAGAAGAATGATTACATTGTTGTATAAAGGAGAATGCAATGAACGAACAGGTTGAAAAAGAAGAACTTAGCCTATTGGATTTATTAAAAGTCCTTTTGTCTAAAATTAAACTTCTTATTCTTGTATTGTTGTGCGGTGGTTTGTTAGGTGGCGCGATTGGTTTTGCAACATCTTACGACGTTCGCTATTGGGGTACGAATATGGAATTCTACGTAAACCCCGTGCGCCCTGAGAATAATGAGGATACGGAACTGGGTGGTGGCTCCACCTACGGTGTTTACGGTGCATACGGTAAAAACGTAATGGATAACATCGTGCGCCTTCTCAATTCCGAAAGCTTTGCAGAATTGATGATTTTGAACGGAGATCTTTTGCCTAAAAAAGATACTTGGGTTGATAAGTCTAACGAAGCTGAAGTCGCTTTAAAATTAGACGATGCGATTGATGCGGCTCAGGCGAAAATCGACGCATCCTTGAAGATACAAGCGGATTACGAGGCAGGGGAAGCAACCAAAGCTGAATACGAGCTTGCTGTAAAAGAGGCGAACGAGAAAATTAACGAAACGCTTCTTCTTTGGAGAAAGACGAAACTGTACCGTGAAACGTTGACGCTTTATATGGATTCGATCAATTTCTCTTACATGCAAAACGAGAAGGATTTGGACAACGCAGTCGACTTGGCACGCAGCTTCATCTACGTTGAAATTTCCGTTTTGGGCGCGAATGAAAAAGAATTTAAGCCCATCGCGGAGGATTTGTTGATCCGTGTGCAACAAGAATTGCCTAAGTACGTTTGCGAAAAGATGATTATTCCTGACGGTTACATTTCGACGAGCTGTACGCAGATTACGACCATTACGGACATCGACCTGATGAACGACGGTTATATCTTGAAAGAATCGATTAAGTTCGCTCTGTTGCTTGCCGCAATCTCTTTGGTTGTTGCTTGCGTCGTTGTAATCTTCCTTGATAGATCGGATAAGCGTGTCCGTGATTACGACGTGATTGCTCGTCAGCTGAACGTTCCTCTTCTGGGTGTTATTCCTTCTATTGAAGATAATAGCGTAGCTACCCAGAAAAATGATCAACATGCAAAGAAGGAGGCGTAATTATGGGATTTTTTGAGAATTTGAAAAACCGTCGCCGTATGAACGACGCGAAAAGAAATAGAACTCCTCGTAAAGCATATCTTCTTAGTAAGAATACGCCGTTTGAAATCACGGAAGCTTTCCGTAACTTAAAGGCTTCTCTTTCCGTTTCTATCCCTGAAAAGCAGGGTGGCTCCGTAATCACTTTCACCTCCTCTTATCCTGAGGACGGTAAGACGATGGTTGCCGCAAACCTTGCGTTGATGTTTGCTATGTCCGACGCAAAGGTCGTTTTGGTTGACGCGGATATCCGTAAGGGCAGAGTTGCAAAATTCTTTAAGTGTAAACGCACCCCCGGCCTTAGTGATTACCTTTCCGGTTTGGTTTCTTTGGATACCGTTTTACGCCATTCCGAAGTAAACGAAAACTTGTATTATATCACCTGCGGAACCCATTCACCGAAGCCTTACGAATTGCTTGAAAGTGAGAAGATGACTTCTTTGTTGGAAGATCTTAAATCGAAGTTCGACTACGTCGTTATCGATACGCCTCCCGTTTTGATGGTATCGGACGCGCTTGCAGTTGCGCCTAAGACGGATGGTACGGTAATTATTTGTAGACACAACGTTTCCTATATTTCCGACGTACAGCGATCCCTTTCCACCTTGCAGTTTGCTAAAGCAAACGTACTTGGCGTCGTATTGAACGACTACAAGTCCAACCAAGGGAAAATGTATAGCAATTATCGTGGGTACTATCATTACACGAAATACTCCTACGTCTACGGCTATTCCAGAGAGGCTGACGATTTAGACGAACAGGAAACCCAAAAATAAAGGCTGTGTCACAGAGCTAAAAAAAATGGCTGTGTTACAGAGCCAAAAAATCATAACTTGCTAAGCAGGTACTTAAAACGCCTCTTTTTTAGGGGCGTTTTTGTATAAGGCTGTATCGTAAAAATAGCCTTGTGTTTAGAATACTTTGGTTTTAGGTTATAATTAAAATATGGAAAAATATCAAGACTTTCAAAAAATCAGGGAGCTGTCCGTTCCCTTAATTCCCCTTCGGGGAAAAATAGCATTCCCTCACACCTCCATCGTTTTTGAAGCGGGAAGAGAGCGTACCTTAAAGGCGGTAGAAAAAGCCTCGGAAAACGTAGACAGACTGCTGTTTATCGTTTCCCAAAAGGACAGTAAGCGGGACGATATTACGGCGGACGATTTGTATACCGTCGGTGTCGTTGCGCGCGTGCGCCAGATCTCTAAGCTTCCCGGTGGCACGATTCGTGTGCACGCAGACGGGCTTTACCGCGCAAAGATTTCTGAATTTTATCAGGACGAGCTCTGCTTTTTTGCGCACGTTATTGAGGTTGCGCCTAAAAAAGGGGACGAGGTTTTAACGGAAGCATATTTCCGCACGGCAAAGGCGCTCGTTTCCGACGTTTTGGGTACGGATGGGAAGATTTCGAAGGAATTACTGCAAAAGGCAGAGCTTTGCTCTGACCCCGACGAGTACGTAGATATTCTGCTTTCCTCTATGCGTGTACGCAACGCCGTGAAACAGAAAATTTTGGAAGAGTCTCGTATTTTAGAGCGGTTGAAATTGTTTGAAAAGTGCTTGAACGACGAGCTGGAAATCGCAAAAATCGAAAAGAAGATTGCAAACGCCGTCCGTCAAAGCATCGACAAAAACCAAAAGGAATATTTCCTTCGTGAACAGCTTCGCGCCATCCACGAGGAGCTCGGCGATACCGGCAAAGAGGAAGAGGAATACAAACAAAAAATCCTCGAAAAACAGCTCCCTCCTGAGGTCGAAGAAAAGTGCCTGAAGGAAGTTTCTCGCCTTAGCCGTATTCAGCCTTCTGCGCCTGAATACACGATTATTACGACGTATCTGGATCAAGTTTTATCCCTGCCCTGGACGGAAGAAACAAAGGATACGGAAAAGCTTTCCGATTGCGTGAAGGTGCTGGAAAGCGACCACTACGGCCTCGAAAAAATCAAAGAGCGTATCACCGAATATTTGGCGGTGTTGAAGCTGACGGGGAATATGAAAGCCCCGATTTTGTGCTTGGTAGGTCCTCCCGGCGTCGGTAAGACGAGTATTGCCAGCTCGGTGGCGCGCGCGCTCAATCGTAAATTCGTGCGCATGAGCCTTGGCGGCGTCAAAGACGAGGCGGAAATTCGTGGCCACCGTAAAACGTACGTCGGCGCAATCCCCGGCAGAGTTTTGTACGCGATGCAGAACGCAGGCTCGATCAACCCCGTATTCCTGCTGGACGAAATCGACAAGATTTCCTCGGATATGCGCGGCGACCCTGCATCCGCTTTGCTTGAGGTGTTAGATCCCGAACAAAACCCCACCTTCCGCGATCGATATTTGGAGGTTCCTTACGACTTATCGAAGGTGCTGTTTATCACGACCGCAAACTCCTTAGATACCATTCCAAAGCCTTTATTGGATCGAATGGAAGTCATCCGTCTTTCGGGCTATACCTTGCAGGAAAAGATGGAGATTGCAAAACATTATTTGATTCCCAAACAGTTGAAGGCGAACGGCATCACCGATAAATTAGCCTCGTTTACGGACGAGGGGTTAGAGGCCCTGATTGAAGGCTATACGTTAGAGGCAGGCGTACGTACCTTGGAAAGGACGATTGGCTCCGTTTGTCGTAAGATTGCCGTAAAGTTTGCCGACCATAAGAAAATGCGCAAGGTTTCGATCACCAAAAAGAAGGTAATCGAGCTGTTAGGCGCACCCATGTACGTATTGAACGAGGAAAAACGCACCCCTGAGGTGGGCGCGGTGAACGGTCTTGCTTGGACCTCTTACGGCGGAACAACCTTGACGGTAGAGGCGACGAGAGTGGCAGGCAAGGGCGAAATTCTGTTGACCGGTAAGCTTGGCGACGTGATGAAGGAATCCGCAAGGGCGGCGCTTACCTTCGTGCGCGCGAACGCCAAGGAATACGGCATTGACGAAACTCTTTTTGAAACGAATAACGTGCACGTTCACGTTCCCGAGGGGGCAACCCCGAAGGACGGGCCCAGCGCAGGCATCACGATCGCCACGGCAATCCTCTCCGTCTTCACTGGTAAAAAGGTACGCACCGACGTCGCTATGACGGGTGAAATCACTCTGCGTGGTAAGGTACTGCCTATCGGCGGTTTGAAGGAAAAAGCTCTGGCGGCGGCGCGCGCAGGGATCTCTACGATTATCATCCCGAAGGCAAACGAACGGGATATTCAGGACATTCCTGCGGAGATTGCAAAGACTCTGCATTTCGTACTCGCGGAAAACGTCAGCGAAGTATTCGACGTGGCGATTGAGAAATAAGCAATTTACCTTTTACTTTAACAAAGGAGGGCATACACGCGATGCAACCGACTGTACAAATTAAAAACGCTACGTTTATCACCTCGGCGGCAACCAAGGCGCAGTTTATCAAGCCTACAAAACCGATGATTGCCGTCTGCGGAAAAAGTAACGTGGGTAAAAGCTCGTTTATCAATATGCTTGCAAACCGTAAAAAGCTGGCAAAAACGAGTAGCGCCCCCGGTAGAACGAGGCTGGTGAACTACTTTGACTTTGGCGAATTTATCCTTGCGGACTTGCCCGGCTACGGCTTTGCGCAGGTATCGAAGGCAGAGAAGGCAAAGTGGGCGAAAACCTTGGACGCTTTCTTTCAGGATAAGGAAAACGTTGCGCACGTGTTTATGTTGGCGGACAGCCGCCACGATCCCACGGCGGACGACGTGCAGATGATCGAATACCTGCATTACAACGTCCTGCCCTTCACGGTCATTTTAACGAAGGCAGACAAGCTGTCGAAAATGAAGCTCAAGGAGCATAAAAAGGCGATTGCAGCCGACCTTTATATGGGGGAAAATAACCTGCTTGCCACCAGCTCTGAAACGGGCTACGGCAAAGAGGATGTTTTGCAGAAAATCGCCCAAATTTTAGAGGTTTATTATCAGCCGAAAACGGATATAGAAGAAGAGGCGTAAAAAACAAGGAAGAGCGTATGCAACAGCTTTGTATTGCTACAACCGAATATAAAAGTTGCGCCATCACGGGGCATCGAGAATTGCCTGAAACTCTCTCTCGGGAGCGGTTAAAAGAAGACTTGCGACAGCTGATACAATCGGGTGTACAATACTTTTATAACGGCTTGGCTGTCGGATTTGATTTGCTTACCGCAGAGGTTTTGGCTGAGCTAAAGGTAGAGTTCCCGGATTTACATCTCTGCGGCTGTATTCCTTTCCATGGTCAGGAGCGGTATTACTCTGCCGAGGACAAACTCCGCTATTATAAGGTATTGGAAGCATGCGACGACACGGTGGTGTTCAACGCAGAATACCAAAGAGGGTGCTACTTTGCCCGAAACGATTATATGGTAGAGAAAGCAGACCTGCTGTTTGCTTACTGTAATTCGAAGAAAGGGGGCGCGGCGTACACGGTCCGCGCTTTTCAGAAGAAAAAAGGGAAAGAAAACGTTCGGTTTTTCGTATAATTTTTGTTCGTATGGATATAATCGAATTGCGCGGTTGCGTTAAAGCGAAAATCCCTCTCTTATTTGGAAAAATTTTTTCATACGGCAGAGTTCAGGACGAAAACTTTCAGCCAAATTCCTGCAGAATGATGGTATATATACAAATTAATATAGTAGTATTAGTAGTAGAGACTGTGGAGATGTGTATAACTGCCGTAAATACACGGAGAAAACCCTTACAAATAAAGGCTTTCAGCGATTTTCTCAGCGGTGCATAACCCACCAATTCATGGTGGATAAAATTGTGTAGAATTTGTGAATAAGTGGAAAGCCTCTCCAAATCTGCCAACAGATTACAAAAATAAATATTCAAAAAATATGAATAAAAAACAGAACTAACAGTTATCCACACAGTTATATACAATTGTGGATAACTTTATAAACAGATAGGTTGATAAGTATGAAATTAGAAGAATACGGTGCTCTTTTAACAGGGGAATACAAGGAAAAATTCGATGCCTTTCGCGCGCTGTTGCTCGAATATAACGCAAGGTATAATTTGACGACGATTTTAGAGGAAAAGGATATGTTTTATAAACATTTCCTTGACAGCGTAGTGGGCGAAAAATTCTTTCCAAAAAACGCCAAAGTGATTGAGATCGGCTCTGGTGCGGGGTTTCCGTCGATGCCGTTAAAGCTCCTGCGCGACGATTTGTCTTTTACTTTGGTAGAAAGTGTGGGGAAAAAATGCGAATTTTTGCACGCCGTTGTGGATAAACTGGGGTTGCAGGGCGTGAATATTTATTCAAAACGAGCAGAAGATTTGGCAAGGGAGAGTATACATAGGGAAAAATACGATATTGCGACGGCGCGCGCGGTGGCGCGGATGAATACGCTTAGCGAATATTGCTTGCCCTTCGTGCGCGTGGGCGGCGCGTTCGTGGCGTACAAGAGCGGCGACACCACGGAAATAGACGAGGCGAAGTCCGCGTACAAGATTCTTGGGGCGAAACTGAAAGAGGTAGTAAAATACGAACTGCCTGAAGGCTACGGCGAACGGACTTTGGCGGTGGTAGAAAAGGTACAGTCCACGCCGAACAAATACCCTCGTGGTCAAGGTAAGGAACGCAAAAACCCGTTATAAAGAATGATAAAACCTGACAGAAGGCGTGTCAGGTTTTTTATTGTAATAAACTAAGCAAAGAGAGGGTTATTTATTTTGGCTCTGTCACATCATCTGGTTGATTTTTAACGGAAAAATAATTGCAAAATTCGGCGTGTTTTGCTCGGTTACAGACCGCTGTGGGTATGCGTCCTCACAAAACACTTGCCTTTCTTATATTTTTCTCGTTAAACAACAAAAAATAATTTTGTTATAAATCAATCATTCTCTGTGACATAGCTTTTATTTTTTATAAAAATAACTTACAAAATACGCTGATTTCACTTGCTTAAAGAAGAGAAATATGGTACAATAGAAAGGAACAAAACGCTAAGGAGAAAACAAATATGAAATTTATGTGCGACGGTTTGGTGTTGGCGGATGCGGCGATTACGGTATCGAAGGCTTGCGCGACGAAAACGCTGATTCCTGCATACGAATGTATCAAAATTTCCGTCAAGAACGACAGCATCACGCTGACCGCGTTCGACGGCGAAATTTCCATTAAAAAGACGATGAAAGCAGAGGTTTTGGACGAGGGTGAAATCTGCGTAAACGGTAAGTTCTTCTCGGACTTCGTTAACAAGATTGCGGACAAGCAGCTCGTCATTTCTTCCAAAGAAAACGGCATGAAAATCCATTATGGTGATAGCTCTACCGTGTTGCCCACTCTGCCTGCGGACGAATTCCCTGTGATTCCTGCAGATCCTACGCAGGACTACCTTGAGGTAAAACAAGAGGATTTGAAAAAATTGATTGCAAACACGGTATTTTGTTGCGCAACGGACGACAGCCGTCCCATTCTTCGCGGTTGCCTTTTGGAAACGAGCAACGGCACGTTGAACGCTACCGCTTTGGACGGGTTCAGAATGGCGGTTTCTTCCTGCCCCTTGCAAGGCGGCTCCGGGTACTTGAAAATCGTGTGCCCTGCAAGAACGCTGACGGAAATCACCCGTATTTTGGAAGGGGATGAAAACCTTAAGCTGTACGTAGAGAAAAATATGCTGTCGGTGTCCGTAGGCGATACCGTTTTGAAATCTAAGCTGTACCTTGGCGAATTCGTCAGAAAGGAACACATCTTCCCTGCGGCATTCACGACGACGGCGACGGTGGACCGCGCGGAGCTGATGGACTGCGTAGAACGCGCAATCGTCATCATGCGTGGCGACAAGTACAACCTCATCGTCCTTGAAATTAAGTCGGGTGGTATCGTACTGCAGGCGCAGAGCGATATGGGCAACGTTAACGAGATTTTGGAAAAGAGCGAGGTTGAGGGTAAGGAGCTGAAAATCGCCCTGAACGGTAAGTACCTCTTGGAGGCTCTGAAGGCTTTGGGTGGCGAAAAAGCGGTGCTTTCCTTCAATTCGCCGATGTCGCCGTATACGGTAGAGGGTACCGAAGAAAACGGCAGCGAGTATCTGATGATGCCCGTAAAAATGGACAACTAAGTAAAAAAAGCCGAAAAATCCGCTACTATCCGCAAAAACGAGGAAAAATCGCTTGACGAGAAAGGTGGATTTCGGTATAATATGTAAGGTTGCGGGAAAAACGAGGTTTTTTTGACCGCCATGAATACAAAGAATAAAAAAATCCAAAAATAGGAGAAACGTTATGAAAAGAACTTATCAACCCAAGAAAAGACAGAAGAGCAAGGTGCACGGCTTCCGTAAAAGAATGGCAACGACGGCTGGCAGAAACGTTTTGAAAAGACGTAGAAACAAGGGCAGAAAGAGATTGACCCACTAATTGAAATGACATAAAACCGCCTTGTTGAAAAAACACTGGGCGGTTTTCGTGTAAATTAGCCCCTTTCTTTTTGCATTTAAAAAAGGTGGAATCAAGGAGTAAATCGGGGCTAAATCTCAAAAAAAGGCGCGTGTAGACGGAGATATGAAATTTTACAGGTTGAAAAAACAATCGGATTTTCAAAAGCTTTTTACCGCAGGTACAAGGCTTTTTTCGCCGTCTGTAACGATGCTAGTACGCCCTGCAAAAAGAATGACGCTCGGGATTTCCGTAGGAAAAAAACACGGAAAAGCCGTACAACGCAACCGTATCAAACGGCTGCTTAGAGAGGCTTTTCGCGCGGCGGCGCCAGAGATGAAAGGGGCGTATTGCGTTGTTTTATTGCCAAAGGTTGGGGAAAAATATTCCTTCCACACCTACAAGGCAGACATGGCGCGGATGATAAAGAAGGGGAATCTATGAGGATTGACCTGTGGGCTTTGGTGAGAGAAAATAGTAGGTTTTTACGCAAAACGGTGTGGAAACCATACTTAAAAATGCTGTGTATGCGGTTGATCGTGCTGTATCAAAAACGGCTGTCTAAGCACACGTGCATGTTTCGACCGACTTGTTCGCAATACACCTTAGAGTGTATCAACAACCACGGGGTCCTCGTTGGAATTTTTTTAGGGGCTTGCCGCATTTTGCGGTGTACGCCGTTTGTCAAAGGCGGCACGTACGACCCTGCTCCGGAAAATCCATTTAAGAAAAAATGGGTACTGTAATCGGGTGCTACCCGACAAAATAACGATAGAAAGACGCCTAAAAAAGCGTCTAAATGGAAAGAGTAGATATGGAATTTATGCAAATACTCAATGCGATTGAGTTAAACCACTTTGGTCAAACTTATGATATTTCGCTGAACTGGATCGGTCAGATTATCGAATGGCTGATTTCGGGAATCGGCTACGTTGGATTAGGTATTATCGTATTTTCTCTGCTGTTGAAACTGATTGTTTTACCTCTCGATATCTATCAAAGAGTGGTAATGCGTAAGCAAAACAACAAAATGCAGGAAAACCAAGCGAAAATGGAAAAACTGCAAAAGCAGTACGCTAACGACAAAGAAAAATACAACCAAAAAGTTATGGAAATGTACAGGGAAAACGGTATTTCGATGTTTTCCTCGTGTTTGCCTATGATTCTTTCGATGGTCGTGTTCTTTTCGGCAATCGGCGGTTTCAACGCATACTCGAAATACGCAAACATTCAAAACTATAACGGGTTTGTACAAGCCTACAATCGGGCGATTGAAAGCTATGCCCCTGCCGCGGAAGATCTCAGCGAGGACATGCTGACGTACGTTTGGTACGAAGCAACCGACGATGAAGAGGCAAAGGGCGTAATCACCGTAAAACAGGACGAAAAAGCGGTATATTATACCATCGAAACGACGGAAAACCTTACTGAAACTTCCAAAGCAAATCTCGTTTTATACGTGAAGGCGGCTCTCGCATACGAGAACGGCTATACTTCGGTAGAGCAGGAATGGAAGAGCATTTCTGTCGGAAAAGTCAAATACTATGCAGACGTTGACAAAACCTTTGCGCTCAATCCTCAGCTGACGGCAACGGAAAACGCGAAGGATAACGAGGATATCGTCCTCAATTATTACAGCGAGCAAGCGCGTGAGGCGGTTAGAAAGGACTACGAAGATAATTCCTTCGATCGCGTAGGCTTCTTGTGGGTTAAGAACGTTTGGAACGTGGACGCCGCGTACGAACATCCCTTGACGACGCACGAAAATATGATGGTGCCTGTAAAGAGCTTGTTCAGCGAGGAAAGCAAGTTTAACGTAAACGGGAAGCTGGTGAACTTTACCGACGTGCAGAACATCAACGCGTCCCCTTACCACTTAAATTCCTTTAACGAGGTCACGAAGAACTTGAAGGACGCAAAGGAAGGCGCGAACGGGTACTTTATCCTGATTGCGCTGTCTATCGGCACGATCTTACTGCAACAGATTATCACAATTCGTTCCCAAAAGGCGCAAAATAAATACTCTTCCGTAGACGGACAGCAGGCGGCTACGCAAAAGACGACCATGATCATCATGACGGTCATGTTCGGTATCTTTGCGTTTATGTACAGCGCGGCGTTCTCCATCTACATGGTTATCTCCAGCGTATTCTCGCTGTTCTCTACCATGCTTATCAACAAGATTGTAGACGTTGTGATGAACAAGAAGGAAGAACAAGCAATGCAGGCAAGAATGAACCGTACCGCTCCCGGTAAGAAGAATAACGAGCAAGGCAAAGACAACAAGCCTAAAAAGAGCAACAAAGAAAACAAGAACAAATAAGAGAGAATAAAGGAAGGAAAAAAGCATGCAATTTAGAGAGTTTACCGGCAAGACGGTAGAAGATGCAATCAAAAAAGGGCTTGCCGAATTGAACGTGGCAAGAGAGGACGTGGAGATTCACGTTTTAGAAGAAGGAAAGAAAAAATTATTCGGCTCTATTCCTGCAAAAGTAGAAATCGGTGTGCCTGAGGTAGAGGCGACGGAAGCTGCCATTGAAGAAACGACCGCAGGTGAAACGGACGGCGAAAGAGCAGTTGCTTTCTTGGGCGGTCTGTTTGAAATCTTGAACATCGAGGCGGTTTCTCAGCTGGTATCCGAAGACAAGAAAATTGAAATCAACGTAGTTGCGGCAAATTCTCAGGCGGTTATCGGCAAGCACGGCGCAACGTTGGATGCTATCCAAACCCTCGCTGGCGCGGTGGCAAACAAGGGCCGCGACGACTATAAGAGAGTGGTAGTGGATTGTGAAAACTATCGTGAAAGCAGAGAAGCTACTCTCAACCGTTTGGCAGAGAATTTGGCGTCGAAAGCAATCCGTTTGGGCAAGAAAATCAAGCTGGAGGCAATGAATCCTTACGAAAGAAGAATCATCCATGCGGCGCTGTCTGAATACGAAGGAATTAAGACGGAGAGCGAAGGGAAAGAGCCCAACCGCTACGTAGTCATCGTACCTGCAAACTTGGAAGATCCCGACGCACCTGCAATCCCTGCAAGATCGGAAAGACGCGACGACAGACGCGGTGGTAGACGTGATGACAGACGTGGCGACGGCAGAAGAAGCGGCGGCAGAGGCGGCTATGGCAAAAAGCCGATGAACCGCGACAGAAGACCCTCTGGCGGCAACGGCGGTGGTACTTCGATGAAGAAATCTTCTGATTTCTTTGGTACCTTCCTCGGCAATAGCAAGGATTTATAAAAGCAAGAGGTTCTGAGATAAAGCCAATAAAAAATACAGAAAAATCAAAAAACACGGAAAATCTGAAAAAGACAAACCGTGTTTTTCGTTTTTAGAGAGGATTTTATTAAAATCCTATTGACGAAATAAAAAATATGTGCTACACTAATAGTGGAAAATAAACTTTGCATATGCAGGGGGTATATATAGTGAAAAAGAAATTTTTATCATGGATACTTGCTGTCGTATCGATGTTTTCGTGTGTAGGAGGTTTTACTGCGTGCGAAAATCCTGAGGGGCAACCGGACAACGGCGGTAATAGTGTCGTTGTAGATAGTGGCAACGGTTCTACAAGTGTCGATAACAGCGCTGTGTCGGATGGTGCAGGCAACGGTTCGTTGAACGGCCGTGTACCTGCTGGTAAGTTCCAAAACCCCTATAATTGGAACGGCAATATCAACAACGTATCCAGAAACACAGACAGTGTATACAAAGGCACGCACGTCTATACGGCGACGGATACCAAGCAAAACTTGGTAGAAAACGGTGCAACAAAATATAAACTAATTGTTCCTAAGTCCGTTACGCTTCCCACGTCTGTTTCTAAAGTTGATACTCTTACGAATGTCGATACATATAATAAAAATACTAAACTGTATGACGAAAAATATACTCCTGATGCGCTTGCTGTATACGAATTTATAAAACTGTTCAAACAAGCAACGGGTATTACGATTGGTGCCGCATGGGACTCCAACAGCACATATAAACATAATAATGTAGCCGACGATGTGAAATTCATTTCCTTAGGTAGAACGAAGCAGTTGACGGCTTCAGGTATTGATGCCTCCAAGGAAACGTTGGACAACGACGGGCATATTATCAAAACGATAGGCGACGACATTTATCTTTGCGGCGGCTCGGATGAAGGTACGCTCTATGCCGTATACACGTTTATGCGACTGACCTTCAACTACGAAACGTATTACTACGATTGCACGGAAATTGACAGTGTTACTACGGCGAAGTTGAAGAATTACGACGTGACGGATATCCCCGACTTCAAATTCCGCGCGCACAGCTCGGACGTAACGATGTACGATTCCAAGGTCTACGAAGAAGATATATTCGCTTGGCGTTTAAGATACTACGGTAAAGACGCGAATCGTGGTTACAATTTCATGCGTATACAAGACGAGTGGGTTTATGATGAGAATGGTAATCCTACACCTCATCCAGATTCTAAGTCCGGTGCAAGTACCAACGTAGACAATTGGTTCCCTGAACGGTTGTATAACGACCCGGATAAACCCGAGCAGTACCATCCCGAATGGTTCTCTACAATGGGTGGCGAGCAGGTGTGCTTCAGCGCGCACGGCAACTCCGAATCCTATAAGTTGATGGTCAACACGGCGTTTGAAAAGGTGAAAGCGCAGCTTATATACTATAATCCTACCGACTATCCTAGAGCAAATATTATGTCCTTGACGCACATGGACAATATGAAATATTGTCAATGCGATGCATGTAGGGAAATTTCCTCTTATTACAGAGATTCGCAGGCGGCGGTGCAGGTGTTGTTCATGAACGACCTTGCGGAATTGGTTGACGAATATTTAAAGGCGAACACGGATAAGTCGTGGTATAGGGAAGACTTAAAGCTGATGTTCTTCGCGTACAACCACAACAGCGAGGCGCCCGCGCGCTATAACGCAACCACGAAGAAATACGAGCCGATTGACGAAAAGGTGAAAGTGCACGATCGTTTGATCGCATGGTTCGCGCGTGACGCAAGCGGTCAGTCTAAGTTTAACGAAGGTCGTAACGGTGAAATGATCACTTGCCTTGAAAGCTGGTGCGCGCTTGCGGAAAACGTCTACTTCTGGCATTACGCTACGAACTTTTCTAACTACATGATCCCTTATGATAGTTTCGAGTTTGCTACCCCTGAGATGTTCGCATACTTCTGCTCTAAGAGAGATCAATTCTGGTTCACGCAGATGCAGGACAACAATCCAAATACCAACACGGCTTGGCATAACTTGAAGGCGTACCTTGAGGCGAAACTTGCGTGGGATACCTCGCTCAATATGGACGAATTGATGAAGAACTGGTTCAGGGCGATGTATAAAGAGGCTGCATCTCAAATGTGGGACGTATTCCAATCTGTACGCGAATGGCAGCAAGTTGAGTTGGTTGGCAACCGTGGCTTGGTTGCGTATGGTGACGGTAATCCGGACGTCGTAAAGGCTGACTGCTGGCCTAAAGATATGGTTGTGGGCTGGCTGAACGCAATGGATGTGGCGAAGAGCAAAGTAAGCGATACGAAAACAAAAAATCACATCGAGGCAGAAGCGCTCAGCAACCTGTATATCTTGATAGCGTTGCACAAGGATACGCAACAAACGTATATCGATCGTGTGACTGCGGCTTTGACGGATCTGGGCCTTAAGGAAATGAGAATCTCGTCGGAAGTAGACTACGCTGACTGGGTTGCGAAGTTGTCTGCATAATGGATTAAGGAACTATCAACGCTATAAAACGAAACGTAAAACAATACAAAAAAACCGCCTCAAAAGGGCGGTTTTTTGTATATCTTCGGCTTATCGTACCGAAGATATAGTGAATTGATTTATTGTATAAATCGTGAATTGACGGCGCAGCCGTCATGAATTGAACGCTTGAATGCGTTCGTGAATTGCAAAGCTAACGCCTTGCGTTAAGGAAAAAAATAAAATCGGTCCATAACGATTGACGAAAGGCAATCAATTCACGTTTTGCACCGCAAAACAATTCACGTCGTAAGGCAATTCACTTAACCTTCCGTAAAAAAGCGGGCGAACAATGGTCGCCCGCGGGAGGGGAAACCCCTCCCCTACGAAAGGGCGAGGGAAAATCGTGGCGGTTTTTGCTTGACAGCGGGAGCTGAATTTGCTATACTCAATCGTGCGGAAGGTTTTCGGTAAACACTTCCAATTAAAAAAACCGAGGTAATTGTATATGAAGGAATTTTTTACCACCCGTCGGCTGTGCCGAGCGGGGATTATTGCGGCTTTATACGTCGTGCTTACGTGGGTGTTTTCTGCTTTGGCATACAACGGCTTTTTGCAGATCCGACCTGCAGAGGCGCTGTGTATATTGCCTCTTTTTTATGTCGAGGCGGTGCCTGCGCTGTTTGTTGGTTGCGCGATTGCAAACCTCGTTTCCCCTTTTGCCGTTTACGACGTGACGGTGGGTGGGGCGGCAACTTTGCTTGCGGCGCTCTCTACCTATTTCATAGGTAGACTTTTCAAAAAAGACGGCGTAAAAATCGTGCTTGGCGGCTTGCCTCCCGTGCTGTTTAACGCCTTTCTTATCCCTATCGTCATCGTCTTTTTATGCGGCGATTTTGGCGGTCAAGCAACTGCCGTCTCCGCCTATTTCTTCTTCGCGGCATCCCTTGCCGCAACCGAGAGCGTTTGGGTGTACGCGCTGGGCGTTCCTCTGTATTTCACCATCAAGCGTTTGCGCGAAAAAAATCTGCCCTACTTTTTATAAGCTTTGCCCTCTTGTCGGCTTATAGGACGTCTTTATATAAATGGTACGCGCGCGCGGAATAATCGTGCAATAAGGTGGCAATTCCCTCGGCGATTTTATCCGCCATCGTATACACCAGCCGTAGACGAGTGCTATTAAATAGGGCGTAATTGCCCGTGCTTTTTTCGGCAACGACCCCCAAGATAGTGGCGTCCCCGAAACTGCCGAGCTGTTTGTTTGCGCCTGCCCCCGGGGAGAGTGGCGAGGGAGTGATTTTAACAATCCCGACGTCTTCCGCTCGTCCCACAGCCGCATCAACAGCGATAATGGCTCGATTGGGGTGAGTTTTGCGCAAAAAGTCCTTTAGATACTTCACCTCTTTTGCGGTGATGGGCGTCTGCAGAGTGCCGTAGATATACGCCCCTAAACCCTGCGTTTTGAATGAAAGCAGACTTCCGGTTAAAGGCCCTAAGCTGTCCCCGATGACTAAGTCGCTGCCGACGCAGACGACGATGGGAAGGGTGGGTTGCTGGTGATTAGAGGGCTCCGTGTCGCTTTGTTTAGGGTTGCGTTTGCTTTGTATTAGGCGGTGCAACGAGGTGGCTACGCCGTTCGCGCAATGGGTGTTGTAGGCGTGAAATGAGTGTTCCATGCTTCAAGCATAGCCGAATTCCTTGGTAAATATACGACAAATTCTTAAAAAAGCCTTGAAATATGCGGTTGAAGTGTGCTATAATTGTAAATAATCAAACGGGTGAAGAGGCAGAGCCTAAATAAAAAATGGAGAGCAAAATGGTGCTTGCGATTGAGTTTAAATTAGAATATATTGCCGATATCGTCTTCTTAGTTGGCTTGGCGATTTGGGCGATTATAGACGGCAGAAAGGGGTTTATCACCTGTTTCTTCTCTTTTGTGTCTGCAATCGCTTGCGCGATAGGCGTGCTGTTTTTGTCTGCGCCCTTGTTGAAGATGACGGGCGGTTTGTTCGGAATAGAGGCTTGGATGCAAGGGGGAATCGGCGACTGGCTGTCCACCATAAAGCCGTTCGATTTGGATATTTCAACGGACGGATGGAGCGCGACGTTGGACACGATGGCCCTGCCTGCGTTCTTGAAATCGGCAGTCTTGGAAGAAATCGACGCGGTTGTCGGCGATATTCCGTCGGGGACGAGGCTTGGGCAATACGTTGGTAGCGCAATCGGCTCTTTCCTTGCGACCGTGCTCTGCGGTATCATCATGTTTATCGCCGTCAAGCTGTTGATGCTGCTCTTACGCGGCGTGTTGAACAAAGTGGCGGAATCGTCTGCGTTTATTTCAAAAATCAACGTCTTGGGCGGGATTGCAGCAGGTACGTTTAAAGCTTTTTCCGTCGTGTGTATCCTGCTTGCGGTGCTCTCGCTGATTCCTGCAGAGTGGCTGATAAACTTTTTCAACAACACTTTGATTTTGAAAGGTATCTACAACAACAATCCGTTGCTGACCGTCTTCTCGTGGTTCGTGGTGGCGTAAGCCGAAGGTTGTTAACGGCGCAAATAAAATAAGAAAGGTGAAGAATGTGGATAAATGCGGTTGCAATTATTCACATTTTATTCATTTTTCGGGAAAAAAGCAAAAAAACAAAGTCTGATTGTGGAGAAATACAGAAATTCCACAGTCGATTTTTCAAAAATGTGGATAAAACTTTACAACATTTCACATAATAGTGGGATTATTGTGGAAAAATCCCTTCAAAAAGACGAAAACAAGACAAAAATGTGGATAAATACGCCGTTTTTTACGCAAACTTATCCAAAAGCCGTCCAACAAACCCTGTGGACAACCCGTCGAAAACGGTCGAAAATGTTAAAAAATTACATGATATCAACAGAAAATCGACTATTTTTCCACAAACGTATGTTTGGGGCGGAAAGTTATCCACAGTTCTTTTCGCCGATGAATATTCATTTTGCGGTATCGCCAAAAAATTGCGTGTGAAACATAGGTGAAAATTTCCGTTTTCTGCCGTGGAAATACTTGTAAAGTATAACGCTTTGTGGTACAATAAAAATGTTTCACAGACAAGAAAATTGGTTATATATTTTGTGAATAGGCTATAAGGCTACAAGGAGAAAATATTTTGAGCAAGAAAACAAAGACGATTATCTGGATTATCGCTGGTATTTTGGTGGCGCTGCTCTTGTTGTCGCTGTTTACCGACGTGTTTGCTGGTACGGTGACGATTACGGCATCGAAATTCAAAACCCTGCTGAAGGAAGGTCAAATTAAATCGTTTACGGCAAACGCATTCGTTTGGGAAGCGTTGGGCACAGACGGCGTTCGATACACCATCAATATGCCCAGCGTGCATTATTATGCCGACTGGACGGCTTTCTTGGCGGAATTGGGCGAGGGAGCTCTCGATAACGTAGAGTACAGCCTCACCAACCCCAACGCAGGCAGTATCCTTGATTACATCTTCCCGATGCTGTCGATTGGTGTCAGCTTGTTGTTGGTATTCATCATCTTCCGTCAAATGTCGGGTGGTAGAGATCATACGATGGGCATCGGTAAGTCCAAGGCGCACGTGCAAAACAACCTGAAGGTGCGCTTTTCCGACGTTGCAGGCGCAGAGGAAGAAAAAGAGGAGTTGAAGGAAGTCGTAGAGTTCCTCAAAGCCCCCAAAAAATTCTCTGACCTCGGCGCGAAAATCCCCTCGGGCGTGTTGCTCGTTGGCCCTCCGGGTACAGGTAAAACGCTGTTTGCAAAAGCGGTAGCCGGCGAGGCAGGTGTACCCTTCTTCTCCGTTTCCGGTTCGGACTTCGTGGAAATGTACGTCGGTGTGGGCGCATCCCGTGTACGCGACCTCTTCGAGGTAGCGAAGAAAAACCAGCCCTGTATCATTTTTATCGACGAAATCGACGCAGTAGGTCGTCGCCGTGGCGCAGGTCTTGGCGGTGGACACGACGAGAGAGAACAGACCCTCAACCAGATCCTCGTTGCGATGGACGGCTTTGAAGAAAACCAAGGCATCATCGTAATGGCGGCAACCAACCGAGATGATATTCTCGATCCTGCGTTGCTCCGTCCCGGTCGTTTCGATAGAAAAATCAACGTAAACCTTCCCGACGTTAAGGGCAGAGAGCAGATTTTGAAGGTGCACGCAAGAAACAAACCGATGGCACCCGACGTCAACTTTAAGACGGTGGCGCGCATCACGTCCGGTTTCTCGGGCGCAGAGCTTGCCAACCTTCTCAACGAGGCGGCAATCCTCGCTGCAAGAGCGGGCAAAAAGCTCATCGGCAACCAAGAATTGTACGAGGGTATCAACAAGGTGTTGATGGGCCCTGCGAAAAAGAGCCACGTCGTAACCGAGGCGGACAAACGCTTGACGGCATATCACGAGGCAGGACACGCGGTACTTGCTTGCCTTTGCAAGCATTGTGATCCCGTGCACGAGGTCACCATTATCCCTCGTGGCAAGGCAGGTGGCTACACCATGACTCGTCCTGACAGCGACGACGAGAGATTTACCTTTAACTATTTGACCGACCGTATCTGTATGGCGCTCGGTGGGCGTGTAGCGGAAGAACTCGTCCTGCACGACGTATCGGGTGGCGCTTACGGCGACATTCAGCAGGTGACGGCAATCGCTCGTCAGATGGTAACCCAGCTGGGTATGAGCGACAAGCTCGGCTTGGTGGCGTACGACAACGACCAGCCTGTGTTTATGGGTATGGAATACGGACATTCGGGACGTACTTGCTCGCCTGAAACGGCGGCGATCATCGACCAAGAGGTTCGCCGTATCATCACCGAGGCGCACGAACGCGCAAGAAAGCTTTTGCAAGAAAACCGTTCGGTTTTGGACAACATGGCGCGTGTGCTCGTAGAAAGAGAAACCATCTACAACGAAGAAGTTATGATGCTCGTGAAAGGCGCGGACTATAAGGAAGTGCTTGAATATATGGACAAAAACGACGGCAAGACGATTGATAGAATGTCTGCCATCGCCATCAATCCTGCCAAAGAAAATGCGGTAACGGCAGAGGCGGAAAGCACCCAAGAGGTGGTAGAAGCTCCTGCAGAAACCGTAGAAACCACGAACGAAGCAACGAACGAAACGACGGAAAAGGAAAACTCTGATAACGAATAATGCGTAGAGCAAAGAGTGATTTGACAAAAGTTGAATATTCCTTAAAGCCCCTGCCCCTTGCGGAGATTGTTTGCCGCGCTGAAAATCGGTGGAACGAAAAGCAAATGCGCGCCATGGCGGCGAAGTTTGTCTTGGAGGGAATGCCGCACTTGTCGGTGAACTACGTGGACGGAGAGTACGAACTGCTTTCGGGCGAAAGAGCGTACTTTGCGATGCGGTATGCAGGCGTGAAGACGGTGCTTTGTAAGGTGTACCGCTTTACGGGCGAGGATGCGGAGATTTTCTCGATTGCCGAGCGTGTCAAGGAAGACCTGCCTGCTATGGAAGAGGCGTATTTGATGGGTAGGCTGGTCAAGGAGTATGGCTTGACGCAGGACGTCGTTGCGGCAATGGTGGGCAAATCCCGACCTGCGGTGGCGAATACTCTGCGACTGCTGACGCTCTCCCCCGAGGTAGTGGGCTTGATTGAGAGCGAAAGGCTCTCGGCAGGGCACGCCCGTTCGTTGGTGCGAATGCCGAAGGATAAGCAATACGCGTTTGCGCTGTCGGTCATTGAAAACGGCTACACCGTGCGCGATACGGAAAAGGCGGCGCAGGCGTTTTTGGGCGAAGAAAAGTCGCGCAAGAGTAAAAAAAGCGGAGATCGAGAGGCTCTGCGTGCGTTGGTGGAACGGTTGCGTTCGGCGTTCAAGACGAAAGTCGTTTTAATCGGCAACGAAGAAAAGGGGAAGATTGTACTGGAATACTATTCCGAGGACGACCTTTACCGCATGGAAGAACTACTGGAAAAAATCGAAAATTAAGTAAAGAATAAGGAAAGCCGACTGCTAAAAAACAGACGGCTTTTTTAATACAATTCTATTGACGGACGGGGTAAAAAGTGGTAAAATAAGGATGTATAACAGTTTTTTATGCAGAGGTGGATTGTGAGAATAAAACGATTTTTTACCGCGATGATAGCAGCGCTTTTTGTTTTCTTTGCAGGCGCAACGCTTTTGACTGCTTGTAAGCCTATTGAAGAAGAAAAAGAGAATGCGAGGGCAACTGCTGGTGTTGTGTACGAGATTAGAGGCACGGAGGCGTGCGTAGTTGGGTATACAGGAACGGAAACAGAGGTTCGTATTGCAGAAAAGTACACGTTTTTTCTTGTTACGAGCATAGATACTGATGCGTTTCGTGATTGCGATCATTTAACGAGCGTCGAAATTCCTAACACCGTCACAACTATTGGGTCTTCCGCGTTTCGCGACTGTGATAAGCTAACAAGCGTGGTCATTCCCAACAGCGTAACAGATATTAAAGAATATGCGTTTGAAAATTGCAGTAATTTAACAAGCGTGGTAATCGGCGACAGTGTGACGAGTATCGGTTCGCGTATGTTCTATAATTGCAGTAGTTTGACGAGCCTAGTGATTGGAGAAAGTGTAGAGACTATCGATCTTCATGGGTTTTATGGTTGTTATAGACTGGTAGAAGTTGTCAACAAATCTACGCATATTACGGTCGAGAAAGGCAGTTCGTCTAACGGCTACGTAGGGCGTTACGCATTGGCGGTTTATAATAGCGGTGATACGTTTGAGGGAACAAAGCTCTCTAACGACAACGGTTATATCGTTTATACGGACAGAAATGAAAAGATTTTGGTGGGATATAATGGAACGGAAACGGATTTAGTATTCCCTTCGTATATCACGAAAATTAATCGATACGCATTCCGTGATTGCGATGGTGTGACGAGCGTTGCCGTTGGCGGTGGTGTGATGAGCATTGATAATTCTGCATTCTATGATTGCAGTGGCTTGATTAGCGTAGCAATCGGCGATGGCGTAACGGGTATCGGTGAATATGCGTTCAGTGATTGCAATAAGTTGACGAGTGTGGAAATCGGCGGTGATGTGACGAGTATCGACAAACGTGCATTCAATTATTGCACCAGCTTGACAAGCGTGGAAATCCCCGACAGTGTAACGAGTATCGGTTCGGGTGTGTTCTATAATTGCTATAACTTGACAAGCGTGGTAATCGGCGACGGTGTGACGAGTATCGGTGAATATGCGTTCAATTATTGCGAAAGCTTGACGAGTGTGGAAATTGGCGACGGTGTGACGAGTATCGGTGGATATGCGTTCAATAATTGCAATAAGTTGACGAGTGTGGAAATCCCCGACAGTGTGACGAATATTGGGAATAATGCGTTCAATTATTGCTATAACTTAACGAGTGTGGAAATTGGCGACGGTGTGACGAGTATCGGTGAATATGCGTTCAATAATTGCAATAAGTTGACGAGTGTGGAAATTGGCGACGGTGTGACGAGTATCGACAGATATGCGTTCAATAATTGCTATAATTTGACGAGTGTGGAAATCCCCGACGGTGTAACGAGTATCGGTTTGGGTGTGTTCAATAATTGCAGTCGCTTGACGAGTGTGGAAATTGGCGACGGTGTGACGAGTATCGCTTGGGGTGTGTTCGACGGTTGCGGCAGTTTGACGAGCCTAGTGATTGGAGAAAGTGTAGAGACTATCGAACCTAATGTGTTTTCTGATTGTTATAAACTGGTAGAAGTTGTCAACAAATCTACGCATATTACGGTCGCGAAAGGCAGTTCATTTAACGGCTACGTAGGGCGTTGCGCATTGGCGGTTTATAACAGCGGAGATGCGTTTGAGGGAACAAAACTCTCTAACGACAACGGCTATATCGTTTATACGGACGGAAATGAAAAGATTTTGGTGGGATATAATGGAACGGAAACGGATTTGGTGTTGCCTTCTTATATCACGAAAATCAATCAATACGCGTTCCGTGATTGCGATAGTGTGACGAGTGTGGAAATCGGCAACAGTGTGACGAATATTGGGAATAATGCGTTCTATAATTGCGATAGCTTGACGAGCGTGGTAATCGGCAACAGTGTAGAGAGTATCGGTGAATATGCGTTCTATGATTGCGATGGCTTGACAAGTGTGGAAACCCCCGACAGTGTGACGAATATTGGGAATAGTGCGTTTCGTTCTTGCTATAACTTGACGAGCGTTGTAATCGGCGACAGTGTGACGAGTATCGGTGAACATGCGTTCAATAATTGCAGCAATTTAACAAGTGTGGAAATCCCCGACAGTGTGACGAGTATCGGTTGGGGTGTGTTCTATTATTGCTATAACTTGACAAGCGTAACCTTTAAAGATACGTCGACTTGGTATATAACGACGAGTTCTTTGGATTGGGAAAACAAAACGGGTGGTGAGGAAACAAGCGTAAGTACCCCGTCCACCAACGCAACGTATTTCAAATCCACTTACTATCAGTATTATTGGTATAAATTGTAAAAACAAAATAAAGGTAGGGGGCGCCCCCTGCCTTTTCATTGTATGAATTACACGCTCGTATATACACGCGCGCGTGTATGCGTATATACGCGTATATATAATAATGTAAGAAAAAACCGTCTGCGGAATTGCAGGCGGCTTTCGTTGTTTAGTTGCTCTGTTTTTCGTCCGATTCTTCTTCGCTGAGAGGATTCAAAAAATCGCCTGTGGGGGCGGTGGGGTTTTCGCGCGCCTCTTGCTCGATATGCTTTTTGCGGAAGAACAGCATCAGCGTGAAAAACAAGCCTGCTCCAAATAAAGGAGCGACCAACCACTCGAAACCAAGGAAAATGCCCACAATCGGCGCGGCCGCTAAACATACCGCACAAAGAATGGTACACACGATTCTACATACCTTCATAAAACCCTCCAAAATATCCCTTATTTTCCTCCCGATTATACCACGAATCCCTTGAAAAGTCAATGGTTGCGGTCGATTAAAAAAACTTGGAAAATTTTTTAATTTTTTTTAAAAAAGTTCGATTATTTACTTGACAACCCTTTTTACTTTATGGTATATTATACAAGCTGTGTCCGAGAGATAGCCTTTCGAGAGGCAGCCCTAAGCTGTAGCTTAGGTAAAAGCAGATTAAAAATGGAATAAGAAAGAAATGAGATTTTATTTGACACAATGCAAATAGAAAGGTAATTTCCGTTAATTTCAAGAACTTGTAAAAAGCAAGTACTTTGAAGCAAAGTCAGCAAAGAGATAACAAAGTTAGAGCCGTTGTTGCTTTTAGCAAAAGCGACGACTTTAAGCAATTAAACTTAAGAGTTTGATTCTGGCTCAGGATGAACGCTGGCGGTATGCTTAACACATGCAAGTCG
>JAZRQY010000018.1:0-57551 GCA_045650185.1 Candidatus Scatosoma sp. | reverse complement strand
AACGGTTGCGTAAAAATCGGCTCTAAGGCGTTCGGTAACTGCTATAATATCCGTACGTTGGACCTTAGCGGTGCTTCCTTGACGACCATTGAGGCAAACGCTTTCTACAATAACGCGGCTATCTATTCCGTTATCCTTGGCGCGAACGTACAATCTGTCGGCACGGGCGCTTTCAGAAAGAAGGAAGGTTGGGACGGCTTTAAGGAATATAGAATGTACTACTTGGGTACGCCTGAACAGTGGCAACAGATTCAATGGGGCGACAATAACTTGAATTGGTTCGAGAGAAATGGTGCAAAATACGGTTTCTATTCGGAGGAGCAACCCACCGATACGACTAAGTTGTATTGGAGATACGTAGCCGGTTATCCTAGATACTGGGATTAACGCCTTGCGAAAGCATTATAGCAAATAACGGAGGATTTTATGTATCGTTTGGAGTTGGGTACGAGTGTAAAGCTCGTTTTTATGGGAGCATTCAATGGAGCTCAAACACCGGCGACGATACAATCACGTATAATTATCAAGGTTAAAACAAAAACAAGGCAGGGGGAGACCCCTGCCTTTTGAATTGTGTGATTGCCACGCCCTGTGGATGATTTGCTATGCAAATCGTGAGATACCTTCGGCGCGATATGCCTAACGGCGCGATATATTTTCCAAAGGAAAATTCGATATGCTTGCCTTGAGGCAACCGTTGCGGAAGGGTTTTAATTCTTCCATAACGCAAGGCAATAGCCTTGCAATTCACGAACGCTACTCAGCGTTCAATTCACGCCGAAAGGCAATTCACGAAAACGCAGTTTTCAATTCACTTTACAGCGGCAATTTATTGCCGAAGATGTCCGTCTGCAAAAAGGTGTCGGGGACACTGCCGACGATGACGAATTCCCCAACCAAAATTTCCGTGACGACGGCGAAATTTTCCGTGCGTGAGGGCATGACTATGCTGATGTCTGCAATCACGTTTAGATAGATACTGTGCTTGGTTTGGTTGATACCCACGCTCTCGAACTCAGAGGAAAAATCGCAGGAAACGGAGCTGACCGGAATGATCCGAAAGGGTATGGGTGGACCCAACCCTGCAAACGCTTCAATCCCTGTCAATGCCCCCAAGGGAATGGGGATGCCGTTGAGGCTGAGGCTCTTTAGGTTGGATTGCGAAATGGACGCCGTGTCGCGCGCTATCTTGTTGATTTTTAGGGCGTTTGCCGATACCGCAACGATGTTTCCCTTGTCGTCGCGCTCTACCTGCACTAAGTCCTCGTAGCGCAAATCGTCCGAAAGGGTATAGTACACCGCGTCGTTGACCGCTACGGCGGTGGATGCGCGCATCGTTGCCTCGCTGATGGAAATGAGTACCCGTCGTACGTTTCGTTGAAAATAGAAAAAGAGTATCGCCGCAATCGCAACAATGGCAAGTAGGATTGTCAATAGCCGTTTTTTTCGGCGTTGACGGCGCTTTTTGGCAGGGTAGCGGGGCAGGTCGTAGATTGCTTTCATTTGTCTTTAGGGGCGCTTTTTGCGCCGTTTTGGTTGCCTTGCAAACAGCTTTGCACGGCGGTTATGGCGGCGGCTGTTCCCGATTGATAGGGGGCGTGTAAAAGCGCCTCTTTCAGCGACGTATCGCCAAGCGTTTCTTCCACAATTTCGGGAAGGCGGTTGAGCTCGCTTTGTGGTAAAACTTTGCACAGTCCAAGCCGTAAAAAGTATGCCGCATTCTCCTTTTGATCTCCCCTCGTCTGCCCCTCTAACGGAACGAAGATGGCGGGCTTTTTCAGGGCGATTGCCTCGAATACCGCCCCTGCGCCTGCGCGCGAAATGATGAGGTCGGCGGCGGCATAAACGCCACCCATGTCCTCGATGAATTCCACCTGCCGATAGTTTTTTAGGTTGCTATCCATGCCGTTGCCCCTGCCACAGACGTGGATGAGATAATACTGCTTACAAAGGGTAGGGGCGTGCTTTCGTATCGCCTCGTTTAAGGCGGCGCTACCGCTGCCACCACCGAAGATAAGAAGGACTTTTCTCGGCGTATCCTCTGCCCAAATTCCCCTTGCTGTTGCCCGACTGCGCCCGAATAAGCTACTGCGCATTGGCTGTCCGCAATATCGTCCGTTTTTAAAGCGGTCTGCCGTTTCGGGGAAGGCGGTCAGAACTTCTTTGCACCGTCTTTGCATTAGGCGGTTGGCAAGCCCGGGGCTTAAGTCGCTCTCGTGCGAAATGCAGGGGATTTTTAGCTCTGATGCGGCGAGGACGACGGGCAGAGCAACGTAGCCGCCTTTCGAAAATACGAGGTCGGGACGGAGCTCTTTCAGCGCCATTTTTACCTGCTTGATAGCGGTGAGTAACCGGAAGGGGATTTTTAGGTTGTTTTTCAGGGCGGCAAGGCTTGCGCCGCGTTTTAGCTTGGGGGCCTCAAAGGTAAAATAGGGCAGTTTTAAGGGGGCGATGATACTGCGTTCGATACCGCTCGTTCCAAAGTAGTATAAATCGTATGCGCCCGTCTGTTTTAACGCCTCAATGATGGCAACGTTGGGCAGGACGTGTCCTGCGCTGCCGCCGCCCGTAAACACAATTTTTTGCATAAAAAAACACCGCCTGAATCGTGGATAATATCGTGTAATATTATATCCATTTTTCAGGCGATGTATGCTTATAAGGATAGAAGAATGCAGTCGGGGTTATCGTCTTCTGCTTGCTCTAACAGTTCCTCTTCCGTCGGCTTGTACTCGGCGGCGAGCTTTTCTTTTGCAAGCAAAAACCGTTCTTCCGGTTGGTGGCAATAGGCGATTTCCAGTCCGTCCATAGCGGCAAGATATTCCTCGTTCGTCATGAAATTGATGGGCAGACGGTATTTGTCCGGCAGGGCGATACCACCGTTTCGTCCACGAGTGATTTCCAAAGGAACGGCAGTTTTTAACGCCTCGATGTATCGGTACACCGTGCGCGAGGAGAGCTTGTACTTTTTGGAAAAATAAGCGGCGCTCAATTTTCTTTTTTGCAACAGCTCGAATAGCATATCCAAGATGATTTTTAGTTTCATTTCGTGCCTGCCCTCAGCCGTTTCAAACCAAATTGAACCAGCCTTAAAATGTTATTTTTTGCGTATTAGGACGCTGTTGCCCTTGCAGTATGTCGATACGGCGGCGGTCGCCACCGCCCAAATCCATCGCAAAATCCCTATTGTAGCCAGACAAAAATAATACGAACCTGATTTTGAATGGCTGATTTTGTCTAGATACTTCGTTGAAATCCTCGGTAAACCGTTTAGGTTGCACTGCGGTTTCGCCTTGTCTTATCCAAAATCAGTACATTCAAAATTACCCCGTACCGCAAAACATAAAATTTTTGATGAATTTTGGTAAAAACGCGCGCAGTTGTATACCAATACTACAAGCGTGGATTTATCAAAAGGCGCGGAAATAGTACGCTTTGCGGCAGGTTTGTATTATTCTTGTCTGGCTAAGGTGCTACGCAGTTTTCACGAGCGCGAAATTTCTTAAACGAAAGGATTTTCGCGTAGGAATACCGTCCGTATTTCAAGGGAAAACCCTGCACGGTTAAGGGATTTCTTGCCGTCAAAACCTGGTTCAATTTGGTTTGAAACGGCTGTTTTCTTGGCGATATTATACAATACAGGAGGGCGTTTGTCAAGTTTTCACTGCCAAAATTGTACGCTAAAACGCTTGACAAATCGTGAAAAATATAGTAAATTAAAGCAGAGCTTTAACAAAAAGGAGAAAAATTATGGCTAAAAACGTAATGGATACGCTGAGAGAACGCGGCTTTATCAAACAGACGGTGTTTGAAGAGGAGTTGTATGAAAAGCTTGGAAAAGAGAGCGTACCTTTCTATATCGGTTTCGATCCCACGGCAGATTCCCTGCACGTTGGGCACTTTATGCAGCTGATTGCGATGCATCACATGCAACAGGCTGGGCACAAGCCCATCATCCTCATCGGTGGCGGTACGGCGATGGTCGGCGACCCCTCCGGCAGAACGGATATGCGTAGCATGATGACCAAGGAAACGATTCGCCACAACGTCGAATGTTTCAAAAAGCAGATGTCGAAATTCATTAGTTTCGAGGGCGAGAATGCGGCGATTATCGTGGACAACGGCGACTGGTTGCTTGACTTGAACTACGTCGATTTCCTGCGTGAGATTGGCGCGCACTTCTCCGTCAACAGAATGTTGTCGGCGGAATGCTTTAAGCAGCGTTTGGAAAGAGGGCTTTCCTTCCTTGAATTCAACTACATGCTGATGCAGGCGTACGACTTCTTGTACCTGCACCAAAAATACAACTGCTCGTTGGAGCTGGGTGGCGACGATCAATGGAGCAATATCCTTGCCGGCGCGAACCTCATCCGCATCAAGGAGCAAAAACCTGCGTTTGCGATGACCTTCACCCTGCTTACGACTTCGGACGGCAAGAAGATGGGCAAGACCGCAAAGGGCGCGGTATGGCTGGACGAAAAGAAGACCACGCCTTACGAGTTCTATCAATACTGGCGCAACACCGCAGACGAGGACGTTGAAAAGTGTATGATGTTGCTCACCTTCCTGCCTGTCGAACAGATTAAGGAGCTTTGCGCGCACCGTGATGAGCGTATCAACAAGGCGAAAGAGGTGCTTGCGTTCGAGCTGACCAAAGAGGTGCACGGCGAAGAGGCGGCACAGCTTGCTCAGAGCCAAGCAAAAGCGGCGTTCGGCGGTGGCGATGCGGAGCTTTTGACCAAAGAGGTTTCGGGCGTTGCTACGGTCGTGGACGTGCTGGTGGCGGCAGGGATTGCAAAATCCAAGGGCGAGGCGCGCCGTTTGATTGAACAGGGCGGCGTTTCCGTGGACGAAAACAAGGTGTCCGACGTCAATATGCCCGTGCCGGCGGCAGAATTCGTCCTGCACAAAGGCAAAAAGGTACACGTTAAAATTTTGGTGAAATAAAAAAGTGGCAGGGATTCCCTGCCCTTTTTCGTAATAGATGGTATGGAAAAAGCTATTTTAACCGTTCACGGACGGACGGAAACGGAAAAAATTATAGAGAAATCCCGATTTCTTACCTATTCGCAACACGTCGAAAGCGAGGAAGAGGCGAGGGCGTTTATTGCGGAGATTCGCGCGGCGCACCAGTTCGCCACCCATTGTTGCTTTGCGTTTGTTGCCGATAAGTTGGGGAATTTGCAACGCTTTTCGGACGACGGAGAGCCACAGGGTACGGCTGGCGTCCCCATTTTAGACGTCTTGAAGAACAAAAAGTTGTTCGAAACCGCCGTGGCGGTGGTACGGTATTTTGGGGGGATTAAGCTTGGCGCAGGCGGGCTTGTGCGAGCGTATTCCTCGGCGGCGGCGGAGAACCTTGCGGCGGCGGAGATCCGTAGCCTCGAAAAGTGTATCGAGCTTGCCATCGAGGTGGATTATACGGGCATTGACAGCGTGCAAAAATACTTTTCGACCCACGCCTGCACGGTGCTCTCCTCTGACTACGGCGCAAAGGTGCTGTTCACGGTTGCGGTGAAGAAAGCGGAGGCGGAGGGCTTTGAAAAGGGCCTCGTTGATTATATGCAAGGGCGTGTAGAAATCGAGCGAATGGGGGAATATTATAGCTTGTTTACCCTATAGGATATAGGGAAAGCAGGATATAAAGAAAAGGTTGGAAAAATGAAGAAAAAACCGAGCCAAAAAGTCTATTTTAACAGCGATCAACAGATTGAAAAGCTCAAGCGCGACGGTCTGCATATCCCCGACGAAAAGCACGCGAAACGGCGCTTGAAGTGGGAGGGGTATTACAACTTTGCCGTGGGCTATAACCGCCTATTCAAAGACGAGAATAAGCGGTATCGCGAGGGGGTTAGCTTTGAACACGTAGAGGCGTTGTTTGATTTTGACAAGCGCCTTCGAGAGATCGTCTACGAGGCGACTCAGCAGGTGGAATGTAATATAAAGGCGATGGTTTCCGACGTCTTTTCCGCGCGCTATGGCGTGGATGAGAGGGTGTATCTGCAAGAGGGAAATTTTACCCAAACCCCTGACGAATTGCCGCACGTGCGGTGGATTATCGGCACTTGCCGTTCGGCGTTGCAGGATGCCCGTAAGGTGGGCTCTTCTGCCTATCGCGACTATATTGCTTACTATGATAAAACCTATCAGCACGTACCCTTTTGGGTGTTGATACGATTGTTGAGCTTTGGAAACGTTTCCAAGTTCTTAAGCCTCTTAAAATCGGACGACGGCAGAGAGGTCGCGAAGGAATACGGGCTTGGATATCCCGACCTTTGCAACATCATTGAACTGTTGGTTTCTTTTCGTAATATTGCCGCGCATGGCGAGCGTGTGTATTGCGCACATTTGCCGCGCGTGCGCTTGACGCAAAAGCTGGGCGTTTTTGCAAAGCTGCAGCTGCCTAAAAAGCAGGACGGAACTTCCGTCTATGGCAACAACGACTGTATGGCGATGTGGATCGCCTTGAAATACGTCTTGCCTAAAGCGGCGTTTGACGAGTATTTTGGACAGCTGAAACGGGCGGTGGAAATGATAGAAAGTCAGTTGCCTGACTTTGCTTATCAGCGCGTCATGCATGCGATGGGATTGCAGGGAAACTGGAAAAAACTGGATGAATTTGTAAAATAAACCGCCGACTATGGCGGACGACACCGACGTTGTTCGGTGTATAGAAGGAGATGCTTATGAAATACGTAGACGTGGGCGGCGTGCGCTGTTCGAAAGTAGTGATTGGCGGTATGCGCTATGCAGGGAAACCTTTGCGCCAGATTGAGGAGATTATCATCGAGGCGTTGAAGGCGGGCGCAAATACCTTTGATCAAGCCGATATTTACGGCAAAGGGGACAGTGAAACGGTCTTCGGCTTAGCGATGAAGGACTTGGAGATTCCTCGTGAGGAGCTTGTCCTGCAGACGAAATGCGGGATTTGCGAGGGGTATTACGACCTCACGCGTGAGCATATTTTCGCCTCGGTGGAAACGAGCGCAAAACGCATGAATACCGATTATTTGGACGTGCTGTTGTTGCACCGTCCCGATGCGCTGATGGAGCCGGATGAGATTTACGAGGCGTTCGATCGGTTGCAGTCGGAGGGTAAAGTGCGCGCCTTTGGCGTGTCTAATTTCTCGCCTGCGCAGATTGAGATGATGCGCTCGGCTGGGATTAAGGTCGCCGCAAACCAAGTACAGCTTTCTTTGATGCATTGTCCGATGATTGACGAGGGCTTGCATTTCAATCTCGAAAGCGCAGAAGGCGCAGGCAGAACGCAAGGCTTAATCGAATACTGCCGCAAAAACAACATCGTTTTGCAGGCTTGGTCGCCTCTTGCGTACGGATTTATGGAAGGAGTCTTTGTCGGCAACGAAAAGTTCCCCGCTTTGAATGCAGAGCTCTTCCGTCTTGCGGAAAAGTATTCCGTATCCCCTGCGGCAATCGCCGTTGCGTGGATTTTGCGCCACCCTGCAGGGATGCAGGCGGTGGTGGGCTCGACGACCCCTGAACGGATTGCAGAACTGTGCAAAGCCGCAGATGTGGAGTTGACGAGAGAAGAGTGGTATGGGTTGTATCGTGCCACAGGCAAAAAATTACCATAAAAAATGATGAATATGCTACGCAATACGGCGTTGCGCTGAAATGATTTGCTGTGCAAATCGCGATATGCCTGTCAGCTCGATATGCCTTCGGCGCGATATATTTTCCAAAGGAAAATTCGATATGCTTGCCACTGGCAAGCGTTGTGGAATGATTTGGAATTAGGAGAGTACTAATGAAAAAGAAATTTTTAACTTTTATTCTTGCGATTGCGGCGGTGGTTTCGTGCGCATTCGGATTTTCTGCGTGCGAACAACCGCACGAGCATGAATATACGGTAGAAACGACGACGGAAGCCACTTGCGAGGAAAAAGGTGTAAAAACCTATACCTGCGCTTGCGCTGATACGTACACGGAAGAAATCCCTGCGCTCGGTCACGACGAAAAGACGCACGAGGCAAAAGCGCCGACTTGTACGGAAATCGGTTGGGAAGAATACGTAACCTGTAAAAGAGAGGGTTGCGGCTATTCCACGTACGAAGAAATCCCTGCAACGGGCGTACATACTTGGGATGACGGCAAAGTAACCACCGAGCCGACTTGTACGGAAAAAGGCGTAAAAACGTTTACGTGTACGATATGTAAAACGGCAACCTATACGGAAGACGTACCTGCGTTGACGCACGACAAAATACAGCACAATGCGCAAGAGGCAACTTGTACCGAGAAGGGTTGGGAAGCATACGAAACGTGTAGCCGTTGCGAGTATTCGACCTACGAAGAAATTCCTGCGACGGGCGTACACACTTGGGATAAGGGCGAAGAAACGAAAGCCCCGACCTGCACGGAAGAAGGCGAAACGACCTATACTTGTACGGTTTGCAAAACGACAACGAAAACGGAGCCTGTCAACAAGCTCCCTCACGAACACGCAGAAACGTGGACGAGCAATGCAACCTACCATTGGCACGAATGCGAATGCGGTGACAAGGACGGCGAGGGAAAGCACGTGGCAGGTGCGCCTGCTACGGCAACCACGCCCCAAATCTGTACCGTTTGCGGTTACGTACTCCAAGAGGAAACGGGTATTTTGTTCAACACGCTTACTGTAGAGGGCGCAAGCGTTTACGGCGTAGTTAGCAACGCCACCACGGATTTTTCCTTCATAGACGAAGTGACGGTGAAGGGCAACGCAACCTATATAGTAGACGATAATAAGGATTGCAATACGCCTATTAAAAGCAAAACGGTGGACTTGGAAAGTGGCGACAATACGTTTTACGTATTGGAAACGATTGGCAACGACATAAAACTGTTTACGGTGACCATTCGTCGTCGTCCTATGTATGACGTGACCTTTGACGTAAATGGTGGTACGGCGGTTGCCGCCCAAAAGGTGGAAGAAGGCTATCTTGCAACCGAGCCGACCACGACGAAAGTGGGCTACACCTTCGCAGGTTGGGATTACGATTTTACGCAAGCGATTACGCAAAATACGACCATTACGGCAAGCTGGTCTGCAAATACCGATACGAAATATACGGTAATTTACTACTGGCAAAATATTGAAGATGATAACTACACGCCGCACGAAACGGTAGAGCTTGAAGGCGAAACGGATACGACGGTAAACGCTGAAATTAAAGTGTATGCGCACTTTACCTATAATAAAGATATGGGTACGGTAAGCGGCAATATTGACGGAAACGGTAGCCTTGTTTTGAGTGTATATTACACGCGTGATAAGTATGTAATTTCTACGGAGAGAAATAATACGAAAGCAGGTACGGTCACGGCAGGTGGCACGTACAAGTTTGACAAGCAAATCACTTTAACTGCAACCACCAACGCAGGGTATACTTGGCTTGGTTGGTATGACGGCGAAGCACTTGTATGCGAAACGGAAGAATTTACGTTCAAGGCAGAAAAAGACGTCACCTACACGGCAAAATGGTCTGCAAACAAAGACACCCAATATACGGTTGTCTACTATTGGCAGAATATCGACGATGATAATTATACGCCGTATGAAACGGTGGAATTGAAAGGCGAAACGGATACGATGGCTTACGCTGAAACGGAGCGCTATGAACACTTTACTTACAATGCAAGCTTGGGTGAGGTAAGTGGAAATATCAACGGCGATGGCGGTCTTGTATTAAGTGTATATTATACGAGAGATACCTATACGCTCTCCATAGACGATTCTAACGTCGGCGCTATTACAAACGGTGGTACTTATAGATACGGAAAAGAGATAACGATAACGTCAAATCCCTATTTGGGTTATGAATTTATCGGTTGGTATAGCGACGAGGGATTGATTTTCACGGACGACACGTATACGCTCACGGTGGATAAAAACATAACGGCAAAGTTCGTTTTGAAAGAGGAAATGAGCAATTTTAACTTTACGTCTACGGCAACCACTTGTGAGATTACGGGCGTAAAGGATGAAACGCTTACGGAGATTGTCGTGCCTGATTGCGTGACTTCGATTGGTTATAAGGCATTCTATTGTTGTAGCAGTTTGGCAAGTGTAGTCATCGGCAACGGTGTAATCTCGATTGGTGAAAATGCGTTTAGTTATTGTAATGCCTTGACTACCGTTGTAATCCCTGATAGTGTGGCTACGATTGGCAATTATGCCTTCCTTTGTTGCGAGGGGTTAACCAGCGTGGTGTTTGGCAACGGTTTGGTTTCGATTGGTGAGCGCGCATTCTATGAATGTGAAAAATTAACCAGCTTGGCGATTCCTGACAGCGTAAGCACGATTGATAAAGAAGCGTTCCGATTCTGTAAGGCTTTAACAAGTGTGGTCATCGGGAGCGGCTTAACGTCCATTGGCAGTATGATATTCTCTAATTGCACTCGATTGACGGCAATCACCTTGCCGTTCGTAGGCGCAACGCGGGATGGAACAATCGATACGCAGCTTGCATACATATTCGGCACCGTTCCTGCAAGTTTAAGAGAGGTAACGATTCTTGACGGCATCACCTGCATTCCTAATCGTGCGTTCTCTGGCTGTGATGGTTTAACGAGTATCAATATTCCCGACAGCGTAACCTCGATTGGTGAGTATGCATTCACAAGCTGTAGCGGTTTGACGAATATCGAAATCCCTAATGGTGTAACCACGATTGGTAAGGGAGCTTTTGGTAGTTGTAAGGGCTTGACCAGCCTGCAAATTCCTGACGGTGTAACCACGATTGGGGATGGTGCGTTTAGTGGTTGTATTCTCTTGACGAATATGACCATTCCCGATGGTGTGACGGTGATTAGTAATGAGCTTTTCAATTATTGCCCTGCTTTGGTTAGCGTGGTACTCCCCAATGGCGTAACCTCGATTGGGGATAAGGCCTTCTATAATTGTAGCCGCTTGAAGAGTATTGAAATCCCCGATAGTGTAACCACGATTGGTAAAGAGGCGTTCTCTGGCTGTACGGCCTTGACGGGCGAGGTAATTCCCGATAGTGTAACTACGATTGGTTTTTCTGCCTTCTCTGGTTGCAACAACTTGGCGGAAATAACTTTACCGTTTATTGGGTGGAGGAATGGTGGAACGATTGATACCCACTTTGGTTATATCTTTGGGGCAAGCAGTTATTCGTATAATAGCAGTTATGTTCCTACCTCTTTGACAACGGTAACGATTACGGGCGGCGCTTCGATTGGTGATTATGCATTCAAGGATTGCAGCAGCTTGATAAGTGTAGTAATCCCCGATAGTGTAACCTCGATTGGTTATGAGGCGTTCCGTGGTTGCAGCGGCTTGACGAGTGTGGTAATCGGCGATAGTGTAACCTCGATTGGCGATAAGGCTTTCTATGGTTGTGACAATTTGACTGATGCGACTTGTCCCGTATTTGCAATTTTTCATTTGCCTAAAGCGAAATTACAAACGGTGATAATTACCTCGGGGGAAAGTATTGCTGATTATGCATTCTGGTCTTGCCATAGTTTGACGAGCGTTGTAATCCCCGACAGCGTCACTACGATTGGTAATTATGCGTTCGATAATTGCAGTAGCTTGACGAGTGTGGTGATCCCCGACAGCGTAACTTCGATTGGTTCTGATGCGTTCTATGGTTGCCATAGCTTGACGAGCGTGGAAATCCCTGACAGTGTCATTTCGATTGGTGATTGGGCGTTCTCTGGTTGCCATAGCTTGACGAGCGTTGTAATCCCCGACAGTGTAACCTCGATTGGCGATTCTGCGTTCTATAATTGCGACGGATTAACGAGTGTAGTGATACCAGATAGCGTAACCTTGATTGGTTCTTATGCGTTCGAAGGTTGCTATAATTTAATGGACGTGGTAATCGGCGACGGAGTAACTTCTATTGGTTTTTCTGAGTTTCGTGATTGCATAAACTTGACGAGCGTGGTCATCGGCGACAGCGTAACTTCGATTGGTAATTATGCGTTCTATGGTTGCAATCGCTTGACGAATATTTATTACCGTGGGACAGAAGAACAATGGGAGTCGATAACCAAAGACTATGCTTGGGTTTCTAACATATGCAATTATACGATCACGTATAATTATGCAGGGTGAAAATCGGTGAAGTTTTTGCCTTAAGGCAAAAGGGAAGTTGCTACGCAGTGAAGTTTGGGACGATTGCCCCAAGTGAAGTTTCGCCTTGCGGCGAAGTTGTGGGAAGGGAGATTCTTCACTACGTTCAGAATGACAAGAAACGGCGATTCACTTTCACGAGAGGGGAGAACCCTCTCCCTACAAGGCAGAGGCAGGGGAAAACCCTCTCCCAAGAAACGGTGCGTCTTTTGTGCAATGTATACAATACCAGCGGACAAGTTTGTCAAAATTGCCTATTGTGTTTTTTTTGAAAATATAGTAAAATATTACTATCGAATAAAATTATCAATCTTTGGAGGAAAAGATTATGTCAGGACTTTTGCTGAAAGGCATTAACAAAGTATACCCTTCCGGTGTACAGGCTGTTTTCAATTTCTGTCTCGATATCAGAGATAAGGAATTCATCGTTTTGGTAGGCCCTTCCGGTTGCGGTAAGTCTACCACCCTTCGTATGATTGCAGGCCTTGAAGAAATTTCTTCGGGTGAACTGTACATCGACGGTAAGCTTATGAACGACGTCGTTCCTAAGGACAGAGATATCGCCATGGTATTCCAGAACTACGCTCTGTACCCCCACATGACCGTTTATGACAACATGGCGTTCGGTTTGAAGCTTCGTAAAGTACACAAGGATATCATCGACCAGAAGGTTAAGGCTGCGGCTGAAATCCTTGGTATCACCGATTACCTTACCCGTAAACCTAAGGCTCTGTCCGGTGGTCAAAGACAGCGTGTTGCGCTCGGCCGTACCATCGTTCGTGAACCCAAAGTATTCCTTTTGGACGAACCCCTTTCCAACTTGGACGCAAAATTGCGTGCTTCCATGAGAACGGAAATTTCTAAGCTCCACGCAAGACTTGCTACCACCTTCATCTACGTTACCCACGACCAGGTAGAAGCTATGACCATGGGTACGCGTATCGTTGTTATGAAGGACGGTTTCATGCAGCAGGTTGATACCCCTCAGAACCTCTACGATTATCCCATCAACCTCTTCGTTGCAGGTTTCATCGGTACCCCTCAGATGAACTTCTTCAAGAATTCTAAGCTCGTTAAAGAAGATGACGGCGTATACGTTACTTTCGTTGGTAACAACAAGATTAAGTTGCCTGAATCCTTCGTTGCAAGAATTAAGAACATCGACGAGTATCTCAACACCGATAAGGCTGTTACCCTCGGCGTTCGTCCTGAAGATATTCACTATGATGAAGCATTCATTACCGCTCACCCTGAAACTGTGATTAATGCAAGAATCGAGGTTATCGAAAAGCTCGGTGCTGAAACGCAGGTTTACTGTGAATTGGATTACGACGGAAAGGAAAGCTCCGTTGTTGACAACTCCACGCAGATGATCGCAAGAATTTCTAACCGTGCAATCGTTTCCTTGAAGGACGTTGTTGCGCTCTCCTTCGACGCTGACCATATCCATATGTTCGACGGCGAAACGGAAGCAACGATGCTCGAAAGAGATGCTGGCTATGAGGTAATCGAAGAAAACGCTGAAGGTTCTTCCTTCGTGCCTCCTACACCTCAGGAAATGCGTGAAAAAATTAACGCTGCGCGCGTAATCACCAAAGAAATGAAGGCGCAGATGAGAAAGGACGCTAAGGCTGCTAAGAGAGCAGAACAGGCTGCTGCTGCGGCGGCTGCTGCTGAAGCGGCTGCTGAAGAAGCTCCCGCTGAAGAAGTAGAAGCTCCTGCTGAAGAAGAATAATCTTTTTCGATAAAGATAAAAAGCCTACCGTGAAAACGGTGGGCTTTTTTTGCGTTGCAAAAAAGTGAATTGAAAACCGTAGGGTTTTCGTGAATTGCATACTGCGTATGCGTGAATTGTTTTGCGCGGCAAAACGTGAATTGATTGCCTAAGGCAATCGTTGCGGAAGTATTAAAATTTTTTTTCATAACGCAAGGCAGCGCCTTGCAATTCACGAACGCTACTCAGCGGTCAATTCACGCCGAATGGCAATTCACGAAACTTTGTTTCAATTCACTTTCTATGAGATTCTTCACTTCGTTCAGAATGACAGGGAAGGGCAATTCACGCAAAAAAAACAGCCTTTTTGTAAGGCTGTTTTTTTGTTATTATTCGTCCTTGGGTTTGCGTTTCAGGAGTAGCAAATCGACCAGTACGCAGAGCGCCGCCGCGCCAAGCAATAGATAGGTCAAACGCCTAATCGATTCTTCGTCTGCGAGTTGCTCACCATAGGTGTGCGTTTCGCTGGGCTTTGGAGAACCGTCGAAGAAGGTTACGTATGACTTTGGAATAAACCCCGTCAGCAGGTTGCCTTCCTCGTCCTCAATCTCGATTTTGTAATAATCATAGTCCAGCTGGTTGATTTCGCCTACTATGCGAACGGCTTTGTTCTTTTCCATGCCGCTAACACGCAATAAATTGGTCAAATATGGGTACTTGTACAAGGGCAGGGCGTTGGTTAAATACCCCGTTTTTATCTGCGTTTCATCGTATTGTACGAGGTATTCGCTCTCCGATTTTTCTTGCACGTAGTAGCGGCTCTTTGTCAGGTAGTTCGAGTAGGTGTGCGTTTCTTTGTCGAAGATCGCAAGCACCGAATATTCACCCGATTGCCCAAGCATCAGCGCTACGTGCGAGCTCGTATCCCGTCCGTGCGAAAGATAGGGGAAGTTTTGTACGCTCTGCGCGACGTGTTGATTGTATAATTGCTGTAAGTCGAATTTGATCAGGAAAGCGTTTTCCTTGGTTTCTACTACTTTGAATTCTGCGTTGCCTTCGGCAAAGATCGGCTGCTCGATACCGTTTGTGGATATCTCTTGCACGGTGGGCAGGTTCAGGCGAGGGGTGGATGTGACTAAGTTCCCATCGTATAAAACGTATGCCGTATTTTCGTATACGTTGAAGGCTAAGGCGTTGATAGGGGTCGTTTCCGTTTGTCCGTACACCAGCTGGGCAGAGAGGGAAACGATATTGGCTGTATCTGCGTAAACGTCCGTACTTGCCGTATACGCGTACACGTGCGCCTGCCTGTCCTTTAAAACGTATACGTTCTCGTTTAAGTCAACGATGATTTTTTCCGGTTGCGCAGGGAGCTGAGAGAGGATTTCCTTGCCGAGCGCGGTCGGGAGAAGTAACTCCTCTTCCGTGAACTTATGCACGTTGTTGCCTGCAATTACGTAGAAGTTGCCGTAGACGTCGCTGGTGAGGTGCGAAGGCGAAATGCCGTTTGCTTTGCGTACGCCGTCGGACAGTTGCCATTCGTAGGCAGGGGCAATTGTCGGACCATCTTCGCTTGCAAGCGGTTGCAAGGAAACGGTGTAATAGGTGTTGCTGGTCGTCGCAAGATAATACTGGTCGTAAATCGCCGTGATGCCTGCGACGTTGCCGTCAAAGCCTTGGAAGGTCTGCACCGTTTCTGCGTTGGATAAATCAACCAGCCAAGCCGTCGTTTCGTCTGCCGCAAGCACGGTGTTGCCGTATGCCGCAACGTGGCTTGCAGGGGCGGGCAAAGTTACCGTTTGATAGCTGCGATTTACCGTATCGTAGATGGAAATACGGCTGTTGCCGCTGTCTGCAACGTACAGCTTATTCTCCTGCAGAATCATATCCGTAGCGTTTTGTAAACGGTGAGTGGATGAGGAATTGGCCGCAATTTCAAACTGCGTAAAGCCCTTGCCGATGGCGTATTGGCGAACGGAGCGTTCGCGGATGGCATAGACGTAATCGCCATGCGCAGAAAGGGTTTTATAGCCACCGCTTTCGTCTTTATCCAACGGCTGAACGTTGGACGCCAAGCCTTGGAGTGTCATGCGGTTGTAGACGTAAAATTCGTTGTTGGTGTTCGTGATGAATATTTCGTCGCCACCGACCGCTAGCGAGGAGATAGGTACCGTGAATGCGCACAGCTCCTGCGCGGGCGAAGCGTCGTCAAGCGAAATTTTGTTGAGGAAATTGCCGTTGCCGTTCGTGTAATATAACGCATCGTCGTAATAGGCAATCGCAGGGCCTTTGGAAATGTTGCGTACAATCAACTGCGCCGTGCTTGCGTTCGGGGCGAAGACGTCCGTGCGTGAAAGATGCGCGGAGGCCTCCGAGCTCACTGCAAAATACAGGTCGTTACCGTGGATAACGAACGCATTGCAGAAAAACATGGGGAAGTCTTCCTTCGTGACCAGCTCTGCAGTCGTCGAGGCAAGCAGAGAATTTTCAATCACGTACATATGCGCGTTGCCGTCGATAAAGTACAGATCGCCGTTTTGCGAGAATTCAAGGTTCGCCACTGCGTTCAAATCCTCGGTCGTGTTGGCGGTATGCTCGTAGGTGCGATAAACTTGTCGCGCCTTATTGTATACGTAGATCAGGTTTCCGTCTGCAATCGCCGTAAAGTCGTCGGATACCGCAACGTCGGCAGGGGCTTGCAGAGGGAGATATTGCTCGTACGAGGTAGGGGTGATCAGCGTATCCTGTGTCGCCTCGGCGGTAAGTGATGCGTCCGCTTTCGTCGTGATAAAATCGGAAACGCTGAAATTGGGCATCATAGATGCCCCGAGTGTAAGCAACGCCGTGCAGGCGGCGGTCAAGCCGATAAGAATGAAGTTTTTCCTCGTTTTGTGTTCCATATGGCTATTATAACACGACAAAAGAAAAATTGCAAGGGGATAGGCGATGTTCTTTATGGCACATTGCGGAAAAATTGTAAAAAAGCGAAAATATTATAGGCACACTTATGTCATAATTAAAAATAATTCATAGAAAAACACGAACAAATGTTCGGATTTTAAAACCAAAATATGGCAGTAAAAACTGGATTTTTCACCCGTGCAATATATAATCACGGTGTCGCTGGTCGGCGGCAGGCATAAAAGTGAATTGAAAGCCCGAGTGGGGTGTGAATTGCCTGCGGTGTGAATTGACGCCATAGCTGTCGTGAATTGAACGCTGGGAGCGTTCCTGAATTGCAACGCGGTTGTCTTGCGTTGCGGAAAATTTTTAAATCATTCCGTAACGATTGACAAAGTCAATCATATCGAATTTTCCGCATGGAAAATATATCGAGCCGTTAAGCTGACAAGACTTGAACCATTTCAGTCTTAAAATGTTATTTTGCGCGCCTTTAAGACGGTTGCGCCCTTGCAGTATGTCGATACGGCGGCGGTCGCCTCCGCCTAAATGCATCACAAAATTCCTATTTTAAGATGCTTCGCAGTTTTCACGAGCGCGAAATTTCTTAAATGAAAGGATTTTCGCGCAGGAATACCGTCCGTATTGCAAGAGGAAATCCTACACAGTTAGGGGATTTCTCGCCGTTAAAACCTGAATGGTTCAAGTCTTGTCAGCTTAGGCATATCGAGCCGAAGGCAAATCACAGAGGGGTGACCGCTCCCCTACAATAATATGAAATAATTACTCGGCGAAAAGCCGATTGGAGGTGATACTATTTGGAAAACTGTGTGAAGGCGATTTTGTATTGCTACCCACAATTGGAAGGAATTGAGGAGGGATACTTACAGCATATCCGCAACCGCGCGGTCATGTCTGCAGATAGCAGAGAGCCTGCGCAAAAAATTGCAGAGCATCTTGCTGTGGCGGTGCTGGAAAAAGCAAAGATTCGTAGGTTAAATCAGTTGGCGGTTGCCGCAATGGACAAGCTGTCAACGGAGGAGAAAATGTTGTTGAACGTGCGCTACTTTGGGAAGCTTGATCGCGTGAAACGCGCGTTTGCCGAAAAGTATGCTGGGATTGCGGATGAGAAAATGCGGCCCATTCCCTATTGGAGCGAGCGTACCTATTTCCGAAAACAAAAAAAGCTTCTTTCGAAGCTGACGGAGCGGTTTATGCGGCTTGGATTGACCAAGGAAGAGTTCGTGGAGGAATATGCTTATCTCGATGGTATCGGCGCGATCTATACATATATAGAGCTTGGGAAAGACCTCGGCCTCGAAAAGAAGGAAAGGGCGTTTTTAGAGTTCTTGAAGCAGATTAGGGGGGAGTGAAGTTTTTGCCGTTGGGGCAAAAGTGAAGTTGCTACGCAGTGAAGTTATCCCAAGATAGTGAAGTTTTGGGCGGTGCCCAAAGTGAAGTTTCGCCGTGGGCGAAATTGTGGAAATATTTCCATAACGATTGCCAAAGGCAATCATATCACGTTTTCGCAAGAAAACAATTCACGCATACAGAGTATGCAATTCACGAAATCAAAGATTTCAATTCACTACCGCAGGTGCTCTATTCTTCCGGGTCGTAGGTGGGGGCTTTGTTGCTCTTTAATATGATTGCCGTAAGCAACGGTACAAGCAGACAAAGGACCGCTAAAACCCCAAGCTGTATCGGGTTTACCGTCCCTTCTACTACCTCTTCGCTGGAAGAAGAGGAGAGGTGCTCCTCATACTCTGTGTTTTCCGGATACGTAAAATTTTCAGGGCGTGGAACGTAGGCGCATTCCCCGTTTTTGTAGGCGTAGGCATACCGCTTCGTGCCGATGATGTAGTCGCCGTAATAGCCGCAGGTGAACACCAGTCGTTCTAAAATTTCGTCGTTGACGTCACCGTTTTCCGCCATGTATACGACGTCAAAGGTCGTATACAGGTATGGATTGACCGGTACGTAGTCAACGAGAGTAAGCTGGTAGGTTAGACAGTAACCGACCAGCGTCCGTGTGTATTTGGTGTCGGTAAGATACTCTACCCGAGTGAACCGTTCGCCCATGGAAAGGACTTTTACGTAGTACGTCTTGGGGAGGGTAAAGATACCGCTGTATTCGTCCTCCGAGGTGTAAAAATACACGTCCTCGGTAAGGATACAGGCGTATTGCACCGCTGTGTCGGCAGAGGCTTTTTTGGGGGTTGGCGTACCGATGATTAACATGATAAATAGCGTGAGAAGAATCGTAAATTTTTTCATAAATGGAGTATAACGCCGTAGGCGTGGCAGAGTTTTGTCGGGTTTGATAAGGTTATGAGAGAGATTGTCGAAAACATACTCGCAATCGAGCGAGAACAGAAAAAGCGAAAGCGTGAGGATGCGCTCGCAAAATACAACACGGGGAAGAAAATCCACCAAAAACAGTTGGCGTTTCATCGTTGTCCTAAAAGGAATCGGTGGGTGTTCGGCGGCAACCGTTCGGGGAAAACGGAGTGCGGCGCGGTGGAGTGTGTGTATATGGCAAGGGGGATTCACCCCTATCGGGAAAATAAATCGGGGGTATGCGGTTGGGTTGTGTCGCTGTCGGCACAGGTGCAACGTGACGTTGCGCAAAAGAAAATTTTAAGGTATCTGCGCAAGGATTGGATAGAGGAGATCGTGATGATTTCAGGCAGAAAAGATCGACCTGAGGACGGCGTGATTGACTTTATCCGTGTGAAAAGCGTGTTGGGGGGAAGCTCCGTAATCGGCTTTAAGAGTTGCGACCAAGGGAGAGAAAAGTTCCAAGGCACTTCCCTCGATTTCGTTTGGTTCGACGAAGAACCGCCGAAGGATATTTACCTTGAATGCCGTATGCGTGTACTCGATAAAAGGGGGGATATTTTCGGGACGATGACACCTTTGAAGGGGTTTACTTTCGTCTACCACGACATCTTTTTAAACCCGAAAAAGGACCCTGAAATTTGGTACGAGTTTATGGAATGGGCGGATAATCCCTACCTCGATAAAGCGGAGATTGCGGCGATTGAAGGGGGATTGGACGAGGCGTCTTTGCAGACAAGACGGTATGGGCGATTTGCCAGCGCAGAAGGGCTAGTATACCCCGAATTTGACGAGAATATTCACGTCATAGAGCCGTTTGCCATTCCAAAGGAGTGGCAGGATAATATCTCTATCGACCCCGGGCTGAACAATCCGCTGTCCGCGCATTGGTATGCCGTCGATTTTGACGACAACGTTTACGTCGTATACGAGCACTTTGCCGCAGGGCGTGACGTCGATTATCACGCCTCGGAAATCCAACGAATCTGCAACCTCTTGGGGTGGAAACGAGATAAGCAGGGTAGGATTCACGCCCTGATCGACAGCGCGGCAAAGCAACGCACTCTGTCGGGAGTCAAAAGCGTTTGCGAACTCTTTTACGAACGTAACATTTTGGTCAATCCGAAGGTCGATAAGGACTTATTTTCTGGGATTGCAAGGGTGAAAAGCTACTTAAAGCAGGGCAACGGATTGCCTAATCTGTATATTTTTTCCAACTGTACGGAACTGATTAAGGAGCTGAAAGGGTACTACTGGGGTGGTGGCGACGCGCCGAAAAAGGTGGACGACCACGCCTTGGACGAGATGAGATATTACTTGATGTCCAAGCCGAAAAAACAGCCGCCTACGCCTACCAAAACGCCCGTACAGCTCGACAAGGAAAAGAGGCTACGGACGATTGTGGATAGACGGCGTGGCGGTGGCTTGGGGTGAGAAAAACTTTAGGGAGAAAAACAAGGGGGAATAGAATTTTGGAGAAGTGAAACGAGGAAATGGAAAAGTTGTTGACAGATAAAAAAATTAAAGAAATGCTGCTGAAAGCCGCCAAGGGATACAAGGTGGCGGAGGTGACGGTAGAGTACGCCGAAGTGGATGGAAAAATGCAGCTGACGAAGAAAAAAGAAGTGAAAAAAGACGTCCCCGGGGATTGGAAAGCGTTGCAGCTGCTTCTGGAAAACGAACGGGCAGAGGGGCATTGCGATGCGATGTCCGACGAGGAATTGGAAAAGGAAAAGCAGCGGTTGCTGCAAGAATTAATAAAGGGAGAGAAAGATGATTGATTTTGACGTAAAGGCAAAGGAAGTGTCGGAAAGCAAACGAAAAGAAGCGCTAGTCGCAGAGATTAAGGCGGATTTCGAACGCAGACAAGAGGCACGAAGAAGTATCGAAAACGGCTGGTTGCTGAATATGCGGTTTTTGTCGGGCGACCAGTATTGCGACACGCTACCTAGTGGCGGTATCGTCGGCGAGGAGAAGAGGTTTTATTGGCAGACGCGCAGGGTCTACAACCGAATTGCGCCGATTGTAGATGCGCGAATGAGTAAACTGACCAACCTGCGACCTGCCCTGCAGGTGCGTGCGTTCTCCGACGAGGAGAGCGACGTGCAGACGGCAAAGCTGTCTAGCGCTGTGCTTGAATACGTGCAGGACGTGGTGGACTTTCCACGCGTGGCGGCAAGGGTGACGCTCTGGGCGGAAACGTGCGGTAGCGCGTTCTATAAAATCGCTTGGGATGAAAAAGGGGGTAGGCAGGTATCGATTGACGAGGACGGTATCCCCGTTTACGAGGGTGAGGTTCGCGTGTCGGCGCTGCCTGCCTTCGAGGTCTTCCCCGACCGCTTGGATGCGGAGAGCATTGACGAGTTGCAAAGTATTATACACGCGCAAATCGTCCCTCCGTCCTACGTGTTGGAAACGTTCGGCGTCGTCGTGGAGGAAAAGGAGAAGAACGGCAAAGAGGGCGCGCTTGGCGCGTATGCCGCTTATAGCGCGGAAGGTGGCGCAGGGGTGAAACGAGAGTTGGAGGGAGTGGTGCTCATTGAACGATACACCAAGCCGTCCTCAATTTACCCCGAAGGCAGATTGGAGATCGTGGCAGGGGATTGCCTGCTGTACGAAGGGGGCTTGCCCTACCTTTGCGGGGATCGGAACGAGAGGGGATTCCCCTTCGTCAAGCAAGATTGCTTGCGCCTGCCCGGGGCGTTCTTTGGGCAGAGCGTGATTCACCGCTTGATCCCTCTGCAACGCGCCTATAACGCCGTGCGGAATCGTAAGCACGAATTTTTAAATAGGCTGGCGATGGGGATCGTTGCCGTGGAGGACGGCTCGATTGACTGCGATGAGCTTGCGGAAGAGGGCTTGGCGCCCGGCAAGGTGATCGTCTTCCGTCAAGGCTCGCAACCGCCCCAAATTTTGGACGTCGGCGGTATGCCTGCGGAATTTGCCGCAGAGGAAGAATGGCTGGAAAAAGAGTTTACCTATATCTCGGGCGTGAGCGACCTTTCCAGAAGCTCGACTGCCACGAACGTCACCTCGGCATCCGGCTTACAACTGCTATTGTCGCAGGACGATTCTCGCTTGGCGGCGACTATGGACAGCGTGCAACAAGCCGTCCAAACGGTGGGTAGGCATATCTTGCGCCTCTATCGTCAGTTTGCCGGCAACGCAAGATTGATGACCTTGACAGGGGAAAATAAGCGTGCGCAACTGTATTATTTCAACGCGAGTGAATTGCCTACGGCGGATATTCGCTTTGTGGGCGAGGTGGCGGCTACCCCTGCAGAAAAGAGGGAAACACTGCTTTCGTTGTTCACCGCAGGGCTACTCACCGATGAGAATGGAAAGGTGGCCAAAGAGCATCGCAACAAAATATTGGATGCGTTTGGGTTCGGCGACGAGAAAAACGCAAGGGATATCTCTGCTCTGCACGTCGCAAAGGCGAGTGATGAGAACGTGCTGTTCCTCGCAAACGAAGTGGCGGTGGAAGAGTTTGACGACCATGCGTTGCACGTAAACGAGCATACCAGGTACTTATTGAGTTCCGTTTTCGAAAAAGGCGATAAGAACGAAGTCAAGGAACGTGTACTAAGACATCTGCGTGCGCATAAAGCGGCGTTGCAGGTGGAAAAGGCGGGCGAAAATACGCCTGCCTTGAAGGAAGATAAAGCGGGCGAGAGCGCGCCTGCTTTGCAGGAAGTTTAAAGGAGGAAAAAATATGCAGGATAAGGAGAACGTTTGCGTGGAAACAATCGCAACGGAGCTGGGATCGGAGGATGTTGCCGCAAAAGGTGCGGAAAAGGAAATGAAGAGCTCGACAGATTTGGGAAAGTTTAAGGACGTGAACGCCCTGATGCAGGCGTATACGGCGTTGCAGGCAGAGTTTACAAGAAGAAGTCAACGCTTGAAACGCTATGAAAAGGAAGAGGAAAATCAAGCGCGCAACGGAGCGGATGCTCAGCGTAGTGTCGCAGGTGATGGGACGGACGCGTCTACACAATGCGAGCAAGGACCCTCTTCCCCCGAGGAGGAAAGCATCGAAACAGCCACCGTGGACGGCGAGGTTGAAAGCGCGTCGGATACGATTGGCGCGCAAAAAACGGATGGCGCACGGACGGAAAAGGACGTTGCTGAAGCGGATTCAGCGGTGGAGTGTGCAACAAAAACGGCGGCGAACGTCGTGGGTGCAGCTTCGAAAGCTGGCGTTGCGGAAGAGCAGACTCCGTCGTTGTACGAACAGGTGATGGCAAGCGAAGAAGTGCGCTTGAAGATCGTCGGCGATTACCTTTCCTCAATCGGGAAAAGCGGCGCGCCCCTGCTTGTGGGCGGAAAGGGTGTGATGCAGACCCCTACCAAAAAGCCAAGCAGTATTTCGGACGCAGGGAAAATGGCTCTGGCGTATTTGAAAACGCAGAGGGTTGAGAATTAGAGATCCTTTGACGGGTGAAGTTTTGGGCGCAAGCCATTTCATCCCCCCCCCAAGGGGAAGACAAGATACTGTATCAAAAAACAAAAAATCGAAAATTAGGAGAATTATAACAATATGGTAAGTTTACAATCTGCAGAAAATGCATTAAAATCTTTTTATTTGGATGCCGTAAAGGATTCCATTGATACGAAAACCTCCCCTTTCTTGGCAAAGGTGGAACAGTCTACTGCCGACGTTTACGGCAAGGACGTGAAAAAGGTGATTCGCTTAGGGTTCCACGGTGGTGTCGTTTCCGGTTCGGAAACGGGCGACCTTCCTAAGGCGGATGCCGCAAAATATTTGAAGCTGACCGCTTCTTTGAAAAATCTCTATGGTACGATTGAGATTTCCGATAAGGCGATTCGCGCAACGCAGGGCAACGAAAGTGGCCTCGTGAACCTGCTCAACGGCGAAATGGAGAACCTCTTGAAGGGTGCAAAATACAATTTTAATCGTATGGTGATGGGCGATGGAACGGGCCTCCTCGGCGGTTTCGATCTGTGTGATAACCGTACTGAAATGGTGGTGGAAACTCCGTCTATCTTAGAGGTAGGTATGGTCGTAAGACTTTGCAACTACAGTGGTGTGCCCTACTCGAACGTGACGCCAAGAACTTTGGTGGCGATTGACCCCATTGAAAAAGTGGTAAAGCTCTCCGGCGATCCGATTCCTGAAGGATTTATTGGAGGCTTGTTCTACCTCGATACCGTTGAGGATGAGCTGACGGGCTTGGCGGCGCTCTTTAACAAGAAGAATATCTACGGGCTCTCCGAAGAGGAATATGAGAAGATTAAGCCCATCGATTATCCTCTTGACGACGTCATTAACGAGCAGGTCGTTATGAAAATGATTGATGCCGTTGAGGAACGCAGCGGCAGCGCGCCGAATATGATTATTTGTTCTTACGACGTCCGTCGTGCGTTGATCAATTATTTCACCTCGATGGGTACGAGATTGCAGGCGGTGGAAATTGAGGGCGGTTATAAGTCGATTAGCTTTAACGGTATCCCCGTCGTTGCCGACCGCTTCTGCCCTAAGGGTACGATGTATTTCATCAATACCGACGATTTCAAGCTCTGTCAGCTGGGCGATTGGCAATGGATGGAGAGCGAGGACGGCAAAATCCTGCATCAAATTCCCGGTAAGCCCGTGTATACGGCAACCTTGGTGAAGTATGCAGAGCTCATTTGTACGCGTCCGAATGCGCAGGCGCGTCTTTGCGGTATCCTTGAAGAATAAGTGTATGCTGAATCTGCGCCCGTCATAGACGGGCGCATGATATCGGCAAAAGGAGGTTGAGAATGTTCACAGTAGAAAACGTGGTGAGGCTTGCCGCGCGGATGACGGGGTTGGAGGAAATGGCGGATGAGTATTTCGACGGTAACCACTCTGAGGAGGCAACGCGTATCGTTCAAGGCTTGGTGAATTGCTTTAATCTTGTGGAAAACGAGTTGGCGGTTGATTATTTGCCGCTCGTCTGCGAAGAAACCCTCTCTACGGACGAGAAAGGGAATATCGAATATGCGCGTCTGTCTAAAAAAGTAGCGTATATCATTTCGGTGCGCGATAGATTTGGTAGAAACGTTGTTGCAAAACGTATGCCTGCGCATCTCTCGCTTGACGTAGGGGAATACGCCGTGCGGTATGCCGCTCTGCCGGTGGAGAAAACAGCCGAGGATCGTTGTGAGTATGAGGCGGGCGTGTCCGCTAGGTTGATGGCGTACGGCGTTGCGGCAGAGTATTGCCTGCATAAGGGACTGTATGCAGAGCATGCCGCTTGGGAGAAAAAGTATAAAGAAGCACTTGCTGCCGCCACGAAAAGCAGAAAGGGTGGGCAACTGAAAGAGAGGTCTTGGATATGAGGGAGCAGATTTTTTCATATACGGGATTTGCTCTGTCCGAGGGGGATAGGCTTGCCCTGAAAATGCCCACCGCGACGACCCTCGTTGCAACGAGCGCGGAGAATTGCCGTTGCGTAAAAGGGGAGCTGAAGAGGTGCTTGGGATTAGAGTACGTCTATAATCCAGACGAAGAGCCGCTGACCTGCACCTATCGAGCGCAAAAGGTGAAGCTTTTGTACGAGGACGATGAGGAAGGAGAAAGGTACTATCTTGGTGTTGTAGTTGCAAAAGATGGGAGAATTCAGGGATATAACCTCCCTGCTGACGACGTTGCTCTGATGGGTAGAAGACCGTGGAAACCTGCCATGATCTGTCCGCTCCCGAATGAAAAGGGGGAGAGAAATTTTTATTTCTTGACGGAAGATATCATAAAACGGTATGAGGATGGCGTGAGTGTTTTAAACCCCGGTCAGCTGAAAAATAATCGCGCGGCGTGCGTTTTTCGCGATCGATTTTTCTATTCCATAGGAAGAGCCATCGCTTTTAGCGATGCAGGGAATTTCGAGGATTTTACGACAACTGCTTACGGCGCAGGCAAAATTGAACTTTTGGACGGATACGGAAACGTACTGCAGATGCTGGTGTATCAAGATGCAATTTTACTGTTTAAAGAGAATAGTGTGTTTCGCTTTTATGCGGCAGGTGCGGCGGATACTTTCCGTATAGAGGCTATGGATTATTACGGTGGGAAAATTGTGCGAAATTCTGCCGTGCGGTGTGGGAAATACGTGCTCTTTTTAACCGAGCAGGGAGATATTTACCGTCTGTATGGTACACGCTTTGAACGATTGACGGAAGGGGTGCCTCAAGACTTTTGCTTTGACGACGTCAACGTGACTGCGGACGGGGAAAGGTACTTTATTTCGGACGAAAATAAAGTCCTCGTCGTCGAGGTGGAGGACGGAAGTAAGCATCTATCCTATCCCGTTTACGGGATCACCGACAATAACGGTATGGCGGTGGGGGAATGGAATTACCACGTCTGTCGCATCGTTCCAAACGGCTTTTTGCCAAGCGACGTACAGCCTAGATTCGTCGCAAAAGGGCTTGTCGTGAAGGATCGAAAAGAAAAGCTGATCAAACGCTTACTCGTCTACGGCGAAGGGACCGTGAGGATTTGCTTTGGCTTGAATGGGCATATGGTGGAGAGGGAGCTTGCCCTCTCGGAATACGGCGTAGAGTTGCCTGTCGAGATGAAGGGGAAGGAATTTGATTGTGAGATTTCCTTTTCAGACAGCGCGTGTGTGCGGAAAATCGACGTCGTGTTTAGCGAATTAGGAGGTGCAGAATGACGATTGATATTATCAACTATACCGAGGAGCAATTCGCAAGACTCAACAGCGAGCAGCTGTTGCAGGTAAGCAAGGTGCAGACCTCGAAGAATAGACTGCTCCGTAGGCTGGAGGAAAAGAAACTGTCGGAGAAATATCGGCTGGTAAAGGCAGGGATTTTTCGGTCCGGAATCTGGGAGAAAATATGCGAGAAATTGCAAAATGAGTACGATGCAGAGGTGGAAATGTTGCGCGATGGGTTGCTGTTCTATCTGCAGTACAGCGGACAACAGCAAAACGGTGGGGCAGGATATACCGTCGATTATTCCTTGTCCGTTGCCGATCGTACCGTGATCGTAAAAGAGTATTATATCCGTACTTACGACGACCCGAACGAGCGTTTTGAGGCGTTCAAAAATGACCAGATTGCGCCCAGTTATTTGTGTGAGGCGTATTCGTCGCTGTATCAATGGTTCCTTCACGACGTGACGGAGGAGTGAGAGCGCCTGCGGAAGTGAAGTTTTTGCTAAAAGCAAAAGTGAAGTTGCTACGCAGTGAAGTTATCTAAAGGATAGTGAAGTTTCGCCGATGGCGAAGTTGCGGAAGGATTTGAATACACCTCATCCACCGCAAGCGGTCCCCCTTCCCCTGCAGGGGAAGGCAAGGGTAGGGCGGTGGATTCCATGCAACGAGGGGCGTTGATTGCATGCACGGCTGTGCCGTGATTCCATGCACCTGCGGTGGATGATATGCACGGTTGCACCGTGATGATATACCGTCTTCGATGGTGATATGCCAAAAATAAAACCGCTGGGCAATTTAGTATGCTCAGCGGTTTCTTCTGTTTTAGGATTTAACGGCAACGACACGGTGAATGGGTAAGCCTTGCTCTACCCACTTGCGTTCGTATTCCGTAATGATATTCCAATCAGGACTACCATTTTCGTGCAGGTTGTAGGTCAACTCGGTCAGTTCGAAATTGCAGGCGCGATACTCTTCCAAAGAAAAATCGAAGAAGTCGCGGTTGTCCGTCTTTTGTACGACTTTGCCGTCGGCGGTCAGCAACTTTTTATACATTTCCAAGAATCCACGATAGGTCAGCCTTTGGGAAACGTACCCAAGCTTCGGCAACGGCGTAGAGAAATTGAGATAGACGTTTCCTACGCTCCCTTCGGGGATATAGCAAGGCAAGCACTCTGCACGGATATTCAAGAAGCGCACGTTTTCCACGCCCTGTTTTTCGGCGTTTTCCATGGCGGAAATGACGACGTTGCTCACCATTTCGACACCGATATAATTACGACCCGGGTTGCGTTTTGCCAGCTCGCAAAGGAATCCCCCTTTGCCGCAACCGATTTCAATATCGACGGGGTTGTCGTTGCCAAACACCGCCTTATAATCGACCAAAGCACGGTAATTTTCAGCCGCCTCTTTCATATTCAGGATACCACCTGCGCCACGGGCAAGCAACCACTTTTGCGTGGCGCTCATACGCTCGTCAAAGTGCCGTTTTTTTCTCATTCGTTGCGCCATACTTATTTTCTCCCCGTGCTACCAAAGCCACCCTCACCGCGTACGGTTTCGGACAGTTGCTCCGTTTCGTAGTATTCTGCGCGCAGGAAGGGCGCAACCACCAGCTGTGCAATTCTCTCGCCGCTTTCTACGGTCTGCGCCTGAAGGGAGTGGTTATGCAACGCCACCATGACCTCGCCACGATAATCGGCATCGACAACCCCCACCTTGTTTGCAGGTGCGAGTCCACGCTTTGAAGCAAGCCCGCTTCTCGCGTAAATCAAGCCAGCATACCCTTCGGGTATCTCCATCGAAAGCCCGGTACGAATCAGCTTCGTTTCCCCCGGCGCAATCTGGGTAGGCTCGTCCAAAATGGCATACAGGTCCGCGCCTGCAGCAAAATCCGAACCATAGCAGGGCAATACAGCCCGTTCATCTAATTTTTTAACAGCAATTTTCGGCATTGTTAGCACTCCTCATTCTTTCGGAAGGCTTGTCCGTATGGGAATATAGCCTTTCTTCTATCATACCAAATTCCCTCTAAAAAATCAACTCTTTGAAAGGGCTTTTTGCAATTTTCCCGCTTGCGGCGGCGTATGGAAGAGAAGTTGATTAGGTGGGTTGGAATGCTTGCTTTTTTGTCGAAAATTAGGTATAATGGTCAGGAAAAAGAAAAAGGACGGTGGAGAAATGAAAAAACGGGCGCTTGGATTGGCGGCAATCCTTTTGGCAGGGGCTTTGCCTTTGTTTGGTTGTCAGCCAAAAACGGATACCATTGACGTCTATATGCCCGACGGCGCGCCTGCGCTGGCGTTGGCTCTGCCGATGTACGAGGATAAAAAAGACGACGGCGTGGAATATCACGTCGTTTCCGCAACCACTCTGCATACCTATGCAACAGGTGAAAACCCTGCCGCAGAAGTGTGCGTGATGCCCGTCAATGCGGCGGCGAAGCTCTTGGGCGACGGCTCCGTGTACCAAATGGCGGCGGTGGTTACTCACGGAAACCTCTACCTCTTGGCGGAAAACGAGGGGCTGTATACCCAGGAAAACTTGTCCGATTTAATAGGGAAAACGGTGGGCGTACTGCAACTGAATAACGTGCCCGGTTTAACCTTGAAGGCGTGCTTGCAACGGTTGGGTGTGCCCTACAACGACCTTTCGGGGGGCGGTGAGCCTTCCGATGTCGCAATCAACCTGCGCGCCGTATCCGCAAGCCCGATGGTACTTTCAGGGGCGGATGCTTACCTGCTCCCTTCGCCTGAGGCGGATTGGCGCGTGGATAGCGGAAATTGGCATTTCGTCGGGGATTTGCAAGCCCTCTACGGCGACGGAAACGGGTATCCGCAGGCGGTGGTCGTCGTGAAAAGAGAGTTGATAGAAAGCCGCACCGATTGGGTGCAGGGCTTTTTGGCGAAAATCGACGAGGGGACGGCTTGGCTTTCTACGGCGGAAAAGTCGGCGATTGCAGGCGCGGTTGCCTCGCATATGGCGACGGGGCTTACCCCGAAATTTACGGCGGAAACGCTGACGGATAGCGCGATTTTGCACAGCGGCATTCGCTTACAGCGAATGGATGGCGGCGCTGTTGCTGAAGTAAAGGCGTTTTTAGAGGAACTGATTCAGGTGGATGCAAGCAAAACTGCCATACCAAACGATGACTTCTACTGGCTGGGGGACGAATGAAAAAGCTTTTGAAAAATACAATCTTCCTTTCCGTTTGCGGACTATTGGCGGTGCTGACGGCTTGGATCATCGCCTTTTTCGTCCTGCAAAACGAGAAGGCTTTACCCTCGCCTTGGGCGACGGCGCAGGCGGCGGTGGAACTGCTGGGGAAAGGCGGTTTTTATCTGTCGCTACTATCCACCCTCGTTAGGGCGGTGGTGGCGCTGTTCGTTGCTCTGCTTTTTGGGGTGGGGCTTGCCGTGGTTGCCTATTCGTGCCCGACCTTTGAGAAATTCTTGCGTGGGATTGTGGCGGTTTTGCGGGCTTTGCCGACGATGGCGGCGATGCTGCTCATATTGTTGGGCGGCGACCATTTTATTGCTCCTGTCGTGGTGGGTGTGTTGACCTTGTTTCCGTTGTTATATACGGCGACGTACACCGCTTTGCAGGGGGTGGATAAGGACCTTATCGAGATGAGCAACGCCTACCGCGTACCGAAAGGTACGCAGGTGAAGACTCTTTACCTGCCTTTCGTGTTGCCTACTCTCTTAAAAGAGGGGGTGGCGGCGCTGTCCTTTTCCTTAAAACTGACCGTATCCGCCGAGGTATTGGCGTTCACCTATCGCAGTCTTGGTGGGCTGATGCAAGAGGCGAACATCGCAGGTGAGTTCGCTACTATGACGGCGTTGACCGTCTTCGTTTGCTTGTTGGGGGTGCTGATGGAGGTGCTTGGCGGCTGGTGTATACGGGCTTGGGAGGAAAAACGATGCGCTTGACGGGGATTGAAAAACGCTATGGCGAAAGGTTGGTTTTGGACGGGCTTTCCTTGGAGCTGCCTGTGGGGGAAATCACTTGTATCCTCGGGCGTAGTGGCGCAGGAAAGACCACGCTTTTGAATATCTTGGCAGGGCTACTTCCGTATGAGGGAGAGATTGCGCCGTTGCCAAAGCAGGTGGGCTACGTATTCCAAGAGAGCCGCCTGTTGCCCTATTTGACCGTTCGCGAAAACCTCTTGTATGCAGGGGGCGACGAACAGCGGATTTCGGAGCTGCTCGACAAGGCTGGGTTGACCGCGCTTTCTGAAAGAAAGGCAGGCAGTCTTTCCGGGGGTGAAAAACGCAGAGTTGCGCTGCTTAGAGCCTTTTGTATAGACGCCGATTTGGTGCTGTTGGACGAGCCGTTTTCTGCTCTCGATACCGTGTCCAAGGCGCAGATGCTGGGGTTTGCTTGGGATTTAATCCGTGGGGGCGGTAAACGGGCGGTGTTTGTCACGCACGACCTTGACGAGGCGATTGCTATCGCCGATACCGTTGCCGTTTTGGACGAAGGAAAAATCGCGTTTACGATGCGTTTGCCTGTGGCAAATGAGCCGAGAGAGTACGGAAAGTATCTAAACGAACGGCAACAACTGCTAGAAGTAATGAAAAATACGAAAGACTTGGGGCGGATTTAAAAAATCCGCCTTTATTTCCTTGCCTTTTTCTTTTGGGCTATGCTATAATAATTTCGATAAAAAAATATCGACAAGGAGAGCGACGTGGGGGAGAAAAAGGACGTTTCCAAGGCTACGATTGACAGATTGCCTCTGTATTTGCGCTTTTTGCAAGAGGCGAGCGCAAACGGTGAGCGATATATTTCCTCATCGGTGATTGCGCAGAGTATGTCCGTTTCCTCCGTTTTGGTGCGAAAGGACCTCGCCGTCGTTTCCTCGAATGCAGGCGTGCCGAGAAAGGGCTTTGGCGTGGCAACGCTGATTACCGATATTGAAAAGTTCTTGGGCTATGACAACCTTTCCGACGTCGTGATTGTCGGCGCAGGGGGGCTGGGGAAAGCCTTTTTAGGCTACGAGGGCTTTAAGAACAACGGTATGAACATCGTCGCCGCGTTTGATAAAAACCCGGACTTGGTCGGCGGTAGCGTGGCAGGGAAACCCATTTTGCCGATGGAGCAGTTCCAAGAGTTTATTGAAGAGAAAAAAATCCGTATCGGGATCATCGCCGTGCCGAAGGTTGCCGCGCAGGAGGTTTTGGACGAAATGGTCACCGCAGGTATTAGGGCGGTGTGGAACTTTGCCCCTGCGACTTTGATAACCCCCAAGGGAGTGGTTTTGAAGACGGAGGACTTGGCGGCTTCGCTGTCCATCTTAGCAGGGAATTTATTTAGGCGCACACAGGAGTAAGCGTATGCAATCGAAGATGAGAGGTTTGGATACCTCGGTAAGAAAATTAAGACACGAAATATTCATGGAAGTGGCGAAGGTTGCCTTCGATGCCGAGCCTGAAAAGGTGAACGACGGGATTGAGGCAATTCCTTTTAAAATCACGCCTACGGACGTACCTCGCTTTAGCGACAGCGTGTACAGAGAACGCGCGATTGCCGGCGACAGAGTGCGTATGGCGATGGGCATGTCCTTAAATCCGTCCGACAAGCCTGTGCATATCACGGCAGGAATGGAGCTTTCCAATATCTCCGATAAGTATTACGAACCGCCCCTGATGCAGGTACTGCCTTCGGCGTGCGACAAGTGCCCTGACAACGTGTACGAGGTTTCCAATCAATGCCGTGGGTGTGTGGCGAAGGCTTGCGTTGCCGCTTGTCCTAAGGACGCCATCTCCGTGGTGGACGGACAGACGGTGATTGATCAAGAAAAATGTATCCATTGTGGAAAGTGTAAGCAGGCTTGCCCGTACGATGCGATTGCGCACAAAGTGCGCCCCTGTTCGGCGGCGTGCGGTATCAAAGCGATCTCCACGGACGAGCTTGGTCGCGCGAAGATTGACAACGACAAGTGCGTGGGCTGTGGTCAATGTATGGTCGCTTGCCCGTTTGCGGCGATTGCAGACAAGTCGCAGATCTTCCAGCTGGTGCGCGCGATCCGCAAAGGGGATTACGTCGTGGCGGAGCTTGCGCCTTCCGTAGCAGGGCAATTCGGCGAAGGGATTACCCCTGCAATCATCAAGGGTGCGCTCCTTGATATCGGCTTTAAAGAAGTGCACGAAGTGGCAAGCGGCGCAGACCTTGGCGCGGCAACCGAAGCGCACGCGTACGTTGAAGAGGTGGTTTCGGGTAAGTTGCCCTTCCTTTTGACTTCCTGTTGTCCTGCGTGGGCGATGCTCGCAAAGAAGCAATTTCCGCAGATGATAGGACAAGTATCGCAGGCGTTGACCCCGATGGTGGCGACGGCGCGACGAATCAAACAAAAATCACCGAATGCGCGCGTGGTGTTTATCGGGCCTTGCGCGGCGAAGAAATTAGAGGCATCCAGAAGAACGGTGCGCAGCGACGTGGATTTCGTCATCACCTTTGAGGAGCTTGCCGCAATCTTTGCCGCAAGGGAAGTGGACTTTAGCAAATATCAGGGCGAACGGAATATTCACGAGGCGACGGGCGCAGGGCGAGGCTATGCGGTGGCTGGCGGTGTTGCGGCGGCGATTGAAAAATGCGTGCAGGAATACTACCCCGGCGTAGAGGTAAAAATCGAACACGCAGAGGGCTTGGCAGAGTGTAAGAAAATGCTGTTGCTCGCTAAGGCAGGCAAGAAGAACGGTTGCCTCATCGAGGGTATGGGTTGCCCCGGTGGCTGTATCGCAGGCGCAGGTACGAACGTGTCCGTGGAAAAGGCTGCTGCGGCGGTGAAAAAACTGGTGGAAGGCTCTTCAAAGCCTCTGCCGCCGAAGGATTTATACGAGATTGACTTGCCGTAAGGAATAGGTATTATGTGGACGAAGGACTTGCCGAACAACGTAAAAATTGCCGTTGCCGTATCCGGTGGCGCGGATTCCGTTGCCCTGCTGGATGGGCTGGCTTGCGTTGCTAAGGAAAAGGGACTGTCGCTGTCTGTCGTCCATTGTGAGCACGGGATTCGTGGCAAGGAAAGCCTTGCCGATGCCGAATTTGTAAGAGGCTTGGCGGAAGGGTATGGGTTGGAATTCGTGCTCTTTTCCGAGGCTTGTCCTGCGCTGGCAAAACGCTTAGGTGTCAGCCTTGAGGTTGCGGCAAGGGAGTTCCGATATCGCTGTTTTGAGGAGCTTTTACAAGGCGGCAGGGCGGAATATATCGCCCTGGCGCACCATAAGGATGATGCGGCGGAAACGGCGTTGTTTCGCTTGAGTAGAGGGACTTCGCTTGGGGGCGTTCTGGGTATGAACGCCGTCTGCGGTAGATACCTTAGACCGATGCTTGCAAAGAGCAAAGAGGAGATTTTGCAATATATTGCAAAGCGTGGACTGCAATACCGCGTGGATAGTACGAATTTTGAAAGGGATGCGACGCGCAACCGTATCCGTTTGGACGTGATGCCTCTATTGGAGGCCGCCGTACCGGGCGCGAAGGACAACCTGATTGCCTTCGGGGCTCGCGCCAAAGAGGACGACGAGTATCTGTATGCGCTTGCAAAAAACCACCTGCGTTTAGAATCGCCTATTGCCGACGGAGATTCGGGTTGGAGAGTGGACGTGGACGCACCGCCGCCCCTTTTCCGTAGGGCGTGTTTGATGGCAATCAAGGCGCTGGGCGTAGAGAAGAACTATACCGAACAACACCTGTTGGCGTTGCAGGGGCTTGGCGGTTTGCAGACGGGGGCTAAGGTCTCTCTGCCACAGGGAATCGTTGCGCTCCGCAGTTATCAAAGCGTTTGTTTTTATATCCCCACAGAACCCAAGGCGTTGTCGCCCGTGCCGTTTGCTTATGGGAAAATCGCTTGGGGCAGGTACGAGATTACGGTGTCAGATACTCCCATAGAAGGAGAGGGCGTTTTACGCTTAGACGGAGAAAAAATCCCCACGACTGCTTGTATCAGGAGTCGTGAGGAAGGGGATACCTTTCATAAGTTCGGCGGCGGAAGAAAGAGCCTGAAAAAGTACCTAATCGATATTAAATTGCCACAGCCGATTCGAGAGGAATTGCCCCTGATTGTGGACGGGAAGGAGGTCCTTGCCGTGTTCGGGGTGGAGATTTCCGAAAGGGTAAAATGCACGGACAAAAGTACAAAAATCATTTACCTTTCGGTAAGCGAAAGGGAATAAGCGGAGGAGAAAATGCAAAAAAACGTGGAAAAAATTATGATTACTGAGCAGCAGCTTGCAGATCGTATTACAGAAATGGCAAAGGAGCTCGACCGCCTGTATGAGGGTCGCAAGCCCGTCGCTGTCTGTATCTTAAAGGGGAGCGTTATGTTTTTCGCGGACTTGCTTCGCCGTATGAATACGACCCTCGAAATGGATTTTATGGTCGTATCTTCCTATGGAAACGGCACGGTATCCTCTAGAGAATTAACGATTAAAAAGGATTTGAGTATTGATATTTGCGGCAGAGACGTATTGCTGATTGAGGACATCGTCGATTCGGGGAATACGCTGTATGAACTGAAAAAAATGCTAAACGCAAGACAGCCTGCCAGCCTCAGCCTCGTTACCCTCTTAGATAAACCTCAGCGCAGGGAAGTACCTATTCAACCCGATTATACCGGCTTTGTCATTGAGGACGAGTTTGTCGTCGGGTATGGTCTTGATTACGCAGAAGAATATAGAAACCTGCCCTACGTCGGCGTGTTAAAGCGTAGCGTATACGAAAAATAAACAAAAAGCTCTGTGAAATAGCCAAACGAAAAAAAGTACCCCGATGCCCACCAAGGCATCGGGGTTTTCTTATGTTTTGTTGTTTTTTACGCTTGTTGTTCTGCCTCTGCAGCCACTGGAGCTTTTACTCGAACGAGTATGAAGTCTACGAGCAACGCAATCGCGTAGAGGACTGCCGTGAAGATGAGAATGTTCTGATAGCTGCCCGTCTTTTCGACGATAAGGCTTGCCACCTGGTTGCCCGTCAAGCCTGCAAACGCCCACGCCGACAGCGCAATACCGTGCAAGGAAGAAATGTTGCCCATGCCGTATACGTCGGAGAGGAGGGTGGGAAGGTTGCTGAAACCGCCGCCGTAACCGAGGTTGACCAAGATAAGCAGGGGGATGCAGATGAAAGCAATCTGGTTGGAGATCGTACCCGTGAAGAGTGCGAGTGCGGTGATTGCCAATTCGCTGATTAAGATAATCTTGTAGACGTTGTTGCGGTTCTTCATATGGTCGCCGATCGTGGAATAGCCCAAGCGACCTGCCGCATTGAAGAAGCCCGTCATCGTACCCAAAATCGAGGCGAAGGATGCAAGACCGATAGCGGTGTAGATAGCTTTTTCGTTGGAAATCAACGCAAGGCCGCAGGTGATGTTGATATAGAATACCAGCCAAATGCCGATGAATTTAACGTCTGCGAAAATCTTAAAGCGGCTGAAGAATGCCTTGATATCGAACTTTTCGTGATGTTCTACCCAGCCCTCCGGCTTACGCAGGAGTAAGTGGCCTACGAACATCATTACAAACCAAACAGCGCCAAGGATATACAGCGTGAGTTCAACGTTTACTGCGCCGATCATCGCGGTGATGATGGGTGCGAAAATCATTTTTGCCGCGCCAAAGCCTGCTACTGCAAGACCAGTTGCTAAGCCCTTGTTGTCCTTAAACCAAAGCATCAGCGTCTTTACGGGGGAAAGGTAGCCAAGGCCTAAGCCGATACCCATAATCACGCCGTAGAAGACGAGGACGAGGGGCATACATTGCAGACGAATTGCAAGACCCGTACCTGCTACGCCTACGGCAAAACAGATGCTTGCCAAAAGGCTGGCTTTGCGGATGTCCTTTTCGACGAAGTTGCCGAGGAAGGCTGCGCTCATACCCAAGAAGAAGATCGCAAGGGAGAATGCCCAATCGAGGCCGCTTTGGCTCATCGTCGGGTTTGTAAAGGCTGCAAAGATAGCGTCTTTCAGATAGGACCAGCAGTATACCGTTCCGATACTGCAATGCAATAACAATGCAGGGATAGCGGCGCGCGTCCATTTATTGCTTAATTTACCCATAATTCGTTTTCCTATGTATAAAAGTTTATTTGGTTTACAAAACCAACGCCTATTATAGACCTATCTTGCGCAGATGTCAATCAATAAACTATACTTTATTTAAAATTCTTTAACATTTTTCTATAAAGAAAAAGAGCCGAGGTGGCTCTTTTTGTTTTTTGGTTGTTAAGTCTTGTCAGCTTAGGATTCGGTGGAGAAGTTCGCCGACTGCAATCTATAACGCAACGTGCCAAGACCGAAATGCATCTGCACGCTCATCATCAGCAATACGTTTCTAAACTGGTTGTTGTTGGAGTCCGTCGTCTTTGCGTACCAAAGGGTCTGTTCAAGGCCAGCGTTCTTGTTGCTCGTCTTAACCGTCATGGGGACGTACTCGATTTCATATGAAGTCTTTTCGCCACCGCTTAATTGCAATTCAAAGTTCGTCTTTGCGGTGGTCGTAGGGGTGGTGGCAACCGTTTCCATCGTCATCAGCGAGGCGTTGTACATGCTCACCGTTTTGGATGCGGATGCCAGCTGTTCGCTGGAGATACCACGCAGAGCAAACAGGTACTGTTCGTTGTCAAGGTAGGTGTATTTCTCGTCGTCGATTGTGAAGGAAATTTCCTTCTTGTCGTCCTTCAAACCGAGAGTGTGGTATTTAGAATTGTCCGTTTTCGTCAGCTTGCCGCCCGAAAGGTCGTCGTTGTATTCGATGAAAAACTCGTAGTCGTATTCGATGAATGCGCCAACCTTCGTTATATTTCCTTCCTCGTCGTATTCGTTTTCAAGGTTGGTGACGTCGCCGTCCCTCGGCGCATGCGCGCGCACCGTCTTTTTAGAGGAGATGGGCTGCAAAGACTTGTCTGCTTTTTTGAACTTTGCTTCCGTTTCCACGGTATCCGTTTTCGTCACGCTCTCCCCGTTTGCCAAAATGAAGGTGACGTCCACCGTCAGCGTGGTGGTATAGCGGTAGATCGTGCTCGATTGGTATTCCAGCTTCGTGGTGTATACGCCGGGTTTTTCTTTGCCGTCTGCATAGCAGTATTTTACGTCGTAAAAATCCTTGTGAATGAAGGTGGGATTCTCGTGCGTTACCGAGTAGATCAATTCCTCTGCGGAAGCGGTTGTTGCCTCGCCGATAATCGTCCTTTCCCAGTTGGGGGAGAAGGTTAAGGTCTGGTTGTTAGGACCACAGGCTGCCAACGTCAGCGTAGAAAGGGTTAATGCAATTGTTGCAAACAGTTTCTTTTTCATAGACTACCTTGCTCTGGCAAGTAAAACTTGTTCAAAGCGATGATTTTTGAATTTGAGGACGAGCCCCACAGTCCTCATTATAACACATTCTTTTAAAATTGTAAAAGCAAAATGCTGTTTTTTAAAAATTATTTGTGAAAAATAGCTGAAAAATCGTCGAAATGTCCGTAAGGTGTGCTATAATAAAGATACTTCACCCAAGGAGAAGAGTATGGTTAAGTTGATAAACGCCTACACGCTGTCGGAATGCTTGGATGCGATGGCGGAACAGATTGCCGCCTACGAGCAGTTAGGACAAAGAAATATCGTCTTTTGCGAGGATCGTTTGACCCTCGTGGCGGAGCGCGCCCTGATGCGTAAAATCGGCGGTACTTTCTTGACGAACGTAACCACTTTCTCTCGGTTTTTGCGTACGGATGAAAAGGTGCTTTCCCGCGAAGGCTCGGTAATGGCGGTGGCGGAGATAATGTTGCAGCTGCAAAAAGAGAATCTCCTGCGCTGTTTTACCTCTAACACCAGCGTTCTGACGGGGGCGAAGTGTATCTACGAGCAGTTGGCGCAATTTGCCGCCTCCGAGCTTTCGCCCGGGCAGCTCCGCGCAGGTGTGGCGCGCTTGCCTGAGGACGCCTTGAAAAACAAGATGTCCGACCTTGCCTTGCTGTACGAACGGTACGATGACTTTTTAGCTAAAAACGGGTTCTTTGACGAGGGGAAATACCTGACTCTGTTGCCCGATTGTATCAAAAATACCGAAGGTATCTCTGAAACGAACGTCTTTTTCCTTTGCTATTCTTCCTTTACGCGACAGGCAAAGCGCATGCTTGGCGCGGCGATCGAGAGCGCGAAGAACGTGGTGGGAATCTTTCTTGCCGGCGAGGAGGAGGCGTACACCAACCAAGCGTACGGCGCGTTTGCCGAGCTTGCGCAGGATTATCAGCAACGCAGAGGCGTCGTCTTTAAGGCGTACAACCTCGGCGCTCCTTTAGAGGGTGAGGCAGAGCGACTGCGCAAATGCCTGTTTGCGACGGAAGCTTTGGCTGACGGCGCAAAGGACGAACGATATCCGACCGATGCGATACGCATTTTTGCCGCCCCCGATAGAACGGGCGAGGCGGAATACGCCGCCGTGTATATTCGCAAGCACATGGCGCAAAACCCTGACCTGCATTATCGGGATTTTGCGGTATTGACTCCTTCAGTGGAGGAATACTCTTTGGCGATTCGCAAGGCTTTTTCCGAATACGGGATTCCCTATTCGCTGGACGAGCGTATCTCCTTAAAGCGCCACCCTTTGGCGAAGTTCATCCTTGCGGTTATGGATGCGACAATCGAACGGTATTCCCCTGCAAGCGTGGATGCCGTTGCAAAAAACGTCTTCTTTGGCGACGGAGACAACTACCGCAATTATTTATTAAAGCACGGGAACTTCCGCGCAGGCGCAACCAAGCCGATTAAGGTTGCGGCGGCAGATGCCTACGGCGGCGAGGACTACCTCAAGGCGTGCAAGCGCAGAATGGAAAGGGTGATAGGCTTATTCGAGGACAAGCATACGGGTGGAGAATACTGCGAAGCAGTAAATGCGTTGCTTGAAGAAGTGGGGGCGAAAGACACGCTGACCAAACTTATCAAAGACGCCTCGGACGAGGGGATGCGCAGTTACCTTTCGCAGATTGAGAAAAAATTGCAAGGTGTGTTGGACGAGGCGAAACTGCTTTCTGGCGACAAGCCGATGAATTTAGAGGATTTTGCAACCTTGCTTGCAGACGGCTTGGAGGCGACTGAGGTTGCCCCCAATCCTTTGCGTTTGGATGCAGTATTCGTTGGCGATTCGACGGACAGCCGTATCGAGCGGGTGCGCGTGCTGTTTGCGTTCGGAATGACGGATGCCCTGCCGAGGGCTTCGGACGACGCCAACTTAATCACCGACCAAGACAAAATTAAGCTGCAGGAAATTCAGGCGTATTTAGAGCCGATGGTGGAGGAGGTCAACCTCAGAAACCGTGAGTGCTTTGCCCTCAATTTGTGCACCTTTACCGATGCATTGCATCTTAGCTATGCTTTGGGCTCAAACGGGGAAGATCCTGCGCTGTCGGAGGTGTTCCGTTATATTAAGGGGGCGTTCCAAACCACTTTGCATACGGAAATTGTGGAGCAGAAAAAATACCCTGCGGAAGATTTTGCTTACCGTTGCGGCGCGCTGTCGCCTGCGACGAGGCAATTGCTACTTCAAAAGAACGATATCGAAGAAAAAAAGACGGATTCCCGAAGGGAATATTCTTCCCTTTACGAGGCGTTGGCAAAGAAAGATGCGTTGCCCGAAGGGGTTGGCGCGGCGGTTAGCCCGCATAAGTACATCGGGAATGGAGAGGCGCTGTTTTTACAAAGAGGCGCTCTTTCCCCCTCTCTTTTGGAAACTTATTTCGCCTGTCCGTATAAGTGCTTTGCCGACAAGGGCTTGCGCCTTGAGGAAAGGCAAGAGGCAACGGTCTTAAGCACGGATACCGGAAACTTTATCCATAAGCTCCTCGAAGAGATGACGGACCATATCTACAAGTGCGCAGACGAGGACACCTTTGCCGTAAAGGCGAGGGAAAAAGCGGAAGAGCTAATGCAAAATGAAAAGCTCCTACCAAAGGCAGACACCTTGGCAGGGGCGTACTCTTCCGAAAAACTGTTGGAAGAAGGGGTGGCGATTGCGCGCGTGGTCTACCGCCAAGTGCGGGATTCTGCGTTTGATACCATCACCAAGGAACGGAAAGTCAATACCAAGGACGTCTACGGAAAGGTCGACCGTGTGGACGAAAACGATACCTTCGTCCGAGTCGTTGACTATAAGACGGGCTCGATTACCGCCGATGCGAAGAGCTATTATTTGGGCTTGAAATTGCAAATGGAGCTGTATATGTCTGCCGTGCGTGGGGATAAAATCCCTGCAGGGGTGCTCTATTTCCCTGCATCCGTCAGCTTTTCGGACAGCGCAGAAGGCAAATTCCGTATGCAGGGTTTTTTGAACGGGGACGTCGAGGCTCTGTCGTGCGGAGATAAAACGCTGACCGCAGAGAAAAAAAGCGAGCATTTCGAGGCGGCTTTGGAAAAAAATCGCAGCGGCAACGTGATGCCCGGGGAGATGTTCACCGATTTCTTGGATTACGCTCTGTACGTTTCCCGTGGGGCAACGAAGGAGCTTAAAGAAGGCTACGTTGCGCCCTCGCCCGTGGGGGCGAGCGGTCATCACGCTTGCACCTATTGCAAGTTTGGTGGAATGTGCGGCTTCCATGCGGATCGACATAAGGCGCGCAACGTGGGCAGGACCAGCCCAAAAAACGTAGTCGACGTCGTCAGAAAACGCAAAGAGGAGGGAAAGGATGAGTAGATTTACCGATGAACAGCTCAAAGCCATTGAGGCGCAAGGTAAAACCATCGTTTCTGCCTCCGCAGGTAGCGGTAAAACGACGGTTATGATTGAAAAGATGATACGCCTGATTCGTGACGAGGGGGTGGACGTAAAGGATATCCTTGCCGTCACCTACACGAAAAAAGCGGCGGCGTCCATGAAGGAGAAACTGCGTAAGGCGCTCGTGAAAGCAATGAACGACCCTGCGACTTCTAAGGAGAATTGCGAGAGGTTGAAGGCGCAACACAGACAAGTGGCGCTAGCGGATATTTCCACCATTCACTCCTTCTGCGCAAAGCTCATTCGCACCCATTTCTATGCAACGGACGTGGGCAACCGCTTTGGGATTATTGCCGAGGACGATGCAGACGGGACGGCGCTGAAAAACCGCGCCTTGGAAAACGTCTTCGAGAAGGCGTACGCTGAGGAGAACGAGGATTTCAAGAAACTGTTGTCCGTATTTTTCCGAAAGAAAAAGGACGATACCCTGCGCAAGGTAATTTTAGAGGTGCATAGCAAGGTGCGCACGCACGTGGGCTATCGTGAGGAATTGCTTGCTTCGGGGCAGGATAGCGACGCGCTCTTTGACGAGATCTGCAAGGAGTGCTTTTCGTGGTACGTCGAAAAGTGTAAATACTATCGGGAACAGCTGTCCACCCTTTACGCCACCTTTGAACGATACGGTCGGGTGGACCTTGCCAAGCATTGTGGGATTTTGATGGACGTCTTGAACGAGTGGATAGATGCAGGCGATTTGTTTACGCTTTCCACGATGCTTTGGAAAACGATGCCGAACAAGCCCAAGGTTGACCCGAATAAGGATGCCCCTGAGGTGCTGACCGCCTACGAGCAAATGGTGCGCTTGCAGGATAAGAAAATCAAGAAAAAAATGAACGACGAGGAACGCAAAGTGGTCGCTTCGCGCGAAGAAGAGAGAAAGAATTTCTCTCTTGCGGCGGAGCTGGCGCAGCCGCTTGCCAAGTTCGTCCTGCGCTTTGACGACGAATACATGCGGCTGAAAAAGCTGCGTGGGGTGCTCGATTATAACGACTTGGAGCATTACGCTTTGGCGCTCTTAACCCGTGAGGAAATCGCCGAGGAATTTGCGAATAAATATTCGTACGTATTCGTGGACGAATATCAGGACGTCAATCCGGTGCAGGAGCGTATCGTGCGTGGCGTTTCGGGTAAAAACCTCTTTTTGGTAGGGGATATCAAGCAATCCATCTACGGTTTCCGTGGTAGCAAGTCGAAATTCTTTGCGGAAAAATGGTCGGAATTTAAAGCCGACCAGAATGCGAACGCCTTATTGCTGAGTAAAAACTTCCGTAGCGTATCCCCCGTTTTGGATGCCGTAAACGAGCAGTTTGAACGGATTATGACGACGGAGAACAGCGAAGTCGATTACAAAACCGACGGCGTAATGGCGTTTGGCGAGCTATACGAGCAGGGCGTAGGCAGGGTGCAGGTGCACTTTGTTGGGAAGGAAGACGAGGAAAAGGAAGAACCCGTTTCGGATGTGTACTCTGTGCGTGAAAACGCCGCTTTGCGGAAAGCCAAGGTTTCAAAAATGGCGAAGAAAATCCGTGAGATTATCGAACGGGAGCGCATGTCCGAATATTACGACGTGGAATCGGGAACTTACAAACGGGTGCAATATTCGGATATTGCCGTGCTTGACCGCTGGAAGAAGGGGAGCATTGCAGAGGTGATTGCGGCTCTGTCCGCCGAGGGTGTGCCCGTGTCTTCAGAGGCCCCGATTAACATCTGCGATTTCCCTGAAATTAAAACGCTGATTGACCTACTGCACCTCTTAGATAACTTGGAGCAGGATATTCCGCTTGCCAGCGTGTTGCTCTCTCCCATCGGTGGCTTGAACGAGGACGATTTGGTTGCCATTCGTCTGGCGCAGACTGCGCTGGAAAAAGCGGAGGAAGAGGAAAGAAAACGTCTTAGTAAAGAGAGAAAAGAGGACGAGGAAGGCGTCAATAGGGCGAATTTCCGCACCGCTTGCCGAAATTATATTTCGGCGCATACCGACGATTTGTCGAAAAAATTGCAGGAATTCTTTGCCTATTTCGAGGGCTTGCGCAGGTTTGCGCAGGTTGCTGATGCAGGCGAAGTATTGACCCGTGTGATTGCGGAAAAGCAGATGGAAGTCGGTTTGCTGGCTGGTATCAACGGGGAGAATTGCTTAAAGCGTATTCACCGCTTTATCGAGGAATCGCGCTCGCCGGAGCCTTTGGACGTACACGATTTTTTGGCTCGGTTGAAAATGCTCGATTACACCGTCAAGTACTGTGAAAACGGTGGCGAAAACGCCGTGCGTGTGATGACGATGCACGCCTCAAAGGGACTGGAATTTCCTGTAGTAATCGCCTCCAACCTTAGCCGTAATTTCCGTGAGGGAGAGCGGGACGAGGTTTGGTATGTGGACGGCTATGGCTTAGCGCCCAAGGCGTACGACACCCATAAAATGGTGTGCGCATCCACCGTTTTGCGCCTATTGCATAAACGCAGAGAGGCGCTCGAATGCGTGCGTGACGAGCTGAACGTCTATTACGTTGCCTTAACGCGCGCGCAGTATGCTTTGCATATGATTTTCGACGAGGAATCGGAAGGGGCGGATATTCGCTACGGGAAGTCGTACGAGGATATCACCGACTTTTCGCTCTGGGAAAAGTACAAAATGGACGGGGCAGGTATTGAAATACCTACCTTGGATAGGCAAGCGCTCGCCGTAGAGGCGGATGAGGCTCTGGTCGAGGAAATCGAACGGGCGCAGGCGTGGGAATACGCCCATTCCGGCTGTGAAGATATGCCTGCCAAGACCTCGCCCACGGCGCTGATGAAACTTCTGGAAACGGATGCGGGCGAGAAATCGGGTGCATTCTTTGAAAATTTCGACGACGAATCCGTTCAGGAAACGGAACGCGTCGCGAATGGTACGGATACTTTGGTTGGTAGCGCGTACCACGCGTTCTTAGAGCATTTTGACTTTGCCCGTTTGGACGGACTGAAAGGGGATAAGAAGGCGCTGGCGGCGCTTGCGGCAGAGGCTTTGATTGAGATGCAGGCAGAGGGAGTATTGGACAAGGAGTATTTCCTCGTACTGCAACCTGAAAAGCTGGCGGAGATTTTGCAAGGCGAAGTCTTCCACCGTCTGCGCGACGTGCGGATGTATAAGGAACAGCGATTCATGGCGGCGTTGCCGTCAAGCGAGGTTTTGTCCGTGCTTGGCGAAGAGGGGGATGGCGGCTGTCCTGCCTGCGACGAGGAGATGCTCATTCAGGGCGCAATCGACCTCTTAGCGGTGGGCGACGGTTGGGCGGAAATCATCGACTATAAGTATTCGCAAAAAGGGGAAGATGCGTTGCGTAAAACATATGCCGTACAACTTCGTCTGTATCGAATGGCAGTTGCAAAGATTTTGCATATTCCTGTGGAAAAGGTACGCTGTACCCTCGTCAATATCTACCACGGTTTCGAGCTGGACGTAGAATAACAAACAAAGTATAAAAGCACCTCGTTTTGGATATCATTATCCCTAGAGGTGCTTTTTATGTTTATATGGACGGTTGTTGCTTGTTTAGGGTTTGCGTTCGTCTTTTTTGCGTTGCTTCGTTTCCAAAGGAAGCGAGAGAAGGAAATGGAGTTTCGTCTGCAGGAGAAACAGGCGCAAAATTGTTTGCCTGACGGTCGTAACGAATATATAAGAACTCGTCTGGAGGTGGGGCTTAGTGGGGCGTCTGAGGCGCGCTTGCCCGTGGACGTAAAGTTCTTGCACGCACGGAAATTGTTGTACGCTTTGTCTGAAAAGAGGCTATCCGGAGCGGATAGCCTCTTGTTGCATAAATTGCAAAAGGAAGTGGGAAAATATTCGACGGAACAGTCGGTGTCCGTCTATGAAACGGAGGAAATTTCCGTTGCTCTTTGCAAGCTTCTTTCCCTCTGCGCCAAATACGAGGTGTAGCTGTGCAGAGTGATATGCGTTGAAGGAGGGGGTTACGCCTTTTCTGCGCTGTTTTTCGATTCGCGGTGGCGTTGTTGCTTTTGCTTCAACAAGAGGTCGTGCGAAAGCTTCATCTTCTGTAGAATGCACTTGACGAGGGCGTCTAAGTCGCTCCCTTCCTGATAATCGGCGAGGGAGATATAGTTGACTCTATCGTCCAGCAGTAGGTCGGTTACCTTGTTCTTTTGCCCCTTGGTATAGACGGCGATGGATACGCCACCCTGCTTTTTGATGAGCGTCATACAAGGGATGTCCGTGATACCGTCCCCAAAGTAAATCATATTCTGATAGGGGATGATTCTGTCGCCCATCTTGTCGTTGACGCGCTTCGTATCCGTTTCGTCGTAGATCCCCTTGGAGATACGGAAGACGTATTGCGTTTTCTGCGTGTAGTTGATGGCGATTCTCGGCCAAACGGCAACGCCGTTTTTGTCAAAATAATACTGACAAGCAAAGATTTTCTTGAAATTGTCCTTGATTTCAGAACCTTCGATGATCTCCTTGATGCCGCTGGAAATAACGTAGTGTTCAATGTTTACGCCGATGGATTCGCCGTACTTATTGATACGGTCAAACCAGTTTTGAACCCCTTTAAAAAATCGAATATCCTTACCGACCGATTGCAAATATTCCTTGGTGAAGGGGATATTTTTTTCTTTGCAAACCTGCATAGAGTAGTACAGATATCCTAAGATGCTTTCCATATAGTTCTTCTTGCGGAAAGACTCTACCTCGCCCCAAAATTCGTCGGGGGTCATGCCGAGGTTGGGGATAAACGTGTAGTTTTGCATATCCTCGGTGCAGAGGGTTTTATCAAAGTCGTACATCAAAGCGATGGTGGGTTTTTTTCTCATATAGTTCTCCTTTTGGTAGGGTGTTTTAAGTATAACACTTTTTTGTGCTTTTGTCAATAGGCAATCCCTTTTTGGTGCGAAGGGTAGAAATTATGGATAAAAATCGGCATTTTTCGGTATTTTTTTTGGGAAGGTCTTGACAGGGCTAAAAGAGTGTGATAGACTAAGGGTAATCAAACCGATATAAGGAGAAATCAATATGAGCAAAGAAGTTTTTACTTGGGACAAAAATAGATATAAGTTTACCCCCGACAAGATTGCGCAGGAAAAGCTTGGCTGGCGAATTACGAACGGTGGTTACTTGACGATGAAGGCAAACGACGGTGAATGGTATAATTTTCCGCCTGAAAGCGTTGACAGCATTATTTTCTTTAAGCCGCAGTTGTTTAAGTTCTCCGGTGGCGTAGCAATTTGCGTCAACAAGGATTATTCCAACTTCGTGAACGAAAAATACGGCACGGATATTCTCACCTTGGACGATTATCTGGGTTGGAAGAAGATTAAAAAGGACCAGACTGCCGTTATGGATATTCTTACCCTTGCGCATATTTTGGACGACAACGGGATTCGCATTGAAGGCGCGTACGATGCTTTCTTTAAGTTGATGAAATAAGCGTAGTAGTGAGTACGTAAAAAAAATCGACAAGTTTTCGGCTTGTCGATTTTTTTATTACTTGAATTAAATTTCTTCCGACCTATCCGCGATAATCGTTAAAATTGCGGAAGAGGACTTATTTTTTGGATTTTTTCAGCATGAATGGCAGATGGACGGCGGTGAAAATTGTTATTGCAATCAGGATAAGCGACAATAAGTATACGAGATATCCGTTGTTTAAATTTAAGATGGGCAAATTCTCCATCGGCGGATTTCTTAAGAATAAGAAATTCGTATCGTAGCTTTCAAGTATACTATTCATTATTAACGCAACCATTGCAAATCCGGAAAGTGAAATTAAATTTCTGACGTAAGCTTTTTTTGATAAATCGACCTTTTCAACAATCATTAAATACAATCCATAAAACATCAGGTTTGTATGAACAATCATATATTGCCAAACTCTGGGTTTTGCAAAATCAGCCCCTTCCGTTGGAATGATTAAGGCAAGAAAAGCGCCGATTGCCATCGTGGGCGCCATAAAACTTTTTACAGAGTTTATTTTACTTTCATCCTTCATCAGGTGGCATGCAATCAGTAAATATACTTGAATAGAGCATAAGTGAAAATCTAATTGCGATTGAAGGATTACCCCACCGTTGCCCGTATCTTTTATGGAAAGAAACAGGTGGAAAAGTTTCCCGGCGATGGCTATTATCATAGCCACTTTCCCAACGATTTTAGGCGAAACGTTATATTTCTTCAATAAAATCAATGCCGTTACAATCAAGGATATTGCTATCCCCATCCAAATAAAATGTTGCAGAGTAAACATCGGTTATCTCCTTTTTAAGATTTGTTCAATTTAGTAGGTTAAACTTGGCGTAGTGTCCGTCGTTTCAATCGGAACTTCCACTTTTTCGCCAAGCAGGTCGGCGCGGATCGTGGTGTACAGCCATTCGCGCAGGTGGCGGTTGGGGGCTTCTAATACGTGTTGCGAATAATAGAACGAGAGGTTATTCACGGGGTCGACGGCGGCGTACGCGCCTGCAGCGCCTCCCCAGCCAAAGTCTGTTTGGGCAGGGTTTTGGAGGGGTGTGCGCATACCTAAGCCGTAGCCGAAGTTGGCTGCCTTGGAGTACATTGCGCGCTGTTGTTCCGTAAGATGATCGGTCGCCATGAGGGCAATCGTTTCTTTCTTTAAGATAACGTCCCCGATACGCAAGGCCTCTAAAAATTTGATATAGTCCTCAACGGTAGAGGTGCAACCGCCGCCACCGCTTGCAAAGTCTTTTCCCAAATGACACCAATAACGGAGAGCAGGGGAGAATTTGCCGGTCTTGGCATCGTAAATGTACTGTTTTGCAAACCCCGTCCAATCCTCAAGGGGGTGCAAAAAGTCGGAATCGTTCATTCCAAGAGGTTCGAAAATATGCGTCTTCACGTAGTTTTCGAATTTTTCACCAGAAATTACCTCTACAAGCGCCCCCAGTACATCGTGGGCAATGCTGTATTTCCAACCTTCCCCCGGTTCATATACGAGCGGTTTTTTGGCGAACTCATTGACCGTTTCAATCGTGGGACAATGATTGCCCGGAATGCTGTAATATTCCTCAAGCTCGGGGGTATGCATACCGTAATCCATACCAGCGGTCATTTGGAATAAGTGCTTAATCTTGATGGGGTTTTTCGCTTTGCGAACACCGTCTTCCGTCTTTACAGTCATTTCCTTGAAAGCGGGCAAGTAATCGGACAGGTTGTCTTCCAGCGAGAACAATCCCTTCTCCCATAATTGCATCGCCGCCACGCAGGTGATGAGCTTAGAACAGGAATAGATATGATATTTTTCCTTTCCCTGCATCGGAATCTTGTTTTCAGGGTCGGCATAACCGCCCATATGTCTAAGGACGCACTCTCCGTCCTTATAAACGATTAGATCAAAACAGGGAATGCCCATTTTCAAAAAGTGCTGGCAAAGGGCTTTCGTTTGTTCAAACATAGATTTACCTCCAAAAAATCGCGTAGTAGCGACGATTTTATAAAGTCAAAAATTTTTCAGTAGAAATAGAGTTTGGCAACGGTTGGTTGCTTGCGACGTAGTCAACGTCTTTCAAGGAACAAAGATGATAGGGTGCGGTTTTTCCGGCTTTCGTATTATCGCAAAGAAAGACTTTTGTTTTGGCGTTCTTCATCATGGCGCGACGAATGAAAATCTCATCCTCATAGCAATCGTAAATTTCGCCGTCGTTATCCATGGCTTGGGCAGAGAAAAAAGCAATGTCCGCGTGGAAGTTGCCGATTGTATCTTCGGCGTATCGACCGACTAAAACGGAAGGGTTTTCCGTGGAAACCTGACCGCCCGTGGAATAGGCAAGAATATTATATTTCGCCAAAAGCGAAAGGGTATCAATCCCGTTGGTGACTACGCGAATATTCTTAAATTCTTTTAAGTATTCTGCGATATAAAAAGCGGAAGTAGATCCGTCCAAAAAGATAATATCCCCGTTTTTGATGAGCTTGATTGCGGAAAGCGCAATCTTTTTCTTTTCAAAACTGTTTTGGTGGATACGGAAAGTGAAACTGGGCGAAAAATTGTTGTCGCCGTTGATTTTTACGCCGCCGTGCGTTCTCGTCACCAAGCCTTTCTGTTGCAATACTTCCAGCGTACGGCGAATGGTGGAGGTGCTGACGTGCAAAACAGCGGACAATTCGTCCACGGAAGCGTATTGCTGTGTTTCTAAAATTTCCAAAACTCTTTTTTCTTGTGTTATTTTCATAAAACTGCTCACTTTGATTAAAATAATCGCTATTTTATGCTTATTTTGGCGTTTTAACAATCAAAACAACTTATTTGTGATTTTACTTTGATTATTTTGACACTTTTAGTATAATAGAAATAATGACAAAAGTCAAGTAAAATATAGGAGTAAAAAATGTTTGACGTAATTGTAATAGGCGGCGGGGTCGTCGGTGGGCTGATTTTGCGTGAATTGACAAAATACAAGCTGAATACTTGCCTTTTGGAAAAGGCGAGCGACGTAGCGATGGGCGCAAGCAAAGCAAACAGCGGTATCGTGCACGCAGGCTTTGATGCGACCGTGGGTAGCTTGAAGGCAAAATTCAACGTAGCAGGCAACAAGATGATGGAAGGGGTTTGCGCGGACTTGGGCGTAAAATTTCGTCGCAATGGGTCTTTGGTCGTTGCGTTTTCCGAAGAAGAAATGGAAACGCTCCATGCGCTGAAAGCGCGTGGCGAGGCGAACGGCGTAGACGGCTTGGAAATTATTTCGCAAGAGCAACTCCGTCAAATGGAAAAAAATATATCGGATGCGGCTTTGGGTGCGTTGCACGCAAGCACGGGCGGTATCGTTTGCCCTTACGAATTGACGATTGCCTCTATCGGGAACGCGATGGACAACGGCGCAACGCTTGTGACCGATTTCGAGGTTTGCTCGATTGAAAAAACGGAAGGCGGCTATGCGGTAAAATCGCAAGACGGTCAAACGGTGGAAGGCAAAATTGTCATCAACTGCGCAGGCTTATACAGCGGAAAAATTGCGGAGATGGTAGGGGATACCGATATTGAAATCGGCGCAAGAAAGGGTGAATATATCCTCTTGGACAGAGAGAGCAGCGATTTTGTTGCGCACACCTTGTTCTTCAGGCCTACCAAGCTCGGCAAGGGGATTTTGGTCACGCAAACGGTCGATAACAATATCCTGCTTGGGCCTACGGCAGAAGAGGGCGAGGCGACTACGCAGACGAGCGCAAACGGCTTGGCATTCGTCATTGAAAAGGCAAGAAAGATGTGCAAAAATCCGCCCTTGTTCAATACGATTACTTCGTTTGCAGGCATTCGCGCCTACTCGGATAGACACGATTTCGTAATTGAAGAAAGCAAGGCGGCAAAAGGGGTGATCCATTGCGCCGGTATCGAATCTCCCGGCCTTACGTCTGCTCCTGCAATTGCGAAATACGTGGTGGAAACGCTGGTTGGCGGTATGCTGACTCTGGAAAAGAACGAAGCGTTTGACGGCACGAGAACGCCCGACGATTTCTTCAAGCACCTTTCGATGGAAGAGAAGAATGAAATCATCAAGAAAGACCCGTCGTACGGTAGAATTATTTGCCGTTGCGAACAGGTGACGGAAGGGGAAATCTTGCGCGCAATCCGTCAAAATCCCCCTGCAAAGGATATCGACGGCGTAAAACGCAGAACTCGTTCGGGTATGGGCAGATGCCAAGGCGGTTTCTGTCAGCCGTACGTAGCGGAATTGATCGCAAAGGAAAGAGGGATTGCTTTGACTAGCGTGACGAAGAACGGAAAGGGCTCTGACCTTTTGACGGGGGTGACGAAATGAAAAATACGTACGATATTGTGATTATCGGCGGCGGCCCTGCAGGGCTTGCGGCGGCGATTTCTGCCTATGATAACGGCGCAAAGGATATTTTGATTTTGGAACGCGAAGACAAAACGGGCGGTATTCTCAATCAATGTATCCACAACGGATTTGGCTTGACGAGATTTAAGGAAAGCCTTTCGGGACCCGAATATGCGGCTCGTTTCGTGCAAGGCGTTCGCGAAAGAAAGATTGAGGTATGGACGGAAACGACCGTTCTTTCCTTGACGAAAGATAAGAAAATCACGGCAATCAATACGAAAAACGGCATCTTCACCTTGCAGGCAAAAGCGGTGATTTTGGCGATGGGATGTAGAGAACGTAGCCGTGGCGCTTTGAACGTAGCAGGTACTCGTCCGGCAGGGATTTATTCGGCAGGTACAGCGCAAAAATACGTCAATATCAAGGGCTATATGCCGGGCAAACGAGTGGTAATTCTCGGTTCGGGCGATATCGGCTTGATTATGGCAAGAAGAATGACGTTAGAAGGGGCAAAGGTGCTGGCTGTGTGCGAGATTATGCCCTATTCCAGCGGCTTAAAGCGTAATATTGCGCAATGTTTGGATGATTTTGATATTCCTCTTTACTTAAACCACACGATTACGAAAATCGAAGGGGAAAAGCGTGTCAGCGGCGTAGTCGTTTCCAAAGTGGACGAAAATAAAATGCCGATTCCTGGTACGGAAATGCACTTTGACTGTGACACGGTTTTGTTCTCGGTTGGTTTGATTCCTGAAAACGAACTTACCAAAGAGGCAGGCATTGAGTTATCCCCCAGAACGCGCGGCGCGGTCGTTAGCCAAACGCGCGAAACCAGCGAGGAAGGGATCTTTGCCTGTGGCAACGTTTTGCAGGTACACGACCTTGTTGACTTCGTATCCGAAGAGGCGGAGTTGGCAGGCAGATTTGCGGCAAAGTACGTCTTAGAGGGGAAAAAGGAACACGATTACGTGGAAGTTTTGAACGGCAAAAACATCTCCTACGTATGTCCGCAAAAGTTGGATAAGAACTTGGGTGAGAACGTAAAACTGTTCTTCCGCGTGACGAACACTTTCAAAAATTGTACGATCACGGCAAAGTGCGGAGATAAGGTTTTGGTGCAGAAGAAAAAGCAAATCGCTGTGCCCGGGGAAATGGAAACGTTGATGCTTATCAAAAACAAATTTGGTGAAATCGACGGGAAAATCGAGGTATCGTTGGAGGTGCAAGAATGAAAAAGAATTTGACTTGTATCGAATGTCCTATCGGCTGTGAAATCGAGGTGGAGCTGGAGAACGGCGTAGTGGTTTCCGTGAAGGGGAACAATTGTCCGCGTGGTAAACTTTACGCAGAGGCGGAAGTGGTATGTCCCAAGAGAGTGGTGACTTCCACCGTGCGCGCAGAAAACGGAGAAATGATTCCTGTCAAAACGGATAGACCCGTACGCAAGGATGCGATTTTTGAAGTGATGGCAAAGATCAACGCCGTAGTTTGCAAAATGCCCGTTGCGCTTGGCGACGTGCTTGTGGAAAATATTTGCGATGATGCGAACTTGGTCGTTGCAGGGAATTTTTAAGAGGGTATTATGAAAGATTTTTACGGAAATGATGCGACGAGATTGAAGGATAAAAAGCTGTTTTTATTCGATATGGACGGCACGATTTATCTTGGGGAAAACTTGTTTGAGGGCGTACCCGAATTGTTGCAAGCAATCGAAAACAAGGGCGGCAGGTACGTGTTTATCACGAATAACGCCTCCAAATCGGTGTCCGATTACGTGAAAAAATTGCACCGCCTCGGCTTAACGCAGGTAGGGGAAGAGCATTTCTTTACGTCTGCGCAGGCAATGCTGATGCTCTTAAAGGAAAAGCACGCAAACGACTTGATTTATTTGCAGGGCACGAAGTCGCTCGTAGACGAATACAAAGCAAGCGGATTACATATAACGACCGAATACGCGGAGAACGCAGGCGCGATTGTCGTGGCGTTTGATACCGAACTGACGGGCGAAAAGATGTTTAACACTTCCAAAATGCTGACCTTGCACGATTTGCCCTATTATGCAACCAACCCCGACTGGGTTTGCCCCGTGGAGTTTGGCTATATTCCCGATTGCGGCTCTATGTGTCAAAGTTATGAACGCGCAACGGGGAAGAAACCTACGTTTATCGGGAAGCCGCAACCGACGATGATTTTCGAGGTGATGAAAAAGTTTGGCGCAAAGCCCGAGGAAACGGTTGTCATCGGCGACAGATGCTATACGGATATTGCCTCCGGAAACAACGCAGGGGTGGATACCGTTTGCGTATTGAGCGGTGAGGTCACTTTGGAAGAAGTCAACGAGGCGCAGGGTGTAGAAAAACCCACATTCCTGCTTAACCACGTGAAAGAAATACAGTTATAAGGAAAGAAAAACAGACCACTGTGCGGTGGTCTGTTTTTTACGTCAATTTTTGCGAAAAAAAGTAGGGCGCAGGTTTTTCCTGCGCCCTATGTCATGTTAGCTTAAGCTGACAAGACTTGAACCTTTCAGTCTTAAAATATTATTTTGTGCGCCTTTAAGACGGTTGCGCCCTTGCAGTATGCTGATACGGCGGCGGTCGCCACCGCCTAAATTCATCACAAAATCCCTATTTTAAGATGCTACGCAGTTTTCACGAGCGCGAAATTTCTTAAATGAAAGGATTTTCGCGCAGGAATACCGTCCGTATTGCAAGAGAAAATCCTGTACAGTTGGGGGATTTCTCGCCGTCAAAACCTAAAAGGTTCATGTCTTGTCAGCTTATGCATATTGTTTAGTTGGGGTATTCGTTCCAGGTGGCTGAGCTGAAGATGTTTTTCTTCTCCAACTTGAAATATCCGTTGGAACAGTTAATAATCGTACCCTCCTGCAAGCCGCCGGCCCAATCCTTGTTGCTGCGTGCCAGTAGGGCTTTCCATTCCTGCATCGTACCGTTGAAGTTAATGGTAAGCTTTTTCTTGTCATTGCCAAACAGGTCGTTTCGAGAGAATACGTTTTTGTCCATGTAAAGCAGCGAATTAGGCAAATTGACCTCGGTGAGGTTAGGCGTCCACGCAAGAGAGTTCCATTCCAGACGTTCTACGTTTTTACCGATGGTGATCTTGGTAACCGTGTTTTCGTAGTTATTCCAATCGCTTTCGCCGTCCTCGTTGGTGATTCTGTAAATCACCTTTACGGGAACACCGCCCACATCGTCGGGAACGATGACCTCTGCGGGCAGGGAATCAACGGCTACAACTTTGTAATAGTCAACGACGCCGTCGTCAGGCTGTTCGTAGACGGGCTCCATATTCAGATAGCCTTGATAGTCGTATTCTGGACGAACAATGATATCCGACTTGGCATTTGCAAGATTGTAATCAGACCAGGTTACGTGGATGTGGTTGGGGTTTTCGATTTGATTCTCGCGTACCAACCATTCGTCCAGGATGGCTTGTCCTTCGGCAGAAATTTTGGAAGTTCCTTCGGTGAATTCCTCGCCGTGGACCAAATTTCCGTTAGAATCAATGAAATTGATGGTGTATTTATTCAGCCAAGTAGCGTAAAGGGTGTAGTCGTTTACGTTGGTTTTTGGAATCGACTTTACGGCAACGCCGTTTGCGTTGACCCATTGTTTGAAATAGGTATTCCCGTTCGGTGCGCCAATGACCGTATAATCCGTAGACGAATCGAAATGGGGGTCTTTTAAGTATACGTCTTCGCCGATCATATAGGTGACCGTAAATAACGGATACACGAACTCGTTAGACGTTATAGGAACGCTTACGCTTTCATCCTTGACGTCAGGAAGGGTGAATGCCCACGTAGCAAAAACGCCGTTCACGGACAATAAAAGGGCGGCTATCGATATGGGTATCAATTTTTTGCGCATCGTTACCGCCTCCTTCTATGCATTCTTAAATCTTTGATACAGTATAGCACTTATTGCGAATTTTGTCAATAAAATTAAAATTTTTTTACGCAAAAAATCGATAAAAGAGCACGAGGAGTCTAAAACCTTTTTTTGTAAGGAAGAATGGCGTTTTACGGGTTGTTTTCCTCGTAAATCATATATACGTGGGGGATTCCGTCTTCAAGGTAGGGGAGGGAGCAGGGGACAAAACCTGCTTTTTCGTAAAAGGGTTGGGCTTGAATTTGCGCGCCGATTTTGATTTTCGTTGCGCCCAGCTTTTCCTTTGCCACCGCTTTGCCCGTTTCCATAAGGGCGCGTCCGATGCCTCGTTTGCGGTGCAAGGAAACGACTCTGCCGATGGACACCTCGTCCAAACGCTTGCCTTTGTCAATCACGCGCAGACAGCCAACGACTTCGTCGTTGTCCTTGATATAGACGTGCCAAGCCTCTTGGTCGATATCGTCCAAGTCTTGATATACGCAGTCCTGCTCGACGACGAACACCTGCGCTCGTAAACGCAAAATCGCGTACAATTCGTCTACGGTCAATTCATGAAATTGTTTTACTATGACCTGCATACGCGCCTCCGTGGTTGGGTTTGTTTTTACAACAGTTTGAGAAGGGTATCTACGGCATCTTCGGTGGTTGCCCAGCTGGTGGTGATTCTAACCAACCTTCTATCATCGTCGCCGTACGGGCCCCAGTCGTCGAGAATCACTTTATCTTGGATAGCATCCAGCTTTGCTTTTGAAATGATGGGGAATTGCTGATTCGTGTACGAATCATTGTAGAATTCATAGCCCTTGTCGGTTAGCTCACGCTTGATGCGCATCGCCAAATCGACGGCGTGCTTTGCGATTTTTTCATAGAGGTTGTCCTTGAACAGCTCGTCGAACTGTATGCCGAGCATACGCCCTTTTGCAAGAAGGGCGCCGTGCTGTTTGATCTCCGTGAAGAACGCCTCGCCGAGGGTCGTATTCGTAAAGACGACTGCCTCCCCAAACAAAGCGCCGACCTTTGTTCCGCCGATATAGAACACGTCGCAAAGTTTTGCGATGTCGGGAAGTGTCAAATCACTGCCGTCGGATGCCAAGCCGTAGCCGAGTCTTGCTCCGTCCAGGAAAAGTCGCATTCCGTATTCGTCGCAAAGGGCGCGAAGGGCGACAAGCTCTGCTTTGGAATAGAGCGTACCGTATTCCGTCGGATGGGAAACATAAATCGCGCCGGGGCGTACCATATGTTGCCAAGAGCCGTCCGCGTAGAACTTTTCAAGATAGTCTTTTGCTCGGTGATAATCTACTTTACCGTCGCGTTCGGGGATGGTAATAACCTTATGGCCGGAATATTCAATCGCGCCCGCCTCGTGCACGGCGATATGTCCCGTGTCCGCCGCCAAAACGCCCTCGTAGCGTTTGAGGATAGAATCCAAAACGGTATAATTCGTCTGCGTTCCGCCAACCGTGAAATATACTTTGGCGTTGGGTGCGTTGCAGGCATCGCGTATTTTCTGCTTCGCGCTGTCAGAGATATGGTCAAGCCCATACCCCGGTGTTTGTACGAAGTTGGTTTCAACCAGCCTTTTGATGATATTCGGGTGCGCGCCCTCAAGATAATCACTATTAAATCTGTACATACGATTTTCCTTTTTTTGTTTATCTAACAGTAGTATATCACAAAGTAAGCAAGAATTCAAGTGTTTGTGGATAGAAAGCGGTGGGGCTTTTGCGCTTGCCTCCTAGCCCGCCCACCCGAAAGGTCACGGCAGAGCCGTGTATGGAATCCGCAACTTGTTGCGGTATGGAATTGATTGCGAAGCAATCGCATGGAATCAAGCCGCAGAGAAAAATGTGCCTCTAGTGATGCCATACGCCTACGGCGATACCATACACGCTAACGCGTGATTCCATACCAAGCCTGCGGCTTGAATAAAAAACGACAAATTCCTGTCGAAATTTGTCGTTTTTGGCCTGCCCGACAGGATTTGAACCAAGAATTCAACTTCTCCGAAGTTGAATTCAACAAGCACGCGCAACGTCCTCAAAAACTTAATGCCCACGGGCGGCTTGAACGCAGCTTCTCTCGCCCCTCGGGCTGTTCAAGCAAAACATCACCGCTTTTGCGGTGATGTTTTGCTTGGCCTGCCCGACAGGATTCGAACCTGCGGCCTCAAGAGTCGGAGTCTTGCGCGCTATCCAGCTGCGCCACGGGCAGTTATTTAACTTTTTTATTTTACCATATTTTTTCGTCTTTTTCAACCCTCAAATCCACAATTTTATCACCCTTTTTTCGACATTCCGCCATTTAGTTTATTCACTAAAACAACTACCGACATAACCACAACAAATATTTACTTTCCCTCCCCCTATTTCGTCAAAAATTACATTG
>JAZRQY010000017.1:0-26773 GCA_045650185.1 Candidatus Scatosoma sp. | reverse complement strand
TGCTACAATTCATAAACGCACCTTTTGCAATCACGGTAGGCGCGCCGTCGGGAATGATGACGTCGAGCAGGTTCGCGCAATTCAAGAACGCGTTTTCGCCGATATTTTTCAAGCCCTTGCCGAAATTAACCGTTTGCAGACCGTTGTGCACTTCTCTATCGCTAGCGCCGGCAAACGCGCTCTTCCCGATCGTTTCCAAGCTATCAGGGAAGGAGATCGCCAGCAATTTTCTGCAGGTATAGAACGCGCTTTCCCCAATCGTCTTAAGCGAATTTGAGAAGGTAACCGACTTCAAGCTGTCGCAATAAGCAAACGCCTCTTTACCAATGGTGGTAACGCCGTTGCCCATGGTGACAGATTCCAAACTCGTACTACCAAAAAAAGCTTTATCTCCAATCGAGGTTACGCAATCAGGGATGATTATTTCCGTGGTCTTTTCATTCTTTAAGCCCGTAATCGTGTAGCAGTCATCTATAACGGTAAAATTAAATATCTCCATCCCTGGAACATTTATAGACCAACTTGCTGTGATTCTCGTATCTCGCGTAATCGGTTGCGAAAAATCATAATCCCAACCCGCGAAGGTATAGCCATCCCTTGTTGTTTCAGGCATCGTAACAAGACTACCTTCTTCTACTTTTTGCCCCTCGACAGCCGTACCGCCATCTACGTCAAAGTTTACGTTGTACATAGGACGACGACGGATGGTGACCGTAAACAATTTAACGTCGTTGCCTATCATTTCCACAACGTAGAACGTGTTATCGCCGATTTCCAACTCAACCGTTTTACTATAAATAGGCGAACCGCAATCCTTGTCATTATCCACAACGTAGGTTGCATTGCCTTTCACCGTCACTTCGTCTATAAACGAAAATTCTGTGGTGGCGTTGCTTACCTTGCCATAGACGTTCGTGCCATCCACAGTAAGAGTGTTGAACAAAATGCCCGTTTCTGCTTGGAGTACGTAACCGCAAACGGTGCAGATTTGGGGCGTAGTTGCCGTTGCAGGCGCACCTGCCACGTGCTTTTCCTCGCCGTCCTTATCGCCACATTTGCATTCGTGCCAATGGTGGGTGGCGTTGCTTGTCCATTTTTCCGCGTGTTCGTGGGGGAGCTTGTCGATTGGCTCGGTTTTCGTTGCCGTTTTACATACCGTACACGTAAACGTTTTCACGCCCTCTTCCGTGCAGGTCGGGGCTTTGGTTTCTTCGCCATTATCCCAAGTATGTACGCCTGTTGCAGGGATTTCTTCGTAGGTCGTATACTCGCAACGAGAGCACGTTTCATATGCATTCCACCCTTTTTCCGTACACGTTGCCGCTTGCGCGTTGTGTTGTACCTTATCGTGGTCAAGCGCAGGGATTTCTTCGTACGTGGAATACTCGCAACCCTCTCTTTTACAGGTTACGTATTCTTCCCAACCGATTTCCGTACAAGTCGGCGCTTTTGCCTCGTGCTTTTCTTCGTCGTGACCGAGCGCAGGGATTTCTTCCGTGTACGTATCAGCGCAAGCGCAGGTATAGGTTTTTACACCTTTTTCCTCGCAAGTGGCTTCCGTCGTCGTTTCTTCCGTATATTCATGCTCGTGCGGTTGTTCGCACGCAGAAAATGCGAATACGCACGAAACCATCGCCGCAATAGAAAGCAACAAGATTAAAAGTTTCTTTTTCATAAAATACCTCCACGTAAATAAAAAAGTGCCGCCTGCAAAGCAGACAGCACTGATAAAAGTGTTTTTCCGCTTTGCTGCGACACAACCATAAAAAATACTTTAAGACAAAGTTTTATGAGAACGCGAAAAGGTACACTTCCATCCAGAAGTATACTTCACCTTAAAATATTCGGTTATGCCGCAACTTCATTGTACCACCTTTTTCCGTTTTCGTCAATAAAATTTTATATTTTATATAAAAGTTTTTTTCTTTCCCTATAGGGAATCAAATCGAAAGCCAACGGCTTTCAATTCACTAAAAAAAAGAGCCACACGGCTCTTTTTTAATTCTTCTTCGTCTTGGCTTTAAATAAAAACGCCATAATCAGCGAAAAGATAATGGCGGCGGAAATCCCAGCAGCCGCCGCGGCAAACGATCCCGTGACCGCACCAAACCAGCCTTGTTCTGCCCCTTTCATTGCTCCGTTCGCCAAAAGATAGCCAAATCCGCTAATCGGCACGGTTGCGCCTGCTCCTGCAAAGTCCACCAACGGTTGATACAGCCCCAAGCCCTGCAAAACGACCCCTATCACCAAGAACATCACGAGGATTTTCCCTGCCGTAAGGTCGGTGAAATTGATGACCACCTGCGCAACTGCGCATATCAAACCGCCTACGACAAACGCCTTTACAAACCCTAAAATCAGCTCTAACAGCTCTGCATACATACCCGTTTCCTCCATAGACAGTATGCAAAAAGGAACGCACTTTTATGCGTTCCCCAAAGCTTTTAACTCTCCTCTCTTTCGATAGCAACGGCGTGGCAGATGCAGGGAATACTCTCCCCTTGTCCGCTCGATACCGTGGACAAAAGCGCTCCCGTTGCCGCCAGCAACACGCGCCGAATCTCTCCCTTTTTCAACTTTTCATAGAGGTAGGCGTTGAACACGACGGCGCTGCAACCTGCTCCGCTACCGCCTTGGAATTCGTCCTCGACGACGTTGTAGACGATTTCGCCACAGTCGACGTGATTCTTTTCAATATCGACACCCTTTTCCCAAAGCAGGTCTTTGAGCAATCGGCTGCCCAAAGCCCCCAAATCCCCCGTCACGATAAGGTCGTAATACCCTGCCTCTCTGCCCGTGTCCTGCAGGTGGGTCAAAATGGTATCTGCCGCCGCAGGCGCCATCGCCGCGCCCATATTGTTGACGTCGGTAATGCCGTAATCGACCACTCTACCATAGGTAGCGCCCGTGATCGAAATGGGGGAGCCTTTCGCCCCCACCTCTCTGCCGTCAACGACCAGAGCCGCCCCTGCCCCCGTCACCGTCCATTGCGCTTGCGGCGGCCGAGTATTCCCCAGCTCCAAAGGGTATCGGTACTGACGCTCTGCCGAGGAGAAGTGACTGCCCGTTGCCGCCACCGCTCTGCGAATATAGCCCCCGTCCACCAAAGTAGCCGCCAATGCCATACTCTCTGCCATCGTCGCGCACGCGCTGTACACCCCCAAAAAGGGAAAGTCGAAATCCCTCGCCGTAAAGGATGCGGAAATGATTTGATTCAGCAAATCCCCCGACACCAAAAGGTCGATATCCCTTTCGGTATATCCGCCGTTTTCTATCGCTTTACGCACGGCAAAGGTCAGCATTTTACATTCCGCCTTCTCGTAGGTGTCCTCGCCAAAGGTATCGTCGGAGAGCGCTTTATCCACGAATTTACCCACCACACCCGCGCACTCCTTCGGGCCTGCAATCGTGCCCGTTGCCAAAATCTTCGGCTTGTTCTCAAAAAAAATCGTGTGCATATCATACCTCTTAATCAAAAGTAGTATGACAATTGCACACGATTTTTATACCATCTTTACTTCATTATGAATATAGAAAATCATTAAACACGGTCTAACGGTTTTATTAAATTAATTACCCCTTAACGCCAACTTTTTCTCAAAAAAGCCTTTTATCTCATCCACATTTTCAATTTGTTTAGTCAATCCATTTATGTAAGCGATACAAACATAAAGAACAGTCGTAAAATAACGATAACGAACAGGTTGATCATCTAAAGAATAAAACTCTCTATCATTCAACTCGTTTATTTTATCTAATACAAATGAAGGATGCTCCATAACATTTTTACTATTAGACTCTAAAGTATTTTTCTCTAAATAATAAAGTACACTTTCCTCAAAATGATCAATAATATATTGTTTTGCTGAACAATGACAAAGTTTCTCAAATTTTTTATTTAATTCTTTTTTATATTCTTTTAAATGAGCCACCTCTAAAACTTCCGTTCTACCTTCATCAGACAAAACCTCTATACAAGGTGAACTTAACAATAATAACCCACTTGAGGTTTCATCTGCATAGCGTTCAAACATATTGGACAATGGTTCTTTTAATGTATGATCCACATCATAAATTATAAAAGTACCAGCAAACAATCCGTCTAAATCACGAAAATAACGTTCAAAGTCATCTTGTTTGGTATCTATTAATCTCAACCAATCGTGTATTCGATTTCTCGGTCCCTGAACAATAAAAATATTATCCTCATTAGGAGTATTAAGTTTTTTTAAAACAAATTCTCTTAAATCATCAGAAAAATCTATTTGCCCGCAATCATGGGTTTCAAAACCATAACGCTCGAATACAGAAGAAAGAATATCTTTTTCAGTTACTTTTCCCTCTACGATTAATAAATAATTTTTAATCATCTTTCTTTATATCCTCTTCAAATAAATTGGATAAATACATTTTTTCTATATTATTTATTTCACGTATATTAGGATAGATTTCACTTAATCTTTTATAGGTTGAATAGCCGTTTTTCCAATTTGCAAAGAAAATCTGGTCTGGACGCAATTTTTGTAATATATAAGTGTTATGAGAAGAGAATATTAATTGCACCTTCCTTTCTCTTATCGCATTAATAAAATCCAAAACAGTTAACGGGTGAAGCGCATCTTCTATCTCATCAACAATTAAAACACCATTTTCGGGCAAACTTAATAAAATCGATAAGACTACACTTTGATTTTTCATTCCCCCAGAAATCAATTCCCAAGGAAGTACCAAATGTCCAGTTTCATGTTTTATGCCAACGTAATATTCCTTTTTACCTAATTTATTCACTTGAGAAAAAACATCATACAATGGAAATTCTTTATATGTGGACAAAATATTATTAACTTCTTTAGAGTGCTCAACGATAATCTCTTTATAACTTTTTTGTTTAGAGCTTTTAAATTGATATCCTCCCTTAGATGCATCAACAAAAGCCATATTACTTAAAAATTGATAGCACTCTTTTATATCCGCATCATTTCTCTCTAAATCTAATTTTCTTAAAACGGGGAACATCTGTGATTCAACTTTAAGTTTTTCCCCACGATAACTATATTGAATTATAGATCTATTAAATATCTGCTCATCTCCTTTAAATAGAATCTCCGAAACAATTTTTCCTTGCGTTGAAGTTTCAATTTTATAAGAATAATCTATATCTTTTAATCTAAACCATACTTTTACCGATGATCTCAACTCCGTAGCTTCTATTGAAATCGTTTTACCCGTAGTTACATTTGTATAATTAGGAATAAAGGGACTTAAACGATCTGGCTCATCTATCATTAAAGAAACTAATTGAGATATTGCTTTCAAAAATGAAGATTTACCACTCCCATTCGTCCCATAAAACGCAATAGGACTAACAAATTCATTATTTAATATCATTTCATTACGATATTGATACTTAGACTTTTTAAAATCAATTTCACATTTCCTAATAGCATTAACATTTTTAATTGCAATTTTAGTTAACATAACACACCCCTTACTGTATTTTTTATACAGTTGTATTTATATTATATACTATTTTTCCACTTTTTGCAACTATAATACACATTTTTTATAGAATTTAAACAATTATTTTTAGATTAAATAATTTTATATACAACAAAAAGATTCATAGATATTTTATGAACCAAGCTGAAAAAAATATATTAAATTAGTGCTGAAAAAAACATAAGTCATCTAAACTTTTAGTTTGTATAGACCATATTACATCCTGAGGGAGCCATCGCCGCGCCCATATTGTTGACGTCTGTGATGCCGTAATCGACCACTCTACCATAGGTTGCGCCCGTGATTGAAATGGGGGACTTTTCCGCCCCTACCTCTCTGCCGTCAACGACCAGAGCCGCCCCTGCGCCCGTCACCGTCCATTGTGCCTGCGGAGGCCGAGTATTCCCCAGCTCCAAAGGGTATCGGTACTGACGCTCTGCCGAGGAAAAGTGACTGCCCGTTGCCGCCACCGCTCTGCGGATATAGCCCCCGTCCACCAAAGTAGCTGCCAATGCCATACTCTCTGCCATGGTCGCGCACGCGCTGTACACCCCCAAAAAGGGAAAGTCAAAATCCCTCGCCGTAAAGGATGCGGAAATGATTTGGTTCAGCAAATCCCCCGACACCAAAAGGTCGATATCTTCCTCGGTGTACCCACCGTTTTCTATCGCTTTACGCACGGCAAAGGTCAGCATTTTACATTCTGCTTTCTCGTAGGTGTCCTCGCCAAAGGTATCGTCGGAGAGCGCTTTATCCACGAATTTACCCACCACACCCGCGCACTCCTTCGGGCCTGCAATCGTGCCCGTCGAGAGAATCCTCGGCTTGTTTTTAAATTGTACCGTATGCCCTTTCATCGCTTACAGTATCGCCAAAAGCGTGCTTTCTTATACAAAAAAATCACGCCGTTACAGCGTGATTTTTTATCTTTTTATCGTCAATTACAACAGCAACAGCGCATCAATCAACCAATATAAGAGAGGAATGGTTGCTACGCACAAAATGGTGGTACCGAGCGTGAAGGCAACGGCATTTTCGGTGTCGCCGTTATAGTGATCAGAGAAGGCAGATGCAAGCCCAGCCGTCGGCGTACCGATGGCGATGAACACACCCACAATCATATCATAGCCAAACAGCGTGTCGCTAAAAATTGCTCTGCAAGCAAACAGAATACCTACGATAACCATAGGGAATACCACCAACTTCAACGCCGATACGTAATAGGTCTTCCAAGACTTGAACAGATTCAGGAACTTTACGCCGCCCATCTTCATACCCAAAATCATCATCGAAATGGGGATAACTAAGCCGTTGAGGTAGCCGATGAAATTCACCACGGGCTTTAAGTCCGCATTGCTTTGAACGCCAAGCAGGTTGAGAATGATACCAACGATAAAGCCGATGAGCACGGGGTTAAACAACGCCTTTTTCCAGCTCATCAATTTCTTATCCCCGGAAACGAGGTAGATACCCAGCGTATACATCAATACGTTGGTGATGATGTTGATGATAACGACTGCCAAATACAGATTCGGGTTGTTGGGGAACACCGCCGCCGCAAGAGGCAGACCAATGAACCCGTTGTTGGAAAACACCGAACAGAAACGCATCATACCACGCGTTTTTTCCTCTTTTTCCATCGCCGTTGCAGGCTGAGAAACGAGGAACATCACCAGCGTAAACAAAATACCGATTGCCGCCGCAATCCCCATCGTCGTCCACAATTCCGACTTGGAAAAATCCACCTTATTGATGGTGCTGTTCACGATCATGAACGGCATACCAACGTACATCAAAATCTTAGACAGCGCACCCGATTGTTCGTGGCTGAGAACCTTCGTCTTTACAAGCAAAAAGCCGGGCACAGCCAACGCAACGAACACGAGCACGTTTTTAATCATCTCTAAAAAAGCGTCCATTTTTATACTCCTAACAAAATTTTCTCCTGAAGATTATACCACACTTATAAAAAAAAGTACACGAAAACGCCCCACTTTTTGACAATTTCGTGTACCTTTTTTGAAAAATTTACTTACAATAATAAATATAGTAGCCCCACAATCGTGCCGGACAGCACCCCAAAGACGATAATCGGCCCTGCGACGATAAACATCTTTGCCGCCATACCGTAGATATAGCCTTCCGTCTTGAACTCCATCGCAGGCGAACAGACGCTGTTGGCAAAGCCGGTAATCGGCACGATAGAGCCAGCCCCTGCGTGCTTGCCGATTCTATCGTACACCCCTAGCCCTGTGAGTAGCGTTCCGAGGAAGATGAGTAGAATACTCACCGTGCCCGACAGCTCGTCCCCTGAAAGCCCGAGTAGCTGTTCCAACATAACGCGAAGGAACTGCCCGACGGTGCAGATCAAGCCGCCCACCAAAAAGGCGCGCAGACAGTTTTTGAAATGCTTGGTCGGTGGGTCGAAGGAATGGACGTAGTCGATATAGTTTTTATTAAAATTCTCGTTATCCTTGCCCGTCATCTTACTTCCTCCCCCGTACGCCGAACGGGAAAGCAGGTTTCCCGTTCGGACAAGTTTTTCGTGGTATCTCTTTCTACGTTTCGTTTCATACCATTAGTGTTGTAAAAACGGATAAAAATTATACACAAAAACGCCGTGCGTTTTCGCACGGCGCTTTCTATATAAAATGTATTCTTTATGCGTACACTTGTTCATAAGAGATCGTTTTCAAGCCGTTCTTTTCAAACCCCTCGCACAACGCTGCGTACACAATTTTTCTCTTTTCCGTCAAAATATTTTCTTTTTTAATTCTTTCTGCCTCATCTAACTTATCCTTATACGCCTTATACTTTTTATAATAAATTACGGCTATAACGATAGCGGGGATAAACGCCAACGGCAACCAACTCAAAAAGCTGACCCAAGAAAATGCGAAGCCTACAGCACCTGCACCCGCACAGATAAGCCCAGCCCTACCCAACACTTTGTATTTTTCCGACGCAATCTTGCCAGTATTCAGCGGCTGATATTGCAAGGGCTCTTTTTCAGCCTCACTCAACGTCAACGTACCTATGTCTTCTACGTAGCCCTTCAGCTCAAATTCATAGGGAACACCGTTGTAGGTGTACGATACCTTATAATAAGGGATTAACCAGTATTCCAGAGAAGACACCTCCGCCGAGGACGCCGCACGGAAATCTTTATATTGGTCCCCAGGCAAATCGGTCTTCACGTCAACCTCAATCGAAGAAACCAACATTTCTTTGGCATTCTTCAAAAAAGCCGCATCCGCCCCAAATTCTTCTTCAATCTCTTCAACCTTTAAATTTTCGATTAAGTATTTTAACTCTAGGCAAGCGGCGTCATACGCACCGTCTTCCTTTAAAAACGAGAAATATTTCCCCTCTCTTTGCCCCGAATGTGGAGACCAATCCGTAATCGTGCGAGTCTTATTCACGGGCGTGGTAACCTTCTCCCACTTCGAAGAGCCATCGGGTTGCTTTACCAGCTTATCCTTCGTTTCCATTTCCACATAGCTTTCCTGTCGGTCATAACCCACCGAGCAAGAATATTGCGTGGAAGCGTCCCCGATTATACGAATAAGCGGTCGCTCCAGCTTTTCAACTGAAAACTTCACCTTTAAAAGGTCAGGTGCAACGTTTTCATCTTTCGCAAACGCAATTAAAACCTTCTCTAAAAGTTCTTCCTCCGTTTGCACAGGCAACAATCTATACGATTTTTCTGTTTGCATAAGAGCAATCCTCCTTTGTATTTATCATTATTATACTAGATGTTTTGTCTAGTGTCAAGACATTTTGTGTAGTTTTTAGTAAAATTTGAGTATGGATAAACGATTTTGCGACAACTTGAAAGCAACTAGAAAAGCGTGCGGCTTCACACAAAAGCAAGTGGCAACGACGTTAAAGGTCGTGGAAAGCTGCTACGCCAACTGGGAACAGGGAAGAACGGAGCCTAATATCGAAATGCTCCGCAAGTTAAGCCTGCTTTTTAATGTCAGCGTAGATGAATTAATCAACGGATAGTTTTTTTGTAAAAAATTAAAACCCCGCGAACTGCTTGGTGCAATTCGCGGGGTTTTTGCGTACTATATCACGCATCTTAAAATTCCGTTTTTGTTTCGCGGGCGAACAAACGCTGTAACATCCTATCACAACGCTGACGATAGGTGCCTTCCTCTTCGCCGTAGCAAAGCTGGTATACCGCCTCCGTCAGGGGCAACTCTACCCCGTATTTTTCGCCCAGCTTTTTCATTGCCGCGCTGGTGGGTACACCCTCGGCAAGTTTGGGGAATTTCTCCCCGCTGACAATCATCTCGCCATAGCCACGGTTATGCGAATAAGGGCTGAACAAGGTCGCCTCGTAGTCGCCAAGGTGAGCAAGCCCGTAGGCGGACAGCTCGTTGCCGCCCATCGCCTTGATAAGCCTCGCCACTTCCCTTGCGCCTCTTGCCATCAGCGCGCCCTTCAACGCGCCGTAGCCACAGCCGTCCAAAACGCCTGCCACGATGCCCATTACGTTCTTTGCCGCCGCACCGATTTCCGTGCCGATTAAATCCGTACCGTAATAGAAACGGATAAGGTCGCTACGAAAAGCGTCCGCAAGGCGGCGCTTCAACGCGTCGTTTTGGGAATCAATAACCATCGCGTTAGGAATCCCCTGCGTAAACGCTTGAATGTGCCCGGGGCCTACCCAAACGGCTACGTTGTCGGGGGAAACCCCACTCTCTACCACGACCTCGGACAGACGGCAACCGGTGGAAATCTCAATCCCCTTCATACACAGCACGAAAATTTTATCCTTGCCGCCGCACGCCAAAATTTTCTGCATAAACCCACGCAAGCCCTGCGAGGAAATGGAGATGATAATCACCTCTGCGTGATCCACCGCCGCCTGCAAATCACAGGTCAAGCAAATGCGAGAATCAAGCTGGACGTATTCGTTTTTACCCGTATCCCGCAAAACCTGATAGGAATAGTCGTCCTCAGGCCCCCAAGAATACACGTCGTTGCCTTGATTTGCCAAATACCACGCTATAAACGAGCCCCAGCGCCCGCAACCAAGTACCGATATCTTCATCTTCTTTTTCTCCTATTACAGTTGGTTTCTCTCCACGAACGCCCTCGTCAAGGTGATATCGTCCGTGTATTCGATTTCCGAGCCTACGGGAATCCCATGCGCCAAACGGCTGACCGTAATGCCAAGCGGCTTAATCAGTCTTGCCAAATACATCGCCGTCGCATCGCCCGAAACGTCGGGGTTGGTGGCAACGATGACTTCCTTTACCTCGTGTTCGTTCAATCTTGCAAGTAATTCGCGAATGCGAATGTCGTTCGGGCCAACGCCTGCCATCGGGTCAATCGTGCCGTGCAGGACGTGGTACACACCTTTAAATTCGTGCAACTTTTCAATCGCCGCAACGTCCCTCGGCTCTTTTACCACGCAAATCACGCTGTGATCGCGCGTCTTACAAACGCCGCAAACGTCCTGCTCGGTAAAGTTTCCACACACCGAGCAATACCGCACCTTGCGCTTTACGCCCAAAATAGCATCGGCAAATTCCTTCGCCTCCGACTCGGTCATATCAATCACCTTATAGGCGTAGCGTTGCGCCGTCTTTTTGCCCACCCCCGGAAGCTTGGAAAACTCGTTGACCAGCTTGCCGATGGATTCAATCATAATCTCCATAGCTTACAGCAAGCCTCCTAAACCGCCCATGCCACCGAACTTGCCCATCTTTTCTTCGTAGACTTTGTCAGCCTTTGCATAGCCGTCGTTGATTGCCGCCATAATGAGGTCTTCCAACAGCTCGATATCCTCAGGGTCTACAACGCTCTCATCCAGCTCGATACCGTTGATGATTTTCTTTGCGTTCATATAGACCACGACTGCCTCGTTTGCCGCCGTGCCTACGACTTCCCAATTGTCCAAAAGTTCCGCCGTCTTCTCCATTTCTTCCTGCATTTTCTTTGCCTGTTGCATCAAGCCCTGCATACCGCTATTGCCGCCTCTAAATCCTGCCGCCATATTTCTTTTCTCCTTATTTGATTTCTATTTTCGTGGAAGGAAAGCTCTCCTTCAACGCCTCTAAGCCCTTGGTAAAGGTGTCCGCCTTTCGGGATTTCAAGCGCAACGCAAACGCGCTCTCCTCCATTCCGATTGCGGCAAACGCCTGACAAATCAGGGCGTAGTGATCTTCCTTTTTCATCGAGTTGTACATCGTTTCGCTCTCGGTCGAAAGCACCAAAACGCCGTCCTCGTACGCCGCGTCCAAGTCCATACAAATGGTGAACAGCACGCCGTTTCTGCCCGTCTTTCGCAAGGAGCGCAGAAACAGACCAAACGTCGCCTTCGCATCCCCTGTGGGAGCTTTTTGTACGGGTTTTTCCGCTACAACAGGTTTTTCTACCGCAACGGGTTTCGCCTCTACAACGGGCGCAAATTCCCCTTCTTCCTCAGCAAAGCTGGGGATATCATACACGGGCGGTTCGTCATACGCAGGTGGCTCGTCGTACACGGGTGTTTCCACCACCGCAACCTTCTCCTGCAATTTTGCCTTCACCTCGGACACGGGTGCTTGTTTTTCCTCTACAACCGCTACTTTTACGCCGTTTTTTACGGCGCTTTCCAACATTTCAATACGGGATAATAACGACTCCGTATCCGTTTCCGTCTGTGGCATACTCGCCTTTAGGAGCGCCGCCTCGAAAATCACCCTTGGAAGGGTGGAATATTTGAGTTCGCTCTCCGCCTTCGCAAAAATTTCCGTCGCGCGGAGCAAGGTATACGGCGCGGCATTCTTCGCCACCACTGCCAAAGCCTGAAAATCGTCCTCGGGCATAGAGAGCAACTCTTTTGCTCCTCTGCACGATTTTGCAATTGCGCACTCGTTCAAAAATTGCAGGACGTCGGACGTCAGCATACCCACGCTCTTGCCAGCGGCAAGGAAGCGTTCCGCAATCTCAAGCGCCGCCCCCGTTTCCCCTTGCAGGATATGTCCGCAAAGAGCGCAAACGCTGTCAAAATCCGCGCCACCCAACACTTCCATTACGTCGGCGTAGGTCAGCTTGCCCTCGGTGTACGCCGCGCAAGTATCTGCAATCGACAGCATATCACGCACACTACCTGCGCCTGCGCGTGCAATCGCCGCAATCGCCTCTGCCTCGTATTTTTTACCGATACTGTCAAAGACGTGACGAAGTCGATTCTCCAAATCCGACTGCGGAATCAGCTTGAAATCAAAGCGCATACAGCGGGACAAAATGGTGGGCGGAATCTTATGCGCTTCCGTCGTTGCCAAAATGAATACCGCATGGCGAGGGGGTTCTTCCAAGGTCTTTAAGAGGGCGTTGAACGCCTGCATCGACAGCATATGAACCTCGTCGACGATATACACCTTGTATTTACCTGCCACGGGGGGATATTGCACTTTTTCACGCAGATCGCGCATTTCGTCCACGCCGTTGTTGGACGCCGCGTCAATCTCGTTGATATCTAAGTTTTCAGGGCGAGAAAGCGCCTGACAAACCGCGCACTTTCCGCACGGAGAGCCACCTACGGGGCTCTCGCAGTTGATTGCCTGCGCGAAAATTTTCGCAACGCTCGTCTTACCCGTTCCTCTCGGACCGCAGAAAAGATAGGCGTGCCCCACACGTCCGCTTTCGATTTGGTTTTTGAGCACCTTTACGATATGCTCCTGACGTACGACGTCGTCCAAAGTCTTTGGACGGAACGTACGATATAATGCCAAATGTGCCATAATTTCTCCTTCGTTTCCCAATTAGCCGTTCTTTTCCTGCACAATCTGTTGCAGCTTTTTCTTGCTGCGCTGCAGGGCGTTATCCACGCTCTTTTCGTTCTTTTTCGTAATCTTGCAAATCTCCGCCGTGCTCAAGCCCTTCATATACAGCATCAGCACACGGAACTCTAAATCGGAGAGCGCCTCGTTCATACGGCGGAAGAACTCCTCGCCGTTTTCTCTATCAATCATCTCCTCTAAGGGGTCAGGCCCAGAGAGGTGAACGTCCGCCTCCAACAGCGAAACGGCGTTATTGAGCGGCCTATTTTTCTCCCGTCCCGATGCCTTCACCGCGTCCTGTATACGCCTCGTGATGCACAGGTAAGCAAAGCTTTTAAACCGCATCTCACCCGGTTTATACCCCCTCACGGCAGAATAGAGGCCAATCATCCCCTCTTGCACGAGGTCGTCGGTATCCCCGCCAAAGAGGAAATACCCACGCGCAATCCCACGCACCATGCCTGCATAGCGCAACAGCAGCGTTTCCATCGCGTGCGACTGGTCCTCCCTTGCGGCAAGCACCAGCTCCTCATCGGATACCTGACCTATTTCGTTGTCCTTTTCACCAATTTTCACCATCGTTTATAAGCGCTTGCGCACTACCTCGTAAGCCGCAATCCCCAGCGCCACCGAGGCGTTGAGAGAGTTCACTTTTCCCTGTAAGGGAAGGGACAAAATTTTATCGCATTTTTCCTTGGTCAAGCGCTTGACACCGCTGTCCTCGCCACCAACGACCAAAGCCACGTTGCCTGTCAAATCCTCGGCGTAGATATCCTCGCCGCCTGCCTCTAAAGCGTACACCCAGTAGCCGCTTTTTTGCAACTTTTCCACCGCCTGATTGAGGTTGGCAACGCGGGCAACCTTCATATGCTCTGCCGCGCCTGCGGAGATACGGATAACGCTCTCGTTCACGGGCGCGCAACCTGCCTTGGGAATAACCACGCCGTCTGCGCCCGCGCATTCCGCCACACGGAGAATACTGCCGAGGTTATGCACGTCCTCAATCCCGTCGCAAAGGACGATAAAGCCGCCCTTTTCGCTCTTTTTCCCCTCGATAATATCGTCGAGGTCGTAATATTCGTAATCGGTGGTAAAGGCAATCACCCCTTGATGTCTGCCCGTTTCGCTCTCCTTTTCCAGCACTCGCTTGTCCACGAACTGCACGCGGACGTTGCGCTTGCGCGCCTCCGCGAAGACGATGCCTAGCGAGCCCTGCGGCGAGCCGCCCGATTTTTCCATCAAGATTTTATCTATATTTTTGCCTGTTTTCAACAGCTCAATAACTGCGTTTCTACCTTCCGTTTTCATCGTCCTTTCTCCTTCGTTAGTGGGTCGGCTTGTACGCCGTCGCCAACTTTATCCCCTGAAACAGAGTATCGTCTGCGTGGGAAAACAACTCGTCCAACCTCGACGTTTGTCCCGTCAAGTGCAGGTATCCCACCACCGCCTCAAAGCCGGTCGAACGGTTGTACGCCGCCGCCGAGGCGTTCTTGCTCTTGGTTGCTTTCTTGGCATTTCTGCCACGCTTATAAATTTCCGTTTCCGTTTCGGTAAACATCGGCTCTATCGTCGCCAAAAATGCGCTCTGCCCCTCGGCTGAAACAATCTTTGCCGCCGCGCGTTGGAAATCTGCCGCGCTGCCGCCACCCGACAACGCCAAACGCTTGCGCACGTACAGAGAATACACCGCGTCGCCAACGAACGCCAGAACCACGGGATTGAGTTGTCTTGCCTCTACCTCTGAAATCACGCTATCCAGCCCCAGCATCTGCCATTCCTCCATTGTTGCCGACCTAAAAAAGCACGCTTTTTGCCAGCATACGATTCCATTATAGCATAATGGAAGGCGTTTGACAAGCGTTTTTATAAGAATTTATCCTAGAAGGATTACGTTGAGTCGCCAATCGTCGCCAATAGGCCTATTACGATACTATCGGCGATTTTTTCGCAAAAGGCAGGTGAATTTAAGAGGGCATCATCCTTGGGATTAGACAAAAACCCACATTCCACGATGACGGACGGCGGCGCAAGTCGCAACATATAATAATCCCCTGTCATCTCCTTGCGTGGTTTCACCCCTTCGCCTTTATAGAGGGTGTTTAGCTCGGCTTGGATATTGCCAGCCAAGCGTGTAGACCACTCGTCGTCCTTTCGGTAAAAGACCTGCCCACCTCTTGAAGAGGTGGACGGATAAAAGTTCTGGTGCACGGACAGCACGCAAAGCGGATTTGCGCTCTCACAAATCTCCTTCCGTTTTTGCATATCCCGACGCTTAAATCCGGGGGCAGTCGTGTCGTATAATCCCCCTTCCGTCGTCCTCGTCATCACCACCAAAAAGCCTGCATCCGCAAGCTTTTCTTTTAGAATAAACGCAATGGAAAGATTGACGTCGCTCTCCTTTCGTTTGGAGGCAACCCCAACGACGCCACCGTCCACACCGCCGTGCCCTGCATCGATGACGACGGAGAGCTTTACTGCCTGCACGCTGACGGCTACGGGGGCGTTCAAAGCCCATAAACAGAAAGCAAACGCAAGACAATATCCCAAGCACACCGAAAGCATCGCAAAAATCGTTTTCTTATCTATTTTCATACCAATATGGTATGCCGATTGGGCCCCGATTATGTTTCGACAAAGTCCCCTTTTCTTTGCGTATTTTAGCCATTTTCTCCCTTGAAAAGGGAGTTATAATGCGGCTATGAAAGTATTTTTAGGAATTTTTTGGTTGTTTATCTTTTTTACCGCCTGCTTTGGTATCGTGCATTTGGTGCGGTTGGTTTTTTGCATTTTTCGAAAAAAGCCGAGCCCACCACCGCCTCAGAATCCACCGCCAAAACCACCCGAGCCGATTTACTACATCGTCGAAAAAAAGACTCGAAGAAAAAAAGCCTATTCCGAGCCGAAGCAGATCAGATTTAAGGAATGAAATAATTTGCTGTGCAAATTGTGAAATATCTGCGATATGAAATGTTTTTTATAAAAACATGAAATGATTGCCTGCGGCAATCGTTATGGAAGAATTAAAATTCTTTCCGCAACTTCGCCCTCAGGCGAAACTTCACTTTGGACTTTGTCCAAAACTTCACTTTTGTATGATACAAAAACTTCACTATCCACAGGATAACTTCACTTAAAAAAGCACCCAAGAAGGGTGCTTTTTGTATTCGGGTTTCTAATTAGTCCTCGTCCACGTATTTTTCCATATTCTCGCCGTCCGACCAAAGGCGCTCCAAATGATAGAACAAACGGGTGTCGTCGTTGAAGATATGCACGATGACGTCGCCGTAATCGATAACCGCCCATCTGCCGTCGCGAACGCCCTCGGCGCGGGTGGGCTCGATGCCCAAATCCTTTTCCACAAGCTCCTCTACTCTTTCGCCCATCGCCTTAATTTGCGACGCGCTACCTGCGCTGGCGATAACGAAATAATCACACAGCGCCGTGCGTTCACGCACGTACAGCATCACGATATCTCTACCTCTCTTTTCCGAAAGCGCCTTGCAAGCGGTAAGCGCCAATTTTCTGCTATCCGTCATTTCCATTTTATTTCTCCTTATTGCATTGTATTCTATGATAACGCAGAGCCGCAATCGTCCTTTCGTAGACGGGCTGCCCCGACCTTTCCAAATATTCCACCGTGTCCTCAAGGGCTTGCAATAGACATTTGTCTATATCTTCCCAAAACAGTCGCCGTAAGTTTTCCACGCCCGAATAAGATCTCTCCTCTTCGACCAAGTCCGACAAGAACACGAGCTTATCTAGGAGCGACATATTCTCCTTGCCGCTGGTGTGGCAAGCGACCGCCGACAACACTTCCTCGTCGTCCACCCCAAACACCGTCCTTGCGACGTATTCCCCTGCGTACTGGTGCACCACCGCAGGCGGACAATCCTCAGGCGCAACAAAGCCTTTCAGCAACGGATCGTCTAAGCTGAGGTTCTTCGCGCAATCGTGCAAAAGACACGCCTGCACCGCTTTTTTTTCGGATATTGGCAAGCCTGTTGCGCGCTCCGCCGCCAGCAAAGCCACCCTCAAGGTATGCGCCCGCCGAGTGGGTTTTTGCAACGAGAGTGCTTTCGCCCCACCCTTCACTTTATACAGTCCGTTTTCCTCGATATACGCCGCGCAGTTTTTATCCGTGTAAGGGGTTATTTCCAACCCTGCCCCTGCCAAAACGCGAATTTTTGTAGAGGAAACGTCCTTTCCTTCGTAGGATAACACAACGAAATTTCGCCCGAAACGGTTGAAAAATTCCGTCTGTTCACGGGTTGCCCAACCTGCCTCTTCTGCACGGGCGCAGACCGCCAAAGTACAGTTTTCTAAAATCTCCTCAGGGTATTTCCAAAGGGGGAAATTTCTCAGCATATCCGTACCCACCAAGAGGTAGAATTCTGCCTCAGGATACAGCTCCCTAAAATGTCGCAGGGTGAGGTAGGTATAACTGGTCCCCCCTGCCAAAATCTCGTAATCGCTAACGGCAATCCTCTCCTCGCCGTCAAACGCCAGACGGCAAAGTTCTAAACGGTGCTCGTCCGAGGTCAACACCCTCCAAGGCTTATGCGGAGGGTTCGCCGCAGGGACGATAAACAGCTTGTCCAAGCCAAGGTCTGCTACCGCCTGCTTTGCCAGCGAAATATGCTCGTTGTGAATGGGGTCGAACGACCCGCCAAAGATGCCTATACGCATACGAAAGCCCTCAAAAGTCCTTTTCCCGTAGAGGCGCAAACCGCCCTTACAATCCTATTATATATCATTTTTTTGTTTTTTTCAAGTTTACACCGTCATTTTTTTGGCAAAAAAAGAAAAAAGGAGAATTTTATGAAAAAACTCGCCTATTTTTCCGACGTTGCCTTTGCCTTCACCGCCAGTTTTTTGCCAAGTCTATGCTATCTTCGCTACCGACAAGTTCCCCTGCTTTGGTCGGCGCTCGTCAGCCTACTGTTTGGCGTGGGCGCAAGTATGCTCACTTGGTCATATCTCAAAAAAAAGCACGCCACCGCCACCATAAAGGCAGGTGAAAAACGGCAGATGGAGCAATTGCTTCTTCACCTTGCGCTACTTTCCCCCAAAGAAAAAGCGGATTTTCTCACCGAGAACGCCAAAACCCTCGTCGGGGAAGAAATCCAAGGCAGAAAACTATCCTTAGGTAAGCAATTTTTCTATACGGAAAGCCATGTCGTCTACCCGCATTTTCTCCTTTCTCCCATGAGCGCAGACGGTTTGACACCTCTCTTGTCCTTGGAGGAGAACCGAGCCCCCGTGCTCCTTTGCAACGAGCTGGACAAAACGGCAGAAAAGCTGTCTGCCGCCCTCTCTATCAAGGTACTTACCCTGCCCGAAATCTACCTAAAATTAAAGGAAAGCGGACGGCTACCTGAAAGGTACAAGGGGGCGCAAGTCTTTGCGAATAAGAAAAAACGGCGCTTTGCGCTGTGGATACAAAAAAGCAACGCAAAACCCTTTTTGACCGGGGGCGCGTTGCTTCTTCTCTCCTCACTTTTTTCGCCGTTTCCTTACTATTATCTCGTCGTCGGTTGCGGTATGATTGTGGCGTCTACCGCCGTGCGTATCTTTGGCAAATAGCCTCAACGCAACGCCAAAAATGCCTTACCTAAGTACCCGATGACATCGCTTGCCGTCAGAGAGTATTCGCCAATCTCGGCGGTGGCAAGCTCGGCGGCCTTACCGCACAGATACGCCGCGCACACCGCCCCGTCAAATCCGTTCAACGCCGAGGCGCACAGCCCTGCTATCACACCCGACAACACGTCGCCGCTGCCACCCTTGGCTTGACCTGCCGTACCGCTGGTGTTGATGAGGGTGCGTTTGCCGTCCGTCAAAATGGTCGCCGCACCCTTTAAAAGCACCGTCGCATTCCACTCCTTCGCATACGCCTGCGCCAAGGACAGAGCGTTTTCCAACACTTCCTCGCAAGGCTTGTCGATGAGGCGAGCAAACTCACGAGGGTGGGGTGTAAGCACCACCTCACAGCTTGCGTTTTTAAACATCTCCGATAAGCTATCCTTTCGATACATCGCAAGGGAATTTAATGCGTCCGCATCCAAAATCAGCGTTCCCTCGTGGTGGGAAAGCAGATATTCTGCCCCCTTTGCAACCTCCTCGGAAACGTCCATACCCATGCCGTACGCCACCGCGCCCTTGGGGATTTCCGCCATAATTTCCTCGTTAAATGCGTACCTGCCCCCGTCGTTTGTTGTTTTTAACAACGCTTCGGGGATTTTTAATGCAAACAGCGGAAAGAGAGCGCTCGGCAACAATAGAGTGGTATACCCTGCGCCGCTACGCACCGCCGCCACCGCGGACAAATACGCCGCGCCCGTGTATTTTTCACTACCTGCGACCACCGTAGCTCTGCCGTAATTGCCCTTGTGGGAATTGCGTTTTCTCAGAGGGATATGCTCGGCAACCTCTGCCCCTTCCACCAGCCTCGCGTAGCCGTGTCCTTCCTCGTCGAAGGCAGGCAGTACGATTCCAATGTCTGCGCGCACGATTTCCCCTGCATAATCGAGGCCGTCCGCCAGCACCACCCCTGCCTTAATCTCCCCAAGACAAAGCGTGCAATCTGCCTCCACAGCCTCGCCCTTGGCGATACCGCTGTTTCCGCAAACACCCGACGGAATGTCCGCAGAAAGGACTTTTGCCCCACGCTTTTTTAAGGTGTTGATTTTACGGATCGCCGCCGCAGTACGCTCGTCCTCGCGATAGCGATATCCCGTACCAAACAAGCAATCCACGACCAAAGCGTATTCCCCGTCGGGAATTTCGTCGAACACTTTGCCGTTGTTTAGCATAAATTCCGACAAGGTCACCGCACATTCGTGCGTGCGCTTTTCCGCAAAGAAAACGGCGTCCACCTCTCTGCCTGCGGCAAGCAATAACCTACCGCACACAAAGCCGTCGCCACCGTTGTTTCCACCGCCGCAAACCACCAAGATTTTACCCGTCGGGGCAAGCCGTTCCGCCTCTTTTTTCAAGGCCGAGCCAGCCCTCTCCATGAGTTCCAGCGCAGGCACGCCTAAATCCCGCACGGTAAAGGTATCCGCTTCACGCATCTGTTCGGTTGTCAATACGTATCTCATACCCTTTCCCGTCCTTTCGACAGCGATATTTCGCCGTAAGCATACTTCGTTCTCTGACCGTCTACCTCAAGCAACAATTCCCCTCGTTCGCTCACCCCCAAAAGGGTAGCCGTAAAGGTATTATCCCCCACGCAAAAGGCAATTTCCTGCCCCAAAAACGCCAACCTTTCGGCATATTCCGAAAAAGCAAAGGGAGCAAAGAAGTAGGCAAGCAACCTCTCCTCCACCTCTTGCAAATCGTATTCCTTGCCGGTCTGCTCACGCAAGGTAGTGGCGATATTTTGCAGTTCCTTGCCAAGCGTATTGTTGATATTCAGCCCGATACCAAACAGCGTGGATGTGATAAGATTCCCCTGACAGACGTTCTCCGTCAGCACGCCACAAATCTTTTTTCCTGCGACGAGCACGTCGTTCGCCCACTTGATTTTTGGCTGTAAGCCGTAGCTCTCCAACGTCTTGCACACCGCCACGGCAGAGCGCGCCATCATCAAAAATCCGTCCTGCGCCAAGGCGCCCTCGTGAAAGAGCAAAATGGACAGCCAAAGCCCCCCTTCGTTGCTTTCAAACGAGCGTCCTTTCGTGCCTTTACCACCGCTTTGCGACTTTGCCACCGCCACGGCGTTTTCGCCTTTCGCACGCTTTTCACGCAGAAAATCCTGCGTAGAGGGGATACAATCAAAGCAATATTTTTTATAATTCATTCCGTACCTGCCCCCTCTTATTCCAATTCTTGGTCGTCACAGACAGCCGAAATTGCAGACTTTGCCACGTCAAAGGAAAAGCCCTTGGACAGAAGGTGCCGATACGCCTTTTGCAGGGTCGCTGTATCCGTTGCCTTGCCACGCAAATATTTTTCTAATAAGCCCTTTGCCGCCTCGATCTGCGACTCCTCGTCCAAATCCGAAAGCGCCGCCTCTGCCGCCTCGTCGGAAATCCCTTTGGCGCGCAACTCTCTTTGCAACAATCGTTCTCCCTTGCGCCCCGACTTTGCCGAAACGTACGCCTTTGCGTACGCCTCGTCGTTGACGAAATCGTAGCCGCGCAACTTGTCTAACACGTACTCTATGGTCGCAGGCAGATACCCCTTCTTTTGCAGGTAATCACGCATTTCCTTTTCCGTCTTTTGCGTGGCAGAAAGGTGGGTGAGCGCCTTATCAAAGGCGGTGCGCTTTTCGCTCTCCAACTGGATATCACTCAAAAAATCCTCGGACACAATCTGCCCCACCTTCAGGCGGTGTTTGACCGTCGTTTCCAGCGCCAGCCCACAGTAAAACCGCCCGTCTACGTAAATCGAGCAACGGGCTTTATCCTTAACTTGTGGGGTGATAGCGGTAATTTCCACTTGGCGTTCTTCTCCTTGGGGCAGTATAGCGGTACTATTCTAACACAACGACCGCCGTTTGTCAATCGACTTTTTTAGTAAGCCGACAAGAACGGGAAAATTTTTTTATTTTTTGTCGATAAGGGGTTTACATTTGGGTAAAAAAATGCTACAATGGTAGTAGAAAGACTAATCAAGGCAGGTTTTTACCTATGAGCAAGAACGTTTACGTAGTAGATTTTGAAGGCTTTAAAGCCGAATTGCCCATTCTTCCCCTTCCCTCGGGCATCAATATCGCTTTTTTTAACTTACACGGCGACAACGAACTGACCGAACATTGCGCAAAGTTGCTTGCAAAGCATTTAGAGGATTGCGAAGTGGTACTCACCGCAGAATCGAAGGGATTACAGCTGGCGCACTGCGTTTCGAGAGAGCTCGGACAAAGATATTACGCGGTAGCGCGCAAGAGCAAAAAACTGTACGTTCAGGACGGTATCGAGGTTTCTATCGACGCGTCGATTACGACGGGCAAAGAACAAAAGCTGTACCTTTCCAAGCACGACGTCGAACTGTTAAAGGGCAAGAAGGTTGCTATCGTAGACGACGTAGTATCTACGGGCGCATCTCTCCTCGGCTTGGAAGCACTCGTGGAAAAAGCAGGCGGTATTCTGCATAAAAAAGCGTTCGTTTTGGCAGAGGGCGACGCCGCAAATCGTGAAGATATCATCTATCTTGGCGTAATTCCCCTCCTTTAACGCATACAATACGGCAATTTCATTACAAGCGATGGCGAAAAAATACCGCTATCGCTTCTTTTTTTACCACTTGGTAAAAATTTTCTTCGTTTGAATACTTGCATTTTGAAAAAATATGCGTTATAATAGCTTTGTACTATATTTCTCGCTGGGCGCATGCGCGCGCCGCAAAGCGAGCTCAAACGGCAAAGGGAGTTTTTTATGGCAAGAAACGAACAATCAAACAACCAAAACAACCAAAACGCTCGTCGCAGGGAACGGAGAGAACCGAAACCGAAAAGAAAGAGCGGTATTCTCGGTAAAATATTATGCTTATTGCTTGGCTTTGTCTTAGGTATCGTCGGCACGCTCGGCGGTATCGTTGGCTTGGGTTACTACACCGCCACGCAAGTAAAAATCAAGGACGCCGTTGGGACGGTAAACGACCTTGCCGGGATGGAAATTGACTACACGCAATTCATCAACGAGCAGTACGGCGATTCCAGTATATACGGCCTCGTTGAAACGATTATCGGCACCGCAGGGCAAATGCAAGACGGAACGGGCAGTTTGAATACCTTGAACGCCATCTCCCCTATGGTCGGCACAAGCGTACAGTCGTTGATTGCTTCCGTTGCCGAATTTGGCATCAGCATCGATTACGAAACCTTGATGTCCACCCCCTTCTCCGCTTTAGGGGACTTCCTCAGCGCAACAATCAACAACACCGACGTCGCGCGTTTGGTGGAATCGGTTACGAAAAACCCCGTCGAAGGCGTACTCGCGATGATTTGCTACGGCGAACCGGGCGAGGATTACATCATCTTAGAGGACGGCACGGTGCAGATGATTGGTACGTCAACCAGCGTTACCATCGGCTCGCTGACCAACGCAGAACAGCTTTCCAAACGCTTAAACGGCCTCACCTTCTACAGCCTGATAGAAGCGCTTGGCGGTGACGTCAACACGGACGACCCCATCATTCGCGCCCTCGTCTACGGCGAAGAAAACGTAGATTACGTCATGAACGTAGATGGTTCCATTTCGCCTTTGCCTAAGACCTATCAGCTGAACTCGGATGAGCAATCCATGGTATTCACTTCGCCCAACGACGTGGAATTTGGCTACGTTGGCGACGGCGTATGGAAGGACGAAAACGACAACGTTATTCAACAGACCTCGGACGGTTCCACTTATCAATACGAAGTATTCGACAGCAACCAAACGCCCATTGGCTCCTTAAAATTCCTTAGCGCAGACGGCGACTTACAATACTATCAAGTATACGTTTCCGACGTAGCGCAGACCAGAAAAGGCCCTTACGTATCCGATATTCTCGGCGAAAACGCAAACCTCTTGGCGGTCGTCGGCGGTGTTCCCCTCGGCGATATATTGAGATTGAACGGCTCGTCCGACCCGATTTTGCTTGCCATCGCTTACGGCGAAGAGGGCACGGACTACGTCATCGGCACAAACAACAGAATCATTCCCATCAATTCCCCCATCACGCTGAACAAGCTGATTGAGGACGGCAACGGAATGAATATCCTCAGAAATATTTCTTTGGGAACCCTCCTTGCTATCGAATCCCCCATGCAAAAAGATGCAGATCCGTTGTTAATTCCCCTCGTCTTCGGTGAAGAGGGAGTTTGCTACGAGCTGATCGACACCAACGGCGACGGCATCGACGACGACTGGAGATGGCTGAAGGATGAAAACGGAGAATACTATACTCAAAACACCCTTGGCGACTTGTTGGACGGAAAAGGGAACTCCCTCTTCGACAACATTACGGTGGAAACGCTGATGAACGTCAGCGCAGCCAGTGCGCCCGTCATCCGCGCCTTGGCGTACGGTAACGAGTATACGCACTACGTTTTGATTGACGCTGATCCCAACGACAGCGACCCGACCCGCGACTTTGTAAAAATGTTGCCTAAACGCTACTACGTTACCGACAACACTGTATACGACGAAGAACACATCTTCATCGGTGTGATGATCGAAGAGGTGGAAAGCGGTATCTTCTCCGTCAGAGTCGGCGAAGACAAAACAGAATACATCAAAGAAAATCCCAACGGTGGCTACGACGTATTCCACTTATTGGAAAACGCGCAGAATTATACGGCAGATAACGACACCCGTCAATACCACAGCAAGACAAAAATGAGCGATTTGCGTGGCTACTTATCGAGAACCTTCATTGAACGTATCGAGCTTTCGGCGGCGCTCGACCTCGATATCTTCGATGATGAGTTCACTGCAGAAAACCCCTTAATGGTGCAGATTGCCTACGGCACGGAAGGCATCCACTACACGCTGGATCGAGAAAATAAGCAGATTATTTGGCTGAAGGACAACGATCCCAACTCTGAAACGTACGGTTTGTATCATCATGCGCGCACCATTCACGACATGAAGGATACCCATACCCTGCTGCAGGCCGTTTATCTGGATACCGTATTAGAATTAACCTACGAATCTCCCGATTTCATGCTCGCCTTGGCATACGGCAACGACTATGAAATCATCGGCAACACCATCTCCTACGATCCTAGCAGCCGTCGTACTATTGGGGACTTGATGGGCGCCAACTCCAACGATTTAATTAAGGGAATTGAACTGAGAAAAATCATCAAATCCGACGAAAACAACGACGCGAGGATGAATTTCATCCTGTATAACATGACTCAGCCGGACGAAAACGATCCTAATTACAAGGTCCGCACGCTGGGCGAGCTCATGGACGACAGCTCGAAAATCATCGACGATATGATCAACGTGCTGACCGTGAGCGAAGCTCTTGGTGACGAGGCAACCGCGGAAGGAATCCTCTCCCATATGAAAGACGTAAGGTTGTGCGATTTCAGCGCAAAAATTCAAACCATCTCCATACAGACGGTTATGGATGAAAGCCCCGAAAACAGCATTTATAGCTATGCGGAAATTGACGGCAAGCTTGTCACGGCGGTACAGGTAACCGAGGGCGCAGAGCTCGTCTGGAAAGAAGTCGTATACACCGACCACGCTGAAAACAATACGCGTACTTGGACGTTCGCCGAGAGTGGCGAAGTTGCGCCTTCCCCTCTGAAGGGAACTTGGAAATACCTGCTTAAGGACAGCTCTGAAACGGAATACCTCTACGCTTTGGCAAACATGAACGACGCCATGAACAATATCTCTTCGAACGTCAACGACGCTACTTTGTACGACCTTCACAACGACGGCCTCATTAAATTCGAAACCGAAGCCCAAGGCAACATTCTGTATAAGCCTATCGTCAAAGAGATTGCAGGGCAGACGTTCTATACCGGCGAAAAAGAAAAACTGGGCGAACTGACCGTAGCGGAGATGATCGATTACCTTGCCCTTCTGCTGGCGGCCATTGCCTACATCTGATAACGGCTATTTTCTAACCAAATAATTATCCCCCCCCTGTGAAATCGGGGGGGATTAGTTTTTGGCGTAGCCCCATCATTGCAGGCGGCGCATAAATGCGCTTTACTATTGGTCTGCCTGCCACGCGTCTATCCCGTGGTATTTATTATATAATAATTAGAGAGCGTGTAAAAAACGCTCTTCTTTTTTTTGACTATTTTTCAAAAAACGCATAAAAACGGTTGACTACGTAGTAGTAAATCGGTATAATGTATCTGTATGATTATGTGTCATATAAACCTTGCGTACCGAATTCCGCGGTGCGCCGAATAAGTCCAGGAGGTGAAACGTTATGGCTAAATACGAAATGCTGTATTTGCTCAACAACGACTCGACGGAAGAAGTAAAGGCTGCTGAAATTGTAAAGTACGAGGACATCGTAAAGAATGCAGGCGGCGCTGTTGTTTCTACGGACAAGTGGGGTACGAAGAAAACCGCTTACCCTATCAACTATAAGAACGAAGCTTATTACGTTCTTATGACGTTTGAAGCAGAAAGCAACGTTTTGGACGAGCTCAACCGTGTTGCAGGTATTGACGCAGACGTTATGAGACGTATGATCACGAAACTTGCATAATAAGGCGAGGGAAACAGTATGAACAAAGTATTTTTAATCGGAAACTTAACGCGCGACCCCGAACTTACCGAAACCGCTTCCGGCGTTCCGGTTTGTCATTTTGCTATTGCCGTAAACAGAAATTATTCTTCTCAAGACGGCGAACGTCAAACGGATTTCTTCAACTGTACCGCTTGGCGCGCTATGGCAGAAACCATCGCGCGTTTCACCAAGAAAGGAAACAAGGTTGCCGTTGTCGGACATATCCAAATCCGCAACTATGAAGACAACCAAGGCGTAAGACGTACCGCTGTTGACGTTATCGTGCAGGATTGCGAATTCCT
>JAZRQY010000016.1:0-40078 GCA_045650185.1 Candidatus Scatosoma sp. | reverse complement strand
GAGCGTTTCGCTATCCGTCCACTTGTAGTTTTCGCTGTTGAGCGTCACTTTTACTTCGTATTCGCCCACGTTTACAACGCCCGTAGCCTTGCTTACGTCTACGGTGTAATAGTCGCTTTCTACTACGCTAGCAGAATGCGCTTTTGCATCGTACGTTACGTTTTCTACTGCAAGCGTAGGAATTTCGATTGTTTTCTTTGCGATCGTGAATTCGATTTCTTTTTCTAAGCCGCCATAATTCGCCGTATCTTCTACCGTGAATTTCGCCGTATACGTGCCCGCATTCGTAGGCATTTCCGTCATTTCTTCGCCGTCTTCATCCACATATTTGATTACAACTGCGCCAAATTTCGCGCTCGCCGTTACTTCAGACAATTCTTCGCCGTAAACCCAGCTAGTCTTGCTAAGCGTAGGCTCTGCCGTCCATGCGTTTTCCGCGCGCTCGATTGTTAAAACAACCTCTTCCGGGATGCATTTATATTTATCCGATTCGATTTTTAAAAGGATATCCTCATACGTGCCAACATTGACGTATTCGGTGTTACCAACGACGGTAAACGCCGTTTCGTCGCCCTCCAAAACGCCATTCACGGTGTATTTCACCGATTTCGCCTCGCCGTCGTACACAAACGAAGTTTGCGTTACGGAAATGGTAATAACACGCTTTTCAACGCTAAGCTCCACGCTCGTCTCAAACCCTTCGTAGTTTTTGGTGTCGTTGGGTGTGAAGACTGCCGTTGCCGTATACTTATTTGGCGTCGATATCACCGCTTCCGAGTCCTTCCAAGACCATACGCCCTGCGGAACTTCGACAAACAAAACCCCGGCAAGCGCGTCGCCGTACACAATCTTCGTGTCTGCCATGATTTGCGGCGTAAGCGCAAGAGTGCCCTTATTTACCGTCAATTTGCCTTTTTCCACCGTTACGTTGAAATTCGCGTTGTTGACCTCAAGCGTAAGCTCGTATTCACCTGCGCCGATAATCGACGGCTCAACAACTACTATATCCATCAACGTGATAAGCTCTTGGGGAAGTGCCTCGCCGTTTTCGTCAACAACCTTATATTGCGTAGTGGGCAACGCCTCGCCTAAGTTGATCTCATAGCTTCCAATAACGCTAATCTTTGCGTATTTTTTCGTGATTTCAAACGATCCTTCGAAACTGCCCGTATAATTTTCGTCGTCGATTACAAGCTCGAAATCGTAATTCCCTGCGTTGACCGCATCGCCGTTGTAATAAGGAATATACGTAACGTTCACATTCGAAACGTCCACGCCGTCAAACGAGTACAAAGGAGTGTGCGCTTGCCCGTCGTATACGAACTGCGTAACCGTATCCACAAATTGCAAATTCTTCTTTTGTACGTTGAGCGTGACGAGCGCCGTCGTATGCACCGTCCCCTCTCCGTCGTTTAATACGAATTGCACTTCGACTTGACGCGTGCCAACTGCACCAACCGTTTGATTTTCGGTGTTTACGAATTGCCAAGCGCCTTCCTCGTTTGAAGGCAACGTGATTTCAGAGAACAAATCTCCGTATTCAGCCGTTACTTCCGTCAACGCGGGAACGTTGACTTCCTCTTCAAATATTGCGGAAAAATACAGATTTCCTGTCAACGTTTCGGGTAAAACGTCATTCCAAGAAACGAAATCGTAGCCCTGCATTTCTTCCACTTCGGGAAGTTCAATCTCTTCTACGCTGAGAACGAACTGCGTGTCGATTACCTCGCTTTCTACGGCAAATTCCACCTTATATTTTACCGTATACTCGATCGTATACGTTTCGCCTGCGTACGTAATCACCGCTTGTTTTACGCCTACGCTGCTTGTATCAAAAGCCGTAGTGAACATATCTGCCGTAACGGGAATTCGTGTTTGCGTGCCGTCCGGCATTAGTTTGAGTACGTATAAATCTTCGTACGTAATCTCCGATTGATACGCAACCATGGAATCAAAATTGCTCTTATCCAAGCTGTAAAGCCCTTGTTGCTCTACATCGCAAGACGCAAGCGTTCCTGCAAAAACCATCGTAATACCACTTAAAAGTAACGATAATTTCTTTTTCATATCTCGACCTCCATACTGTTTTTCGAGTGTTTTATATTCCTTAATCCTATGGATTGTTTATAACGTTTTATTTCGCGTAAATACAATCGTACGCTTTACCCGATTCAAGCATTTCCGCCTGGTGACTCGGTAAGAAGTTTGCCGTCGTACTATCGTGGAGCAGGAAGTAGAAGCTCTCGTCGCCTGCCGCCAACTGCAACTCCGGTTTTCCTACGTCGGAAAGCCTTACTTCGTACCCGTTTAACGAATGGAAGGAATACCCTTTCGCCTCGAATACGCTGTAATTTTTACCGCCTCCGAAGAACGCAATCCCTCCGTGTACGTACTGTTTGCCGTTTTCTTCGTAAACAATCGTTTTTAAATGCTCGGCATTAGCAATCTCTTGAATCAGCTCTTTTATGTTGAAACTGATGGTATCTTTATAATTAGATTCCCCGATAACTTCAATAAGCGTACTGCTGTCCACGCTTTCAATGTCCTTCCAGTCGTACATGCGAACGTCACCTTCGAACGTGAGTTTTGCGCCGTAGCTTGTTTTCGCCAAATTTTTCCAGCCCGTCAAAAGTCCACTTAAGAAACCCGAACCATCCGCGAGTGCACCACCCGAGAAATGCGCGTCCATTCCCACGCAGAAAATCCCCGCGTCTTTCATAACGCTGTTTTTCACGTTGACGAACGTTTTGATGTACTTACTATCGTATGCCGATTTTTCAAAGCCGCTCTCTTGATACGATTTTTGCACGGGGAACGAGATTTTATCGCCACTGTTTAAATAGGGCGAGGGGTTTTCTTTCGTTCCTTCCACAAATGCGTTGCTGCCGATACGCAAAATAAACTCTCTTGCGCCACTTAAAACGCTGTTTTTAATATTTAAGTGGATCTCTTTTGAGCTATCCGAAATATCCCCGAAAGCACGGAGCACGGTGCGGCCGTTGGTGATACGCGAATATTCGATATTTACGTTATCCCCAAATATTTCCACCGTCGTGCCAACGTAGTTTAAATCGTTTAAATCGTAATTTCCTTCAGTATCCGCCTGTAAGTCGCACGCACGCAGTTCCACGTTGTTTACCGTCACACCCTCGTACAACGCAAAGCAAATATTATCCTGCGCTTTTACACTGATCGAGCTGCTGCTCGATTCGGACATTGCCACGAAATTGAGCGGACCTCTAAACAGCGCGCTATCCTTCAGCTGCCCCGCCGAATCAAGCGCGTACGCTACATTGTGCGCGTTGATCTGGTGTCCGTTGCCGTAAATACTATCTTTAAATTCCAAGAGCACTTTTACCGTCGGATTGTTATTCCCGACGTTTTTATACCAAGTTGTATCATACGTGCTTTGAATTTTGGTGATACTGTCTTCCGTGTATACGACGCCGCCCGTAGCGTTATAACCGAAATCGTCTTTGATATCCCCTTGCAAAACCACGGGTTTTTGCTGTTTCGTTGCTCGGTATAATTCGTAGAACGTGTCCACGTTGACTGCGTTTCCGATGCAACGAATCGTAAACGTTTCCGATTTCTTTTCGATGCCACGATAAGCAAACTTCGCGGTGATTTTCACAAGTCCCGAAAAATCTTCGTCCATGGAAATGACACCGCTAAAACTGTTGACACGCACTTTGTCCGTGTCCGTTTCAAAGGAAAGATATTCCTTAAAATTCTCCCCTATTTCCGTTTTTCCGTAGGAAAGATGCAACGCGTACGCGCTATCCCGAAGCTTAATACCGCCAGCAGTAAACTCCGCAATTTCCGTTTTACCTATCGTCCAAATATTTTCAATACCGTAAGTATTCGCCGTTTCTTCCACCGTCAACGCGGAGGGCAATACGACGATTTCCTTCGTGAGCTCCACCATTTGCGTAGGGAATTGATTGTTTTTCACGCAGACGGTAACCGTCGTTACGCCGGGAAGCATTGCCGTCAAGCGGACACGCTTGCCTTGTTCGTCAATTTTTAAGTTGTCATTGGAAACTTCCACTTCATACGAAACGTCCGCCTCTGCCGGTTTTACGTTGATTTCCAAATGCAAACGGAAAGGCGTGCCAACCTCGAAAGAGAGAGGCTCGTCGGAAACAAATTCCGCCGTGATCTCGTTTACTCGTTCAACAACACACTCCTTCGATAACGTTTGCAGGGGTGTTTTAATCGTAACAACAACCTTCACTTCCCCGTAAAAATCTTCTTTAAATGCGTAATGGAAAAGCAAATGCCCGTTTTCATCCGCCTCGTCAAACGACGCCTGCGTAAATACCTCCGATCTCTCTACGCCATCGACGAACGTTTTATAGGAAAGCTCGTAGCTGTCTATCGTATCTACCGAAACGTCGAGCGCGCCTTCGCTTTGCCAAGTCACGACACTCGTTTGGCCGAGTTCCAAGATTTCCTCGTTATCCACTTTTACCTCTATCGTATCGAAAACGGAAGGTTTTGTTTCCGAAGAAATCGTAATCGTTGCCCTACCTTTACCCACGGCGAACACTTCGCCTTTTTCGTTTACGGTTGCCACGTTTTCGTTGCTCGAAACGTAATTGAGCAATTTATCTGCCGCGTTTGCAGGAACAAACTCCGTTTTGATAAGCGTTTTTTCCTTAACGATTAATTCGCTCTTCTCCACCTCACACTCAATCGATTGTAAAGAGCTTGCGTCAACTTGAACGATTAAGCTGTCTTTGAATCCGCCATCCGCCGTCGTCAAATACACTTTTGCTTGTCCTACCGATTTAGGACAAATATAGCCGTCCTTATATTCGAGCTCCGCAAGTCGAGCCGTACCGATTGGTTCTGTGGAGAACTCAATTTTTTGGTTGCTCGCCTCCGTGGGATATACGGCGTAATCGATAAAATGCTTCTCTTCTTTATCAAGGTCTAAATATACGATTTTCGAGCCCAAAATTTCTATTTTGGACACGGGAACAGCCACCGTTAAACTTACCGTGTTGACTGTGGTAAATAGACACATCATTAAAATTAAAGGCAAAACTAAAATCAACGATATTAATTTTTTACCCATAAGCTTTCTCCTCTTTTGCTAAGCTTTGGCGCTTGGATCACGCCACCAGATTCTCCAAATTTTCCGCAATTTTGCGGCGATAATACCAGATGGAAAATCCTAAATATCCTAAGCCGATTAACGCCGGCACTAAATACGAATACACGATGGAAATCTTCCACGCGGTACCGCCCACAATCGGCATACCCACCGAAAGCAAGGCAAGCGCAACGGACGCAACCCCCGCAAGCATTGCCAAAATAAACCCAATTGTAATTACTTTCGATACGGTTTTAGAACTTTGTTTTTCAATTTCAATGGCGGAAAGGGATACCCTCGCGTGCTTCATATCCATACGCGTCGCCAAGAAAATTTGCGCAAGCGAGAACGCCAAGCCTATCGCGCAGCAAGCAACTCCGTCCGCCGTTTGCAGCGACGTCGCCGCCACCAACAACACCGTCGTTAAAATAACGGAAATCGAGCTGACGAGCGCGCAAAACAAAACTTTAGCCAAAAAGATTCTAGTCGCACGCAAAGGAAAGGTTTTTAATTTCAAAACACTTGCTCCATCGCGCGTAACGTTCGTCGAACAAAACGTATTCGTGAGCATTCCAAAAATGAGCACGATCAAAAGCGCCAACGAGAAATGAACCTGCAAACCGAGCGTATTATAGATAAGCGTTTCGAAAAGCGAATAGCAGCAATACACCATCACGGGCATGGCCGCCGCAATTGCGAAATAGGAAAATACGTGTTTCGGTTCGCGGAAAACGCAAATAAACTCCTTTTTCAAAAGCGCAATAAGCGGCGAAGACTTTTTATAGGTGGGACGTTTGCTCTTTCCCTCTTTTTTGCGCTCGTTTTTATACATGGTTACGTAGTACAAACGTTTCGTTATAAAGTACGCCACCGCTGCCGCAACCACCGCGCCCGCAAGTACGACGATATAGGAAACGAGTAAATTATTTTGCATAACGATCGACGCAAACGAATTTGCAGGATAGGTTACTTTAAGGAGCGCCTGCAACGCACCGATAAATTGCTCGTTGAACAAAAATTGAATAGAGCCCGTTTCCAAAAGCTTTTCCACCACCACTAAGATTTCCGAATAAAGCAGAAACGCAAGCATTAAAAGCCCAGTAAACGAAAAGAACATAAGCGTGTATTTATGGCTTATAAAATCAATAAGCTTGATGTACGGCACAATCAAAAGACACGCAATCAAAAAGGGGATAAGCGGTAAGAACAAGCAAACGCAAACGGTTGCAAGCCAGTAGGAAAGCGCCGGAGAGATTGCCGTTGCAATAATGATATTTACAGGCAAAATGAGCGCAAGCCCCAACAAATACGTGTGTAACAACAGCACGCAAAGCTTACTTAAAAAAATCGTTTCCTGTTTGAGCGGCAAACGCAAGAATACCATTTTATCCTTTGCGTCCGTAAGCGTTTTGCGCATGCGCTCTAAGCAAGCAAAACTCATAATGAGTATGATACCGCAATACAAAATGTTGATAAGCTCGCTTGCCCTTGCAATGGGGTCGTAAACTTTATTGATCTTAATAGCGACGTAATTTTTCGCAATCGTGGAAATCAATAAAATACTAACGACAACCATAATCAAGGAAATAAAAATGGAAAGTAAATTCCCGATTACGTCCGTTTTTCCCTTTTTCCATTGCACGGGAAATTGATTTTTCATTTCGTAACGAAACAATATCCAAAATTCTCTCATACTTTCGCTACCCTCTTGGTAATGGAAAGGAAATACTCTTCCAAATCTTTTCCGCTCGCACGGAATTTTTCCATGTCAATTTCCTCTAAAATGTTGCCCTGATCGATGATGTAAACGCGATTGCAAAGCTTTTCCACCGTGTCCAAATTATGGGAAGAAAACAACACCAAATTCCCGTTTTCGCTGTGTTGTTTGAAATACAGTTTTACCTGGTTTGCCGTATAGGGGTCAAGCCCAACCATCGGCTCGTCCAAGATGAACACTTTGGGATTATGAATAAGCGCGCCCATAATCGAGATTTTTTGTTTCATGCCGTGTGAGTAGGAAGAAATCATATGATAAATCGAATCCCCAAGCGCAAACAACTTTTGGAATTCTTCCACGCGCGCCACCCTATCTTCCGTGCTGACTTTATAAACGTCTGCCATGAAATTGATAAATTCGTAGCCCGTCATTTTTTCAAACAAAGTAAATTCGTCGGTGACGTAACCGAAATTTTTCTTCGCTTCAATCGGGTTTTTCGCCAAATCGAAACCGCAGATTTCAATCGTACCTTGCTCGTAAGGATGAATCCCTGTTATACACTTAATCGTGGTAGATTTTCCTGCGCCGTTATGCCCCAAAACGCCTACGATTTCGCCTGCGTCACCGCATAAATTGATATTCTCAATCGTATAGTCCGCTTTTGGATTGTATTTTTTATACAAGTTCTTTACTTCAATTAACATACTTTTTTCCACTCTTCTTTTGTGTTTATTTTAAGGGGAGCTCCCATTTGTGTCTTTTTATCGTTTTATTATAACGGAGAAAAATAAATACAACCAAAGGAAAACCCTTTGGTTGCCATAGTACGGAGTATTTGCTTTAAGCATTGATTGAAAACGAGTGCTCGACCTTATTCGACATTTTTCGCGTTTTAAATAAAAAAGTTTGTTTTCTCTTTATACGCTCTTTCTTGTTTACGATCTGGAAGAGTTTTCTTTTTGAGCCGAAATCTAAAAATTTATCTTTCGCCTACAAAACGCATTCCGTTCAAAACCGTAAAAACGCAAGAGATACTTTTCTCTATAAAAAGCTTTACGCCCGTTTCCCCGTAACTATGACGGCGTACGCTACTAACGTATGCGCGTGCGAGGATGGGCGTTTGTAAGAATTACCACACAAGGCTCGCGCGTGCGCACGTACGTATAGCGTAGCGATATTTAGATATGCCTAAACGGCGATACGCTTACCGTATCACCTGGACCTATCTAAATTCTAACCCGCCTACATACGAGGAAAAGTTTCGCACTCTCAAATATAGAACGGGAGCGTTCAATCTTTTTCTCTTGTATATCCACAACGCTTGTTTGCGTGGTAAAATCAACAAAGAGCTTGCGCGCGACTGCCACTAGCGAGCAAGACAAAATGGCTACGATTGCCGAATAGAAGAGGAACTCTAAAAACCCTCCAACGACTTGAATCGCAAAGATAAGGGGGTTCTCTCCGAAACACTGCTGGTAAGCAGTCTTTACGCAGTCGATAGTTTTCTCGGAGCATAAATGGTAGAGCAGTTCTTTAAATTTTTCCCTATTATCAAGAATGAATACGAAAGAAACGGAGCACAGTACGACGGTTAAAATCGCAACGACTAAAAGGCGTACAACCCCCGCCGCTCTATTCTCTCGCATAATTTTAACTGCGTGAGAGAAAATGACGAGTATGTACGCGGATAAAAATATGATTATGGTAATAAAGGTTGTCAAGCCCATAATCCGCCGCTCCGTCTATATTTTCTTAAGTTAATTATATACTGTATACACCTAAATGTCAAGTGTTTTAATCTAAAAAATCTCAATCAGGCGCTTCTGCGCACCTTTTTGCAAGCGTCAAGAGTCAATTACACGAAAAAAAGAGTTCCTTTTTTTATACAGAGTATAAAAGAGTCTACCGAGAAGGTAGACTCTTTTTTGAATTGCGGTTGTTTTATGCTTTGCTCAATGCCATTCTGATGAAGGTGAACGTTTCTTCGTCAACGTAAGAGGTAAGACCTGCGTAAAGAAGAACTTCTTCGGTGGTCATTTCAGGATTTTCGTCGGTGTAGGTGAACAGCTTAAGATAGGATTCTTTTGCCACGTTAAAGCCCTTTTGCATTGCGGTAGCGTAAATCTGCAACGCATTTACACCCGAAATTGCATAGGAGATGTAATAGCAAGGCGCAGAAATGGTAACGTATCTCCAGTATTTATCCTCACGATAGCCTTCCTCGATACCAAGGTATTCGGAAAGCCCTGCGTAAACCGTATCGTATTCGTCTGCCGTAATCTTGCCGTCAGCCATAATTTCCTCTGCACCAGGGCCTTCGTATTGGTTCAGGTAGATTGCCTGCTCGAAGCAGTCAACCTGCGTAGCCAAGACGATGGTTTGAAGGGTAGAGAGAAGATTATAGGTGGTTACAAGCGTGAGCGCGTTGCCCGAAAGGTAATCCTTTGCGTAGCTAATGAACAGCATTTCTTGACCTTGCGAATGCGTTTCAAGAAGGTCGAAGGACTGACTGTATTCGTCATTGTTATAGATTTCATTCATGTAGTGGCCAAACTCGTGCGCGACGGTCGTAGCGGAATCATATTCCCTACCAAAGTAAGCAATAGGAATATCTGCGCCACGAATGTACGTAACATACGCGCCTTCATAGGTACCCCTGAACATATTTCCATCGGAAACAAGGTCGTTAAGGACGTCGGAGAAGGAAATCTGCTTATCAGGGTTAGACGTAAATGCCATACCCATATCGTCGATGTAGTCGTTGAAGAGCTTGTTGCCAAGCGCGTCGCCAAAGAAGCTGTTGCTTACAACGCTGTAGTAGGTGTCAATATCTGCCTGCGTAAGACCACTGCTAGTAGCTTTGTTCCACTTCCCGTAGATAGAGTTGTAGATAGGAACGATGTATTCTTTTACGTATTCAACGAACTGCGCCGCCTCTTGATAGGTGTAATCTCTATCATACACGTTTTCGTATGCGTATTCCAAATAGTTGTCATAGCCGAGAATTTCCGCAATACGCGCGTTATTAGCAACGAATTCCGCATACAATTCGGGATCCTCTTTCGCCGCCGCGGCACCGTCTATGCCGTCAAATTCAAGCTCGATTTCATCGTTTCTATTCTTAAGCGTAGTATATTCTTCGTTTGCGTAAGCGTTACTATCGAAAAGGAACGCTTTGATTTCTTCTTCGGTTGCGCCTTCAAAGAAGAATTCACGGAACATCGAATCATACCAAGGCTGAGAAAGCGAATAGAACTTCGCAACCAAGTCGGTGTAATAGGTTTGCATATCGTTGTAACGCTGTTCAAGCTCTTCATTACGATGGTCACAGCGGTAAAGCGTCATCGAAATAGAAAGCTGTCCTTGCGCCTCGAAAATCAAATCGCTGTATTCCTCGTAAAGAGTCTCCGCCGCAGCGTACGCCTCCGCAAGGGGCCCTTCCTTGGTGAGAGCGTGAAGGGTAGCGTCATACGCATCAGCTTCCTCAAGGATGGTTTCAAGCTCGTCATGCTTTGCCGCAAGCAGAGCCTTGTCGTCGTCGTTAAACGTGAAAGTAAGCGCCTCGGTGTACTTACCGTTCCCTGTCTGAAGTTCCGTATGCGTACAACCCGTCCTCGTACAAGCGGTAAGTCGGGAAGCCTCGACAAATGCGCCCATTTCATGACCGAGCGCCGGGATTTCCTCAATCTCTTCTTTACTGCAACGAGTGCATTTATATTTTATAGCGCCGGGTTTGACGCAGGAGGGAGAAGTCTTGGAATAGTACTGAATATCGTGCCCCAACTTGGGGATAACCTCTTCAGTTGTTTCACCACAACTGCACTTATATCTCTTGTAGCCGTCTTTTGCGCAAAACGCTTTTTTCGTTTCGTACAATTGGAAGTCATGCTCGTGACCAATCGCGCAACTAGGCAGAGCAAAAATAGATGCTAAAAAAATGGAAAGAGCAATAGTAAATTTCTTCATTAGCATTCTCCTTAGTTAAAAGTATTAAGGTTATTTTAGCACACGACGAACACAATTGCAACAATTCAATAGGTGTTTTTTTGACTTTTTGCATTTATTTTATAAAATACCCCTACTATATTTCCACTTGCAAATGCTTGCTATTAAAAGTTTTTTATATTATAATAGTGATACGTGGAAGGCGCGTTATGAATATTGCAATTGATATCGACGATACGATTATGGATACCTTAGACCATTTAATGCCGTACCTTGCCGAATATTTTAACGCCTTTGCAAAGAGTGCATCATTGGATGGAAATATACGATTTAATCAACTCTGAAAAATCCGCATCTATTTTTTAACAAAAGTAAAAAATCATTGGAGCAAAAAATGTTAAACCTTAAGCAAAAAGCTTACAATTTTTTCAACGGATATCTGTACCCCCTCTACGTCGCCTTTTTTATCGCCGTGGGGCATATTTTCTCCGCTGAAATTTACGCCATGGCGTTCATCGTGCCTACCGTATGCGCAGGCTTTATCCTGTGCAAGGATTTGAAGTTTTTTATCTCCCCATTGCTTTGTTTTTATTATATTTTTTCAAGGAAAGGCCTCGAAAGCGAAGCTTTTTATAGTACGCCTTCCTTGATTGCCTACGGTTTGATGTGCTTTGCCGTATTGGTTTCAGGCGCAATTCATTTTATCGTATATCGAAAAGAAATTAAAATCAAGAACTTTACTTCCTCTGCTCTTTCTAGCGGGTTGTTATTGCTTGCAATAACCTTTTTGTTTAACGGCTTTTCCAGTATTGAAAATTACAACGCGAGCAACTTTATCTTCGGGCTTCTTATTATCATCTCCTTCGTCGTGCCCTACTTCTTGTTTTCAATCAATCTTGAAATCAATCAAGACACGAAAAATTATTTGCTTTACGTGCTCGTTCTTTCCTCGATTGTAATTATATTTGAGTTTTTACACCTCTATTTTACCAACGGTGTTATTCGTGACGGCACGATTATGAAGCGCAAGCTCGACCTTGGTTGGGGGGTTAGCAATAACATAGGCTCCACCCTTGCTATACTGATGCCCATCCACTTCTACTGCGCCATCCACACTAAGCATACTCTGCCCTTTTTTATAAGCGGAGTTATAACGTATGTGTTCGTTCTACTCAGCCTTAGCAGAGCCGCCATCCTCTTTGCAACGCCTATTTTAATCGCCTGTATCTTGTTCCTGTGTATATATAAGCATAAGCACAGAAAACAAGCAATTATTTCTGCAAGTGTTTTAGCCGTTGTCACCGTGCTTGCCGGTATCCTTTTTAAGGATACGATCTACACGGCGTTTAAACAAATTATCGACGCCGGATTCAACGACAGCGGACGATTCCCCTATTATCAGGACGGAATCAATAAATTCTTCAATTACCCTATACTGGGCATTGGCTTTGGAAATTCCCACGGCAATAACAACAGCTTTGTAATCGTTGCGCCGAATTATTTCCATAACACGATTATTCAAGTGCTGGCATCCTGCGGCATCGTAGGTTTCGCCGCATACTGCTACCACAGATGTCAAACATTTCAACTGCTACTCAATACGCGCACCCCTTTTTCTTTCTTCGTTGGGATGTCCGTACTTGCGTTGCTTCTTACAAGTTTGCTGGATATCCATTTGTTCAATATATTCCCGACGATCATCTATTCAACGCTGCTGTGTATATTTGAAAGATGTACTCACCCCGAGAAAATCTTGCTGAATCGAATCCAACCAACTAAAGCACGCAAATTTTGTCGTTTTTTTTGATTTATTCTTTCTAGGGATAGTTGCATTGTAAAAAAACCTGTGCTATAATGAAGATATTATAAATAGCTATGCTATAATGAGGATATTATGAAAAAATTCACGAAGAAGATTACGGCGGTTTTAGCGGCAGTTGTCGCTTTTGCCAGCCTTCCTGCACTTCCTGCCATCTATACGCAGGATACCGTTGTCGCAAGCGCGGCAAGCATAGGCACCACGCCTACCGGATACGACAGCGCAGATGACGTAAACTACGAATATTCCGGGAAATACATTTATAACTGGGGCGCGCGCGAAGAAGATTGCATATTCCTCTCCCCGAATGCACAGGCGTTCTATTCGGGTAGCAATTCCTTCGCATTGTGGTCGCAGCTTGGAGGAAATTCCAACACTTCTTCCACCCCCAGTTCTGCATTGTATAAGGCTTTGCAGTCGTATATGAAAAGCAAGCATAGCAATATAAATGGCTATAAGGAAAACAACAACTTGCTTTGTTATACCGACTGTACCCATGAGAGCCGAAAAATTTCTTCCTTTTATTCAGGTACGCAAATCGGTCCCTCTTGGAGTAATCAATCCCCTTCGTGGAACAAAGAACATACTTGGCCGAATAGTAAGGGCTTAGGTGGCAGCGATGAGGATGACGTAATGATGATTCGTCCCACCGCAACGTCAGAGAACTCCTCACGCGGAAATACGGCGTACGGTAAAAGCGGCGGCTACTATAATCCCAACAGCGAAAGCGGCGGCGCACTTGACCTGCGTGGCGACTGCGCGCGTATCGTATTGTACGTATACACCCGCTGGGGCAATACCTCCTATATGTGGGGCTCTAGCGGCGTTATGGAAAGCAAATCCGTCCTCTTAGAATGGATGCAAGCTGACCCCGTTGATACTTGGGAAATGGGTAGAAACGATTCCGTTCAATCCATCACGGGTACGAGAAACGTCTTCGTTGACTATCCCGAACTGGCATGGCTGATGTTCGGTGAAACTGTTCCTACAAACATGAACACCCCTTCGATGATTGCTAACGGCGGCGTGGTCGTTCCTCCTTCAAGTGGCGGCGGCAATACGGGCGGCGGCTCGACAACCGACCCTGAACAACCCGACACCCCTACCGTTGATGCAAACAACCCCGAATCCATCTTGAAAGCGGCTTACGCCCTTGGCGCAAATGAAACACTCGGTACGTACAGCTTGACAGGAAAAGTAACCAACATTAAGCAAAAAGATGAAGAAACGAAAAATGTTTGTCTTACCATTGTTGTCGATGGATATGACGAATACCCGATGTATTGCTATTGGTTGCAAAAGGGCTACGACTTGAACGTAGGCGACACCATTACCGTTACAGGTGAAATCAAGAATTATAACGGCACGGTTGAATTCAACAAGCCTAACTATACCTTGGCAAACTCTTCTTCGGGTGGAAATAGTTCCTCTGGTGGCAATAGTTCTTCCAGCGGAAACAGTTCCACAGGCGGCAACAGCTCCTCTGGCGGTGGTTCGACAATTAACCCTGAACTGCCTGACGATTGTTTGGCTCTGTTCAACCTCGGTGAAGACGGCACTGCTAGTCACAACGACGGCACCTTATCCACCACAAAAACTTACACGAACAACGGCTACACTTTAAACATTACGGGCAACGCGCAGATGTGGACCGACGCGCGTGACGCAAAGGGCAACGGCTGTATCAAGCTTGGTACCGGCAAAAATACTGGTTCGCTCACGTTTACCGTAGCAGATGACGTAGACACGGTGGCTATTGAGGTAGCAAAGTACAAGGCTAACGCATCGGTTGTAAACATCAACGGAACTAACTATACACTGAGCAAAAGCTCTGACAACGGCGAATACGAAACGATTTCCGTAGACACCACTACCGACAAGACGATTACCATCGAAACGACCAGCGGCGGTAAGCGAGTAATGATTAATACGATTACCTTCTACGGCGAAGGGATTGGCGACGACCCCGTCGTAACACCCCCCACCGATAGCGGTTCGACCAGCGACAGCAGTACTGGTGGAAATTCCTCCACAGGTGGCAACAGCAGCAGTTCCTCTACTGGCGACAACAGCTCGTCCAGCGGTAGCGGCTCGGTTGACCCCGAAATCCCCGACGATAGCTCGTCTAGCGACAATAGCTCCACGGACGATAATAACCCGACTAGCAATAGCGACGGTTGCGGAAGCGCAATCGGCATTGGCAGCGTAGCTCTTATCGGCGCAGCTGCGGCGGCATTGATCTTCCTGAAAAAGAAAGAACAATAATCCAAACAACTAAAATAAAAAGACGGCAATCGCCGTCTTTTTTTATGCTTTTTATTACGCTTAATATTTTTCTTCGATATAAATACGGAAGAATTTTGCGCACTCGTCTATCCAGCCACGAGCGCCCTCTACCGCTTTTTCTCCAAACGCAGGAGAAACCTCGTAATCGGATGTCCCCAAACCGTGACCACCAAACGGATAAATCTGCAACGCAAAACGCACACCTGCCCTCTTCATCGCCATCGCATAACGCAACGCGTTTTCGCAGGATACCGACTGATCTTCAAAGGTCGACCAGATAAATGCAGGCGAGGTGTCCTCGGATACACGCTCGTCAAGATTCAAGGTAGGCAATAATCGCGCCTGCTCTTCCTCGGGAAGATGCTTTAATAAGTTGGCAAACGACCCAACGTGCCCCTGCTGATAGATAACGGGATAAGAAAGCCCTACCGCCGTTGGCTTACAATCCAAGGGTTTGCCGTACTTTTCTTCCACCAGCATATATTCGTTGGCAAGGTCGGCAACCAAATGCCCACCCGCCGAAAAGCCTACCGCAAATACCTCTGCAGGATTGACGGAGAACGCCGCCGCATTTTTACGAACGTAGTCGAGCGACGCCGCAAGCTCTAACAACTCCTCAGGATAGGAAACCCCTTCCGTCGCCGTCTTATAGCGCAAAACGAACGCTTGAAAGCCACGCGCAACGAATGCCACCGCCACGTTGGTAGCCTCGCGTTCGGAACAATGCGCATAAGCGCCGCCCGGTGCAATTACAACCGCAGGTCTACGCCATTCTCTATCATCAGCAAAGGGACGATTCATACATACGCACTCTAACGTGCCGCCCTGTAAACCGTATTCTTCTTTTAAATCAATGATTTGATTTTGCATCCTATTTTTCCATCCTTTCTTATAATGCCGCAATTGCTACCTGCAGGCGCGCACGCGTTTCCGCCTCGCCTAAAATCTGCATAATCGTCCAAAGGTCAGGGGTATTCGCTAAGCCCGTCGTCGCAATACGCAGCAGTTCTGCTACGTCCGAAACGCTGCCGGGGAAAGCCGTAGGATCGGCTTTGTACGCCTTCATATCGGTTGCAAAGCCGTTCTTTTCCGCTACTTCCTTCACCTTGCCAAACCAGCCCTGATTGTCGTCCGCATAGTCGTATGCCGCCGCAAAGTCGGTCAAAATCTTCTTGACGGTTGCGTTGTCGAACTTGTAAGCATATTCAGGGTTGAAGCCGTCCGCAAAGAACCATGCAATCGTTTCAAGCGCCTGCTTTGCGCAGATGAAGTCCTTTCTTCTCTTCTTGCCGCCGATACCCATGTACAGCGTGAGGATTTTCAGCATATATTCCTTGTCTGCAAAATAGCCCTTTTGTTCTTCCGTGCCGTAATCGTTTGCCCATTCCTGCAAGAAATCGTACATCGCCTCTGCAGAAAGGGTTGCAAGATAGGTCTTGGAAATATCGTTGAGCTTTACGATGTCGAACAAAGCGCCACTTTTGCCCATCTTACCGATGGAATACTTAAATTCTTCCAACGGCGTTTCGGGATTCTTGAGCAGCCATTCCTCGAAGTTGGAATTGAGCAACGTAAGCATATACGTCTTGACCGCCTGCTTGTGGTAGCCCTGTTCGCGATAGAATGTCAAGGATGCCTCGGGGTCTTTACGCTTGGAGAGCTTACGACGTACCTCGCCGTCAATCTTTTGAATGGAGCAGTTATGGCCGTAACGAGGCAACTTAAAGCCCAACACGTTGAACAGCTCGATATGAATCGGCAACGAGGAAAGCCACTCTTCCCCACGAATGACCAAGGTCGTGCGCATAAAGTGGTCGTCAATCGCATGCGCAAAGTGATAGGTAGGGATTCCGTCCGACTTCAAAATAACCACGTCTTGGTTGTTTTCCGTCACCGTGATCTCTCCCTTTACCGCATCGCGGAAGGTGTGCTTTTTCTCTACGTCGCCCTGCGAACGAAGACGAATAACATAAGGCTTACCCGCCTTTACGTTTGCCTCAATCTCCTCTTCGGTAAGGGCGCGACAATGCGCAAACTCACCATAATAGCCGGGCAACAACTTGTTTTCCGTCTGATGATTACGGGTCGCCTCTAAAGCCTCTTCCGTACAGAAACAAGGATAAGCAAGCCCACGACGGATTAAATCCTTCGCAAAGGCGTGGTATACCTCTGCGCGCTGACGTTGATAGTAAGGGCCGTATTCGCCGCCAAGGTCTGCGCCTTCGTCAAATTCTACCCCAAAGTATTTGAGGGAAGACTGAATAACCTCTACCGCGCCTTCCACCTTACGCTTTTCGTCCGTATCTTCGATACGAAGGTAGAAAATGCCGCCACTTTGGTGGGCAATACGCTCGTTAGCAAGCGCAACGTACAGGTTGCCAATGTGCATAAAGCCCGTCGGACTAGGCGCAAGACGGGTTACTTCCGCACCCTTTTCAAGCCCTCTTTCGGGATACAGTTCTTCGTAGTATTCCAAGGGCTTTACGTCCGCATCGGGAATTAATAAATTTGCAAGCTTTTCATAGTTCATAATAGTACCTCTATCTTTTATATCAAGAAATCTACGTTTTCAGGCGTGATTTCATATAAGCCGTTTTCTATACCGTGGACAAGTGCCACCGCCGCCTCTGCAACGGGGGTTTCTACCCCTACTGCTTTGCCTTCCGCAACCAATGCGCCACAGACAAAGTCCACGTCGCACCTTCTGCCCTTTTCAATATCGCTGAGCATCCCCGATTTTAACAATCGGTATTTTTTTATTGCCGTTGGCAATAAGGCGTATATCATCTGCGTTTTGAAAAAGCCTTTGCCCCCAAACACTTTTTCAAAATCGTGCCCCTGCATCTTTTCCAAGCGGATACCACTCGCCTTCGCTACGGCAATCGCCTCGCGCAGAATTGCCAAGGCAAGCTTTCTAGTTTTTCTGCGTTTTGCAACTTCGCCAAACGTCAAACCCGTAATCGTGGAAAGAGTGGAAAACGCCGCGTTGATTGCCAGCTTTGACCAACGCGCCCCCGATAAGTTATCCGTCGTTTTGACAAACTCGGGATTGCCTATGGCGGCGCCTGCTTTTTCCAAAATGGTTTTTAAAACCTCGTTTTTAGAATTGTCGTTTTGGTAGCCACCGCAAAGCATCGACGTCGCCAAAAGATTGGACGTCAGCTCCACTACGCCGTCGCACACAAAATTTGCACCAAAGGTGACCGCCGCTCCGTAGGCATGCTCCGTGCCCAAAACGTCTGCTACCGATTTTTCAGGCAGTCCGTTTTGCGTGGTGCAGACGATACCGTCCTCGGTTAAATACTCTTTTATAAAACGGAGAATTTTTTCGTTCTCACGCTGTTTGGTCATCAGGAAAACGACGTCGTATTTTCCCGTCATCTCCTCGGGTAATAACGCCGAAACGCGTACGTTTTTCTCCATTCCGTCCGCTTTGCAACGAACGGTTGCGCCGTTTTGGCGCATAGCAAGCACGTGCGCCTCGTTGCGACTGATTAGATCGACAGGCTGTCCGCCCTCGGTCAAGAACGCACCCAGCACCGTACCCATTGCGCCTGCGCCGTAGATGGCTACTCTCACCGAATCGCCTCCTCGACCGCTTTTGCCGATTCTTCCACCGTCAAGCCGTCCAAACAAACGACCACGTCCGCGTATTTTTCATACAAAGGAACACGCTCGTTATATAAATCCCGCAGGGTGTAGCCCTCTTTTAAGGCAACGCCGCGCGCCTTTAAATCCCCTAAGCGCCTATCAATTTCCTCGTAGGAAAGTTTGAGATACACAACTTTGCCGATTTTCTTCAAAGCCTCTAACGCTTTCTCTCGGTAGATAACGCTACCGCCCGTTGCAATAACACAACGAGAGGCGCAAATCTCGGAATTGACCTTTGCCTCGATGTCCAAAAAGGCTTCCGTACCCTTCTTTTCAATAATCTCCGGCAAGCGCATCCCCTCGCGCGCAACGATTACGCTGTCGCTGTCAATGTAGCCGTATCCGATGAGTTCAGAAAGATACGTACCCACCGTCGTCTTACCGCTACCCGGCATACCGATTAAAATTACGTTCTGCATACCTTATTCTCCAAACACACGCCGAATGGCGTTTACAATCTCTGCATCCGCAGGCGCCCATTCCTCTGCATTCAACTCGGCAGGGGCAAACCAACGATAACTCTCGTGCTCCTTTAAGACAAAGGACGAGAGCATTTCACATTCGTACAGCCAGAGCGTGATGATAAAGTCGGGATATTCGTAAGTGTCGCTGGCGTACAGAGCGCCTACGCGCACGTCTAAATCCAGTTCCTCTTTCAGCTCTCGCTTGACAGCGTCCTCGCCACGTTCGCCTGCCTCGATTTTACCGCCTGCAAATTCGTACTTGTGCGCCACGTACGGATAGGGGCTGTCCCCACGCTTTGTGGCAAGCAATTTGCCACCTTCAAAAATCAACGCCGCCGCAACTTGTATATGTTTTTTCATAATCCTAAATACGCCGCAATCAGGTCAATGGTATTATAGATACCCTTAAGGTGCGTGCGCTCCATACCGTGCGAAGCGTGTACCCCGGGGCCGATTAAACCGCCTTTTAAGTTCTTACCCGCCGCATACGCTGCATCAACGTCCGAGCCGTAATAGGGATATACGTCCGCCGCATAATCGAGCTCGTTCTCTTTTGCAAGCGCAAGCAACCGTTCTACCATCTCGTAATCGTACGGACCACGGCTGTCCTTTACGCAGATAGAAACCTGCGTTTCCTTGCAAGCAAGCCCTGCGCCTACGCACCCCATATCCACGGCAAGCAATTCATCCGCATCACCCAAAGTAGCCGCGCCGTGACCTACTTCCTCATAGTTCGTGAAATAGAAATCGACGTCGTAAGCAGGTACAAGACCTTCTTCCTTCATCATATTGAGTACGGTAAGCAAGCAAGCGCTGCCTGCCTTGTCGTCCAAGAAACGGGATTTGACGTAGCCGCCGTCCGTGAAACGAGTTTTGGTATCCAGAGCAATCATACTGCCCGTGCGAATCCCAAGCGCCGCAACGTCTGCCGCAGAAGCGACTTCCTCGTCAATGCGTACGTACATGGTAGCCTCGTTTCGTTCCTTCGTGCTTGCGTCACGATAGACGTGACACGAGGGAGAATCGGACAAAAACGTACCCGTGTACCGTTTGCCGCCATCTGCATAGATTTCACAATACTCGCCGTCCCAAGTGGGCAAAATCGGGCCACCTAAAACGGAGAAACGGATTTTCCCGTCCCCGTCAACCCCTTTAACCAACGCGCCTAAGGTGTCTACGTGCGCGGAAAGCGCCAAGCGTTTTTCGCTGGATTTGCCCTTTACAGAAACCTTGACCAAGCGTTTATTGCTTATTTCTACGGCGTAGCCAAGCTCCTCTAAATGACTCTTCAAGCATTCGTTTACCGCGCAAGAAAAACCCGTGGGGCTGTTTACTGACAACAGCTCGGCAAGGGTATTGCAGATATAAACGTAGTAATTTTCCGCTCTTTTCATTCCTTTTCGTCCTCCATAGGCATTTCATCCACAAACGGCATCAATATCGAATTTTGTACGTACAGGTACTCGTCCTTGATACGGACGTTGTCACCGTCAAGCTCCAGATATTGCAGGCTCTTTTGGAACGCCGTAGGGAAATCCTCGCCGACATTCGTACCGAATTGGCGCTTGTATTCCGAAAGGGAGAACCCGTACTTCGTACGCAAGCCCAGCATGATAAATTCAAACTTTGCCTCGCCGTCCGTCACCTTTTCGCAGGTGATGGCAGGATAGAAACCCGAAATGATACATTTCATATACTCGTCAAGGTCAAAGGTGTTCGTGAATCTCTGTCCCAGCATAAACGAGCTTGCCGCAACGCCAAAGCCGATGTATTCCCCTCTCTTCCAGTAGTTTAAGTTATGGCGACTTTCATAGCCCTCAAAGGCAAAGTTGGATACCTCGTAGCGCACGTAGCCCTTTTCCTTTAACAAGCCGTAGCCGTAGTCGTACATTTCAGCGACCTCGTCCGAATCAGGGAGCTCACCGTTCAAATAATCGGTATAGATAGGCGTGCCGTCCTCTACCGTCAAGGCGTACATGGATATGTGCTTTGAGCCGCAGGCATGCGCCAATTCAATGGTTTTGCGAATATCCTCTTTCGTTTGGTTCTTTAAACCAAGCATGACGTCCGTGCTGAAGTTTTCGCCTTCCAACAGCTTGGTTGCGTACACGTAGTCCCTTGCGTTATGGATACGACCCAAGTCCTCCAGTTGCTCGTCAATCGCCGTCTGCAAGCCGATGGAGAAACGGTTGATACCTGCCTCTTTGTAGGTTTTTATCTTGCTTTCGCTGATCGTTCCGGGATTGAGCTCCAACGTGATTTCCACGTCCTTGGAAAGGTTAAAGCAGGTTTTAATTTGTTTCATCGCCCCTGCAATCAGCTTTGGCGGAATGTACGACGGAGTACCGCCACCGAAATATACGGTGTCGAATACGTAGCTTTTCAGTTCCTCTCCACGCATTTTCAGCTCCTTGTAAAGGCAAGCCATATACGCCTCTGCGTAGTTGATTTTATCTGGATAGGAAACGAAATCACAGTAAGTACATTTGTGCCGACAGAACGGCACGTGGATATAAATTCCGGGCATAAGGGTTTCTCCTAGATAGTGAATTGAAATCTTTGATTTCGTGAATTGCATACTTCGTATGCGTGAATTGACGGCATAGCCGTCGTGAATTGCAAGGCTACCGCCTTGCGTTATGGAAAAAACTGAAAGCATTCCACGCAGATTTAAGTGCGGAAAAATCAAGCAAGATGCAAGCAGGACAAGGAGAACGCGGCTTCCCTGATAGGAGTGTACTGAGCGTACACGACTGAAGGGAAACGCAAGTTCGACGAAGTCCTGCGCCGCAGATTCTTGATTTTTAATTTTTGTTGGTTTTGAGGATCTCCATAAAGACCTCAGACGGTACTTCTACGCTGCCCACTTGGCGCATACGCTTTTTACCCTCTTTCTGCTTTTCCAAAAGCTTTCTCTTACGGGTGATGTCACCGCCGTAGCATTTTGCCAAGACGTCCTTACGCACCGCTTTTACCGTTTCACGGGCGATGATTTTACTGCCGATTGCCGCCTGTACGGGGATCTCGAACAGCTGACGAGGGATTGCTCCCTTCAAGTTTTCGCAGAGGGTTCTGCCACGCTCGTATGCGCTACCCTCGAACACGATGGAAGAGAGCGCGTCGCAAACGTCGCCGTTGAGCAATATATCAAGACGCACGAGCTTAGAGCGTTGATACCCTGCAAGCTCGTAATCAAAGCTTGCGTAGCCACGCGTTCTCGATTTTAAGCCGTCAAAGAAATCATAGACGATTTCGTTTAAAGGCAGAGTGTATTCGAGCTTAACACGGCGTTCGTCCATATAGGTCATATTCTTGAACACGCCACGTTTTTCTTTGCAGAGGTCCATTACCGCACCCATATAATCGGACGGAGTATAAATCTCCGCTTTGACAATCGGCTCTTCCATATACTCGATGTCCGAGGCATCGGGCAAGTGGGAAGGATTGTCCACGTAAAATTCCTCGCCGTTCGTCTTGTGTACCAAATAGCTTACAGACGGCGCAGTCGTGATAATATCAAGGTTGAATTCACGTTCGATACGCTCCTGAATGATCTCCATATGCAAAAGCCCTAAGAATCCGCAACGGAAACCAAAGCCAAGCGCAACCGAATTGTCCGGCTCGAAAATGAGCGACGCGTCGTTTAATTGCAACTTTAAGATTGCCTCTTTGAGGTCATTGAATTTACTGCCATCCAAAGGATAGATACCGCAGAAGACAACGGGTTGTACCTTTTTGTAGCCGGGAAGAGGCTCTGGCGCAGGACGATTTGCATTGATGACCGTATCGCCCACCGCTACGTCTTGAATGGACTTAATCGAGGCGGCAATATACCCTACTTGCCCTGCCGCAAGCTTTTCCTTAGGGAATAAGCCGGGCGCGAATACGCCGACCTCGGTGACGTCGTAGGTGGCATCCGAAAGGAAAGTGCCTATTTTATCCCCTACCTTTACTTCGCCATCCACGATACGAACAAAGAGAATAACCCCCTTATAGTTATCGTAATAGCTGTCGAAAATCAATGCTTTTAAAGGAGCTTCCGTATCGCCGTCGGGGGGAGGGAAATGGGTGGCAATCGCCTCCAGCAAGTCCTCTATATTCGTCCCCTCCTTTGCGGAAACGCAGGGAACACCCTCCGCATCCAAGCCGATAACCTCTTCGATTTCCGCTTTCGCCTCGTCAATGCGTGCGCTGGGCAAGTCAATCTTATTGATGACGGGCAGAATTTCCAGATTGTTTTCCAGCGCAAGGTATACGTTGGCGAGCGTTTGCGCCTCTACGCCCTGTGTTGCATCCACAACCAGAATCGCCCCTTCGCAAGCCGCCAACGAACGACTGACCTCATAGGTGAAGTCCACGTGACCCGGCGTGTCGATGAGGTTATATTCGTATTCCGTGCCGTCCTTTGCCGTATAGTACATACGGACGGGGGTGAGCTTGATCGTGATACCACGCTCCCTCTCGATGTCCATGCTGTCTAAGAGCTGTTCTTCCATATCACGCTTAGAAACCTGCCCCGTCTTTTCAATCAAACGGTCAGCAAGCGTACTCTTTCCGTGGTCAATGTGCGCAATTATACAAAAATTTCGTATGTTTTTATTTGGTTTCGCCATAGTTTTTCTATCTCAATTCGTTCCTAAAAATTACAGTTTTACGCCAAAAAGTTGCAAAAACATCCGCAAAGCATAGGATGCCGTCGTATTCTTCGGCAAGACCATCCCCACCGAGCGAACGGACAAGGGCGGATCTGTTTCCACCACCTGCAACGTACCTTCTGCGATTTCCTTTTCCGCATATTCTTTGGGAATAACGCCGATGCCCATGCCCTGCGCCACAAGGCGTTTCATCAGCTCCCAACTACCGATTTCGATTGAGGATTGCAACTCAATCCCTACGGAAGAAAGGAAACGATTCAGCGATTTTGTCGCAACCGTGTCCTTATCCAGCGTAATCAACGGATATTTTTTCAGCGTAGAAAGGGAAACCGTACCCTCTGCAAGTTCGGAATATTTTTTCCCCGTAATAAATACGTCCGTCAGGCGTTTGAAGTTGCCGTGCAGCTGCAAGTCTTCGTCCAACTTCATCGGCAGATTGACGAATGCGACGTCGATTGCGCCGTTTTTTAATTCCTCCAACGTCTGCGGAGAATAATCGGAGATGAGCTCGATTTTCACGGCAGGATATTTTTCGTGGAATTCGACAATCTTATCCGCTAAAACGTATTCAAAAATCGTGTCCGATGCGCCAATTCGAATCGTACCCGTCGCCGAGCTGTTAATCTGCGAAAGCATTACCTGCGCCTCGTTGAAAAGCCCCAACGCCGCCTCTACCTTGTCAAAAATCACTTTGCCGCCCTGCGCGGAAAGCTCCATACCCCTATGAGTACGGTTAAACAGAGAAACACCCAGCTGTGTTTCCAATTGCTTGATGGATTGCGAAACGGCAGGTTGCGAAATATACAACTCCTCTGCGGCGCGCGTCAAGCTACCGCATTTTGCTACCGTATAAAATACCTTGTAAAGTTCTAAATTAACCATATTATTCCCTTATCTCTCGTATTATTTCCCTACGCAGAACTTTTCAAAAATCTCCGTGATGATTGCTTCCGTCGCGGTTTCGCCCGTAATTTCCCCCAGAGCGTCCCAAGCCGCCTTTACGTCAATGCCGATTAAGTCCAAGGGCTGGAAATCGCAAGCCGTAATCGCAAGGCGCAGGCTATCCGCCGCACGCGAAAGCGCATCAAAATGCCGCTGTTCAATCAAGAACGCCGCATCCTCGGCTTGGTCGCCGCCAAAGCCTCTCTCGTACAGGAGCGCCTTCAATCGTTCTATCCCCTCGCCCGTCACCGCAGAGGTGTGCACGTCCGCATCCGTGTCCGTATCATCCGAGGTAGCATCCACCTTGTTGAATACCTTAATCAAGGGCTTGTCCTGCACCATTGTCAGCACGCGCGCGTCCTCTTCGTCCACGCCACGGGATAAGTCGGCAACAAACACCGCTACGTCTGAGGCGCGAATGATGCTCTCTGCGCGGGTGATACCGATATTTTCGATATCGTCCTCACTATCACGCACACCTGCCGTGTCGTATAGATTAAACTTCGTACCACGAATTTCTATCGTGCCTTCCACCGCATCACGAGTCGTACCTGCCACCGAGGATACGATGGCTTTATCGTACCCAAGCAGACGATTGAGAAGGGAGCTTTTCCCCGTATTCGGCTTACCGCAAATTGCAACGGTAACGCCCGATTTGATTTTTTTACCAAGCGAATAGGTAGACAGCAGTTTTTGCAAGTCCACGTGCAGAGTTTGCAACGCCGTCTTCAATTCGCCAATATGCTGTTCCTCGATATCCTCTTCGGGATAATCGACGGATACGTCAATGCCAGCCAACAGGTTTTTTAAGCGTTCCTGCGCAGAAACCACCTCTGCCGTCAGCTTTTCGCTGTACAGCATATAGCCAGCCTTGACCTCTGCCGCGCTCTCGCCGTTGATCATATCGGCAACCCCTTCCGCTGAAGCAAGCGACAATTTTCCGTTCAAGAACGCACGCTTCGTAAATTCCCCCTTGCCTGCGCTTTTCGCACCCAACGAAAGAGCTTTTTTCAGCACCCCTCTTGCGATACTCTCGCCGCCGTGGCATTGGAATTCTACGACGTCCTCGCCCGTGTAACTGTGCGGAGCCTTGAAATACACCGCCATTCCGTAGTCGGTAAATCCGTCGCATGCAATCGTCCCCGGATACAGACGGTACGGCTGAAAATCAGGTACCGCAGTTTTTCCAGAAGGGGTAAACATCTGCGCCGTAATTTCCAGCGGATTTCTGCCGCTTAAACGAATAATCGCAACTCCGCCTTTTCCTGCAGGCGTTGCTATTGCCGCTATCGTTTCTTCCATTAGCATATCTACACCCTCCTTTTTTGGTATAACTTTCGTTAATATTGTATCATAACTTTGTTATGATGTAAACTGTTTTGACAAATTTTTTTCAAAAAAAAAGCGGAAAATATAATTTCCGCTTATCTCTTATTTGATTTTTGCCTATTTAGAAAAGAGAATCAACTAAAGAAATCGTTCTCCCCATTCTTATTTTGCGTATCCCCGTTGTTTTCCCCTGAAAACTCCTCAAACGGGTCCTTCGGTTTCTCCTCTTGAGGGGGATTCTGGTAGCCCTGCGAATTGCCGTAGGGGTTGCCGTAGGGAGTGCCCCATTGTTGACGACGATACGCCTCTCGTCTTGCGCGAAGAATCGCCTCGTAATCAATCGGATCACGTCTGTGCAGACACAACACGGCAATCGGCTTAAAAAAGGGAATAAACAGCCCTATGACGCTGAGCATAGTCGCATTGTTATACGCGTACCGCTTATACAGCCCCATATACAGCATCATGAAAATAATCAACTCTACCAGCGCAATTAAGGCTTCTACGCCACACTCATAAAACTCTTTCCAGTAAAGCGCCGACCCCGACAGCGACCACATAGGTTGCACAAAACCGTCGTTGATAACGTACTGCAACGACGCCCCGTTTTTAACGTACAACACAGCCATCGCCCACACCACAAAAGCGTGATAGATGACGGAAATAATTTCCAAAATCATCGCCCACAAGCCCAAGTGCTTTACCTTGCGCCCAAAGTAGGAAATCTCCCCTGCAAGCTCTTCTACAAGCAGCGTGTATGCAAAGGGAACGAACGCCAAGTATTTGCGCTTAGCGCCCGTCTTTTTCGCCATTTTATATAACGCAAAACCTTGCAAAAGGAAGGTGATTAACCACAGCGCACCTGCAATTGCAAAAATAGCGAGTATTTGGTATTTATTCATTCGTTGTTTTTGCTGGTACAAGGCAAGCGCAAAGTTGTTCACCAACCAATCAAACACCGAAAACCAACCCGGATTCGTCATTGTTTTTCTCCCATATTTTAATATTCTACCGACATCAGCGTTAAGCCCTTCGCCGCAAAGTTCTTCCCGACCAAGTGCCTAGCCCCTGTCGCAAACGCCTCTTGCAGGCTATCCATACTGCGCCTACCCGAAGCGACGTCCAACAGTTCACCCACCATCGTACGCACCATATTATACAAAAATCCGTTGCCACACACGAACACGTCCAGCACCTGCACGCCGTACTCTATCCGAGGGCAAAGTTTTACCGAATACACGGTACGAACGGTTGTCTTCGCCGAAGAGCCGCTGGCGCAAAACGCCTTAAAATCATGCTCGCCCTCCAGCGCCCTTGCCACCTCTTGCAACGCCTCTATCGGGGGCAGTTTTTCCACTCTCGTTGCAAAACGTTCCAAAAGAGGATGTTCACGAGTGCCCTCATAGACGGTATAGCGGTAAGTCTTTCGCTTTGCGGTTCTGCAAGCATCAAAGCCTTCTTCGCCTTCCCACCCCTCTAATACGCGAATGGAGGGGGGCAGGTATACGTTTAAGCAGTCCGGCATACGCTCGGCAGGTACGGTGAGATCCGCCTTAAAGTGACACACTTGCCCTGCGGCATGCACACCTGCATCCGTTCTACCGCTCGCCGTAATCCGCACGTCGATATGCAACGCCGTCAAAAGCGCTTCCTCTAAACATTGTTGTACGGAAAAGGCGTTTTTCTGGCGTTGCCAGCCTGCGTATTCCGTACCGTCATATGCAATTTTGAGTACGTATAACATACCTTTCTCCTCAATCGTCTATCGTTCGCCTTAGATGATGCCGGGCAACGTAATCTTTAACACAATAACCCCAGCCAGCATCGCCAAGCCAAAGATAGCGGCAACCAAATCACGCCAGCCCAAGCGGAGTTTTTTGTATTTCGTGCGCGTTTTACTGCCTGCATAACAGCGGGCATCCATCGCATCCCCCAGTTCGTCCGCACGGCGGAAGGCGCTGATGAGCAGCGGTATCAAGACCGGCACAATCGCCTGCATCCGCTTAAATAAGCCGCCCGTTTCAAAGTCCGCGCCACGAGCTTTTTGCGCATTCATAATCCTCGACGTTTCGTCCGTCAGAATAGGAATAAATCTAAGCGCAATCGACATAATCAAGGCGATGTCGTGGACGGGTACTTTCATCCATTTTAAGGGGGTAAGCAAGCTCTCTAATCCGTCCGTCAATGCAACGGGCGTGGTCGTAAGCGTGAGCAGCGACGAGCCCATTACCAATAAAAACAGACGAGCAATCAAGAACCCTGCCGCAACCAATCCGCCCGTATAGATATGCAAAAATTGCCAGCTCCACAGCGCGGTTTCTCCCTCCTTAGGGCTGTAGAAAAACACGTTTAACAGCGCCGTAAACAGCAACAGGAATAACACTCCCTTGACCGATTTCAGTAGTTTCCCGATAGGAACTCGGGAGAAAATCACGCAAAAGAGCAACGCCACAGCGCATACCCCTAATCCCCAAAAGGTGGTCGCCAAAAAGACGGCAACGATATACGCAATTAAAAACAACAGCTTTATGCGAGGGTCCAACTTATGCGCGAAGGAAGAAGCAGGATAATATTGTCCGAAGGAAACGTCAGCCATTGTCGTCACCTCCGTTGCAACCTATTTGCGCCCCGCCATTTTTTGCGTAAAGCAATACTTTTTTTACAAAATCCGCTCTGGTTAAGTCAGAGTCAATCTGCACGCCAAGACGAGAGAGCGCAAAGGTCAGCTTTGCGGTGAACGGAGTATCCAGCCCCATCTCCCGTACCTTTTCTATCGAAGAAAATACCTCTTGCGGCGTCCCCTGCGCCAGTACTTTGCCGCCTCCAAAAGCCGCCACCTTGGTACAATGTTCGCTGATTTCATCCATGTCGTGAGAAACAACGATTACCGTCTTGCACCATTCGGAATGCACCTTATGCAATAGCTGCATAATCTCTGCTTTGCCCTGCGGATCAAGCCCTGCGGCAGGCTCGTCCAAGACCAAAATTTGCGGTCTGGACACCAAAACACCTGCAATCGCCACACGGCGCTTTTGTCCGCCCGACAATTCGAACGGGGAACGATCCTTCACCGCCTCATACGACAGACCTACCATCTCCAACGCCTCTCGAACCGCATACTCGGTTTCTTGTTGCGATAAAGGACGATCGGAAAAGTTCCGAAGCCCAAAGGCTACGTCTTCAAAGACCGTTTCTGCAAACAGCTGATATTCAGGGTACTGAAATACCATGCCCACGTTCTTTCTAAGGGAACGGAAATCCGTCTTTTTGTCCGTTAAATCGTACCCTGCCACCATTAAGCGAACGGGGAGCTCTTCTCCTTTTTTGCGCTTGGGGCGATAGCGTTTTTCCGCCGACGGTAATTTTATAAGAGCGTTTAAATGCTGCACGAACGTGGATTTACCACTACCCGTATAGCCGATAATACCAAAGAATTCACCGCTGTCCACCGTCACGGTTGCGCCGTTTAAAGCATACGTTTCAAAGGGGGATTTCGGATTGTAGACGTGCGATACGTTTTCTGCAACCACCGCTTTTGCGCCGTCTTTGATGGGGAAGAAGGGTTGTTCTGCCCTCGGCAGTTCTAACACCGTTGCGCCGTCTTTAAGCTTACGGACAATCTCGCCAGCCAAGACTTCCTCATCCATGCAATCGTCAACGGTCAATCCACCTGCCGATAACGCCCTGCAAAGCTGATATGCGTGCGGTAACGCCAAAGAGTATTCACGAAGGCGCGCCTCGTCTGAAAGCACCGTTTTGGGTTCGCCCTCCAAGACGATTTCTCCACCGTGCATAACGATTGCACGATCGGCAAGCATCGCTTCCTCGGGGAAATGGGTGATCAGCAGAACCGTCATCTTCTCTTCTTTATTCAGGCGCAAAACGACGTCCATTACCTCTTTTCTACCCAAGGGGTCGAGCATCGCCGTCGATTCGTCTAAAATCAAAATCTTCGGTTTTAATGCCAGAGCGCCGGCAATCGCAATGCGTTGCTTTTGTCCACCCGAAAGCCTCGTAGGCGTGGAATGGCGATATTCCGACATCCCCACGGCGTCTAACGCAAAGGTGATTCTGCGCCCGATTTCTTCCCTCTCTACGCCGACATTTTCCGGGCCAAACGCCACGTCGTCCTCTACGATTGACGCAACCGTCTGGTTGTCGGGGTTTTGGAAGACAATCCCCACCTGTCTGCGAATTTCAAACAAATTCTTCGGTTCACGAGCGTCCAAGCCAAGTACGGTAATTTCCCCGTCCGTCGGGGTAAGCAAGCCGTCAATCAATCTCGCCAAGGTCGATTTGCCGCTGCCATTGTGTCCAAGCACCGCAACAAATTCACCCTCTTCCACGGAGAAATCAATTTTGCGTAACGCAAAGCTCTCCTCTTGCGAGGAGCTCTCCGCGAACGGCGTATCTACCGCGTTAGAATTCTCTGTTTCATAACTGAAACAGACCTTGTTGAAACGAATGGCTTGCATAGGGATGCATTCACTCCTAAAAATTACGTACTAACTCAAGGTATATTATACCAAAAAGACAACTGAATTACAATGAAAAACAAGTGAAATTTTTTTAGCAAACTTACTTTTTTGCATTTTTTTTACAACTCGGCATTTTTTTATAATAAAATCCTTGCTTTTTTTTATTAAAAGGATTATCATAATGGTATAAAAGGCCATTGAGGTATAATTATGGAGTATCCAGAACAACAACAGCAAGAACAGCAACAGCAAGGTCAGCAGGAAAAAGAAAAAACATTAAAAAAACCTCATCTGCCCACGCCGGCGCAAACGGATGACTGGCATATCAAAACGTTGCTGGTCGACCTCGGCACCTGCTTTTTGGCAGCGCTTCTTGTTTCCTTTTCGCTTTTTTATTTTTCCAACTATAACAACTTTGCGCCCGGTGGCGTAACCGGTCTTGCCTCCATTGTCGGCAACTTTTTATCCACCCTCGGCGTTGGCGAAGTGACGACGAATATGAGTATCTTGATGGTCGTCTTTAACGCCCCCATCTTTATCTTGGTTGCCATTTTCGTCAGCCGTAAGACGGGCTTTGTGTTGATTACCTATATGCTGATGCAATCGGGTTTGATGATGCTGTTCAAGTGGTTAAACGAGAGCATTGGGCTCCCCTACTACGACGCCATCAGCGAGCTTTCCCCCAAGGAAAACAACGTTGTCTTTGCCGCAATCGGCGTGGGCGTAGTTTCCGGTCTTGGGTTTTCGCTTATGCTCCGTCGCTTTGGCGCGTCGGGTGGCACCTATGCCATCTCCGCCCTCATTAAGCATTTCCACCCCGAACACAGTATCGCTTGGGTAGCGTTTGCTCTGGACTCCTCAATCGTCGGCTTAGCATTCTTCGTTTACGGATTCCAGATTTCTCCTATCAGTTTTGACTTCAACCCCGTCATCTCTACCCTTTTGAATATTTTCCTTTCCAACCTCGTGGTGGATTATATGTTGCAGGGCTTGAGAAGTGGTTATAAATTTGAAATCATTACCGATAAGCCCGAGGAGCTTTCCGCAGAGATTATGTCCAAGCTGGGCAGAGGGGTAACGACCCTGCATGCACAAGGCATGTATACGCATAAGGAACATACCCTCGTCGTCTGTATTATCCGCAAACGCCAGGTTGGTGAGCTCTTAAAAATTTTAAAGGACTACGAGGCAACCTTTTCCTACTCCTGCAAGGTCAATGAAGTGTACGGCAGATTTAAAAAATAACCAAACTTTCATCAACTAATAAGACTTGCGCCGACAGACGTCGGCGCTTTTTTGTAGCTTTGTCGCAGAGCCTTTTGTATAAGCTTCCTACCATTCGGATATACTACCCTATACAAAATATTTGGGAGGAAGGATTCGTGGTGAAAACGAAAAGACCGTTTGGATGGAGAGATAAGGTTGGCTATCTTATGGGGGATTTGGGAAATGATTTCACTTTCCTGCTCTCCTCTACTTTCCTATTAAAATTTTATACAGACGTTATGGGCGTCGACGCGTTTATCGTAGGGCTTGTGATGATGGCGGCACGCTTTATTGACGCCGTTACCGATATTGCTATGGGTAGAATTTGCGACAGAAGCCACACTACCTCGGCAGGAAAATTTAAACCTTGGATACGACGCATGTGCGCGCCCGTGGCAATCGCCTCTTTCTTGATTTATCAAAGCGGTTTTGCCTCATCGCCCATGCCGTTTAAAATCATTTGGCTGTTTATTACCTATATATTGTGGAGCTCGATTTTTTACACCTCTATCAATATTCCTTACGGCTCGATGGCATCCGCTATATCCGCAGATCCTGCAGACAGACAGTCCCTCTCCACCTTCCGATCGCTAGGAAGTACGCTTGCCGGCTTGCTTGTCGGCGCAGGTGTCCCATTGCTTGCCTATAGTAAGAACGCTGAGGGATTGCTGTATTTGGACGGCGGAAAGTTTATGATTATCGCAGGGATTTTCTCCATATTGTCCGTATTGGCATACCTCGTGTGCTATTATTTGACAACCGAGCGCGTCACCTTAAGCGATACCCCTGCCCAGCATAAGAAGTCTTCTTTGAAGTCCATGTTAGTATCTGCCGCCAAAAACCGCTCCTTGTTGTCGATTACAACCGCTTCGGTATTGATGCTTTTGTCGCAATTTACCGTGCAATCAATGTCGGGGTATATTTTCCCTAACTACTACAATAACACGACGGCGCAATCGATTTCCACACTCGTTATGATGGGGACGATGCTTATCTCGGCGTTTGTCGCCACCCCTCTATCAAAGCGATTCGGCAAAGCGGAACTGAGCGCTGTTTCTGCCGCCTTTGCCTCTATCATCTCGATACTCACCTTTATCGTGCGCCCCGCCAACGTTTGGGTGTACGTGGCTCTGCAATCGGTCAGCTGGTTTGGCCTCGGATTGTTCACAATGGTGTCTTGGGCTTTGATTACCGACGTTATCGACGATTCCGAAATCCACAACGGTATTCGCGAGGACGGATCCATCTACGCCATTTATTCCTTTTCGCGCAAGTTAGGGCAAGCCGCCGCGGCAGGCTTATCAGGGGGATTGCTTTCCCTCATCGGGTATACGGAAGGGGCGCAAAACTCCCCGTCCGTGTTGAACGGTATTTTCAATATCTCTACCATCGTCCCTGCCGTCGGTTTTGCCGCCTTGGCTTTGGTGCTTTGGCTGTGGTATCCATTGCATAAAAAACGAGTGCAGGAAAACAGCGAATATTTAAAAAAGAAACACGAAAAATAGGGATTAGCTCTGTAAAAAGCCTAAATCTTTAGGTAAAACGAAAACAGGTATGGGATTTCCATACCTGTTTTTATCAAATACGCCTATTGCGCGTATGAGCACACTATACAACGATTAGTGGTTATCCGTCCAGTCGTTCGAGTCAACCTCAATCCAAGTCGCCTCCAAAGTAACGTCGCCGTCGATTTCCCAAACACCCGACGATGCAAACTCTTCGCCCGTTTCAGCATTCACCCAACCAGTGAAATACATATGGCGATCCGAATGTGTCGGATCCTTTAAGGTGTAGGCTTGACCATAGGTTACCGTTACTTCGCTGGGAAGCGTTACTCCCTCAGCCTCCTGATAGGAAATCGTATAGGTTTTAGCCGTCTTAACAGCGTTGACAATTCTCCCCGAGGTGACCGTAGAGAAGTCGGTTACCTCCCAGGTTACCGTATAGCCAGTAATCTGTTTGCAAGTCGGTATCTCATTCGCCTGCAAGGTAGTGCCTTTTTTAACCTGTACACTTTCCTCCGTACCGTCTACTTGAATAAATTTAACTTCGTAGAAAGTAGCGGCCTCTTCCGTCCACATCGCCGTCAAGGTCACGTCGCTTGCGATTTTCCAAACACCGCTCTGGTCAACAAGCGTATTGCCGTTGTACCAACCGTCAAATACATAAAGATCCTTTTCCGGGGTCTTCAGTTCGTAATTCGCATCGTAAACAACCGTCTGCGTGTACGCATCAAGCGTCACCCCATCCTCTTGAGCGTAGGTGATCGTATACTCGTTTGCGGTAGCAACTGCGTTGACAACGATGTTTTCCGTAACGTTTTCGATCGTCGTTCTGTCCCATACTACGGTATAGCCCGTTACGGCTTTCGGGGTGGGAAGCTTCGTGATATCGCTGCCCTCGTCAACCGTGAAGACAACGTCTGCTTGACCAGCTTGTTTGAAAATAACCGTGTATTTTTTAGGCTCTGTAGAACAGCCCGCTGCAAGCAACAATGCGCCCCCTAAAACAATAGAACCCAATGAAAGTAACCAAGATTTCATAAATCATTCTCCTTTTTTCTTGCTTTTTTATAAGGCACTATCATAGAGCCTTTCATAAAAATGCATACTGAAACATTTATATTCTATCATAAAAAAGATACCCTTGTCAAGAATCTACAGAAATCATATGCAGGGATTTTAAAAATTGTATAGTCTATTATTAAATGCGAAGATAAAAGATGGGCAAACATAGTTTTAGCGTGTTCTCCGCGAAGGAGAACACGCTAAATGCATAACTATTTTGTGAAATTCGACTATTGTGAGTACGAGCTCACTATACAGCGATTAGTGGTTACCCGTCCAATTATCCGGAACAAACTCATACCAAGTTGCCGTCAAGGTCACGTCGCTTGCGATTTGCCAAACGCCAGACGATGCAACTTTTTCACCCGCAGCATTCACCCAACCAGTGAAGTACATATTGACGTCCGAATGTCCCGGAACGTTCAACTTATATTCTGCACCATAAACGACCGTCTGCGTGGTTTCACCTATAATAATGTTTTCACTGTCCTTTAATTCGTAGGTAATCGTGTAGGTTTTTGCCGTCTTAACAGCAGTGATAGTAGCTTCCGATTTAACCGTCGAGAAGTCCTCTACGTTCCAAGCCACCGTATAACCAGTAACTTGTTTCAATTCCGGCGTCGTAACTTTAGACAAGTCGTCGCCATTTTGAACCATTACGGTTTCACGCGAGTCGTCTGTGTTGACAAACGTAACTACGAAGAAATTGTCTTCCCATACAGCCGTCAACGTAACGTCGCCGTCGATCTTCCACTGATCACCCGATTTCAGAATCGTACCGTCAGCCATTTTCCAGCCCGCGAAGTTATAACCATAACGAACGGGGGTTGCCAACGTATACTCGGAATCATATTTTACAGTTGCAGAAGTTTCAGCCAAGGTAGCATCCGCAGGTACAGAGTAGGTAATCGTGTAGGTTTTAGGCGTCCTAACTTCTGTTATCTCCGTCATCGTATCCATTACGGTACTGAAATCGGTTACCGACCAAGATACGTTATAACCTGTTACCGACGGAAGCTCGGGAATCTTCTCGGGATCCAGCGCGGTTCCGGTTATCGCATCTACCACAACCTCAGTACCATCCAGATACTTGAAGGTAATTTTAATAGCACCACGCCAATTAGCATGCAATTCTACGTTGTTAGCAATCGTCCATTTACCAGTTTGATCCCTATAAGTGCCATCAGCCTCTGCCCAGTAAGCAAACTCTGCATCAACATCATTCTTCGGGGTTGCTAAGGTGTAACCGCTGTCATACGTAACAGTTTGCGTGAAGCTACCGGTTTCGCCATCAATGGTTTCACCTTCCTTTAATACGTAAGTAATCGTATAGGTTTTTGCGGTCTCAACCGTTGTAACCGTCGTGTCTACGGAAATATTAGAGAAGTCCTCTACGCTCCACTTAGTATCATAGCCGACCTTCGTTTGTACGGTAGGGATCTTGCTTGCATCCAAAACCTCACCCTTTTCCAAGGTATGAGCAACCGTGGTACCGTCGAGGTGGGTGAACGTCACGGTATAGCTGTTGTCCGACCATTGCGCCGTCAAGGTTACGTCGCTTGCAATGTTCCAAACACCGTTCTGGTCAACAGGCGCAGTGCCGTTGTACCAGCCATCAAACTTGTAAAGATATTTAGCCGGGGTCTTCAGTTCGTAGCTTGCATCGTAAACAACCGTCTGCGTGGTTGCACCACCCTCAATAGTTTCACCCGTTGCCAATGCATAGGTAATCGTATAGGTTTTTGCGGTTTCAACCGTTGTAACCGTCGTGTCTACGGAAATGTTAGAGAAGTCCTCTACGCTCCACTTGGTACCATAGCCGACCTTCGTTTCTACTGCAGGGATTTGATTTGCAGCCAAGGTTTCACGTTTATCCAAGGTGTAAGTAGCTACCGTTTCACCGGCAAGGTTGGTAAACGTCACGGTATAGCTGTTGTCAGACCATTGCGCCGTCAAGGTTACGTCGCTTGCGATTTTCCAAACACCGCTTTGGTTAACAGGCGTACCATCAGCCGTTTTCCAGCCTTCGAACTTATAAAGACGTTTATCCCCGGTCTGCAGTTCGTAGTTTGCATCGTAAACTACCGTCTGCGTGGTTGCACCTACAATGGTTTCACCAGTTGCTAACGCGTAGGTAATCGTATAGGTTTTTGCGGTCGCAACCGTTGTAACCGTCGTGTCTACGGAAATGTTAGAGAAGTCCTCTACGCTCCACTTAGTATCATAACCTTCCTTGGTTTGTACGGCAGGGATCTTGCTTGTAGCCAAAACCTCACCCTTTTCCAAGGTATGAGCAACCGTGGTACTGTCGAGGTTGACAAACGTCACGGTATAGCTGTTGTCCGACCATTGCGCCGTCAAGGTTACGTCGCTTGCGATGTTCCAAACACCGTTCTGGTCAACAGGCGTACCATCAGCCGTTTTCCAGCCTCCAAAGCTATAGAGATATTTGTCCGGAGTCGCCAACTGGTAGCTTGCATCGTAAACAACCGTCTGCGTGGTTGCACCTACAATGGTTTCACCAGTTGCTAACGCGTAGGTAATCGTATAGGTTTTTGCGGTCGCAACCGTTTCAACCGTCGTGTCTTCGGAAATGTTAGAGAAGTCCTCTACGCTCCACTTAGTATCATAACCTTCCTTGGTTTGTACGGCAGGGATCTTGCTTGCATCCAAAACCTCACCCTTCTCCAAGGTATGAGCAACCGTGGTACCGTCGAGGTTGACAAAGGTCACGGTATAACTGTTGTCTGCCCAGTGTGCCGTCAAGGTTACGTCGCTTGCGATTTTCCAAACACCGCTCTGTTCAACAAGCGTAGTGTCGTTATACCAGCCGTCAAACGTATAGAGATCCTTGTCCGGAGTCTTCAACTGGTAGTTTCCATCGTAAACAACCGTCTGCGTGTACTCATCAAGCGTTACCCCATCCTCTTGAGCGTACGTAATCGTATACTCGTTTGCGGTAGCAACTGCGGTAACAATGATGTTTTCCGTGATGTTTTGGAGGGTCGTTCTGTCCCAAACTACGGTATAGCCAGTCACAGCTTTCGGGGTGGGAAGATCCGTGATATCACTGCCTTCGTCCACCGTGTAAGTAATATCTGCTTGACCGTCTTGTCTGAAGACTACCGTGTATTGTTCAGGGTCTTTAGAACAGCCCGTTGCAACTAACAATGCACCCCCTAAAGCGATAGAACTCAATGAAAGTAACCAAGATTTCATAAGCAATTCTCCTTTTTTCTACTTTTTTGCAAAAGCATATACTGAAACATTTACATTTTATCATAAAAAACCATCCTTGTCAAGAGGCTATGAAAAAAAATATACACGAGAAATTATTTTTTATAGGCTCCATCACAGAGAATGGTTCATTTTGTTGAATTATTGAGAAAAATATAAGAAAGACAAATGTTTTAACAGCCTTCGGTCATGATGCGGATAATTTCTTTGTCTGTTTCACGCATCCCCGCTTGCGCCAAGCGCGATACGCTGGAAATCGTACTCTCAACGCCCTTCTTGACGATGCCGTCCCCGGCGTAAAATTGATTGCCCTGCTTGAACATTTCAAGCCCAAGAAAGCCGCTCTCTACCGCAAGCGCAATCTTCGCGGCACAGCTTGCTTTGGCTCCATCGCAAATCATCCCCGAATCCATCGCCAAGGCGTTGACAAGCGTATGGGCAATCTCACGAAAACCACCGCCCTGCAGATAAGCCACGCCACAGCCTGCGCCTGCGCCGGCAGAAACTACGCCGCAATACGCCGACAGCGTACCGATTCCGGCTTTTAAATGAATGGTAATCAAATTAGAAATACACAACGCCCTATACAGCTTTTCTTGCGGTAAGTTGTTTCCCCTTGCGTATACGATCACGGGTATGGATGCAGTCAGCCCTTGATTGCCACTACCGGAATTGATAATAACAGGCATTTCACAACCATTCATACGGGCATCGCTGGCGGCTGCAGTATATGCTTTCGCCTTCCCCGCAACGTCGTTAGGATAAGACTTCAAATACACCTTGCCGATGTTCGCGCCATAGTTGTTTTTCAGCCCTTCTTCAGCAATCGCCATATTGTATTCAATTTGACGGTCTAACAGCTCTTTTACCTCTTCAACGCGTACCTGGCTAGCAAATTCTACGATATTTTCCACGGAAAGGCAGCTGCGGTCAGACTTTTTTTGTACGGCTTTCGTATGGTTTTCATACAAAATATCTGCGTCCAATTGCTTTAAAATAACGTTCGTATGATTGCCCAATAGGCGCACCTTAGCACAATGATTTTGCGAATACAGCTCGACGTAGATTGCAAAAACCTCCTCTCCCTCGCTCTGTTTTAAGGTGATGGGAAGGGACTGTTTTAATGCCTGCATCTTCAGCAAATCTTCTTCCTTGACGTTCGAGAGCACCTCCAATTCAACGTCCGTCTGTCCCACGGCAATCCCCGCCGCTAAAGCAGACTCTATGCCTCGCATACCGCCCGTGTGCGGAACGATAACGCTTTTCACGTTCTTGATGATATTGCCGCTGACCTCAATGACTGCACGGGTTGGCTGTTCGTTGGTGGAGCGCAAAAGTTCCGCCGCCAAAGCGCCTGCATAAGCGATTGCCACCGGCTCGGTACAGCCCATCGCAGGAATCAACTCTTCATTTAATATCTGTATGTATTTTTGATAGGTTTCTTTTGTGAGCATATTACGTATCCCTGTAACTGTGAAAAAATGTATTAATATGTATAATTATAATCTAGAATATACATAGACAAGGAAGGGGACAGCTCTACGCCCACTGAACGAATATCGTTAAGTAATCCCAATAATGTATCTTGTATATCTAATTCAATTTTTGATGATTTAAAATTTAAAACCGTTGTATCAAGAAACTCAGTATTATTAAGATTTAATAAAAATGTATCACCCTCTATTCGAGCAGAATAGAAATTATAAGTCGCCAAACAACCGCTTTCATTTCCAGTTGTTTGACAGAAATTCACAGCTCCGTTTGCTGTAGTGAAGTCACCAAACTCAAAAGATAATTTATAGGAATAGCTAGATGTAAAAGAGCTATCAGTTGAAGACGTGTAAACCCGAGTCCATTCACATGTTATATACCTGCCGATAGCTTTTATAGTATATGAAACAGAAAAACTCCCAGAAGTATAGGTTTTTTCTATAAAACCACCGTTTTCGTTTATAATGGCAATAAACCGATTGCGCATGCTATTTAATGTTTCTTTCCACTTGGCATAAAGAGTCATGCTAGTATCTACTGATAAAGGAAATTGAACTGGAATTGTTCTATTTTCATCGAAGTACCACCCAATAAACTCATAATTCTCCTTAACAGTTGTCGGAGAATATATAATCACATCTGTATTCTTGGGCGCAACTGCCGTTCCGCCCTGCGTCTGAAATGAAACGCTATATGGGTATGATTCTTGTTGGTTGTTATCTTTATCTTGGCAAGCAGCCACGCTGAACAACATTATAAAAGACAATATAACTGCTAAAAATATGGGAAACTTTTTCATATATCCTCCTTGAAACTATAAAGCTTTTTCTTATGGGATATTGCTACTTTATTTAAGATTTATCCGCTAAATAATGTCCTCTATCGTAATTATTGTATCATTATATAATAAAAAAAGCAAGCGTTTGGTTTTAATCTATCAGGTAGATATTTTAAATTGCAGAAAAGTAAGAAAACACCGAACGCGTTTTGCGTTCGGCTTTTAGATGAAAAGCGGCAATTACCTATCCTCCCAGGGGTTAACCCCAAGTACTTTCGGCGTTAAAGAGCTTAACTTCTGTGTTCGGAATGGGAACAGGTGGATCCTCTTTGCAATCATCACCGCTATGGTA
>JAZRQY010000015.1:0-65357 GCA_045650185.1 Candidatus Scatosoma sp. | reverse complement strand
GCCGCCTTGTCTGCAAAGTAGGGGAAGAGAGGCTCATAGCTCTCTCCGACAAGCTCTGTTCCCTTTACCTCCTTGAGTATCACGGGCTCATCGCCGAATACCTTCTTGAAGTTGGGAAGCACGTTCTTACAAGCTACAAGCACTCTGTCCTCGACCTCAACGAAAGCGTAGTCAAGCTTCTCGCCGACAGCAAGGCAAAGGTTTGAGGGAAGTGTCCAAGGCGTGGTCGTCCAAGCAAGGAAATATACGTCCTTGCCTGCTTCCTTAAGATTGCTCTTGAACTGAGCTATTACCCATCTGTCCTGTCTTGGACGGGTGGAGTCGGACTCTCTGGTGTCCGAGATCGACAGAGAGGTCTCGCAGTGTGTGCAATAAGGGGTTACACGGTAGTCGCGATAAATAAGTCCCTTATCGTGGCAGGTCTTGAACGCCCACATAACGCTCTCCATAAAGCTGGGGGTCATCGTCTTGTAAGCGTGGTCGTAATCTACCCAACGCGCCATCTGCTCGACGTATTCCTTCCAAGCCTCGTTGTTGGAGGAAACGATTTCATAGCACTTGTCGTTGAAAGCGCCGATACCGAGGGTGCGTTCGATTTCGTTCTTGTCGTTGATACCGAGCAGGGTTTCCGCTTGGTTTTCAATGGGCAAGCCGTGACAATCCCAGCCCCATACTCTGGGAACTTTATAACCGCGCATCGTCCAGTAGCGCGCAAGCATATCCTTGATGAAGGATACGAGCACGGTACCATGATGAGGTTTTCCCGTAGGGAAAGGAGGGCCGTCGTAGAAGACGTTTTCCTTTTCCGTGCGCTGGTCTACCGAGCGTTCAAAAATCAGCTCGTCCTTCCAAAAATCGATAATATCCTGCTGAAAATTCGTAAAATCAGGTTTTGCAGACAGTTCTTCGTATTTCATATCGTACCTCTTACATTCTTGACGAGTATTTCTTTTGAGAAAAAACACCCGTTCTTTATAAACATAAAGAATTATAACACAACGCGAAAAGAAAAGTCAAGAGCATTTACCGCCTGCCATTAACAATTTTTTCACGAAAAAAGAGCAGAACGACAAGACTTTCCTTGCCGTCTGCCCTTTTACAGTCCTTTTTTCGTGGTTTATTTCTCTCGTTCGCGCATTGCACGCAGGAAGATTTCCTCCGTGGCAAACGCCAGTTTTGTGATTACGTTTTCCTTGGTCGGGTAGCAATAATAGGAATCCTTCTCCATGGAAATATCAAAGCAATCCGCTCTGCGAATACGGAAGTATTCGTATTCTACGTGCAGGCTGTTGCTTTCCAGCGGCTTGCGGATTAAACGATAATCGCTGCCGTTGTGGTGTCCCTCTACGACAAAGCCGTTCTCTCTGTCGTGGGTCAATTTCGCCCTGCCAAGCGAAACGAATCCGTCCGTTCTCGGCTGCGAGAAGACGTCCACCTCGTCGGCAAAGGAATATTCGCCGCTTTTCACCTGCGCACGCACCTGCAAACGCTCCCATTCAAACCAGTCGGGGATATGCGAAAACTCCGTTTCACCTTCCAGCGCCGTCAGCGTGCCGTCCTCGTTTAGATTCCAACGCTTGCCGCACTCGGTGCAAAACAACTCCGTGCCTTTGGAGTCCATCTTCGATTCCGCCAAACAATGGGGGCATTGATACAAGATGCGATGCAGCCCCTCGGCACGGTACTTCTCTTTGATCAAAATCCCGTTTTCCTTTTGGTAGCGGTAGTCGTCGTATTGCAGGCTCTCTTGCACCACGGCGTTGATTTCGTCCACGGACATACGCTCGATATCCTCTCTCGTCAAAATCTGCGTCATCGTGGTATGCAAGGGTACTTTCCGTTTCTTGCGGAAGTTCCAAAACGGGGAAAGTAGGTGGTTGCCACGATGCACCACCGCCACGATGGGCACTTTGTTTTTCTTGATAATCTTCCCAAGCGAGGGGGGCAGGTACGAGGTTGTCCCGCAGGGAGAGTATCTTGCCTCTGGATACAGACAGAGAATATCCCCTCTGCGAAGAACGGTGGAAATGTTTTTAACAAGGCTTAAATCGGTGCTGAATTTTCGGGTGCAGACCGAGCCGATCCACTCCATTAGCCACGCCCGTCCGATGTAGCCGTCCACGTTGACAACGCTGTTTACGCGCTTAGGGAACGTCCCCAGCGCCGTCAGCTCGAAATCCACGAAGGACATATGGTTGGATAAAATCATGTACGGGGGCTTTAAGCCGTCCATATTGATTTTTTCAATCTTTTTCTTTTGGAACAACAGCGCGAAAAAGGACAGCGCGCCGATGAGCCAAGTCAAGTAAATCGGCTGACGAATGGGTTTTTTTCCCGTATTGTACCGCTTTTTATTTTTGTAATTTACGGGTATCTCTTGTTTGTTTTGTGTTTCCATATCCGCTAATGCACTATCCTTGTCAATATTTTTTATCATAGTACTGACTTCATTATACCATTCATAAGGAGAAATGTCAACCGAATAAACAAAAAACCGTCCAGCTGGACGGTTTCGTACGTTTATTCTCTTTTGGCTTTGACACGTTTTATCAACGCTCGAATTCCTATGGTGATTGTAAGCACCAACGCCATGCCGCCTATCGATGCCGCGCTGAGGATTACGTAATACAAGACGGGACTGTCCGTCAAAAGGAAAGCAAGCGGATTGCCGTTGCCGTAGCTTTCGCCAAATTTTCCCTTCTTTCGTATCACCAACAAAACGGTGAGTACAATCGCGATCAGTGGCAACAGCCATGCAAGGTCAATTAGATGCTTTTGCCCAAAATCGACGTTCATTTTTTTCTCCGTAGTATCTCTTTTTTCGCGCTACACACATTATATCACTTTATCTTCTGTGATACAAGAGTTTTTTGTAAAGTTTTTTAACTTTTTTACCCCACCAGTTCGGCGTAGACGATTTGCACCGCCTTCATCAATTCGTGGTTTTCAATGCCGATAATCACGTTGCATTCGCTGATGCTTTGATAGATTGTGCGCACCCCGATTTCGTGCTTGGAAAGCGCGTTGAACACCGTCGCAAGCAAGCCTACTTTTTCCGACAGGTCGTGCCCGATAATCGCAAGCAACGCCATGTTGTCGTAGCCCTTGATTTTATCCGCGTTAATGCGCGCCCTCAACACCTCTAAAAAGTCGGCAAAAGAAATGGTTTTGTATTCCGATTGCTCGACGAAAAAGCAGAGGTTATCAAGCCCCGAATGGGTGTGCGAAATGTTGATGTGGTATTCTTCGAATACCGAAGTCGCTTTTTTGACGAACCCAAGCTGTTTATCCAGCATCATTTTCGAAATCTGGATGCAGGTGTAATCGTTCTTACCCGTGATGCAGGTAATCACTTCTCTTTCCGCCACCTGCGTGCGCTTTCTTAAAATTTCCGTACCCGGTTTTTCAGGCGCAAAACTGTTCTTTAAGTAGATGGGAATGGGCTGTTCAAGGATTGGCAACAGCGTTTCCGAATGGAGCACCGATGCGCCCATATACGACATTTCACGAAGCTCCCTAAACGATACCTGCTCTACCTTCTTCGCGCGTGAAATCACACGCGGGTCGGCAACGTAAATCCCGTCTACGTCCGTCCAGTTTTCGTACGCCTCACAGTCGAATACCCTCGCCACAATACTGCCCGTGATATCACTGCCGCCACGGCTGAACGTCTTGACGTAGCCGTATTCGTCCACTCCGTAGAACCCGGGCACGACGTATCTGCCCTCTCTGTCGATATCCTTTGCATGCTCGATGGTGGCAGGTAAATCCAACTCACCGCCACGAAAGCGTACAAACTTCGCCGCGTCTAAAAAGGTGTAGCCCAAAACCGCCGCAAGCAGCTTTGCGTTTAAGTATTCCCCCCTCGAAAGCACGAAGTCGAGGCTCGTTTCCGAAAACTGTATCTGACGGCGGATTGCCGCAAGCTCCTCCTCAATCGGGAAATCGGGCGCAAGCGTCGCAATCTCTCTAAAAGCATCCGCTATCCCTGCAAAACTCTCCAAAAACGCTTTCTCCTGAAAACGGTTTTGATAGCATGCAAGCAACAGGTCTGTCACTTTTTTGCTTTCACGCGTCTTCTTGCCCGGCGCGCTGGCTACTACGTAGCGGCGACGAGGGTCGCTACCTATAATCTCCACGCAGCGACGTACGTTCTCTGCGGACGCCAACGACGTACCGCCAAACTTACATACGATAGACATATTCCCTTAATCCCCTTCTTCTAATTTTACCTTTGGTAAACTCCAGCGGTATTTCGCCGCCAGCAACCGAACCACGACCACCAAAACCATCGCCACCGCCGAGGGTATCAGCGTCGTTTCTATGAGTAGGCGCATCACGTAATACACGCTTGCCCCGCCGAGGGATGCCAAGGCGTACACGTGCTTTTTGAAAATGTACGGAGTCGTTGACGTCAGCACGTCGCGGAACACACCGCCACCTACCCCTGTCAATACCCCCAGCAGTATGGCAAGCACAGGATTTTCGGAAAACCCTGCCTCGAACGCTACCGCCGTGCCCGTTACCGAGAACGCCGCCAAACCGAACGCATCAAAGACGTTTTGAATCGGCTCGATGTGTTTGTAAGCGGAGATGAACTGCTTTCGGGAAAGATACGCCGCCACGAATACAATCAACGACGACAAGAGCGCTATCCCCAAAATATGCAAGTTATCAAAGATTGCTGGAGGAGTACGGCCTATCAAAAGGTCGCGAGTGATACCACCGCCCACCGCCGTAATACAGCCGATGAACGCCACGCCAAAAATATCCAGCCCTGCTTTGAGCGCCACGAATGCGCCCGATACGGCAAAGGCAACCGTACCGATGATTTCCAGTACCAATAAAATAATTTCACTCGGTGTCATCTAATTTCCTCTTTTTTGAAAAACTGCAACCGCAAAAATCCTGACGATAGAGTCCGTATTCCTTGGAAAGTTCCAACGAGCGCAGGTAGCCACCCTGCTTTTTAAAATCGCTGTACAGATAGGTCAACCCGTACCTGTCTGCCAGTTTTTCCCCAATTTCATTCAACCACTCGACGTTTTTCAAGGGGCTGAGCGTCAAGGTCGTCGCAAAGTATTCAATCCCAAGCTCCTTGGCTTTTTTTGCCGTTTCCTCTAAACGCAGAGCGTAGCAACGGTAGCACCTAGCCCCTCTCTCCGGCTCGTTTTCCAGCCCTTTTGACATCGCCGCAAACGCCTCGCCGTCGTGGTCGCAATCGACAATCTGCGCCCAGCCAGTTTCCTCTAAGAAACGGATTTGTTCGGCTTTGCGTTTTTCATATTCCTCACGCTCGTCGATGTTCGGATTATAATAGAATACGCGAACGGAGAAAAAATCGTGCAACCGCTCTAAGCACGCCGTGGAACAGGGCGCGCAACAGCTGTGTAATAAAAGCGGTGCGCCTTTGGGCAAAGCGGCGATTTGCGCCTGCATTTTTTTGTCGTAGTTGGGTTTATTCATAAAAATATTATAACACCCTAAAATGCGTTTGTCAATGTATTTTCCTACGTCAACGCTTGACGAATTCCTTTTAAAGGAATATAATGGAGATATGGAACTACTCATCCCCGTCGCCGCGGGCTTAGAACAAACGGTGAAAAGACAATTAAATCACTTAGGATATGAAAAATGCCCTGCCGACAACGGCAGAATCTGGGTAGAGGGAAATTGGCAGGACGTCGCGCGCCTGAACGTAATGCTCCGAAGTGGAGAACGGGTGCTTGTTAAGCTGGCTCAATTCCCCGCCACCACCTTCGACGAGTTGTACGACGGCATATATGCAATCCGTTGGGAAGACTATCTCGAAGTCAATTCCCAAATCCGTATGGACGGAAAGTGTCTGCAATCGGTCTTAGGGGCAATTAAAGCGTGTGGAGGCGTGGCGAAAAAAGCCATTATCTCCCGACTTGCCGATAAGAAAAAGACGGGCAGACAGACTTTCACAGAAACGGGGGCGCGTTCGATCGTCGGGTTTTCCATCTACCGTGACGAAGTCACCGTCACCCTCGATACCTCGGGTGAGGGGTTGCATAAGCGTGGCTACCGCACCCTTTCCGTTGCCGCGCCCTTGAAGGAAACCTTGGCGGCGGCAATCCTAGACAACACCTTCTACAACCCCGACAGGGACAGCGAAAAACCGCTGGCAGACCCCTTCTGCGGAAGCGGTACTTTCCCCATTGAGGCGGCGCTGAAAGCGTGGAACATCGCACCAGGTATGCATCGAAGCTTTGATTTCGAGCGTTGGTCTTTCGTCCCGAAGGACTGTCTGCGCCAAGCCAAAGAAGAGGCAAGGGATAAAGAAAAACGAGATAGAACGGTGCATATCTTCGGCAGCGATATCAACCCCAAAAACGTCGAAATCGCCAAGACGCACGCTCGGCAGGCAGGAGTAGCGGATGCAATCCATTTCTCCGTCGCAGACGCGCGGAATTTTCACGCCTCACAGCCGTACGGCATCTTGGTGTGCAATCCCCCCTATGGCGAACGGTTGTCCGATGAAAAAGAGGTTCGCGAGCTGATGCGCGCCTTTGGCAACGCCTATCGAGCTCTGCCCGACTGGAACGCCTACGTGCTGACCTCGTTGCCTGAATTCGAGCGTTGGTTTGGAAAGAAAGCCGACAAGAAAAAACAGCTGTCCAACGCTAACCTCTTATGCGGATTGTATTCCTATTACGGAAAACCGCCAAAAAACAAGAACTAATGCCCCCTGAAAAACACGCAAAAATCATCAAAAGCAACCGCCTTTTATCGGTTGCTTTTCTCTTTTTGTGTTTATTTCGTAAACTGTATAAATGGTTTTATTATTGTTATACTGCGTTTTCACTTGTTTTTATCAAGTAAATGTCTATTTTATCGCATTTTTTATGAAACTATCCCGAAAACAAGGTTTTTAGTTGACTTTCGTCCCCTATTTCCTATATAATACTGCTATAACGATTAGAAAAAGGACGGATATTGACATGCATATCCCTGAAATTTTTGGCGAAAACGTATTTAATGACGGCGTAATGCGCAGTACTTTGCCCAGTGAAGTGTATAAATCCTTGAGAAAAACAATCGACGAGGGCAAAACGATTGATATGAACATCGCGGACTCGGTTGCAAACGCAATGAAGGACTGGGCGCTCTCCAAGGGCGCAACCCACTATACGCATTGGTTTCAGCCTTTAACCAACCTCACCGCAGAAAAGCACGACAGCTTTATCGAGCCAGTTGGCGGCGACGCCGTGATTATGCAGCTCACAGGCAAATCGCTGATCGTAGGTGAGCCGGACGCTTCGTCCTTCCCTTCGGGCGGCTCTCGAGCGACGTCGGCGGCGCGTGGCTACACCGCTTGGGATCCCACCTCCCCTGCATTCGTCAAGGAAGGCACTCTGTACATCCCCACCATCTTCGTGTCCTACACAGGGGAAACTCTGGACAAAAAAGCACCCCTTTTGAAATCCATGACCGCCATCGACCGTGAGGCAAAACGCCTTTTAAAGCTCTTTGGTATCGAGCCTCACAAGGTCAACACCACCGTCGGCCCGGAGCAGGAATATTTCCTCGTCGACGAAAAGGTATGGGAACAGCGCCAAGACCTCGTCTTGACGGGCAGAACGTTGTTCGGCGCAGCCGCACCCAGAGGGCAGGAGCTGGAAGACCATTACTTCGGGTCGTTAAAGCCCCGTGTTGCGGCGTTCATGAAGGACTTGGACGAAACGCTTTGGAGATATGGCATTCTCTCCAAGAGCAAACACAACGAGGCCGCGCCTGCTCAACACGAGCTTGCGCCCATCTTCACCACCACCAACGTTGCGGTTGACCACAACCAGCTGATGATGGAAATTATGAAAAAGGTGGCAAGAAAGCACGGACTCGTATGCCTTTTACACGAAAAGCCGTTCGTTGGCATCAACGGCAGCGGTAAGCACAACAACTGGTCGCTGTCCACCACCGGCATGAACTTGTTAGACCCCGGCGAACACCCTGAAAGCAACACGTTGTTTATGCTCATCCTCGCCTGCGTTATCAAGGCGGTGGATAAGCATCAGGGCATCCTTCGCGCGTGCGTTGCCTCAGCGGCAAACGACCACCGCTTAGGGGGCGGCGAAGCCCCTCCCGCCATCATCTCCGTCTACCTCGGTGACGAACTGGGCGCGTTGGTAGATTCGATTGTTTTGGGCAAAAACTACACGCCTCATAAGGCGGTAAAAGGGAGCATCGGCGTACCCGAAAGCCCTATCTTCCCCATCGATTCCACGGACAGAAACCGCACTTCGCCCTTCGCGTTTACGGGCAATAAATTCGAGTTCCGTATGCTCGGCTCTTCCGCATCGGTTGCCGACCCCAACATCGTTTTAAACACCATCGTTGCAGAGGCGTTTGCCGAGGCGGTGGAAAAACTGGAAAAACTGCTGAAAACACAGGATTTCGACAGCGCCGTAAAAGCGTACACGGAAAAATTACTGAAAAAGCATTATCGCATTATCTTCAACTACAACGGCTACGGTCCCGAATGGGAAGAAGAGGCGGCTAGAAGAGGGTTACTCAACCACAAGACGACCGCCGACGCCGCAGAGGAATGGTTTAAAAAGGAAACGCTGGACGTATTCGTGCGCCAGGGCGTATATACCAAGAACGAAGTATTAGCGCGCGCAAAAATCCAGCTGGAAACGTACGTAAAAACGGTACAGGTCGAGGCGCGCACCACCGTGGATATGGCAATCGGGCAAATTTACCCTGCAGTCTCCGCATACGTGTCCCGTCTGTGCGAGAACTTGACAATGAAAAAAGCCACTTTCTCGTCTATTCCAACGGGTAGCGAAGAAACGCTGATCAAAGACCTGGCTACCGCAAACGAGCACATGCTCGCCGCCGCGCACTCCTTACGCGCAAAGCTGGAAACCCTGCCTAAAGACGAAAGAGAGGCGGCAAATATTACGGCGCACGTACTGGTGCCTGCAATGCAGCTTGTTCGCAACTACGCAGACGAGGCAGAAAAGCTTTGCGCCGCCAACGTTTGGCCCTTCCCCAACTATTACCAGCTGTTGTACAGCGTGAAATAATCAACAAATTTGACAAATCCTTTGCGGTGTGATATAATACAAAAAGACTGTGTTATACATAGCAAATACCAAACAAACGAGGATTTTTACCATGTTTGAACGCACCAGAGCCGCCTTTAATAAGACGATACGGGACATCAAAAAATTGATCTTCGTGTTTACGATCAGCGGGCTACTTATCAACGTTGCCTACCTCGTATATGCGTTAATCACCTCCCAAAACGATATCGCAAACTGGATTTTGTTGGGAACAACCACAGCGTATCTGTTGTTTTACCTCATCACCACCGGCTTTGGCAGAGAATTAGACGGCAAAAAAACCTTAAAAAAGGGAGCAAAAATCATTTTTAAGTGGTTGAAACGTCTGGTCAAGGTATATACGCTCGCTATCGCTGTTTACGGTATTTGTATCGGCAACGAAAAAATCACTCCGCTGTTCATTCTACTCATCGGCGGACAAGCCCTCGCCGTGGTATTCGGGTTGGTTTTCGACCTTTTGGCACTCGTTATCGAACGGCGCGCACAGTTGTTTATCGACGGCTTTTTGGCAGATATCGAGCCCGTTTTAAAAATCAAACGAGGCATGGACAACGTTTCCCGCTTCTTTCATCGTGAGCCAAAAATCCCCAACCCCGTCCCGAACGAAAATCAGTTGTACTTAGAACAGCTCGCCGCGGAAGACGCCGCAATAAAAGCGCGTCAGGAACGTGTTTCGCATGCCAAGTTGCGCCTTGAAAAAGCAGAACAAGACCTTGCCAAAGCGCAAGAAAAAGGAAAAAACCGCGCCATTCGTCGCGCCGAGGAATATTTAGAAAAAATGCAGGAGGAGCTGGCGGCGGCGCAAGCCGAAGCCGAGCCCACTCCCCCTGAAAAGAAAAAAGGCTTCTCTCTTTTCAAGAAAAAACCTAAAGCATAACGCCCCCCATTACAGCTACTTACAAACAATAAACCCCTGTCTTTCGGCAGGGGTTTTCTTCTTTCTATTCAGTTGTGAGCGTTCTCTCTCGTTTTCACCTTTCTTGCGACGGATGGTCGCTCTTTGGCTTTTTGCCTTTCTCTTTTTTTAGGCTACTTTCTTTTAACGAACGCCCTCATACGTTTCGTTCATTGGTCTGTACCTCACTTACTTCTTTCTGCTCTGATACCCTACTTGCAGGATATAGATCATCGGTAAGATACCTCCTTATTTTTTTAGTCCGACTCATCGTCGGTGGCGTTCTCAGCCCTTTGGAGTATCCTCACCTTGCTCGGTTTTTTGTATAGAAGTCATGCGAATCATGTCCGTATACCTCCTTTTCTCGCATTTTCCGCCGATATCGTTCTTGCGGATACGCCTTCCGAGTATTTCTTTTCAGTTTTGGTTCTTAAGCAACTTTCTTAGGCTTTTGCCTCATCGTGGGAAGGAATCATCGCTTTTCATACCCTCCTTTTCTTTATTCTTCGGCCGCGTCCCGGCGGTCTTCTTGCCGTCCCCTGACGGCACTACCCGTTAGTTCATCGGAATTCTCCTAAATGTTTATTTATGAAAGAAATTAACATTTTTTGTTGGTTTCTTTCCTTTTCAACTTCATTATAGCAGATTTTTGGCATTTGTCAAGGGGTTTTTGAAAAATTTTTTCAATTTTTTTGCAAATTTTTTTTAGCCCTCTCAAAGAGAGGGCTACTTTTAATTTTCAATAGACAATTCGATTTTTGACAGCAGTTTCTTTTCTCGCAGGACAACACCGCCGCCGCGCGCCACCGCAAAATGAGGCGCATCCGCCACCGTTGCAGGCATTTGCAGCTGCATTTCGATATATTCCCTCAAATAGGGCAGTTTCATGATCCCGCCCGTCAGCAAGACACCGCTACGGTGCACGTCTGCCGCTACCTCGGCAGGGAGCTGGTTCAACACCAGCTGCGCGTACTCGAGTACCTTATCAATATACATGCGTATGCTACCCACGATTTCCTGCGCGTGCACGGACGCGGATGCAGGCATGTATGTTTGGACGGAGCTACCCTCGGCAATCGTCGTCCCTCGTGCGTTTTCGCTCAAAGAGCCGATTTCGTTTTTAATTCTCTCCGAGGTGAGCGTGCCGATATTCAAGCCCTTTACTTCCGCTACACAATCGGCTATCGACAAATCCATCGCGTTTCCACCGACGTTGATGGAGATGCCTGCATTCATACCGTTTGAGGATACCACCGCAATATTCGTAACCCCTGCCCCCATATCCATAGTGAACACAGGATATTCGTCAGAAAGCACGATACCGCTACCGTATACCGCAAGGTAAGGGACCTCGATAAAGTGCGCTTTTTTGAAACCACACTCCTTCGCTAGAGCCATATAATCGGCAAGCTGTTCGTCGTTGATACCGCAGGGAACGGAAAAGACCGTTTCGCTACGGCGGACATAAGGCAACAGCTCGGCGCGTGCGATAAATTCCTTTAACATCTTTACCGCAAGCTCTTTATGAACGATAATGCCCTCGTAAATGGGATAGACGATGTGCGTGCCACCCGTCGTTTTTCCGAGCAGCTTTTTCGCCTCTTTCCCGATGGCGCATACCGTTTCTTCTTCCCCGGTAATGGCCACGCAGGAAGGCTCGAACAGAGCAATACCGTTGTTGGCGTCCGCCCGATAAATCTTCGTTACGGACGAACCTAAATCAATCGCCAATTTTATCATAATCCTACACTCTCCCACAGTTCAACGCGTACATGGTATGCTTATTTTATCGTTTTGAGTATTTTTTTAAACAGTTCGCAGGGAAAACCGACGACGTTGGAATAACTGCCGACGATCCCTTTTACCAAGCCTCCGTCCTGAATGCCGTACGCCCCGGCTTTGTCCATCGGCGAACCCGTCGCAATATAGGCCTCAATCGCCGCCTCGGACAAAACCTCAAATTCGACGTCGGTGCAGTCCGCCTCCACGATACGCTCGCCACTTGGCAAAACCACGCAAACGCCCGTGTAGACTTGGTGTACCTGCCCCGACAGCATCGAAAGCATCCGCTTGGCATCCGCTTCGTCCTTGGGCTTCCCAAGCACTTCTCCTGCATACGCCACCACGGTGTCGCTACCGATGACCGCCTTACCTTGCGCCTCTGGCAGCGCCGCTACCTCTTCCGCTTTTTGCCGCGCTAAAGCGCAGACCAACTGCTGAGGTGTCAGCCCGACATCCGCTTTTTCTTCCCCCTTTGCAGGGATTACGCGAAATTCAGGGATATATTCCTTTAAGAGCTCACGCCGACGAGGCGACGCGCTTGCTAAAATCCACTCCATAGTCACTTAATCAAAAGAGAAACCGCCTTCACGAGAAGGCGGTTTTCCGTTTTCCATTTACAAAATTTCAAGATTTTTTCGGAACGCCTTTTTGAATTCGTTATTCACGCCTTCTGCCTCACGAAGTTCCAAGGTTGCATCCCCGGAAACCTCCGTTTTCATGATGACGGAATCCCCTAAAACGTCGCAGTTGATACCGCTTACCAAGCCTGCCTTGCTTCTGTCGAGCGCCTCGGCGATACGCAACAGCACGCCCAGTTTCTTTACAGCATCCAAATCTTCTTCCAGTACGATATCCTTGTACTTCTGCCATTCGACCATGTTCACGTCGTCACGCTTTTGACAACCAGCCACGAACGCCGCCAACACAATTTCACGATGGGTCGCGCCGTAAATCGCGGAATTCAAAATAATAAACCAGCTGTTCTTTTGGTGGTGATAATAACGCATCTTGCCGCCGCAGTCGTGCAAGCTTGCCGCAATCTTCAGCACTTTCAGATACTGACGAGGGAATTTGTGCAGTACGCGCAGCTGTCTAAACAGCTGTACGGACAACGAAACCACGTTTTCGATATGCTTTTCATCGCAACCGTAATGCTTAATCAGCGTGGAAAGGCTGTACCCTAAAACGTCGGAAATAGGTTTTTCCTGCGTGATATGCATCGCATAGTTAATCATCAAGCCTTCACGCAAACCGCAAGAGCCGATGGTGAAGTTTTGCGTACCCATATACGAAGTAAACGCCTTGATAATCGCCATCGCCGCAGGCATAATATCCGCCCTTGCAGGGGATAAGCCCTTCATCTTCTTACGCTTGTCCACGTCCAAAGAACGAATGGTCGTATAGGTGTTTTCAAAATCCTCTACGGCGATATTGTAGTTATGCAAAATATCCAGAGGATATTTCTTAATCAACTTGCGAATCTTGAACAGGTTTCTAAACGAGCCGCCTACGCCAATCATTTGCGTTTCAGGATCGACTTCCTTCAGCCAAGGCAACTGCTTTAACTGTTCGGTGAAGAACTCCTCTACGTGCTGAGTCGCCACCATAGGGTCTTCGTCCGCCGCAAACAGGTCGGTCAAAGTCACCGCGCCAAAGGGCAACGTTGCGTAATTGAGCATATTTCTACGGTTATAGTAGACAATCTTCGTGCTGCCGCCGCCAATTTCCAAAATCAAGCCCCTAGGGATATCCATCGAGTTGATTACCCCACGATATACGAGGGTTGCCTCTTCCTCTTCGGACAGCACGCGAATCTGCAGGTTGCAGGTCGCTTGGATTTCATCCAAGAAGGAGCGTTGGTTCTTCGCCCTTCTAACCGCCGCCGTGCCCACCGCGATAATCCTGTCTACGTTGCTGGCATCACAAAGCCTCTTAAACATTTTTAAAGTGCGTATCGTTTCCGCTACGCGTTGCGGCTTTAAGAAACCGTCGCGCTCCATATCCTGCCCAAGGCGCACGCTTTCCTTCAGCTCGTCCACAACCATATAGTGTCCGTCTGCAAACATATCCACGATAACGAGCCTTGCGGTGTTCGAGCCTAAATCAATAATGCCGATTTTTTCCACTGTCTTTCTACCTCTTAATTTCTTGCTAATTCTATGCCGACCATTGTCGGGTCTTCTTGTCTGTAAGACAAATCAAACTTTTCCATAATTGTTTCCCATAGTGTACCACATAAAATGTGTTTTGTCTATACCCTTTTGAAAAATTTTTGCCAAAAATTTATAATTTTTTTCATTTTCGACAATTTCCTACCTTTTTTTCGTGCAATTTGTCATATCCACAAACCATTTTTCCTTTGGAAAGGCACCTCAAGCCCAAACCAAAGCAGCCTTATTCAAAGCAACAAAAAACGCAGGGCTTTCCCCTGCGTTTTCCTTTTTAGTTTTCTGTTTTCGCCGCCAAAAGCGCCTCTTTCAACGCCGCAAAATCCGCAAAGCGGTAATCGGGCGGATACGCCTCGAACTCCCCTTCCTCGGCATAGCCGACGTCTAATGCCGCAACGTCCACGCCCACCTCTCTTGCGCCGACGATATCGTACCTTCTATCCCCGATGAGCAGGCATTCCTCTTTTTTCGCGCCAAGCAGCTGCATCCCCTTTACAATCATATCCGTTTTCTTGGGTTCGTAGCCCGGGCGCATAGGCTCGTATTCCGTAGTTAAGTAGCGTATAAACCCGAATTTTTCTACGATTTTCAAGGCGTAGTACATCGGCTTGGAGGTGGCGAGCGCCATCTCGTACCCTGCCTCGTGCAGAGCCTTCAAGCACTCCAACGCCCCTTCCACGGGTTGGTTTTCTTCCCAGCCTGCCACGTCGTAGCGCTCACGATACAGCGCAATCCCTCGTTGCGCCTCTTCTTCGGTTGCGCCGAACAGCGTTTGCAGACTCCAATCCAAGGGCGGTCCTACGCACAGCCGCAACTGCGCCTCCGTCGGGGCAGGCTTTCCCAGCTTTTCTAACGCATAGCGCATACAGTTGTATATCCCCGGATGGGAAAGGGTCAGCGTTCCATCCAAATCCCATAAAATACAGCGATAATTCTTCATAGATTTCACCTCGTTCTGCGCATAGTATATCACGATTTCCAGATTTTTTCAAGCCTTTTCCGCTTTTAAATTTTTCACCACCGTAGCAATCGCCAACCCGATGAGAAACAAGCCAAAGGCTTTGCCCAAAACCTGCGAGGGCAGATAGGTTGCTAAAAACACCCCCGGCAGAGAAACGATTGCCGCAGGTAACGCGCAGGCAAGCACCCCCTTCCCCGACAGCAAGCCGTTCTTTTTATGCGCCGTCAAGGCGGGCAAGCCCATCCATAGAAAAGCGAACAGATTTGCCGACTGCGCAATCTTTTGTTCGATGCCGCCCACCAAGCGCAAAAGCGGAATGGTAATCGTTCCGCCACCCATTCCCATCCCTGCAGGAATCCCTCCCAAAAACCCCAACAGCATTAAAATAAAAAAGGACATTTTAACCCCCGATTTTTCTCGTATTGCCTATGGCACGCACACGATTTTCAGCGTGCAATCAGCATCCAAACCCCTGCAAAAGCCTGCAAAACGGCAAATGCGTACCCCACCGCTTTTTGCGGTAAAACCCCTAAAATTTTCGCCCCTAAAACACCGCCCATCAGCGTCCCCAACGCGGTGGGAATCATCACGTTTACGTCGTACACTCCACCTAAAAAATACCATAGAAAGGAGAGGGCAGAAACAGGTAAAATCACCGCAATCGCGGTGGCGTGCGCCTCTTTTTGCCCGTAGCCGATCACTTGCAAGGCAGGCACGGCAAGCATCCCACCACCGCCGCCGAACACGGCGTTTGCACCCCCGATTCCCACCCCAAAGGCTATGCTTTTCCATTTGCTTTTATCCAAAATCTTTTCCCCCTTTTTTCACCGCTTTAAACCATAAACTGGTTCCATTGGTTTTAAAATGGCTGTGTTTCCAAATATTTTGCGCTATTTTTTTGAAATTTACAACTTTTTCTGCTTTTTTGCGCCTGAAACGCTTGCGTGAAATCGGTTTTTGTATTAAAATGGTAGGGTAGCATTATTTATAATGCCGTCAGTATGGCATGGATAGTCGCTACCAAAAAACAAATTTCAAACCTAAGGTGGTTTTTATGGCAATTGGTTTTAACAAACGCAAGAATAAGCTTCTTGCACTCCTCATGGCGCTGATGATGACGTCCAGCTTTGCTGCTTTGGCGGCATGCGACACCACTTCGGATGACGATTCTGAAGACGACACCTCCAGCTCGACGCCTACGCAGACGGATACCTCCCGTATCAACAACGGTAGCTTTGAATTCGTTGACTGGAGCAACGGGACGAACCTGTTGATTACCTCCCCCACGGGCTGGGCTCAGGACGAGTTCTCTGCGCCTTCCGGCACCGCCGTTGCTTCAAAGTCGGCAAGCGGTATCCTCAATACCGAAGAGGAGGCATGGAAGAACTTTACGCAGTCCTCTCTCCCCGAAGGCGTTTCTGCGCCGGAAACGGAAGAAGATGCGGAAACGTATTGGTCGCAGATGTCCGCTTACGACAAGATGAAATTCTACAAGGCTTGGGACGACGCTGATCACGATAAAAAGGTTTCCACTCTGGATTTCTACGATGCGGACAAGGACGATTTCAACGTCGGTATCAAGGACGTACCCGTAGACAAGGACGGCAACGTTATCAACAACCCCGGTACCCATACGCAGGAAGGCGAAGATAAGGACACCAACGTCCTGATGATTCACAACGCCTATACGGACGGCCAGGGTACGGCGCAGAATTTCACCTCCTCCACCATCACGTTGGAGTCGGGTACTTCCGCGAAGGTTTCCCTTTGGGTTAAGACCTCCAACCTCACCTATTTCTCGTCCGGCGCAGGCGAGCAGGTTGACGTGGTTGCAGACAAGGGCGCATACATCGGTATTACGCATACGGTTGGCGCAAAGACCCTCGATCAGATGCAGGTGAAAAACATCAACACCGAAAAGATGGCGGAAACCGACAACGGTTGGGTACAGTACACCTTCTATCTGCAGGGCTGCTCGTTCGCAACCAGCACCTTCACGATCGTTTTGGGCTTAGGTCAGTCCGGTGGTACGAACCGTTTGGAATACGTAGAAGGCTATGCTTTCTTCGACGACGTAGAATGTACGATTATCTCCAACGACGACTACAACGAAGTCGTTTCTAACGATTCCACGCTGCAGGAAAACGAAGTCACGCTGGAAAGCACCAAGGAAGATAAGATTTTCCACGCAGACAAGCAATATATCAATCAAAGAACGTATGCGTTGAACTTGACGCACGGCGATGCTGCGTTTGAAACCTATACGTTGCCCTCCACGCAAATCGGCTTGACGGAAGAAAAGAAGGGCTCTTATACCTACGTAGCAGGCGACGACGGTAATCTGTCGGAAACGCGCGTTGTAGAACCCAACCTCAACTTCTCGGCGGAAGATCTTGCACAGGATAAATACGGCGTATACACCACCAACGAGCTTTTGGCGGAAATGGCTGGCAACAACCCTTATATGAAAGCGGCGTTGACGAACGGCTTTGGTTATGAAGACGGCAAGTTTACGAAGTTCCCCTTCGCAGACACCACGGAAACCCTGCTCATCCTCTCCGCAAGCGGCGCAAACTATACCGCAAAGGGTATGGAATTTGAGTTGGCTACCGGCAAGACGATGGTAATCTCCTTCTTCGTGAAAACCTCCAACATGGAAGGCTTCACGGGCGCGAACGTGACCGTTCGCCACAACGGCGGTATCCTTAGTTCCATCGCTACGATTGACACTACGGACATTACTACCGTTGACGTAGACGGCGACGACGGCGAAGATATTTACGAGGGCTGGCAACAATGCTTCCTCTTCGTTGAAAACGATACCGAATCGAAGAAGCCCTTGAGCTTCACCGTAGAATTCTCCTATGGCGGCTCGACCGTATTCGGCGAAAGCAAGGACAACTTTATCGATGGTTGGGTGGCGTTCACCGGATTCAACGTCATCAAGGACGCAGGCGAAACGTACGACTATGCAAGCAGCACGACCTACTCCAAGGTTCTTTCCCTGGTTGACCCCGATGAACCTGAGTATTCCTCCTCTGCATTTGACTCGACTGCATACCTCACCGGTCAGGAAGACGTCGAAACCGGCTATGCGGATCCTCGCAACTATATCGGTGTGAACGGTGGTAGCGCTTACGTTAAAGTTGATTCCACGGATAAATCGAAATATTCTAACGAAACTGCAGGTCTGATTGCTAAGAAATATATCGACGCCTATGCGGAAAACGGCGCGATTATGGGGATGAATAAAGAGCAATTGAATGCTCTGTTCGGCGACGCTACGCAACCCCTTCTTATATATAATGAAAAAGAAGCGTATTCGTACGGCTTTATCTCCATCAATCCCGACAGCATCAGCAATTACCGCGAAATTTCCGTTCGAGTAAAGGTTGGCGCAGGCGCAACGGCTTACGTTTACCTCATCGATATGGATGACGACAGCCGTGAAAACACTCTGTCTATCGGCAGAAGAATTTCCTACTGGTACGATAAGGACGGCAACGTTTGCAACGTTGACCCCACCTCTGAAGATTTCGACAAGAAGACGGACGTTATCTTGGAATTGCAGAGCAACGGTCTCTACACCATCAAGGGACAAGACGGCTACTATGCAAACCTGCAGGCATATCCTCAGTATGCAGATAAAAACACCGACTTGTTGGTTGCTAAGGACGGCGTAGAATACGCGTACACCAACGCTTGGAACGGCGTAGGCTTGGACGGCATCGCATTCTACTACGCAGACGGTAAATATTACGCAGACCCTGCAAAGACCATCGAGGTTAAGGACTTCTCTGAAGTAGAAGGTCTTACCCCTCGCTATGATGCCGTAGAAGACAAAGACCTCTTCGTTAAGGTTGGCGACACGAATGGCGAATGGAAGACGGTTAGCTTCTACATCGGCGCAGACAGCGACACGAAAATGAATTACCGTTTGGAAGTTTGGAGCGGTAACCGTGAAGGCACGGAAACGAGCGCGGCAGGCAGCTACGTAATGTTCGATACCTGCAACGCGGCTACTTTGGATGAATCTTCGTTTAATACGCTGGCGCAGGATGCGTTCGATTATATGCTTACGCTGACGGACGATCAAGGCAACCTCCTCTACGCTGACGAAGACGCTTTGAAAGAGGCGTTGAAGAACGACGGTAAGTTGATGTACAACGCATACAGCTTCTACGATAATGCGAAGTTCTTGCGTTATGACAGCTCCTTAGACGAAAACGAGGTCGGCAATAAGTACGACGATTACGATTCTACCGCAGATACGTATGCAGAAACGCTCAGCTATCTGTACTACGAAAATACGGACAGCAACTTGATTAAGCTGTTTGCAAACTACACGCAGAACGAAAAGACCGTAGCGGTTGACGTTGACCCTGAAGATAGCACCGACGATTCGACGGAAGAAGAGGAAACGGCGGAAGATGAAACCAACTGGGGCTTGCTGATTTCCTCGTTGGCAGTTGCAGGCGTTCTGGTTGCAGTACTCATTATCATCGGCGTTCGTAAAGCTGTTAGATGGAGCAAGAAAAAGGCTGCAGCAGCATCCAGACCCAGACGTAAATTTGCAAAGGCTAAAAAGCCCGAAGCAAAGAACTCTGATACGGAAGCAAACGACTAAAATCTACAATAAAACGGACCGCTGAGTCCATAATGAAAAACAAAAAGAGATAACCGCTCGGTTATCTCTTTTTTCGTGAAGTTTTTGCAAGCGCAAAAGTGAAGTTGAGGTAAACTCAGTGAAGTTGCGCTATGCGCAGTGAAGTTTTTGCGAATGCAAAAGTAAAATGGATTTTATTTTTCCATAACTTCGCCGTTAGGCGAAACTTCACTATCCGTAGGATAACTTCACTTATGCAACAAACTTCACTTGCCCAAAGGGCAAACTTAGTTTTATTCCCCTCTATTGTCTACGCAGATGTTTGGGGTAATGGTTTTTCACCACACCGCCTACACGCTTGCCCCAACCGAGGGGATATCCGTCTACGCACACAACGCACCAGCCGTTTTCACCCTCCTGCTCTATCACTTCTCCACGCAGGTAGGCTTTTATGCGCGTATCGTCTGCGCCGAAGTCTGCTATGTTTTTTATCTGCTCTTTTTTCATCGCCATCGCCAAGGCATGAGCAGGTTCAAATCGTCCGTTTTTCACCTCGCCAAGCTTTAATCCCACCCGTAAAACGTTCAAACCTTTAAAGTCAAACATCTTGTCGGGCAAGGCGTACAGCGTGCCGTTTACCTCGTGCAGATTGCGCGCAAAGTATCCTTGCAAACATTCCTTTTCAAACGCCCGATAGACCTTTGCCGAAGCAGGGGTACATACCCACTTGAAAGGCTTTGCCTCGCATCTGCCCCCACCGTTTTTCGAAAACAGCGCCGCATAATGTCCCTCTCCGTTCACTTTGTGCGGGTACAGCTTTTCTTCCTGCAAACGCTCCATTGACGGATTCGCCGCAAGGTAGGCTTGCGTTTGTCCCTCGTCTTCCTCAGGCGCAAAGGTGCAGGTGGAATACACCATTCTTCCACCCTCGGCAAGCATTCTCGTTGCGCACTCTAAAATTTCTCCCTGACGCTTTGCGCAAAGGGCAACGTTTTCCTCGCTCCATTCGGATAGTGCCTCGTCCGCATTTTTGCGGAACATCCCTTCCCCGGAACAGGGCGCATCCACCATAATTTTATCGAAATACGCAGGCAGTTTGTCTGCAAGCTTAGGGGGATATTCACACGTGACGACGGCGTTGGTGATACCCATTCGCTCTACGTTTTCCAAAAGGATTTTTGCGCGAGAGGGAATGGGCTCGTTGAGGACGATAATCCCCTCGCCTTCGAGGTCTGCCGCAAGCCTCGTGCCTTTCCCACCGGGCGCAGAGCACAAATCAAGCACTCTATCTCCCTTTTCTACGCCAAGCATCGGTGCGGCGCACATTGCCGACGGCTCCTGCGAATAGAACAGCCCTGCCGCATGATAGGGGTGTGCCCCCACCTTTTCGCCCTCGTAATAAAATCCGTTTTTCTCCCATGCAATCGGCGCGCCGACGGGGAATTTTTCCGCAAGCGTCTGCGGCTCAATTTTTAAGGTGTTCGCTCGTATTCCTTTGTATGGTTGCCCCGAATAGGTAGCAAAAAAAGCCTCCCACTCGTCTTCGGGAAGCTGTTTTTTTATTCTTTCGATAAACGCCTTAGGAAGTCTGTCCATAAAAGCTCCTTCGCCTATTGATTACGATTGCAAAAACTCCAAAAATGCCTCGGGGGTGAATACCCTCGTACCTGCCCTGCCTAAAACCGATTGCAAGCGCGCGCCACTCTCCCCTTCGTAGGCGATATAGTAGTCGCATTCCTCCGCGCGATAGCTGTACGAACAGCCCTTTGCAAACGCCTGCAAAACGAGCGCTTTTGCCTGCTCGACATCCTCTTCAAAACGGTGAGAGAAACAAAACCGCTTGCCACGCAACGCCCCGTTCTTATCACGGCGACGGCGTTCGGAATCAATAAAACGGTGGATTTCTGCCCGTTTTTGCTCACGATCTTCACGGCGTTTGATTAAATCCGCTTGGTACTTTTTGTGGAGCACAGAAGTCGTCTGTTCGATTTCGTAATTTTCAATCTTGCCCATCTGCACGCCGTACTTTTCTATGAGCTGTTGCAAGGTCAAGCCTTCTGCCGCGCAGATTGCCTCGGCAATCTTCATGGTCGCATAGGCGTCGTCCACAGCTCGGTGAGCGGTGAACTCCACCCCTAAATCCTGCGCAATCGCACCCAATCCAAATTGACGAGAGAAGTCGCCAATTTTGTTCATGTACAAGAACTGCGTGTCCGTAAAGCAAAATTTGAACGAAGGAAGGGAGAAACGATGCGCCTCTAAGTTCAAATACTTGACGTCGTTCATCGTTGCATGCCCTGCCACCAAAGTATCCTTATCTTCTAACAATCCACGGATTTTATCCACGACTTCGGGAAAGGTGGGATAGCTTTTAAACTTGTCGTATTCGTACGGCAAAACGAGCCCACGAGTTCCCTTGCGGTCGGTCAAATGAAATCCGCCCTTGGGGTTGATGAGCACGTCCTCTTTTTCCAAAATATGAAATTGTTCGTCTACGAGGCAATATCCAAACGCGCAAATCTTTGCTACGTTCTTGAATACGCCTGCGCATTCAATGTCGAAAAATAAGTATTTCATATTTGCTTTTTCCACCAAAAAGACCGCATACGTGTGCGGCCTTTTCTATCTGCTTAGTTTTTGGGGTTTATTACTTTCTTGCCACCCATGTACGGCTGTAATGCCTCGGGGATACGAACCGAACCGTCTGCCTGCAAGTGATTTTCTACAAACGCAATCAACATTCTGGGAGGAGCAACTACCGTATTGTTCAAGGTGTGCGCCAACTTGGTTTTTCCGTCCGTATCCTTATAGCGGATGGAAAGTCTGCGCGCTTGCGCGTCCGTGAGGTTGGAACAGCTGCCTACCTCGAAGTACTTTTTCTGTCTAGGGCTCCATGCCTCGACGTCGCAGCTCTTATATTTAAGGTCCGCAAGGTCGCCCGAACAACAACCAAGCTGTCTTACGGGAATTTCGAGCGAACGGAAGAGCTCTACCGTGTAGCTCCACAGCTTTTCATACCATTCCTCGCTCTCTTCAGGGCGACAAACGACGATCATTTCCTGCTTTTCGAACTGGTGAATACGGTAAATACCTCTCTCTTCAAGGCCGTGCGCACCTTTTTCTTTTCTGAAGCAAGGGGAATACGAGGTCATCGTCAAGGGGAGCTTTGCTCCGTCGATGATTTGACCCATGAATCTGCCGATCATCGAATGTTCAGACGTACCGATGAGGTACAAATCTTCGCCCTCAATCTTATACATCATGTTTTCCATTTCGTCAAAGCTCATTACGCCCGACACAACGTCACCGTGAATCATGTAAGGGGGGATTACGTAGGTAAAGCCCTTATCAATCATGAAATCACGCGCATACGTCAACACCGCCGAATGCAAACGAGCAATATCCCCCGTCAGGTAGTAAAAGCCCTGACCGGAAGTACGGCGAGCAGAATCAACGTCAATGCCGTCAAGCTTTTCCAAAATATCAAGGTGATAAGGCACTTCAAATTCAGGAACGGTCGCTTCGCCAAAGCGCGCAAGCTCTACGTTCTCCGCATCGTCCTTACCCAAAGGTACGTCGTCTGCAATGATATTCGGGATTGCCATCATGGCTTTTTTGAGCGCCGCCTCGACCTCTGCGCTTTCCGTTTCGATCGCCGCTAAACGGTCCGCATCCGCCTTTACCTGCGCCTTTACCTTTTCCGCGCCCTCTTTATCGCCTGCTTTCATCAGCATGCCAACCTGCTTGGACAGCGTGTTTCTTGCCGCACGAAGAGCGTCACCTTCCTGAATGAGCGCGCGACGCTTTGCGTCCAACTCTAACACTTGGTCAACCAAAGGCAACTTTTTGTCTTGGAACTTTTTGCGAATGTTCTCGCGTACAAGCTCTGGATTGCTACGAATAAGTTGAATATCAATCATCCGATTCTTACCTCAATTTGTTATTTCCGCCTTATTATACAACTTTCCTTCAAAAAAATCAATGATTTACTGCTATATCTCATCAATTTGCATAAATTTTTCGTAAAAAACTTGTCTTTTGACTGAATTTATGGTATAATACCATAAAATAACAGTACTTAAACCTATTACTCTTAAAACACGCCGATTATTGGCAGGGGGAGGTATTACCTTGGCTAAAAAAACACGGACGGACGAAATGGAAACAGTTATTTCCACCGAACAAAAACCTAAAAAACCGAGATCGACAAAATCGACGTCGAAACCCTCGAATATCGAAACGCCCGTTCCCGTGAGCGGCGAAAAAGATACCGCTTTGCCGACTGGTAAGGCGAAAAAGGAGCATAAGAAAGAATACGAACGGTATTCCCCTGCTCCGAACGTAGGTTTGACGAGCGATCAGGTAGAAAAACGGCTTGCCGACGGCTTACATAACAAGTCAGCAAAGAAGTATTCGAAGACTTATCGCAGTATTTTTATCGGCAATATTTTTACGTTCTTCAACCTGCTCGGATTAATTGCCGCCCTCTTCTTGATGCTGGCGCGCGCCCCGATTAGTCAGTACATGTTCGTGATCATCTTTGCCGCAAACATCTTCTGGGGTATCTTCCAAGAAATTCGCGCAAAGGTAAAGATTGATAGGCTGACCGTACTTACCTCTTCTACCGCCAACGTCATACGCGGCGGACAGCTAGTAGAGGTTGGCGTCAACGAAATCGTTATTGACGATATCCTTGTCCTTACCGCAGGACAGCAAGTCCCCTGCGACTGTATCGCCGTCGAGGGGCAGGCAGAACTGAACGAAGCCCTGCTCACCGGTGAATCCGTACCCATCAAAAAGGATGTCGGCGCAAGCTTATTTGCAGGCTCTTTCGTCGCAAGCGGAAAAATTATCGTACGCGTAGATAAGGTTAGCGAAGATACCTATATCAGCAAGCTGACCTCTAAGGCAAAGGCTTACAAACGTCCGAAGTCGGAAATTATGAACTCGATTACGACGTTCATTAAGGTCATTGGTTTCACCATTCCCATCATCGCCGTATTGATGTTCTTCAATAACTACGCGGCGCACTACGGTTTGGGATATGCTTGGGCGGAAACGATTGACCACATCGCCGCAAACGGCGGCTTCTTTAAAATGTTGTTTGAGGGTGAACCCAGCACGGGCATGAGCGAGGTCGTACAAAACACCGCCGCCGTCGTCCTTGGTATGATCCCTTCAGGGCTGTTGCTGTTGACTACCGTGGCAATGTCCCTCGGTATGATTCGTTTGACGAAGTACAACACCCTCGTACAGGATATGTACTCCTTGGAAATGCTGGCGCGCGTCAACGTGCTTTGCCTCGATAAGACGGGTACGATCACCGACGGCAGAATGAAGGTGAGCGATTGTATTCTTCTCAATAATCCCACTTCTTTTTCGCTGGACGAGATTTTAGGTTCGATTTTGGCATCGCTGGACGATAATAACCAGACCTCAATTGCTCTGTACGAACGATTTGGACATTCCAACGCGATGAGCTCCACCGCAAGAGTACCCTTCTCTTCTCAGAGAAAACTGTCCGCAGTCACCTTTGGTGAGCACGGCACGTTCGTACTCGGCGCGCCTGAGTTCGTGTTAAAGCCGATGCCTGCAAAGGTTGTAAAGCTGGTAAAACAATACGCGCAAATGGGCTTGCGTGTTATGGCTCTGGCGCATTCGCCGTCAACCATCGTGGGCGACAAGCTTCCTCACTCCCTGCGCGCGGTATGCTTGATTACCTTAGCAGACAACATCCGTCCCGACGCCATTGAAACGATTAAATGGTTTAAGGAAAACGACGTTGCCGTCAAGGTAATTTCGGGTGATAACCCCGTGACCGTTGCAGAGGTCGCTCGCCGAGCAGGCATTCGCAACGCCGCGCAGTTCATCTCCTTAGAGGGCTTGTCGGAAATCGAAGTGGAAAACGCCGCCAACGAATACACAGTCTTTGGACGCGTTACCCCCGAACAAAAGGCAATCCTCATCCGCGCCATCAAAAAGGCGGGCAATACCGTTGCCATGACGGGCGACGGCGTCAACGATATCCTCGCTATGAAGGATGCCGACTGCGCAATCTCCGTTGCCTCGGGCAGCGAAGCGGCAAAGAACGTTTCCAACCTTGTATTACAAGACAACAACTTTGGGTCAATGCCCCAAATCGTCTACGAGGGCAGACGGGTTATCAATAACATTAAGGATTCCGCTGCTCTGTACATTATGAAAACGCTGTTGACGGCTCTGCTTGCGTTTACTTGTATTTTGGTTAAGACGCAGTACTTCTTCAAGCCGAGCAACATGATGCTGTATGAAATGTTCGTCAGCGCCGTGCCGTCCTTGGCATTGTCCTTGCAACCGAACACAGAACGAGTCAAAGGCAAGTTTATCCCGTTCGTCATCAGCCGAGCCTTGCCCGGCGCACTAACGATGGGGCTGTGTATCTTCTCAGTATTCGTCATCAGCCAAATCCCCGATTTGGCAACACACTTTGGATTTGTCAATACTGAATCCGAGGAAACAATCCGTATTGCAAAGCTGACGTACGATGCAATTATGATGCTGGTTTTGACCTGCACGGGTCTTGTAATGTTGTTCAGAATTTGTCAGCCGTTTAACGTTTGGAGAACGGTATTGTACGTGGCATCGCTTGGCTTGTGTATTCTCGCCATCAGCGTTCCGTTCTTCGCAGAGTTCATCTTCGAGGGTTGGTCAAAAGTCATCTTCAACCTGCCGCAGTATCTCTTATTGATTATCATTATCCAAGCGGCATTGCCGATGTCCGGCGGTTTGATACGGTTTTTTGATATGTTTAATCCTGCGGATTAAACATATCCCCCTGTCTTGCTATGCAAGACAAGCATAAAAAATAACACCCCTGCGGAAGATGCTTGCATAATTCTAAAGGGGTGTTTTTTTAGGCAAGGGACGTTGCCTTAGCAACGGACAGAGGGGGATATGGTTTATCCAAGCACGCCGTCGGCGCGAGACTAACTTACATGCCAAGCGTCAGCGCAGGCATATATTTTAATCCTGCGGCATCCCCCTGTCTTGCATAGCAAGACAAGCATAAAAAATAATACCCCTGCGGAAGATGCTTGCATAATTCTAAAGGGGTGTTTTTTTAGGCAAGGGACGTTGCCTTAGCAACGGACAAAGGGGGATATGGATAATCCAAGCACGCCGTCGGCGCAAGACTAACTTACATGCCAAGCGTCGGCGCAGGCATATATTTTAATCCTGCGGATTAACCTATTCTTATAAAGAAAAAGCTTGGCGTTTTGCCAAGCTTTTTCTATTTTATTTAACCGTTTTTCTTTGCCGTGCTCGCCGCGATGGTGGTCACGAACTTACGAGAGAACAACCGAGGCAGGAAGGTGGTGATTTTATTCCCAAAGCCAACCACCGCTACGCGCTTTCCTTTTTTCGACTGCTTGTAGCCGTATTCTGCCACTTTTTCAGCAGGGATGGGTTTAATCTTTTCGAAGGTATAGTCGTTGCCAGCCGTACCGACAAAGCCCGAATCAAACGGCCCGGGACAGAGGGTCAAAATCTGCACCTTCGTCTTGCGAATCTCGTGCGCAATCGCTTCGCCGAGGTACAACACGTACGCCTTGGAGGCATGATAGGTACTCATGTAAGGGGAGGGCATAAACGCCGCCATTGAGCTGACGTTGATAATGCGCCCCTCGTCGTTTTTAAGCATATCCGTCAAGAAGACTCGGGTGAAATATAAGAGCGCGGCGCAGTTCACGTCCAGCATATTCAGCTGGGTATCCACGTCCATATCCTTAAAATCGTTGCAATCGCCAAACCCTGCGTTGTTCACGAGGTTGTTGACGAAGTAGCCCTTTTCCTGCGCGTACGCGTACAGAGCTTTACAAGCCGCCCTATCCGTCAAATTCGCCTGATAAATGTCCACCGTAATATCAGGAAATTCCGCCTTCAATTCCGCTTGCATCGCCGCAAGCTTTTCCGCATTCGTACCCGAAAGCAATAAATTATTCCCGTCCTTTGCGTACAGCTTTGCAAACGCTTTGCCAAGTCCGCCTGTCGCGCCCGTAATTAAGGTTATTTTCATACCTGCCCCTCACTTTTTCCATTTATTATCTTGATTATAGCATAGTTTTACCTTTTTTGCAAGAAGATAAAAGAAAAAACCTTTGGAGAAAATCCAAAGGTTTTTTTACTTACTTATTCTTCGTCGGTTGCCGTAATTTCTTCGGGGGGAAGATCCGCCGCCGTTTCTTCAGGAGCCGCTACCTCGGCTTCGTCGTCGCGCTCGGTGACGTCTACGGTAGCTACTTCGCCGCTCTTGACGTTCATAACCTTCACGCCGCGCGTCGAACGACCGATACAGCTGATTGTGTCTGCGTGCATACGGATGATCGTGCCTGCCGTCGTGATAATCATAATATCGTCTTCGTCGGAAACCTGCTTCATGTTGACAAGGTCGCCCGTCTTATCAGAGAACAAGCCAGCCTTGATACCCTTACCGCCACGGTTCTGCAGGCGGTAGTCCTCAATCGAGGAACGCTTACCAAAGCCCTGCGCCGTCAGCGTGAAGATATCCTTCGTCTTATCAACAACGAGCATATCGACAAGGTAATCGTCGTCGTTTAAGTCAAGCGCGCGCACACCCTGCGTGCCTCTGCCCGTAGGACGAACGTCCTTTTCGGAGAAGTGGATGCACTTACCCTTTCTGGAAGCGACCAAAATCTCGTCTTCGCCGGTTGCGAACTGTACGGAGATCAAGCTGTCTTCCTCCAAGAGGTTGATTGCAATCTTACCATTTTTAGGGATACGAGCAAACTCTGCCGTCGAGGTCTTCTTAATAAGGCCGTTTCTCGTCGCCATGATAAGATACCCTTCGCCGTTTTCGGTTACGGGCAATACCGTCTGAATCTTCTCGCCTTGGTCAAGCTGTACGATATTTACGACCGCTCTGCCCCTTGCGTTTCTGTTCGCCTCGGGGATTTCGTAGCCCTTTACAGAGTACACCTTACCCTTCGAGGAGAAGAGCAGAATCGGGTCGTGCGTGCAAGCTACGAACATCTTTTCCACATAGTCCTCGTCCTTCGGTTTATGCGCCGTAAGACCTACGCCGCCTCTGCCCTGCGCCTTGTATTCAGCAACGGGCAAACGCTTGATATAGCCCGAATGGGTGAGGGAGATAACGACGTCTTCTCTATCAATCAAATCCTCGTCGTCAATCGAACCATAGTCGAGGGAGATTTCCGTCTTTCTAGGGGAAGGATAACGAGTCTTGATTTCCGTCAAGTCGTCACGAATGATGGCAAGCACACGGCTCTCGTTCGCAAGGATATCCTTAAGGTCTGCAATGCGGATCAGCAAGCCGTTCAGCTCGTCCTTCAATTTTTCTACTTCCAGCGAGGTCAATCTCTGCAAGCGCATTTCGAGGATTGCGTTCGCCTGTTCCTCGTCGAGAACGAACGCCGCCGTCAAGCCGTCCACCGCCGCTTTCTTGTCTGCAGAAGCCTTGATGATACGAATGACTTCGTCTACGTTGGCAAGCGCCAGCACCAAGCCTTCCAAAATATGCGCCTGCTTTTCCGTCTTTGCAAGGTCGTATTTCGTTCTTCTGGTGATGACTTCCTTTTGATGGTTCAGATAATGGAAGAGAATTTCCTGCAAGTTCAAGGTCTTCGGCTCGGTGCCGTTTTCGACCAGCGCAAGCAGGATGATACCGTCGGAGATTTGCAGCTTCGTCTTTTTGTACAGAGTGTTCAAAACGACCTGCGCGTTCGCATCCTTCTTGACCTCGATGACGATACGCATACCGTCCTTGTCCGATTCGTCGCGAATATCGGAGATGCCTTCGATACGCTTATCCCCTACCATGTCTGCAATCGTCTTAATCAGGTTCGCTTTGTTTACTTGATACGGGATTTCGTGGACGATGATACGGCTGCGCGTGTTGCCGCCTGTGCCGTATTCCTCGATTTCGCACTTAGAGCGAATAATGAGGTTGCCTTGGCCCGTTCTGTACGCGTTTTTAATGCCGCTTCTGCCCATAATGATGCCGCCCGTAGGATAGTCGGGGGCAGGGATATATTCCATCAATTCCTCGATGGTGATTTCAGGGTTGTCAATCATCGCAATCGTGCCGTCGATAACCTCGGCAAGGTTATGGGGAGGAATGTTCGTCGCCATACCTACCGCGATACCGTCCGCGCCGTTGACAAGCAAGTTGGGGTATCTTGCAGGGAGCACCGTAGGCTCTTCTTCGCTGCCGTCGAAGTTGGGCAGGAAGTCTACCGTTTCCTTGTCCAAATCACGCAACATTTCCGCCGCAACCTTCGTCAGCTTTGCCTCCGTATAACGCATTGCCGCCGCACCGTCGCCGTCCACCGAACCAAAGTTACCCTGGCCGTCTACCAAGGGTACGTTGATGGTGAAATCCTGCGCCAAACGCACGAGCGCATCGTATACCGAGCTGTCGCCGTGAGGGTGATACTTACCCATACAGTCACCGACGATACGGGCGCACTTCTTGTACGCCTTGTCGTTGTATAAGCCCATTTCGTGCATCGCGTACAGAATTCTTCTGTGAACGGGTTTCAAGCCGTCGCGAACGTCAGGGATTGCACGCGATTTGTTTACCGCCATTGCATAGGCAAGGAAGGAACGCTTTAATTCCTCGTCCACTTCCATGTCCAGCATTTTGGTCATCGCAAGTTTTTGTTTAAATTCTTCGGTCAATTCAGGACTGGTTTCTTTTTTAGCCATTTTTCTATATCCTTATCAAATTATCCTTAATCAGTATCAATTGCTTTGTAACAGTAAACGGTGGAGATGCGAGCAAGACAAGAAGAACGCGGCTTTTCCGACGGGAGTGTACATAGGCGTACACGAGCGAGGAAAAACGCAAGTTCGACGAAGTATTGCGACGCATATACGCCGTTTAGACGTCTAAGTCGGTTACGAGGGAAGCGTTCTCTTCGATAAACTTACGACGCAGTTCAGGGTTTTCACCCATCAGCATCGTGAACATCTGGTCTGCCTCTGCCGCATCCTGCATGGTTACGCGCACCAGCGTTCTCGTTTCAGGGTTCATCGTCGTTTCCCACAGCTGTTCGGCGTTCATTTCGCCCAAACCTTTGTAGCGCTGATATTCTACCTTCGTCGTTGCCACCGCCTCGTAAGCCAGCTTTTCTTCTTCGGAATAGAGGTAATCAACCTGCTTGCCGTTCTTGCTGGTCGCTTTGTAGAGAGGGGGTTTTGCCGCATAGACGTGTCCATGCTCGATAAGGGGACGCATATAGCGGAACAGGAAGGTGTAGAGCAAAATACGAATGTGCGCGCCGTCGACGTCGGCATCGGTCATGGAGATGATTCTGTCGTAACGGAGTTTACTCTCGTCAAAGTCCTCCAAGATACCGCAACCGAAAGCGGTGATCATGTTCTTGATTTCCTCGTTTTCCAGTACACGGTTGAGGCGTACCTTTTCTACGTTGAGGATTTTACCACGAAGGGGCAAGATCGCCTGGAAACGTCTGTCGCGCCCCGTCTTTGCCGTACCGCCTGCCGAGTCACCCTCGACGATATAGATTTCGCAAAGTTCGCTACGCTTGTCCGAACAATCCGCCAGCTTACCGGGCAACGTGGAAGAGCCCAAAACGCCCTTTCTTCTCGTGAGTTCTCTTGCGTTTCTTGCCGCATCACGCGCCTTCTGCGCCGTGATACAACGGAGCACGAGCTCCTTTGCCGACGTCGGGTTTTCTTCCAAGAAGGTTGCCAATCTATCGGAAACGCATTCGTTGACGAACTGACGGATAAAGCTGTTGTTCAGCTTGTCCTTCGTCTGCGATTCGAACTGCGCGTTGACGAGCTTAACCGATACAACCGCCGTGATACCCTCACGCACGTCTTCGCCCGAAAGCTTGTCGTTTTCCTTCAAGATGTTCAGCTTTCTGCCGACGTTGTTGATGACCTTGGTCAGCGCCAGCTTCAAGCCCTCTACGTGCGTACCGCCGTCAATCGTGTTGACGTTGTTGGCGTAGCTGTAAATGACTTCGTTATAGCTGTCGTTGTACTGCAGAGCGACTTCGCAAACGGTGTCGTCTTGCTTTTCCTCGAAGTACAGTGCGCTAGGGAACAGCACCTCTTCGCGGTTTTTATTCAGCTCCTCTACGAACGAACGGATACCGCCCTCATAGCAGAAGGAATCCTTCTTTTCCTGCCCTTCACGGGTGTCTTCCAAGGTGATACGCAAGCCCTTGTTGAGGTAAGCAAGCTCACGCAGTCTGCCCTTCAACTTATCGTATTCAAAGAGGGTGGTTTCGAAGATTTCCTTGTCAGGAAGGAAGGTAACCTTCGTACCCGTCAGCTCGGAAGTACCAACCACTTCCACGCTCTTTTCAGGCGCGCCACGATGGTATACCTGACGATAGATTTCGCCGTTTTGGTGTACCTCTGCCTCCAACCATTCGGAAAGCGCGTTTACCGCCTTGACACCTACGCCGTGCAAGCCTGAGGATACCTTATAACCGGAATCGCCACCAAACTTACCGCCTGCGTTCACCTTCGTGAATACGACTTCCAAGGTCGAAATTCCTTCCTTGGGGTGAATCCCCGTAGGAATACCACGGCCGTTGTCCTGTACGGTACAGCTGCCGTCCGGATTCAAAATAACTTCGATATGGGTACAGTAACCAGCCAACGCCTCGTCAATCGAGTTGTCTACGACCTCGTGTACGAGGTGGTGTAAACCCTTTGCGTCGGTGGACGAAATATACATACCGGGACGCTTACGAATATGTTCCAAGCCGTCCAAAACCTGAATTTGCTCCGCGCCGTATTCCCCTTCGACGCGCTCTCTTTCCACAGGCGTTTCCGTCGTTTCCGTTGCCGTTTCGACAACCTCTAACTCTTTCTTTACTTCCTCTACGCCATTCATCGTTTCGTTGTTTTCAGACATTTTCTCTGCTCCTATCCTTTTCGCCCTTCCTTTTTTTATAAAAAAGGAAACGGCTTTTTCCACCTCTATTATACCATAGAAAAATAAAAAAAGAAAGCGTTTCGAGTAAATATTTTTTTGCCATAGGCAAAATAAATGAAAAAAAGGCGGAAATTCCGCCTTTTTTTATCCGTTTTGGTAGGACTGCCCATTCTTGTGTGTTTTTTCGCCTATTAAGCGGAATACTCTGCGTAAACTTCCGCTAAGCGGTGGGGGTAGTCGGTCATAATCCCGTCCGCGCCGATTTCAATCAAATGGCGCATTTCGTCCTTTTCGTTAATCGTCCAGTAATGCACCGCCAAATTGTGGCTGTGCGCGCGGTCGACCAGCGCCTTCGTCGCAAGGTTAAAGCCGTATTGTTCGGTAGGCAGCTGGAATACGCACATCTTATCCCCGAAGAACACGTCCACCCCTAACAGGAAAGTGATGTAAAAGCCCACAACCCCGTCCGTGCAGGGAGAGTACATAAACTCCTTAGGTACTTCGCCTGCCTTTTGTATACGCTTAAATTCTTCGTAAATCTCGCTGTGGAAGGACGCTACCACCACTCGGTCGAAAGCATCGTGTTTTTCCAGCAAGTCAATCACGTTATCCAACGCACGCAAGCCGTCTGCACCCTCTTGCTTAATCTCTACGTTGATACGGTTGTTCGGGAAAGCGGTAATCAATTCTTCCAAGGTCGTCGCCAAGAACTTCGTCTGGTGGCGAGGCTGTACCCCTGCGGGGTACTCTACGTCCAAAGGCGTGACTTCCACCCCTTGTTCGTTCGTAAATTTATTCTCGTGATGATAGGAAAAATCCACTTCTTGGCTCATCAAATCGGTGTAATTCCAGTCGGCAATTTCCCCCTCAAATTCCGTCTTTCTTGCAATATCCGTATCGTGGGAAAGAATGACAACGCCGTCCTTGGTAATGGATACGTCCGTTTCCATCATCACGTTTTCGTCTACGCTGTACGCGTTGTAAAACGCCTCCAAAGTGTTGTCGGGGAATTCCTTGTTGCCGCCGCCGTGTGCGATTAAAATGGGCAACTTTCCGTCCTTCATCATCGGGTTGTCCAAAGCAAAGTTCTTCGGACGGGGGAAGAGCGCAATGGTCGCATACACCAACGCAACCGCGCCTGCTACGATCGCAAAAATTTTCCAGCCTTTTTTCATATATTTCTCCTTTTGGCAGCCACAGCTGCCCTTTCTATGATAGCATATTTTTCACGATTTGAAAAGATTTTTTTGAAAAAATTTTTTATATCAATCATTGACATGCACATTTTTTAATGCTACAATACTAGCAAAGGGGCAACGTTATGAGTTTTTACGAGCTGGAGGCCGAACGGTCGGGATATTTTTATTTGCGAAGAGGGGCGGCAAAATGCCACACCGCCCCCCACTTTCACAGCGCCGTCGAGCTGTTATTTTGCTTGGACGGGGAACAGGAGGCATTCATCGGCGGCGAACGCCGTATTTTGCAGCGCGGCGACGCGTGCTTTGCGGATAGCTACGTCGTGCACTCGTTACCAAAATCCGAATGCAATCTGTTCTTATTTGTAGGAGACGCGCAATATTTTCAACCTATTTTTCGGGCTTTTGGGGAAAAGATACCCCCCGCCTTTTTTCGCTTTGAAAACGAAAGATTACTCGCCTTTTTATACGACGTTTGCACCGATAATTCGGGAAACGACGTAAGCAGGCACGAAAGAAACGAAGGCGCAGTAAAGCTGCTTTTATCGGAAATTGCAAAAACCGTCCCCCTTGAAAGTAGAAAGGATAACAAGCAAACCGATTTGGTGGCGGACGCGCTTCGATACGCCTCGGATAATCTTGCCGCAGATCTTTCCCTAAAAACGTTGTCTAAGGTTTTCGGATATTCCCACGAACATCTGTCCCGCATTTTACATAGGCACTTGGGGGAAAATTGGAATAGATACGTTGGCAGATTGCGGGCACGCGCGGCAAATACGCTGCTGCGGCAGCGACCCGCCGCTTCGGTTTTAGAAATCGCCTCCGAGTGCGGCTTTGACAGCCTCAACACCTTTTATCGAGCATACAATAGAGAATACGGAACGCCTCCACGCTTGCGTTAAATATTTGAAAATATCAATTTTTGACATACTCTTCTCGTTTTTTGGATAGACTTTTGCCAAAAAATATTTTATAATCCTTATAGAAAACACTCGTAAGGAGAAAAATGTCATGGCATACAAGAAATATACCGTTGCAATTATCGGCATCGGCGGCAGAGGCGGCGACACCTACGGCGCATTGATGAACGAAGCACCCGACAAATGGGACATCGTTGCACTCTGCGATTTAAAAGCCGACCGTTTGGCGGTTTTTGGGGAAAAATTTGGGGTTTCAAAAGAAAACCTCTTCACCGACGAAAAGGAATTCTTTCAAAAGAAACGCGCAGACGTTTTAATCATCGGCACGCAGGACCAAGACCACATCCGTCACGCAACTTACGCCTACAACGTTGGCTACGACGTCATGCTTGAAAAACCCATCACCGACCGTAAGGAAGAGATGGAATCTCTTCTTGCGCTGCAAAAGAAAACGGGTTGTAAGACGCTTGTCTGCCACGTATTACGCTACGCCCCTGCGTTTGTCAAAGCTGCAGAGCTCATCGAACAGGGCACCATCGGCAAGCTGGTTGCCATCCAAGCCTTAGAACGTGTTGCTTATTGGCACCAAGCGCACTCCTACGTTCGTGGAAACTGGAGAAAAGCGGAAGACTCCACGCCAATGATTCTTGCAAAATGCTGTCACGACTTGGATCTTATCCAATTCTACGCAGGCGCAAAATGCCAAAGCGTGTCGTCTGTGGGTGATTTGACCCATTTCAAAGCGGAAAATGCACCCGAAGCCGCAGCAATGCGCTGCTTAGAATGTCCGCATGTGGATACTTGCCCGTACAGCGCAAAGAGAATTTATATCGAACGTTGGAAAAACGTCGGTTCTCCTGAAGACCGCTGGCCGTACAATATTTTGGCACTTGCGCCCACAACGGAAGAAAAGCTTATGAAAGCTTTAGAGGAAGGCCCTTACGGCAGATGCGCATATCACTGCGACAACAACGTAGTCGATCATCAAATCACACAAATGACCTTTGAAAACGGTGTAAAAGCCACCTTGACGATGACCGCATTCACCGCAAGCGGCGGCAGAAGAATGAACTTCTTCGGTACCCACGGCGAAATTTGTTTAGAGGAGCAAGGCGACACCATCACCGTAGGTGTTTACGGCAAACCCGTCGAAGTCATCCGGATGGACAACTTGACCGACAAAGGTTACGCTCACGGCGGCGGCGACCTCTATTTAATCAACGAATTGTACGACGCCTTGGAAGGAACAGCTTCGCAAAAGACCTCTTTGGAGCACTCGGCAGAGAGCCACTTAATCGGCATCGCCGCAGAAGCATCCAGAAAAGCCGGCGGCAAGTTGATCAAAGTCCACTGATTCACGGCTTAAAACTTAAAAAGAAAGGGGCAGGTATGCGATTACCTGCCCTTTTTTCTTTTATTCCCATATTTCAGAAACGATAGAGAGGGTTTCCTCGGGGCTTTGCGCCGCAAACAGCCTCTCCTTATACGCCGCCGCACCACGCTCACCCTTGACGTAGAACGCCGCCATCTTCCGCATAAACACGGTGGTAAACCGTTCGTCAAAGAGCGCGCGCGTTTCTTGCATCTGCTTTTCAAACATTGTCCGTTTGCTCTCTCGCTTGATACCCGAAAATTCGGTGAAAATCTGCGGATCGAACAGCGCCGCACGGGCAACCATCACCCCTGCCGCGCCCGTATCACGGAGCAGCTTTTCGCCGTCTTCGCATGAGAAAACACCGCCGTTTGCAATCACGGGGATTTTTACGGCGTTCACCGCTTTGGCAATCTCTGCCGTATTCACTTCGCCTGCGTACACCTTATCCTTCGTCCTGCCGTGGACGGTCAAAAGGCTTGCGCCTGCGCCTGCCATACGCTTTGCAAATTCCTCGGTAATCAAATGCCCTTCGTCAATCCCGATGCGGAATTTTACCGTGATCGCTTTCCCACTCTTGACACATTCCGCAACGATTTTTTCTGCAAGACGAGGGTTTTCCAATAAAGCGCTTCCCTCGCCGTTTTTGTAGATCTTAGGCACGGGACAGCCCATATTGATATCAACGATGGGAAACGCCGCCAAATCCTCGCTCTCGCAAGCCGCGCGCATAATCTCGGGGTCGCTGCCGAAGATTTGCACCGCCGTCAACCCCTCTTTTTCGGTGGTATACAGCAGCTCTTTGGTGTTCTCGCTGCCAAATTTCAGCCCCTTTGCGCTGACCATCTCCGTAAAGCACAGCCCTGCGCCGTACCCCTTACACAGCAACCGGAACGGGTAGTTCGTGTACCCTGCAAGCGGCGCAAAAAACACATTGGAACGGGTTTCGTATTTTCCGATTTTAATAGGCGTATTAAACATGCTCGTCCTCTTTTGCAATCGCCGCCTTTGCGCTACGATAATAGCCGTCCCACTCTGCCGCAGACAGCGCCGTAATATCCTCTGCGCCCTCGCGCGCCAGCTTTTCTGCCAACGTGAAGCGACGAGCGAACACGTCCGTGCTTTCCTTTAACGCCTTTTCGCAGTCTACGCCTGCCATTCTGCCGACGTTGACCGCCGAGAACAGCACGTCACCAAGCTCCTTTTCTATCTCCCGCTTGTACCCACACTTTCTCGCGGCGAGAAACTCCTCGATTTCCCCCTGCAAGCAAGCCACCGCCTCTTCCACCGAGGCAAAGTCTAAGCCCGATTTTGCCGCTCTTTTGCCCACCTTCTGCGCGCGCATCGCCGCAGGGAAGGCGCGAGGCACGTCGTTGACGGCATCAGCAAAGCTCTCGTGGTGTTTTTCCTTCTTCTTGTTCTTATCCCAAACGGAAAGGGCACTCTCTGCGTCCGTCGCCTTGTCCTTGCCAAAGATATGGGTGTGTCGGGAAATCAACTTTTCACAAATCCCCGACAGAGCATCCGTCAGCGTGAATGCGCCGCACTCTGCCTTCATCACGGCAAAGAACACCGCCTGCAAGAATACGTCGCCCGTTTCCTCTAAAACCTTATCGTCGTCGCCGCTGTCTACAGCATCCACAAGCTCGTATGCTTCCTCGACGACGTTCATTTTGATACTGTCGGGGGTCTGCGCTCTGTCCCAAGGACAGCCGCCCGGCGCACGCAAGCGACAGACAATCTCGTGTAAGTCGTCCAAGGTAAAGCGTTTCTTTTTTAAAAGGTCCACCCCGTCGATAGCAACGGCGCAAGTGTAATCGTAGACACGCTGTCTATCGAGGTCGTATAAGGGCAGTTTTTTGCATTTTTCCCCATACAGGTATTGAACGAGCGCCTCTTCCCCGAATAAATCGGAGAGCAAAAGTTTGACGTCCGACGCCAAAAAACGGTCGTCCACGTCGTAGACGATTAAAGGGGCGGTCAAGCCGCCTGCCTTAGCGCGGTCGACTAATTCGTACGCCGAAACCGCCGTGTACGAACAGCCCAAGAACGCCGCGCGCGCCGCAAAATCCGAAATCTTCGATACGCCGCCTATAATCTTTACGCCGCCGCGCTTTTTCGTCAACAGCTTGACGGAGTTGTCCTCGCTCGCCGCGCCGTCCACGCAATACACCGTTCCGTCCCCAAGGTTGTGCACGGCTTTTGCAAGATTGCGGTTTAAGGTGGTAAAGCTACGACTGCTCTCATACACCTCGTCAAGGCTGATATGCGCTACGCCAAGCGCCGCAAGGTTTGCGTACGATTTTGACTTTGCCGTACGACAAACGATCGGCTTTCCTGCGCTTGCCGCCGCCAAAATCGCCTGTTTTCCCTGCTCGGTTAAATCCCCGATATTCACACCTAAACCCACTACCGTAATCATATCTTTTCTTCCTTTCCGCGTTTTTCTTTATTGTACCATATTATCAGAAAAAAGGCAAGGGTTTACGCGGATTTCTCCACCCTGCCTTTCGTAACACGCAAGGCAAAGAATAGGTCTAATAGGAAGGAAGTGGCGTAGCCAACGCTCGCCGCCGCCACCGCGCCGTAAATCCCTACCGAAGGGATTTGTAGCAGCCACACGCTGACCGCCGTTTTTATCAGCATCGCAACCAGCATCGACACCGCCGAATGCATCGGCCTCCCCAGCGCCGTCAAGCAAGCGGACAGCGTTTGCGTACACGAAAGAGTGATTGCGCTGACGGAAAACGCTTTGATTAAACCAACCAGCACCTCTGTTTCCTCTGCCGCCAGCGAAGAAAACAAAATCCGCACCGCAGGACGGGCAAAAAGATACAGCCCCACCGCAGAAAGCGCAGAAAGCCCTGCCGTCAAGCCGAGGGAATACAGTAGTTTTTTTCTGCCGTTTTCCCCTCTTTTTATCGCCGAGGAAAGGGCAGGCACGCTTGCGGCGGCAATCCCGTAGCAGACGGATACGGGCAGGTTGATTACCGTGGTCGCACCCCCTGCAAACAGCCCGTACAACGCCACGGCATTGTCCGTATATCCACCCAAAATCCGCACGATTACCACGCTGTCTACCAGAGAGAAAAGTGGAATCAGCCCCGCCGATAGAGTGAGGGGTACACTCAAACGCAACACCTCTTTCACCGTCGTTTTTTTACCTATTTTCAGGTTTTTATCGTGGGCAAGACTGCGACGAAATCGAAGGTACAAAAAGAGCAACGCTACCAATTCGCTCACGCTGACCGCCCCGAGCAACGCCACCACCGCCCGATACACGTCCGCGCGGAAATAGTACGCCGCCGCAAGCCCTAACGACACCTTGACCACCTGCTCGATAATCTCCGAAAGGGCGGTGGGGAGCATCTCACTTTTGCCCTGAAAATACCCCCTAAACACCGAGATGGCAGACACCATTATAACGGACGGCGCTAAAGCCAAATAACCGCCTACCAATCGGTTCTCCCCCTGCAGGCTCGACAGCCACGGAGCAAGCAAACACATGAGCAGCGCGGATACCCCACCTATCCACAAAAACAGCCGCATGCAGGTTTTGTAGAGCGGAAGCGCCGTTTCGCCTGCGGCGCATTTGCGCGCCGTAAGCGTAGCAATCGCCGAGGGTATCCCCGTCGCCGACACCGTCAACAGTAGACAATAAAAGGGATATACCAGTTGGTACAGCCCTATTCCCTCACTACCGATCAGGTTGGTCAAAGGAATGCGGTATAGCGCGCCGATTAGCTTTGCCGCCAAGCCCCCTACCGCAATCGTCGCCGCCCCAGTGAGCAGCTTTCTTCGTTCCCCGACTTCCCGTTTTATCACCATTTGTCGCATACATGCCCCCTATTTTTAGGTAGTATGCGTAAAAAAACGGGCTTTTAAGCCCGCTTTTACTTTTCTAATATCTTTTTAATTATCCATGTTTGCATACGCTTTGGCAACGCCGACAGCAATAAGAGCAAAGGGTTGCGGTTGATTGCATAGACGTATTTTGGCTTGCGCTTTAAGGCAATCTTCAAGGCTTTTCTCGCCACCTTTTCGGGTGGGATTTTACGCGCCTCTACACTATTAACCACCTTTTTAAATCGCTCTGCGTTGCAGGCGTACAACTGCGTGTTTTCGCAAAAGTCGTCCAACGCCTTCGTCGAAACGTCTAAAAGCCCCGTATCCACCGCGCCCGGCCGCAAGACCACCACCGAAACACCCAAAAGTTGCAGCTCCATACGCAGAGAATAGGCGTACTTGTCCAGCGTGCTTTTCGTGATTGCGTACAAGCCCGTGAAAGGCAACGGCTCCAAGGGAGCAAGCTCGCTGGTCGTGATGATGATTTTACTGCCTGCGTTCAGCAAAGGCAAGAACGCCTTGTTGACACGGTACACCCCGAAAACGTTGATTTCAAACGCCCTGCAAAATGCCTCGTCCGTGTATTCCACCAACGAATTTAAGGTGTAAATGCCTGCAAAATGCAGGATGATATCTAGATGCTCCGTCTGCGTTTTTACGATAGAAAACGCCCTTTCGATACTCGTAGGGTTGGTGGCGTCGTACTCAATCGGGCAAACGCACTCGACCGCCTCTTCCACCTGCCTATCCAGCGCAAAGACGAAATATCCAGCCTCTCGAAAAGCGGCAACCGCCGCCTTTCCCATGCCACCATACGCGCCTGTAATCAATACGTGTTTCATAGCTGTTTTTGCTCCTTTTTGCTATTATAACACAATAGCAAGAAAAAAGCAAGAGTGGAATCACTCTTGCTTTTCATTCTCTTTGATAGAACAGCCTTGGCAACCGCCGCAACCGCCGCAATGCCCACTACACGATGCGCTGGAAGAACAGTCGCAACAGCCGACTTTGCCCTGCTTTTTGCGAATGATTTGCCACGCAATCACTCCTCCGACGATCGCAATCGCCGCTATTAAAATGATGATATCAATCGGTTTCATACTGCTTTTCTCTTATTCCAAAATAGAATCCCTACCGTTACTGCGGCCGCTACTGCCGCCCAAATAAACGCCGTCCACCATACGGAAAGGATGGTATAGACCGCCACACTTGCCACAAACGACGTCGCCAGCCAGAACACAAGCGTCCAAGCAAACTTGCCCTTACTAAGCTCTGCCTTCGCCGTCGCCACCGCCGCAAAGCAGGGGATTGTCGTCATATTGAACACGATAAACGAGATGAGTCCTGCAGGCGTAATGCCCGTCGCCGCAATCATCGCCAAGGTTTCCAGCTCACCGTCTGCATACGAGCCGATAAGCTCGGCATCCGCATCCGCGAGATACGCCAAAAGGTCTTGGATAACGACGGGGTCTAAATGCATAGCATTTAGATCTGCCACAAATTCCCGCGCAGACATCAAAGCAAGCAGGCACGCCGCTAAAGTATAGAACGTACCTACGACGTTTTCCTTTGCAATCAAACCGGTGATTGCCGCCACCGCAAACACCCAGCCAAAACCACCGAGCTGCGCCCCAAATCCAAGCGGCGTGAAAATATATTGCACAATAGACCCCACCGATGCAAGCATCGATTTGTCCATATCGACAATCCCTTCCCAGAACGCCCAGCCGAAATTCGACAAGAACCAAATGACGATGGTGGATGCCAAAATGACGGTGAAAGCTTTTTCCAGGAAATGCTTCATCTTATCCCAAAGGTGGAGCATCAAATTCCTAAAGCCCGGCATATGGTAGGTGGGCAATTCCATGATAAAAGTAGGGGTTTCCCCTTGCATCGTCGTCGAACGCATAACAATCAGCGCCACGAACGCCACCACAATCCCGATGACGTACATACCGTAGGTGATAATATCTGCGTTGGAGAACCCAAACGCCGTCACTAAGCCCCCTGCAATCGCCGTTAAAATCGGCAACTTTGCTCCGCAGGAGAAGAAGGGAATAACGCGGACGGTTGCCGTACGCTCGTTTTCGTCTGCAAGCGTTCGGGTGTTAATCATCGCTGGCACGGAACAACCAAAGCCCATAATCATCGGCATAAACGCACGACCTGAAACGCCAAAACGACGGAAAATTCTATCTAAAATAAATGCCACGCGCGCCATGTAGCCGCTGTCTTCCAAAATAGAGAACAAGAGGAACAGCACGAGGATTTGCGGCAGGAAGGAAAGCACGCCGAATACGCCGCCCAAAACGCCTTCTATAATCAAGCCAATCGCCCAAGGTGAGGCGTTTGCGCTCTGCAATGCAGACAGCACGAGGTCGCTGAGCGTACTCGTTCCCAACCCCAAAAGGTTGAACAATATCATACCGGGGGAGTTTAAGCCCGTAGCAAAGAATACCTCTTTCCAAACGCCACCGCCAGCCGCGCACCATTCGCCAAAAGACGGAATGATTGTGCCCAAAAAGAGAAAATCTTCCGAAAAGGTCAGGTGGAATACCGCAAACAAAATGACAAGGAAAATGGGAATCCCTGCCCATTTGTTGGTCATCACACGGTCCACCTTGTCGGATCTGCTCATTTCATACTTTTTGTAGGTAGCGGAACGCTTTAAAGTCGTGGTGAAATTCTTTTCTATGTATTTATATCTGGCGTCCGCGATCTCCGCTTCCGCGTCAATCCCCTCTTCGCCGTGCAGGCGCAGAAATTCGTCTACCGCCTTAGCCTCTTCAGGGTGGTTTTCCACCTCTAATTCGTCCTTTTCCACCAACTTTACTGCATGGAATACCGGGGAAGATACTCCCTTTAATTCGAGGGCAATCTTCGCGTTTTGCACCACGTGCCAAAGCGCGCTGTGTTGCAGCACGCTCTCCCCTTTACGCCGCTTTTGTACCGCCTCAAGCCCTCTTTCCACCAAACTGTCTACGTTCGTGGATTTTAAAGCGGAAATCTCTACCACGGGTACGCCGATACGCTTTTCTAAGGTCTGCTCGTCAATGTCGTCCCCGCGCTTTTCCAAAACGTCCGTCATATTCAAAGCAATCACGACGGGCACGTCAATCTCTAAAAGCTGCGTGGTTAAATACAGGTTGCGCTCTAAGTTCGTGGCATCGACGATATTGACGATGCAATCGGGCTTTTCGTCCAAAATATAGTTTCTCGCAATCACCTCTTCGGGGGTGTAGGGAGAGAGGGAATAAATCCCCGGCAGGTCAACGATTTCAACGGGTATATCCCCTTTTTTGTACGTCCCCACCTTCTTGTCTACGGTCACCCCGGGCCAGTTGCCCACGTGCGCCGTAGAGCCGGTCAAAGCATTGAACAGGGTGGTCTTACCGCTGTTGGGGTTGCCGACAAGGGCAAAACGAAGATTTTGCATTATCTTTTCCTCCCCGTTTCCATTAAAATACATGCCGCCTCGGCGTTGCGCAGGGTCAATTCGTAGCCGCGAATGGCAATTTCTATCGGGTCGCCAAGCGGCGCTTTTTTACGAAGTAAAATCTCCGTTCCGGGGGTTACGCCCATATCAAACAAACGACGGCGCACTCTCTTTTCACCGTCGACGGAGAGGATAAAGCCACTCTCCCCAATTTTAAATTCCGATAACGCTTTTTTCATATACGCTCCTTACGTTGTTTCGGTTCAAAAATTATAATTTCTTAACCGCGGTTAATTTTCTATGGTATTATATCATTATTTTATTCGCTTGTCAAGAAAAAGTGAACCTTGGTTAAGAAAATTTTGGAAAAATTTAATTAAAAAGACAGGATTATAAATCCTGTCCTATGTTTTTTTTATACAATTTTTGTGTTTTTTAGGGGTTTTTATTTGCCGAGTTTGGCTTTCATGGCAGAAACCGTTTCCTCGGAAAGAAGGTGTTCGGTATGGCAAGCATCTTCCTCGGCGACCTGCTCGGAAACCCCCAAGGAGAGCAAAAATTCCTTGATGATACAATGCTTTTCAAAGACCTTGTTGGCGTACGCCTCGCCGTCTTGGGTGAGTTGTAAATGCTTACCGCTTTCAAAGAGGTAGCCGTTTTCAATGAGGCTTTTCACGGCTTTGTTGACCGCCGCCTCGGAAACGCCCAAATCGCGCGCTATATCCACGCGGTGCACGGCATCCTGCCGCTTAGACAGCAGGAGAATGCTCTCTAAATAATCTTCTTTGGATTGATGATATTTTGCGTAAACGTTCATCTTTTTGTTTCCTTTATAAATAATAATGAAAGCCGATAGTTCTTCGTAGAGGCAAGCAGGTCGCAGGGGCGATGAAATGTTTGGTTTTAGAACCGAGAAAGACAAGGCGACGCGAACGACCGATATGTTTGGTTGTAGAACCAAGCAGTTCAAGGCGTGGCAAGGGAGTGTATCGATAATACACGACCGCGCCACAACGCAGAAATGCGATGTGTTATAAAATCAAACAAGCGTCGCCGAAGGAGAAGAAGCGGTATCGGTTTCCCACCGCATATTCGTATAGGGAAAGGATTTCCTCCCGACCAGTCAAGCACGCCACCAACATAATCAGGGTGCTTTCGGGCAGGTGGAAATTCGTAATCAAACCGTCCACGCACTTCATTTTATAGGGTGGATAGAGGAAAATTTCCGTGTTGCCGTTGCAAGCATGCAAGTAGCCGTTTTCGTCTGCCACACTCTCCAAAGTGCGTACCGAAGTCGTGCCTACGGCAATCACTCGACGGCCCTCTTTCTTTGCCCTATTGACGATTTCTGCCGTCGTTTCACTCACTTCGTAGTATTCGGAGTGCATTTTATGGTCGGTAATAATCTCCTCGCTGACGGGACGGAAGGTGCCCAAGCCAACGTGCAACAGCACCTCTGCCACCTCTACGCCTTTGGCTTTGATACGCTCTAACAAGTCGGGAGTGAAATGCAAGCCTGCCGTCGGCGCAGCTGCCGAGCCGTCTATCTTGGAATACACCGTGTTGTATCGGCTTTTATCCGTCAGTTTCTCTTTTATATAAGGGGGCAAGGGCATTGCGCCTACTTTATCTAAAATTTCCTCGAATACCCCTTCGTAGGAAAATTGGATGATACGCTCTCCGCTGTCCGTGATATCCTTGACGGTAAAGGAAAGCCCGTCGCAAACGGTCATCGTTGCGCCTATTTTGCCTTTTTTGCCGGGGCGCATTAACACTTCCCAAGTGTCGATGTCCTTGCGCTTTAACAATAATACCTCAACCTTACCGCCGTGCGCCGTCGTCGCAAACATACGGGCAGGAATAACCTTCGTGTTATTGACCACCAAAACGTCGCCGGGCCTAAGGTATTCTTCAATATCCCGAAACACCCTATCCGTGATTGTTTTCGTCTTCGTATCGTAGACGAGCAGGCGAGAACTATCCCTTGGATAGACAGGTGTCTGCGCAATTTGCTCCTCGGGCAGGTCGTAATAAAAATCGCTTTTTTTGTACTGTACTTTTTCCATTGTTAATCGCTGTTAATCGTTTCTTTTATTGTATTAATGGATTTTACAAGCATACGCCGTATGACCCCGCATTCTTGTAAAAGTGATTTTGCCGTTAATTCCGTAATCGCATCTATGCCAACCAGCATATCAATCCAATATTCTGTTTCCGCGCATTCTTTAAGAGCTATATGAAATTTATTCACAAAGTCTGCCTTGCTTGAAGCATAGTTTGCCTCATGTAAATTCGCCCCTATGGAAGTAGAACTTCTCACAATTTGATTGATGAGGACGCTTTTTCCTTTTTTGGAATCTATTTGTTCGCAAGTTAAAAGGATATGTAGCGCAAGATCTTTCGCTCTTGTACGCAATTCAGACTCTTTCATGCTCTCTCCTTTAGTGAAGTTTTTACTTTGTAAAAGTGAAGTTATTTTCAATAGTGAAGTTTTTACACCGTAAAAGTGAAGTTAAGTTTGCCTTTCTATCATACAATATTTGCGTCTGTTGGACGCAAACTTCACTGCAAAGCAACTTCACTATCCACTGGATAACTTCACTTGCCTTTCAGGGCAAACTTAGTTGAAGATGAAAATATTAATTTTCATCTTCAAACAAGCTCATTTGCCTTTGCGCTTTTGCGCTCGGTTTCATGCCCATATGCTTATAGCCGTCTTTGAGGCAAATACGCCCCCTCGGCGTGCGTGCAATAAATCCGAGTTGCAGAAGGTAGGGCTCGTATACGTCCTCGATGGTGTTCGCATCCTCGCCCGTCGTCGCCGCCAGAGTTTCAAGACCCGCAGGGCCACCACCAAACTTTTCAATGAGCGCAGACAGCAGGCTTCTATCCGTACCGTCTAAGCCCAGTTCGTCGATTTCCAAACGCTCCAAGGCGAATCTTGCATCCGCGCGGGACACTTCGTCGCTACCCTTTACCAAGGAAAAGTCACGTACCCTCTTTAACAATCGGTTGGCGATACGGGGGGTACCACGGCTACGCCGTGCAATCTCTGCCGCCGCATCCGCTTGCATCGCAATTCCAAGCGCCGTTGCCGAACGATTGACGATTTGCGTCAATTCCTCGGGGGAGTACATCTCCAAGCGGTTGATGATGCCAAATCGATCACGCAAGGGCGCGGCAAGATTCCCTGCCCTGGTAGTTGCGCCGATGAGTGTAAACTTCTTTAATGGAAAGCGGATATTCCTTGCAGACGGACCTTTACCGACGATGATGTCAAGCACGTAATCTTCCATTGCGGAATACAAAATCTCCTCCACCGAACGATTAAGGCGGTGGATTTCGTCTATGAATAAAACGTCCCCCTCGTTGAGGTTAGTAAGTATCGCCGCCAAGTCGCCACTACGCTCGATGGCAGGGCCGCTGGTTAGTTTGATAGACACCCCCATCTCTGCGGCGATAATGTGCGCCAAGGTCGTTTTACCAAGCCCCGGAGGCCCGTACAAAAGTACGTGGTCGAGGGCATCCCCTCTCGCCCTTGCCGCGGTGATGTATACGCTTAAATTGTCCTTGACCTTTTGTTGCCCGACGTAATCCGCCATCGTCTTAGGCCTAAGAACGTTTTCTTCCGCATCGTATTCCGTTTTCGTAGAGGCTATCAACTGGCTGTCGCCTACGTCAAAGCCTTCCAATTCTTCGTCAAACATATCCAATCCTCGTTATTTTTTGGCTGTTGCGTTGTTTTACAACGCACCCTGCAACGCGCGCATAATGATGTCTTCGGTGGTGGTTGCGCCCTGCTCCTTGGCTTTTTTCACCGCCTGCAAACTCTCCGTGCGGGTAAAGCCCAAGCCCTGCAACGCCACCAAAGCATCCTCTTCCATAGGCGTCAGCTTTTCCGTCGGCTGTTTTGCGCGCGCGGTGGGCGTATCGCCGCTTGCCTGCATAATCTCGCCTGCGGAAATCTTGCCGTGCAGTTCCAAAATGATCTTCTCTGCCGTCTTTTTGCCAAGTCCCTTTACGCCTGCCAAGCGCTTGGCATCCGCGGTAGCAATCGCCGTGGCGAAATCCTCGCCACTCATACCCGACAGCACCGAAATGCCCAGTTTAGGGCCTACACCCGAAACGGAAATGAGTTTCAAGAACAGCTCTTTTTCTTTTACACTCTCGAATCCGAACAGCGTGATGCCGTCCTCTTTGACCTGCAAATAGGTGTGCAATTCGATATATTCACCGACGTTCGCCTTTGCAAAAGCCCCCGACGAGCAATACACCTCGTACCCCAAGCCGTTGACGTCTACAATCATCGTTTCTTCCGTTGTTGCCAGCACTTTGCCGCGTACGTATGCTATCATCCGTTATTCTCCTTTCTTGTCCGCAGACTGCATTTCAGCCGCAATCTTGCGCGCAATCTCCGACGCCGTATTCAATCTCGGGGCTTGCGCCGTAGGCGTTACCGCCTTCTTTAAGGTCGGCTTTGTCGCCACAGCCGTTTGCTTTACTCTACTGTGGGTAGACTCGCTTTTCGCCGCCTTTTTTCGTTCTTTTTTGTCCTCTTTTTTCACCGCTTCCTGCATTAGGCGCTGGAAAGCGTTGCCCGCCTCGGTGTTTTTGCCTTTGGTGCGGGTCATATTCTCCACCTTGAACAAGCCTCCAAAACGGCTTGCCGTTGCGTGGCAGAGCGCAATCGCCAACGCATCCGCCGCATCATCGGGCTTGGGGATTTTTTCTAAGCCCAGCATCGTCGCCACCACCTGCTGCATCTGCGCTTTTTCCGCCCGACCGTAGCCAGTCAGGGCTTGCTTGATTTGCATGGGCGTGTATTCGTAGAGGTAGGGGCAGTACTTCACACAAGCAAGCAACGCCACCCCTCTTGCGTGGGCAACGGCGATACCCGTCGTTATGTTTTTGGAGAAAAACAGCTCCTCCATCGCAATCTGGTCGGGATGATGTTTGCGCAAAATCTGGTTGATACCGTCTTCCAACAGCACCAACCGTGTGGGCAAGCTCTCTTCCTTGGGCGTGCTGACCACGCCGTAGTCCAAGACCTCGCATTTTCCGTTTTCATCCTTGCGGATTAACCCATAGCCCAGCGTCGCCAAGCCGGGGTCAATACCCAAAATGACCATATTTGCCTCCTGCGTTTCCATATACCCTTCCATTATACGAAATTTTGTTCGTTTTGTCAAGGGGCTTTTTGATTGCTTTTTCCGGGCTTTGCATTTTTTTACAAAAAAATAGCAAAAAAGTGGCAGTAGAAACTTGACTACCCGATTTTTAGTGGTATACTAACGGTGTTCGCAACGCTAAAGCGCCCAAACGGGCGCCGCCGAAACCAAAACAAGGAGAACTTTTATGAAGAACGAAGCTTTTATCGAAGAGGTAAAGGTGGGGTTTGGGGTGTTCCTGATGGGGTTTTTTCGCAACTTATTCAAGCGCATGGTTCGTGGCTTGGTAATCTTGGCGAAAAAATTAGAGGACGCCATTAAAAAGCGTCTCCCTTTGCGCTCGGCTGCGTAAAGAGAAGGCTGACGGTTTTTACCGCCAGCCTTTTTTGTTGTCTTCAATAGCCGTATCGCGATTTGTGAGCGCAAATCCCCCCACTTCCCCTACAAGAAAATTTTTTATGCAATACTTATTGACGAACGAGGAGAAAAGTGGTACACTAAACGCAGAACAATTTTTTTCATACGCGGAGGTATTTTATGAAAAAAAGAAAACTTTTGCTCGGATTATTGTCTGCGTTCGTTTTGACGAGCGCGTTTGGCGTTGCGGCATGCGAACCAACGGATCAGGAAAGTGGCAATCAGCCCACGCAAATGGAGCAGATTTACGCCCAGTATATCATCCATGCGCAAGCGGAAGGGGAAACCCCTTTGTCTTATGAAGAGTGGCTTGAAATGATAAAAGGCGAAAAAGGCGAAAAAGGCGATAAGGGCGATAAGGGTGAGCAAGGCGAAACCGGTCCTCAAGGCCCTCAAGGTGAACCGGGTAAAGACGGTGCTGACGGCGCCGACGGTAAAGATGGCGCTGACGGTAAGGACGGCGTTGACGGTGAAGACGGAAAGTCCGCTTATCAAATTTGGTTAGACCTTGGAAACGTTGGCACGGAGGCTGATTTCTTAGCGTGGCTGAAAGGCGCGCAAGGTGAAACTGGTGCAACTGGCCCCCAAGGTCCTCAAGGCGCAACCGGCGTAGGCATTGAAAAAGTAGAATATGACGAAAATGGCAATCTTGTCATTACGTTTACGGACGGTAGTAAGCAGACGGTGACGGCCCCCGAACAACACGTACATACTTTTGGTGGTTGGACGAGGTATAGTAATGAAACCGATGACAATCAAATTTATTTCCGCGTGTGTCTGAGCTGTCATGAGTTGGAGTGGAAACTTGAATCTCACACGGCGCACAACTGGGATATCGTAACAACAGCGCCTACCTGCACGGCGCAAGGCTATGACACGAAAACTTGTACGATTTGCGGAACGACGGAAATTGACAACTATGTGGAAATGGTTGACCATTCTTGGGCAACGGAGTATAGTTACGATAATTCTTATCATTGGTATGGTTGCGATACTTGTGAGGGGGTAAAGGATAAAGAAGAGCATACCGACGACGGCAGTGGAAATTGTTCTGTTTGCGATTATCCGATTGGCCCGACGGCAGGTATCGTATATGACATCTCAAACGGAGAGGCGCGTGTGGTAGCATATGAAGGAACGGCAACGCGCGTGCGTATTGCGGAAACTTACAACGGCGTACCTGTAACCACGATTGGTTCTTCTGTGTTCGAAAATTGCGATAGAATAACGAGCATAGCAATTCCCGATAGCGTCACTACGATTGGTTCTTCTGTGTTCGAAAATTGCGATAGAATAACGAGCATAGCAATTCCCGATAGCGTCACTACGATTGGTGCTGGGGCGTTCTCTAGTTGCAGTAGCTTGACGAGTATAGAAATTCCCGACAGCGTGACTTCGATTGGTTTGGGTGCGTTCCATTATTGCTATAACTTGACGAGCGTGGTTATTCCCGACAGCGTCACTTCGATTGGTTATGAGGCGTTCTCTAGTTGCAGTAGCTTGACGAGCGTGGTCATCGGCGACAGCGTCACTTCGATTGGTTATGAGGCGTTCTCTAGTTGCAGTAGCTTGACGAGTCTGGTAATTCCTGACAGTGTCACCTCGATTGATTCTTCTGCATTCGAGGGTTGCAACAAGTTAATCAGTGAATATAACTACGTAAAATATTTAAAAACAAACGATAACCCTTATTTTGCCGTATTAGGGGTAACGAATAAAAATTTCAGCACGTATACAATTCATCCTGATACAAAAATAATAGCAGATTCTGCGTTCTATTATTGCGATAGCTTGACGAGCGTGGAAATTCCTGATAGCGTAACCTCGATTGATTATAGGGCGTTCTCTAGTTGCAGTAGCTTGACGAGCGTGGTTATCGGGGGCAACGTCACTTCGATTGGTGAGTATGCGTTCTATTATTGCACTAGCTTGACGAGCATAAAATATCGTGGCACGCAAGAAGAATGGAATGCAATTTCAAAAAGCCCTTCTTGGAACTATAATACCGGCAACTATACAATCACGTATAATTATCAAGGTTAAAAGAAAAAAAGGCAGGGGGTGACCCCTGCCTTTTGAATTGTGTGATTGCCACGCCCTCTGGATGATTTGCTGTGCAAATCAATTCACTTTTTGGTCTGCTTTGCAGCGAAAAAAAACGGCGGTTTTTCACCGCCGTCTTTCTTATTCTTCCGAAATTGCCTCTACGGGACATTCGCCAGCGCAAGCGCCACAGTCCACGCATACGTCAGGGTTGATTGCGAATACGTCGCCGTCTGCCGAGATTGCCTCTACAGGGCAGGTGCCAGCGCATGCGCCGCATGCCAAGCAAAGTTCTTTATTGATAACGTGTGCCATAGTTGTTTTACCTCCGATTTGCTTTTAGATTGCTACTATTGTAGCACATTTTTTTTAATTAGTAAAGTTTTCGGGCGAATATTTTCACACATTTCGTAAACTTTTCACCGTTTTTACGAAAATCTTTGCCGCCCAAACCACCTCGTCCTCGGTGTTTTGCCTACCAAAGCTCACGCGCACCGTTTCGCGCGCCGCTTGCTCGCTCATTCCCATCGCCAACAGCACGTGGCTGGGCTTTACCGATGCCGAGGCGCATGCGCTGCCTGCCGCAATACACAGCCCCTCTAAATCCGCTTTGTACAAAAGCGTGGCGTTGTCCACCCCTGCAACGCGCAGAGAAAGCACCGCCGCCGTGCGAGGCATATCCTTGCCGTTGACGGTCACGCCGTCCAGTTCCGCAATCCCTTCCAAGAAAAGTTCCTGCAGCCGCCTCATCCGTTCTTCCGTTTCTTCACGCAGGCGTTCGGTCTTGTCAAAAGCCGCCGCAAACCCCACGATCGCAGGGACGTTCAGCGTGCCGCCGCGCAAGCCTCTTTCCTGCTCGCCGCCGCCCACCAGCTTTTCCACTTTGACACCGCCGCGGATGTACAGCGCGCCGCAGCCCTTCGGGCCGTGCAGCTTATGCGAGGACACGGAGAGCATATCTACCCCCCATTTTTTAACGTCAATCCGTTCGTGCGGAGCGGCTTGCACCCCGTCCACGAAGAACAGAGCGCCGTTTTGGCGGATATACGGGGAAATCTCCTCTATCGGTTGCACCACCCCCGTTTCATTGTTGACACGCATGATACAAACCAGCGCCGTGGTCGGTCTTAATCGAGCAATTACCTCGTTCACCTCGACCCTGCCCCCCTCGTTTACGGGGATATATTCGACGTCAAAGCCCTCTTTTTGCAAGGTTTCCGCCGCATACAGAGCGGCATGGTGTTCAATGGCAGATACCAGCACATGGTTGCGCCCCTCTTGCTTTTTGGCGCGCGCGCCACCGAGGATTGCCCAGTTGTCTGCCTCTGTACCGCCTGAGGTGAAATAGATTTCATTCGGCTTTGCCCCCAAAGCCGCCGCCACGCTATCACGGGCGTTGTCCACCGCCGTCATTGCCTTTCTGCCAAAGGCGTGCGGAGAGTCGGCGTTGCCAAATCGGTCGGTCAAAAAAGGGAGCATCCCCTCTACCACTTCCGTATCCAGCGGCGTCGTCGCCGCGTTGTCTAAATATACGTATTCCATACTTTCTTTATTATATACTTTCCTCTCTTATTTGTCAAGAGAACGGCAAGAAAAGCCATGCGATTTAAAAAACTTGAAAAAATTTTCCAAAACCCCCTTGAAATCTTGAAAAAAATCGTTTATAATGAGGACAGTTATCGCTTTTTGGCTAAGTACAATGGGTGATGACAGAAATCGAAAGACCCAGGGGGACACTATTATGAGTACAAAAACCATCAAGAACATTGCTATCATCGGACACAGCGGCGAAGGTAAAACTACCCTTTGTGAAGCAATGCTCTTTAACGGCGGCGCGATTGACCGTATGGGTAAAGTGGTAGACGGCACCACCGTTTCCGACCACGACGACCTTGAAAAAGCAAAACAGATGTCGATTTATGCATCCTGCTCCAACCTCGTTTGGAAGGATACCAAAATCAACCTGATCGACCTGCCCGGCTATTATGACTTTGAGGGCGAAAGAAACGAGGGCTTGCGCGCGGCTGGCGGCGCTCTGCTCGTAATCGGCGCAAACGGCTCCGTACCCATCGGCGCGCAGAACGTCGTTGAATATTGCTTGAAACTGAGAAAGCCTTTGATTATCTTCATCAACGGTATGGATAAGGAAAATGCCGATTACTTCGGCACGGTTGCTGCTCTGAAAGAAAAGTATGCGGGTAAGATGGCTCCCATCCAAATCCCCATTATGGAGAACGGCAAGATGCAAGGCGTTATCAACGCTCTGCAGGAACGCGCGTACCTCTTCAAGGAAGGCGGCCCTCAGGAAATTCCTATCCCCGAGGATATGAAAGCCCAAGTGGAAGAAATGCAGTACAGCCTCATGGAAACGGGCGCGGAAAACGACGAGAGCCTTTTGGATAAATACTTTGAAGAAAGCTATCTTTCCAAAGAAGACACCATTCGCGGTATCCGTATCGGTATCAAGACTTGTAATACCATTCCCGTTATGGCAGGTTCGGCACTCACCAACCGCGGTGTTATCAACCTTTTGAACGAAATCGTTACTTATATGCCTACCGCAGGCGAACGCGCGAATATGTTCGCTGACGACCTTGTTGGCGACGACGTTATCTCTATTGAAACCACGGCGGACGCTCCGTTTGCGGCGCAGGTATTCAAGACGGTCATCGACCCGTTCTCCGGTAAGCTGTCCTATTTGAAGAGCTTCCGTGGCGTGTTGAAGAGCGGCTCTACCGTTTGGAACGCAAACACCCAACAGGAAGAACGTATCGGTCAAGTCTACATTTTGAAAGGCAAGAAGATGGAGCCCGTTGACCAGTTGGATGCAGGCGACATCGGCGCCGTCAATAAGCTGAATAACACCTCTACGGGCGACACCCTCTGCGACGTAAACGCAAAGGTTCGTTTCCCTGCTATCCCGATGCCCAAGCCCACCCTCTATATGGCTTGCACCTCTGAAAAGAAGGGCGAGGAAGATAAGGTATTTGCAGGGCTTGCGAAACTCGGTGAAGAGGATTTGACGTTCTGTATCGAAAAGAACGCCTCCACGGGTGAATTGTTGCTTGGCGGTCAGGGCGATATGCAGCTCGAAACCTTGGCAAAGAAGGTAAAGGCTCGTTACGGCGTAGAGATTAAGTTGACCGAGCCGAAGATTGCCTACAAGGAAACCATCCGCGGCAAGGCAGAGGCGGAAGGTAAGCATAAGAAACAATCGGGCGGCCACGGTCAGTACGGACATTGTAAGATTCGTTTCGAACCCAGCGAAGAAGAATTTGAGTTTGCAGAAGAAGTCGTTGGCGGCGCAGTTCCTAAGAACTACTTCCCTGCAGTTGAAAAAGGCTTGAGAGAATGTATGGCAAACGGCCCCTTGGCAGGTTGCCCTGTAATGGGCGTGAAGGCTGTCCTGTATGATGGCAGCTACCACGACGTAGACTCCAACGAGCTTTCGTTTAAGATGGCGGCGGCGCTCGCATTCAAGGACGGTATGCCTAAGGCGAAACCCGTTCTGCTCGAACCCATCTACCGTTTGAAGATCGTCGTTCCCAGCGATTACCTCGGCGACGTTATGGGCGACATCAACAAACGCCGCGGCAGAATTATGGGTACGGACACCGAGGAAGATAAGTCGGTTATCACCGCCGAAGTTCCCATGGCAGAAATCAAGACGTACACGATGGAATTGCGTTCCTTGACCCGTGGTAGCGGTAAGTTCGTTTCCGACTTCCTCGACTATGAAGAAGTTCCCCCTATGATCGCTGAAAAAGTGATTGCGGCGGCAAAGGCAGCGAATAACGCATAAACCTGCCCCTATCTTATAACCGCGCGACTTATCGGCGGCAACAATGGCTGTCGCTGTAACCTGCAAGACCGCTTCCATCCCCCTGGCGGCGGTCTTGTCTATTATCCACTATGCGAAAGATCAAATACAAAGCGTTCTACGAAAAATTAACGAAAGGGATTAAAGCCCGCCCTGCCATTGTAAAGCTGATCGAAATCCTCGATAAGATTTTGGCGTGGGGATACGTGGCGGCATACGCCGTCTTTTTAGGCTTGACTTTTCTGCGACCCAACGCACTCTCCCCCTTTCCTTGGTTGCTCGTCTTGAATAAAGTTGGCTTGCCTGCGCTGTGTTTTTTGGTGGTTTCCGCTTTGCGGTGGCTAATCGGACGCCCTCGGCCGTACGAAGAGAATGGCGCTGGAATAGAGCCGTTGGTTTCTAAGCGTGGCAGAGGCAATTCCATGCCCTCGCGACACGTTGGCTCTGCATTCGTCATCTCGATGGTGATTTTGCCAGAATGCCTCATCGCCGGCATCGCTCTGCTGGTGGTAGCAACCGGGGTTGGAACGTTGCGGGTTTTGCGTGGCGTGCATTATCCGTCCGATATTCTGGTGGGCGCGCTGATTGGCGTTGCCTTCGGCTCGGTTGGCTTGTTGTTTTAATAGCATAAATCAAATATAAAAAGCGACGGGTTTCCGTCGCTTTTTGTTTTCATTATTTAATTACACCGCTGTCCACTAAGGTGTCAGAGAGGATGGCAAGGCGTTGGGGGGATAATGTTTCCCCTCTTGCTTTCTCGTCAATCCCTGCCGTCAAAAGCACCTGCTTTGCTTGTTCTCTCGTCAATTTGAAGAAGTTGACAAGGTTGTTTTCCAAGGTCTTTCGTCTGTTCAAGAAAGCGCATTTCACCGTTTGACGGTAGGCTTTTTCGCTTTTCACCGCAACCCTGCCCCTATCAAACGTGATTTTCACCACCGCAGAATCGACGTTGGGACGAGGATAGAACAAATTCCTCGATACCCTTTTGACAATCTTCGCCTCGCCCTTCAAGGCAATCGCCGCCGTGATAGAGCCGTACTCTGCCGTGTTCTCCTTGGCGCAAAAGCGTTCTGCCACTTCCTCTTGCACCATAATGGAAATGCCCTGCACTTTTTCACTCTCTTCGAGCAATTTGGTAATCAACGGCGTGGTGATGTAATAGGGCAAGTTCGCCACGACGGTAAACTCCCCAATCTCCTTATCAAGCTGAGGAAGGTTGACCTTCGTGAAATCACGGAAGATGACTTCGACGTTGTCAAGCCCTGCCAGCGTTTCCGCCAAGACCGGTTGCAAAGCGGTGTCCACGTCGTATGCGTACACCTTTTTCGCCTTTTCTGCAAGCGCCCTCGTCAGCGTACCTGCGCCACAGCCGATTTCCACCACCGTCGTATTCTCGTCAATGCCACTTGCGACAACGATACTCTCCAACAGGTTGGTGTCTGAGATGAAATTTTGCCCGAATTGCTTTTTGAAATGAAAGCCGTGTCGGGTTAAAATGCTCTTTAAGTCCTGCATATCTTTACTCCGCGTATAAGTCATCTGCGCGTTCCCTACGCACCCGTTTCCCATTCTCGTCAATCAGGGTACGGATATAGCCACGCGCCAATATCTGTTTGAAGGCGTCCTTGGGATACTTTTGCACGTACCGCCATTCCACGGACAACCGTTTGTCTAAACCGTATTTATGGAAGAAGTCCGCCAGCTCCTGTTCTAACGGCAGAAAATGTAAGTCGCTGTCCACGGGGAAATAAGCGCCGTCCACGCTCCGCTTCGACACGTCCACCACCGCAAACGCAAGCCGTACGCGATGGGCGAAGTTGTCGCTCGCCACCATGATTTCCACGTCCGACCAAGGCAGGAAGAACTCGTTTTCCTTTACTTCGTCGAATACCTGCTGGCACTCTATCGGCAAAACGTACCGCATTCCCTTTTCGCTGAGGATATATTGTATCCCCGTTTCAGGGTCTTCCGTTTCCAGCGTGTCCGTAGGAAATTCTTCCCTCTGAAACAGGTACGCCCAACGGGAAAGCTCCGTTTCTAATTCTTTTCTTCCTAAAACCGCATTGAAGACAATCAGCCCTGCCACCAAAGTAATCGCCGCCCCCGACGGCAATAAGCTCCACAGCCAAGGCTTGACGAAAATCCCCACAAGAATCGCCGCCGAAACCGACAATACAATCAGCGTGCAGGCAATCGGAAACAGGATATGTTTTAGGGTATAACGAACGGGATTCATTTCCTCCCGTTCGCGTTTTCTCATTTCTTTTAAGGTCATAAATTTTTAACTATCGGTGATATAGTTGCGGATATAGAGGGGAACGTTGACGCTCTGCGCAAGGCGTTTGCACGCCTCTACCTCTTCTTCGCCGATACAATCCACAATCGAGAACCGCACGGCAATCCCCTGACGTTTGCAGTTTTTCGCAAACTCTACCATACCGTCAAATCCCGCCTCACGGAACATCGAACGGCAGATTTTTTGATATTTTTCGTAGCACGATGCATTCAACGACACATTGATGAGGTCGATTTTCCCCACCAGTTCGGGGATGATATCCCGCTTGTTGATAAGGTTGCCTTGACCGTTGGTGTTGAGGCGAACATTTAAGCCCTTTTCGTGCAGGAAATCCGCCACTTCGCAAATGACGTCCATGCGGTAAGTAGGTTCTCCAAAGCCACAGAATACCGCCTCTTTAAAACGAGTCAAATCCCCAAGGCCGTTGATTTGTGCAATCACCTGCGCCGCCGTCGGCTCGCCCTTTTGCAACCAAAGATAGTTTCCGTAATAGCTTGCACGCTCGTTGCGGACACAGAAATCACAGCCGTTGGAGCATTTATTCGTCAGGTTGAGATAGATTTTACCATCCAACACATAGACGTAAGTATCCTTGCGCTGTTGCTGTTGTTCTGTCTTCTTCTCGTTCTTATTTTTCTGCTTGTTTTTGCCCTGACCGTTAGGCTGGGATTGTTGCGCATTTTGCCCCTTTTGCTGTTGGGGTTGAGGGTTTTTCTGGGCAGGCTGTTTGTTCTTCTGTTGCTGAGCCTTACCCTGCTGTTTTTGCTCCTGCGCGTTGCCTACAACGTTGCCGTTGTTTACATTACCGCCGTTGCCGTTATTGCTGTTATTGCCGTTTCCACCGTGGCCTCTGCCGTGTCTATGACGACGGCGTCTGCCGTGGTTTCTTCCGCCTTCCCCGCCGTTTTGCGCCTGCTTTTTTTCGTTCTCTTCCATAGCTTTCCTCAATGTAATTTTTTAAACAAGGTACGGGCGTTATCCTCTACCTGCGCCTGCAACTCCTCCAAGCCAACGCCACGCAGCTCCGCAAGCCGTTCCGCTACAAAGCGGACGTTCTTCGGCTCGTTGGGAAACACCCCACGATAGGGCACGGGCGTCAAGTACGGACAGTCCGTTTCCGTCAAAATACGGTCGGCAGGTACGCATTGTACGCTCGCCCACACCTTTTTTGCGTTCTTGAAAGTGCTCGTTCCCCCAAAGGAGAAATACAGTCCAAATTCCGCAAACCGCATCAGCATCTCCAGGGAGTACGAATAACAATGCATCAAACCACCGTGGCGCAATAGACCTTTGTGCTGACACAAGAATTCGTAGGTTTCCTCCGCGGCATCACGGCTGTGGATGACGACGGGCAAACCTGCCTCGTCGGCAATCTGCAACTGGCGTAAAAACGCCTCTTTCTGCACCGCTTTTTCGGGGTTGTTTTCGTAGTGGTAGTCCAGCCCCATTTCCCCTACAGCCACACACTTTTCGTGCCTGCAAAGTTCTATCAGCCGTTCCCAATCCCCTTCGCAAAAGCGATTTAACTCGCTGGGGTGAAAGCCTGCGCAGAAATACACCTCGTCGTGCTTTTTGGCAATCTGCATAGAGGTTATCGAGGTATCGATATCGTAGCCGCTGGCAATCACCAGCCCAACGCCCTCTGTTTTCATCCTCGCAAGCAAGCCGTCTATACCGCCTTGCTCCTCATATTCCTCGCCCGATAAATGGGCGTGTACGTCTATCAACATCGTTCCGCTTTACCTTAGCCACAGTTTGCGCCGCTGAGTAAATCCGACTTGTCTGCAACCACCAAGGAGAGAGTACCATTCTCGTCCTCAGCCGCCAAAATCATACCCTCGGACATGATACCGCAGATTTTACGAGGCGCAAGGTTGGTGACAAACACCACCTTCTTGCCTACCATTTCTTCGGGTTTGTAATGTTTTGCAATCCCCGAAACGATGGTGCGTACCTCGTCGCCGAATTTTACCGTTTCTTTTAAGAGCTTGTTGGACTTAGGCACCGCCTCGCAAGCGATGATTTCGCCCACGCGCAGTTCTACCTTTTCAAAATCCTCAAAGCTGATTTCCGCTTTCTTGGGGGCTTCCTCTTTTTGAGGCTCTGCCGCAGTCGCAGGGGTAGCAGGAACAGCAGGCTCTGCCGCTTTCACGCTCGCCATTTGCGCCGCCGCAATCTTCTCAATTTCAGGCTCTAACGCCTTGAAATCCAAACGCTGGAACAACGCAGGCACGGGATTTGCTGTGTATTCTTCCGCCCAACCGAAGGTTGCGCATTCCTCCAAGGTCTTCGCCTGTACGCCGAACGCCGCGTAAATCTTCGCAGAGGTTTCGGGCATAAAGCTTTCCAAAAGACTAGCGCAGGTCAAAATCGTGTCCGTAAGGTTGTACAGCACGTCGTTCAATCTACCCGCCTTGCTTTCGTCCTTCGCAAGCGCCCAAGGCATCGTTTCGTCGATGTACTTGTTCGCGCGGCGCAAGGTGTTGAAGATTTCAGAGATGGCGTCTGCTACGCGCAGTACCTCCATCTTTTCCTCTACCTTGCCTGCGGTAGCCGAAACGGTCGCCTTAAATTCTTCGTCGGGCGCTTCCTCGTTCGCCTTTACACTTCTAACGACTTTGCCGCCGAAGTATTTATTTATCATCGCAATCGTACGGGAAACGAGGTTGCCGAGCACGTTTGCAAGCTCGGTGTTAAAGCGTTCGCACACCAGCTCCCACGTGATTTGACCGTCGTTGTCAAACGGCATTTCGTGCAGTACGAAATAACGCACGGCATCTACCCCGAACAGGCGCGCAAGGTCGTCCGCATAGATGACGTTGCCCTTACTCTTGGACATTTTTCCCTCACCCTGCAACAGCCAAGGATGCCCGAAGATTTGCTTGGGCAAAGGTTCGCCCATCGCCATCAGGAAAATCGGCCAGTAGATGGTATGGAAACGCAGGATATCCTTGCCGATGAGGTGCAGGTCGGCAGGCCAGTATTTTTTGTAGTTGTCGCCGTGGTTGCCGTCCGCATCGTAGCCAAGACCGGTGATGTAGTTGTTCAGCGCGTCCAGCCATACGTAGATGACGTGTCTATCGTCAAAGTCTACGGGAATCCCCCACTTAAACGAGGTTCTGGAAACGCACAAATCCTGCAAGCCCTTTTTGAGGAAGTTATTCATCATCTCGTTCTTACGAGAAACGGGCTGAATGAATTCGGGGTGCTTTTCGATATGTTCGATCAGTCTATCGGCGTACTTGCCCATCTTGAAGAAGTATGCCTCTTCTTTTGCAGGTTTTACGTCCCTGCCGCAGTCGGGGCACTTGCCTTCTACCAACTGGCTCTCCGTCCAGAAGGATTCGCAAGGGGTGCAATACATACCTACGTACTCGCCCTTATAAATATCCCCCTGCTCGTAGAATTTTTTGAATATCTTTGCCACCTGCGCACAGTGCTGAGGATCGGTGGTACGGATGAATTTGTCGTAGGAAGTCCCTACCAAATCCCAAACACCCTTGATGGTGTCCGCTACGCCGTCTACGAACTGCTGAGGGGTAACCCCTGCCGCCGCCGCTTTTTCTTCGATTTTTTGTCCGTGCTCGTCCGTGCCCGTCATGTAGAACACGTCGTAGCCCTGCTTGCGCTTATAGCGCGCAATCGCATCCGCTAAAATCGCCTCGTAGGTGTTGCCGATGTGCGGTTTACCCGAGGTGTATGCAATCGCCGTCGTAATGTAATAGGTTTTCTTGTCTGCCATTTTCTTGCACTCTCCTATCGTTTAAATCCTAACAGGATTTATTATAACCCTTTTTTTGGAAAATGTAAAGCGTTTCATACGCTTGCTTTGCGTGGAATATCCCACAAACAAAAAGCGGACGCCTTTTTTGGGAAACAAATTCCCTTTGACGCCCGACTTTTACGCTTTATTTATTTCAATTTTCCGATTTTGGCAGTGTTTCCGATAACGATTAGCGTAGTATCCTTATCCAACACTTGTTCCGGGTTGACGTTCACGTTCACTTCTTCGGCTTTTTTGAGAGCAACGACGTTAAAGCCGTACTTTTTTCGCAAGTTCAACTCGATTAAGTTTTTGCCAAGCCACTCATCCTTCACGTCAATTTCAATCATAGACACGTCTTTCGACAAGGAAATCATATCAATAAAACCTGAACTTAACAGGTTTTTTGCAAGGCGTATCCCCGACTCGTTTTCAGGGAATACCACTTTGTCTGCGCCGACTCGCTGTAAAATCTTTTGATGGATTTCATTTGCGCATTTCGCAATGACGTTTTTAACGCCTGCTTCTTTACAAAGCGTAACCGCCATAACGCTCGCTTCAAGGTTGCTTGCCATACAGACAATGACGGTGTCGACGTTGCCGATTGCAAGACGGGAAATCACTTCCGCATCGGTCACGTCCGCGCATTTGCATACGGGCAGGTACGCCGCCGCATCGTTGACGATTTTCTGTTCGGCGTCCACCGCAATCACTTCCATACCGTTTTCAATCAGTTCCCTTGCCACAGCAAGACCGTATCTTCCAAGCCCAAACACCGCATACGTTTTATTTGCTTTCATAATCTTCTCCTTTATCCTATACTAATTTCTTCCACCGGTTCGGAAATCACGTTTTGGCTTTCATTCTTACTTCCAAGAGCGACTGCCAAGGAAATCGGCCCGACTCTGCCGAAATACATAGTGGCAATCATCAGCCATTTCCCAAACGCGTCAAGCGTTGCTGTGAAGTTCCTTGAAAGTCCCACCGTAGCGGTTGCGCTAACCGCTTCATAAACAACGTCTATTGCAGACCCGTTGCTGCCAAACATCAACAAAACCGTCGATATTGCGCAAATGGTAAGAAACGTCACCGCCACAGCCACCGCTTTTTTCAACGATTGTTCGGAAATACGCCGTCCAAACAACGTCGGCTCGTTCTTATTTCGAACGGTAGCAAACGCCGAACAAAGCAAAACGGCAACCGTCACCGTTTTCATCCCCCCTGCCGTTCCGACGGGCGAACCGCCTATCATCATCCAAAGAATAGACAGCGCGGCGGATGCGTTCGTGAGATTTTCTTGCGGAACGGTCGCAAATCCAGCCGTTCTCGTGGTTATGGATTGAAAGAAGGATACTTGCAGTTTGTCAAACAAAGACATCTCCCCGATGGTCAACGGGTTGGAATATTCGAAAATGAAAATCAGGATTCCGCCCACAAAAATCAATCCTGCCGTGAAGGTAATGGCAATCTTGCTGTGTAAGGTTAAGTGTTTGAACACCTTTCTATTTTTCGCAGTACGGCTTTTACAGACACGAATTACGTCCCACCATACGATATAGCCCAATCCGCCAAGAATAATTAACGTTGCGGTCACACTGTTGATTAACGGATTCGTTGCGTAGTTGCAAAGACTGTTTTCAGCGATAATATCAATCCCTGCGTTGCAAAAAGCGGATACCGCGTTGAATACGGATATCCAAATCCCCCTTGCGCCAAATTCAGGAATGAAGACAAGCATATAGCACAGCGCGCCAATCCCTTCGATAATCAGCGTTCCGAACAGCACGTTCTTGATGAATTTTACAAGCCCCGACATCGTATTCAGATTGAACGCGTCTTGAATCAACAATCTGTCGCCGATCCCCATCTTTTTACGCAATAAAATCATCAACCCCGACATAATGGTAATGATTCCAAGTCCGCCAACTTGTATGAGTATCAGGATCACAACCTGCCCGAACACGCTCCAAGTCGATACCGTAGGCAGCGTAACAAGCCCCGTTACACAAGTCGAAGTGGTCGCCGTAAACAATGCGTCAAGATAAGGCACAGCCTTGCCGCTTGCCGAACTAATCGGCAACGCCAACAGTAAACTTCCAAGTAGAATCGTCAGAAGAAAACTCAACAATATTATTTGTGTTGTAGAAAATGTAATTTTCCTGTTTCTCGCCATAGAAATTTCCCTTTAAAAAGCATAAAAGAACCGCCGTCCTCTGCAGTCAGCTGGTTCCCTTTATCCTTTTCGTAATTAAGGACATCATACCATATTTTTCTTGTTTCGTCAAGGCTTTCCAAAAAATTTTTCTTTTGACGCCGTTTTTTATCCTCGCAAAACATAATACGGACAAGCAACTGCATACCATAGCGTATGAACGCCATTTTTTTGAGCCTCTTTTTAGGGGCAACCGCTATTTTATTGTTTGTCAACCCACCTTTGTTTTTGCCCACCGTCTTGGAGGCGGCAAGCGATGCCGCCACGCTGTGCGTGGCGCTACTTGCCTCGTACGCCGTGTGGATGGGGCTGATGGAGGTGTGGAAAGCCTGCGGAATCACGAAGGGAATCTCCAAACTACTCCGTCCGTTTTGCAGACGAATTTTTAAGACGGACGACGAACAGACCTTGCAAACAATCAGTGTCAACCTTTCCTGCAACCTTTTGGGCTTGGGAGCGGCGGCAACCCCGTACGGAATAGAGGGAGCGCGCCTTCTCGACAAAGCCCCCAACGCCGAATACGCATCCTGTATGTTTTTCGTCCTGAACGCCACCTCGTTGCAACTGTTGCCCACCTCGGTGGTGGGCTTGCGTGCCTCGCTTGGTAGCGGATCTGCGGCAGACATCGTCGTGCCCTCCCTGATTTGCACCGCCTTTTCAACGGTGGTCGCCTGCCTGCTGGTATGGCTGTTTTTGCGCCCCAAACAGCATAAAAAAGCCAAAAAATCGGGGGCAGGTACGCGATGAACACGATTTTTGCCCTCAGTATCCCCCTGATTTTCCTACTCTCCTTTCTGCTGGCAGGCTTACGTAAAGTGAAGGTATACGATACCTTTGTGTCGGGCGCAGGGAAAGCCGTCCCCCTGATTGTCAGCATTTTTCCCTATATCGCCGCCGTGACGATTTTGGCGCGGTTGTTGACCGTTAGCGGTTTAGAAGATAAAATTTTAGACTTTTTCTCCCCAGTCTTTCGGTTTTTGGGCGTACCGCAAGAGATTGCAGGGCTGGTGCTTATCAAGCCCTTGTCGGGCAGCGGCTCGATGGCGATGCTGGCAGAGATTTTGGGGCGATACGGTGTGGACAGCTATGTGGCGCGTTGCGCCTGCGTCGCATACGGCTCTTCCGAAACGGTTTTCTACGTTGCCGCCGTCTATTTTGCAGGTGTCAAAAGAAAGAAACTGTCTCTTTCTATCGCTTTTTCGTTGCTGGCGTATTTCCTTTCCGTGGTGCTGTGTTGCTTGCTTTGTCGCATAATGTAAGAAAATGTGAAAATGTTATTTTTTTACATTTTTGTATAACAAACTAACAAAAAAATCTTTTTTAAAAAATTTATTGTCAAAAATAGGACTTTCTCGTTTTTGTATGCTACAATATACTTGTAAATCGGTTGAGGCAATACCGCTTCCCGAATTACATATAAAACCGCTCATCATTTTCCCCCTTATCATATGGTAACCGCCCGAGAACAAGTTTTCTCGGGCGGTTATCGTTTTATTCCGTTTCGTAAAAATAAAAGGCTCTGCGGTTGTCCGCAGAGCCTTTTTAATTTGCTTTATTCTTATTTTGCGCAGTTTTCTTTAAGGATTGCAAGATTTTCCATGATTTCAACGGGCATCTTGTCGCCGAAGTTTTCTGCATAGTAGTTGGTGATTTCTTCTGCTTCTGCAGCCCAACGAGCCTTGTCTACTACCAACAGCTTTTCAAGGGTAGCCGCATCAATATCAGCGCCTTCGATGTTGATATCCTTCGCATAAGGAAGGTAACCGATCGCCGTTTCCTGTGCGTCTGCCTTGCCTTCGCAACGATCCAAGATCCAGTCAAGGACACGCATGTTGTCGCCGAAACCGGGCCACATGAAGTTGCCGTTTTCGTCCTGACGGAACCAGTTAACGTTGAAGATCTTGGGCTGTTTTTCAACGGGAACTTTCGCACCCATATCAATCCAATGCTGGAAGTAACGATCTACGGAGTAGCCCATGAAAGGCTTCATAGCCATAGGATCGTGACGAAGCACGCCTACTGCACCGGTAGCAGCCGCCGTCGTTTCGGAGGACATGATCGTACCAACGAACGTACCGTGGTTCCAATCTCTGGACTGGTAAACAAGGGGGGTCGTCGTTGCTCTTCTGCCACCGAAGATGATTGCGGAAAGGGGAACGCCTGCTTTCGAGTTGAATTCAGGGGAGATGCAAGGGCAGTTTTCTGCAGGAGCGGTGAAACGGCTGTTGGGATGAGCTGCGTTACGGCCGCAGTCAGGAGTCCAAGGCTTGCCGGTCCAGTCGATAAGTTCTGCAGGAGCTTCCTTCGTGAGTTTTTCCCACCAAACAGTGTTGTCAGCAGGGTTAAGTGCAACGTTGGTGAAAATCGTACCGCTCATCGTGGAAGCAAGTGCCTTGGGGTTGGACTTTTCGTTGGTACCAGGAGCAA
>JAZRQY010000014.1:0-34172 GCA_045650185.1 Candidatus Scatosoma sp. | reverse complement strand
CGATACCGTCAGCTTTTGTCAGCTCTTTTACGTCCGCGTTCATGATATTATCAATCGTTTGAAACCGCGCAAGCAACGCCTCTCGTTTTTTCTTACCCACTCCCTCAATCTCAGAAAGGACGGAGGCAAGATTACGTTTGGAATGCAGACTTCTAAAGTAGGTAATCGCAAAGCGATGCGCCTCATCCCTAAGCCGTTGCAACATTTGTAGAACATAGTCACTCTTTTGCAAACGAATACTCTCTTGCGAAAAGGGCGTGAAAATTTCCTCGTCGCGCTCTGCCAAAGCAATCAAGGGAACGTCGGTAATTGAAAATTCCGCAAACACCTCTTGGATTGCCGACAGCTGCCCCTTGCCACCGTCAATAACGATTAAGTCGGGACGAGGGAACCGCTCCTCTTCATCCGTACCAAACTTCGATAAGCGACGGCGCATCATTTCTTGATGCGAGGCATAGTCGTTTGCGCCCTCCACCGTCTTGATTTTAAAGCGGCGGTAGCTGTTTTTATCCGCTTCACCGTCGATGAATACCACCATCGAGCCTACTTTATCTACGCCTGAAATGTTCGAAATATCATAACATTCCATGCGGCGTGGATAACGGGGCAAGGACAAGAGTTCTTGCAACCTACGACAAGCATTCTTCGTCCGATCGTTCTTATGCTCAATTTTCCCTACGACCTTGGAAAGGTATTCTTCCGCGTTCTTTGCCGCCATATCTAGCAGCTGTTTTCGCACCCCTGCTTTTGCGATGGTGACAACCGTCCTCTTGCCAAGTTTTTCTTTGAAATACCCTTCAAGCAAGTCCTTTTCGCAAAAGTCCTGAACGATAATCTCCTCAGGCGGTTCTCTATGCGCGTAATACTGCAATATAAACGCCGTGAGGGCATCGCTTTCCGCCAAAGAGGCATCCTCCAAAGCGTAATTGCTACCCCCCTGCATAATGCCACTACGCGTAATCAAAACGTTGACGGAGGAATACAGCTTATCCGAGCATAACGCAAACACGTCGGCATTGATATCACGATTGATTGCCGTAAGCCGTTTGAGTTTTAATTTGGACAGCATCTGCAACTTTTCACGGTATTCCAAAGCCAACTCGAACTCCTCGTTTTCGGCAAAGGAAAGCATTTTGCTTTGCAGGATTTCTTCCGCTTCTTCATAGTTGCCGTCCAAGAAAGACAATGCTTTTTTTACTCTCTCTGCATAATCTTCCTTAGAGCAGCTATGCGAACAAGGGCCGAGGCATTTCCCGATATGGTAGGCAAGGCAAGGCTTTTTGGGTTTTGCGCCAATCGTCGTCGTACACAGGCGAACTCCGTAAACGGATGAAAGGATTTCCAGAATATCCTTACAGCGTATACCACCCATAAACGGGCCGAAATATTTTGCATCCTTCGTCAGCTTTCTCGTGATAGAAAAGCGAGGAAATTCCTCCTTGATATGCGCCTTGATATAGGGATACGTCTTATCGTCTTTTAAGAGGATATTATACTTTGGTTTGTACTTTTTGATAAGATTGTTCTCCAATGCCAGAGCGTCAATCTCCGTATTCGTGATGATGTAGGAAAAGTCCGCAATATTCTCCACCATCGCCGCCACTTTTGAAGGCTTTGCCGAGCCGTGGAAATATTGTCGCACACGATTTTTTAAAACCCGCGCTTTGCCAACGTAAATGACCGCGCCGTACTTATCCAGCATGATATATACGCCGGGGCTATCGGGCAATAGTTTTAATTTTTCCTGCAATTTTCCCATTCAATCATCACCTATGCACAAAAATACATACAAGCATAATAACCGATACTAACAGTATACCATGATTCACGAAAATTTGCAAGAAAAAACGCAAAAAAAACTGACGTTTAAACTTTGTTTAACAGCCTAAAAACTCAATTCCTTTCAAGAGCACGTCGTTAACCGTGTCATCTACCAACGAATAAAACACGATTTTCCCCTGCCGAAAGCATTTTACAATCCCTGCGCTCTTTAAAAAACGGAGCTGATGAGAAACCGTCGTTTGGTTCATCTGCAAAATGCGGGAAAGGTCGCTTACACACAGTTGGCTAATCGCCAGAGCGGATAAAATCTTTACCCTCGTATAATCCGCAAAGACAGAAAAAAAGCACACAATCCCCTCTAAGACGTCCCCTTGCGGAACGTAATCCTCGATAAGAGCTTGCGTGCGTTTATCCAAAAGCAACATTTGTGACATATGTACACCTCCATAATATGTTAGTGTATGCATAATATCACGGTATTTCCTGCGCTTTTTGTCTTTGATTGTATTTTTTTGGCTTATTTTGTTCTTTTTATCTCGACGACTTCGTAGCCTGCGTCTACGATTGCAGCGGTAAACATCGAATCTTCCGCATCCTCTGCAAGAAGAACTGTCGCCATACCTGCGCCTAAGTCAACCTCTACCGATGCCACACACGACAAAGCGGACAACGCTTTTTCTACGTGCGCTACACAGTGTTTACACATCATTCCTTCAATCTTAATCTCTACTTTCATAGTTTTCTCCTCTTCATCGGTCGGTATATCCGTTTGCAAAGGTTTTTCGACCGATTTCTTTTTCCCAAACCTCGTTAAACGCAGAGCGTTCCCAACGACAAACAGAGAGCTTAAGCTCATACAAGCGGCGGCAATCATCGGATTCAGGTGCACACCTGCCCATGCAAACGCGCCCGCCGCCACGGGGATTGCAACCACGTTATAAAAGAACGCCCAAAACAGATTTTGAACGATGTTGCGTACGGCAGATTTGCTTAAATCGATCATCGTTGCGACAGAGCGAATATCACCGTTTACCAACACCACGTCAGCGCTGTCAATCGCAATATCCGTGCCCTTGCCCATCGCAATACCCACGTCAGCCGCCTTTAAGGCAGGGCTGTCGTTTACACCGTCGCCAACCATTGCCACTACGCCGCCGATCGATTGAATACGCTCCACCGCCTGCGCCTTATCCGCCGGCAGAGCCTCTGCAAAGAACTCGTCAATGCCGACCTTCTCCGCAATCGCCGCCGCAACGTTTTCCACGTCCCCCGTCAGTATCGCCGTCTTTATAGAACGGGCTTTTAACCATTCTACCCCTTCTTGACTGCTTTCCTTTAAGGTGTCCGCAACCGCGAAGACCGCCATTAGCTTTCCTTGCTTTGCAAGGAAAATTGTCGTTTTTCCCTGCTTTGAGTATTTATGTTCTAAGGCATAGCTTTTCTTTTCCTCGATGGAAGAGAGTAGCTTTCGATTGCCCAAGAAATACGTTTCACCTTGATATTCAGCGACTGCACCTTTGCCCATTTCATATCGATAATTCTCCACCGTAAGGGTGTCATCCGACTTGTCCTGCGCATACGCCTTGATACATTCCGCCAAGGGGTGATTCGAGCATTTCTCAATGGCGTACGCCAACGATAAAACCAGCCTCTCATCGCCAGTAAAACATTCAAAATCAACCACTTGCGGCGCGCCCTCCGTCAAGGTAGCCGTCTTATCTAAGAGTACGCAGTTAATATCCTTTGCCCTCTGCAAAGCTTCGGCGTCCTTATACAATATCCCCAAGGACATCCCTCGTCCCGTCGCCGCCATCACCGCAACGGGCGTTGCGAGCCCCAACGAACAAGGGCAAGAAATAACCAGCACGCTGATTGCATAATTTGCCGCCTCACCGATATCCCCCGTCGTTGCCACCCAAATAAGCAACGTACACAAGGCAATCATGCACACGATTGGCACGAAGATCCCTGCAATTTTATCCGCCGTTTTTTGCAAAGGAGCCTTGCTTGCGCCCGCATCCTTTACCATTTTGACGATTTGCGAAAGGGTGGTGTCTGCCCCGACCTTTTCCGCAAGCACCTTTATATAGCCGCTTTTGACGATATCTGCGCCGCTGACGGTATCTCCCTCCGCAACCTCGACAGGCAGACTTTCTCCCGTAATCGCCGCGCGGTCAATAAAGGCGTGCCCCTCTACGATTTTACCGTCAACAGGGATATAATCCCCCTGTCGCACAACGAGCACGTCGCCTACAACAATATCCGAAAAGGGAATCGTCCTTTGCGTTTCACCCTGCTCAATGACAACGGTGCTCGGCATTAAGCCGATCAATTTTTCTACTTCGTCGCCCGTCTTTTTCTTGGATTTTTCCTCCAACCATTTCCCGAGCGTCACCAGCGTCAAAATCATCGCCGCAGACTCAAAATACATATGAGGCGTACTGCCGTCTATAAAATGAATTACCGTCAAAACAGCGCTATATACCCACGATACGGCAGAGCCCAGCGATACCAAAGTATCCATATTCGGCACGCCCTTGAAAAGCGCTTTCGCGCCTGAAGTAAAAAACCGAAAGTTGATGATAAGCACGACCAACGATAATAACGCTTGAATGATATAGTTATACGAATCGGGCGGAACAGGTAAACCGATCATCCCACCCATTGAACAATACATTAAAGGGATTAAAAAAATCAGCGAAACCCAAAAACTCTTTTTCAAGGATGCCGCTTTCAATGGAGAAGTTTGCAAGAGGCGACCATCGTACGGCTTAATCGCATACCCTAAACCCTCCACGGCAGAAATAATCTCCAAAGAGGAAAGCTTGCCCTCGTCATAGACGACGGACATAGATTCCCCCATTAAGGAAACCTCGACGCTCTCTACTCCATTCAATTTTTGAACGGTACGCTCTATGCCCGACGAACAGGCACTACACGTCATACCGTATACGGAAAATTTTTCCTTCATATTCTACCTCTGCTTTTAGTATACCACGTTTTATACTAAAAAAGCAAGCCGCTTTTTACATTTTACAACGGCAAGATTTTTTAATCCGCTGAAACGCAAAAAAGCGGGCGCAAAAATGCAGCCCGCCTAAATGCATTAGACGAATGAATTAGTTGTTTGCTTCTTTCTGAGCAACAACCTCTTTACCATCATAGTAACCGCAAGCAGCGCAAACCTTGTGCGCTTCTTTCAGTTCGTGGCAATGAGGGCAATCTACCAACGTAGCTGCGGTTGCCTTATAATTTGCAAATCTTTTGTTCGTTCTGCTCTTGGATTGTTTACTCTTAGGTACTGCCATCTTAACACCTCTATCCTATAAATTTTCTTAATTATCCTTTTCGTTTCCAGAAGAATATCGAATGGGCGCGCATTCCTCTTCACAAGAAAGAGAGAACGGCAAACTAAACACCACGGCATCCTCTACCGCTTTCGTGATATCAATCACGTTGCCGAAATAGCTATAATCCTCTGCGTCCTTCTTTGGTTCGAAAAGAGCGTTCAGCTCCCCTTCGACTGCCGTTTCCACTTCCTTTAAGCATCGGGAACATTGTCCTTTCAGGCGATAGGAAACCTTACCGCGAATCTCCAATGCATTGTCCTCATACAGGTCGTAGGAAAACTCTACCGATACCGTAGATGCAAACTGCGCAAACGGAATGCTAAGCAACTCCGCAGGCGGCTCGTAAGAAAATTGCATCTCACCAAAGTAGCGCTTTTGGGCGTTTAATTTTCTAACATCGATAATCATCATTAAACCGACTTTTACAAGTATAGTATATTTCTAAGCCTTTGTCAACTTTTTTTCGCAGGAAAAATAGGAAATTTTATAACAATTCTACCGTTTCTCTTGCAATTACAAGCTCTTCATTCGTGGGAATAATCAGAACCTTAACCTTGGAATTTTTACCCGTAATATCGCGAATTGCGCCATTGTTCTTTTCCAAGTTCTTTTCAAGGTCGATTTCCAGACCCAAATACTGCATATTTTCGCAGATTGCCTGACGGACGGAGCAGGTGTTTTCGCCTACGCCAGCCGTAAATACAATACAATCTACGCCATTCATCGCCGCAGCATATGCGCCAACGTATTTTTTACAGTTGTAGTTAAATACGTCCAAAGCAAGCTGCGCGCGGTGGTTGCCTTCGTCAGCCGCCTTGATCAAGTCACGGAAGTCGCTCGATACGCCGGAAAGGCCATACATACCGCACTTCTTATTTAAGTAGGTAAGCGTGGTTGCAATATCCCAGCCCTCTTTCTTTGCAACGTATTCAGCTGCGCCGAAGTCAATATCACCCGAGCGCGTACCCATGGGAACGCCAGCCAAAGGGGTAAATCCCATCGAGGTATCTACGCACTTGCCACCGTTTACAGCAGAGATGGAAGAGCCATTGCCCAAATGGCAAGTGATAATCTTTAATTCTTCCGGGTTTTTGCCAAGATACTTTGCCGCCTCTTGAGAAACGAACTTATGGCTCGTACCATGGTAGCCGTAGCGACGAATCTTATACTTCTCGTAATGGTTGTAATCGATTGCATACATGTATGCGTATTCCGGCATCGTGAAATGGAAACCGGTATCGAATACCATTGCCATAGGCTTACCAGGCATAGCCGTAAGACAAGCATTAATGCCGATTGCAACGGCAGGATTGTGCAGAGGAGCCATATCCTCAATCTCTTTCAAAGCTACGAGCGCCTCGGGGGTAACCAAGGTCGTCTTTTTGAAGGTTTCGCCCGATGCAACGACACGATGGCCTACCGCGTCAATTTCATCCATCGAAGAAATAACACCGTATTCGCCGTCCATCAACGCCGCAAGCACCAAAGCAACCGCTTCGTTATGCGTAGGCATAGGTTCAGTTTTTACCAATTCCTTGCCATTTGCCTTATGCGTGAGCTTGGAACCGTCGATACCGATACGTTCGCAAAGACCTTTTGCGATTACGCCTTCCGTTTCCATGTCAATCAGCTGATATTTCAAAGAGGAACTACCCGAATTGATAACCAAAACTTTCATTTTTCTTTCTCCTTATAACTGAGTTTGCAATGCCGTAATAGCAACCGCCGCAACGATGTCCTCTTCCTTGCAACCACGGGAAAGGTCATTCATCGGCTTTGCAAAGCCCTGACAAATAGGACCTACTGCCATAAATCCACCCAAACGCTCTGCAATTTTATAACCGATATTAGCAGCCTGCAGGTCAGGGAAGATGAATACGTTTGCGTGGCCGGCAACCGACGAACCGGGAGCCTTCATTTCGCCTACCGAGGGTACGATTGCAGCATCAAACTGCAATTCGCCGTCCAACTTAAGGTCGGGAGCCTTCTCTTTCGCGATGCGAACCGCCTCTGCTACCATCGTTACGTTATCGTGCTTTGCGCTCCCCTTAGAGGAGAAGGAAAGCATCGCAACCTTCGGGTCAATCCCTGTAATCGCCGCCGCGGATTTTGCCGTTTCGATTGCGCAATCTGCCAAGCCTTCGCTGGTGTAGGTAGGATTCAAGCCACAGTCGGCAAAAACCACCAACCCGTCGGGGCAATACTGATTGCCCTGCGGAGGGCAGATCATCAAGTTAAAGGAAGATACCGACGACGCGCCGGGAGCAGTCTTGATAATCTGCAAGCCCGGACGCAGGGTGTTTGCGGTGGAATGGCACGCGCCGGAAACCAAGCCGTCTACGTCCCCCATCTTCAACATCATCGCGCCAAAATACGTGCCGTCTTGCAAGAGCTTTGCCGCCTGTTCCGGGGTCATACCCTTAGAAGCACGCAGTTCGCAGAGCTTTGCATTATACGCAGGCAACTTGTCCGACGTAAGCGGATCTACGAATTCCACACCCGTAAGATCCACGTCAGGGTTTTTCGCCTTAATTTCCGCTTCGTTACCAAGCAGAACAATCTTCGCAACCCCTTCCTGCGTCGTCATCGCCGCCGCGCGTACTACACGCGAATCTTCGCCTTCGCAAAGGACAATCGTTTTTCCCAAAGCTTTTGCCTTACTTTTAATCTGTTCCAAAATATTCATACGCTTATCTCCTAGAAACGCTTTATTTTTTTCTTTTTTTAGTATATAATAGCCGTATAACCATTTTTGCTATTCAATTATAGCACAGAAATTCCTCAATGTAAAGGATTACAGGAAAAGAAAATGAAAATTTGCGCAATAATTTGTGAATATAACCCCTTTCACAATGGACACAAATACCTAATCGACGAAGCAAAGCGGCAATCAAACGCCGATGCCCTACTTTGTATTATGAGCGGCAACTTTACCCAGCGTGGGGATGCGGCGGTTTTAGAAAAGCACCTACGCGCAAGACACGCCATTCTGTCCGGCGCAGATATCGTCATCGAATTGCCCACCGTCTTTGCTACCTCGAACGCGGAAATTTTCGCCAAAGGCGCAATCTCTTTGCTGTCGAAAATCCCTGCAGTAAAATATCTTGCATTCGGATCGGAATACGCCGACAAAGACCTCTTCTTGCAGGCGGCAAACGCCTTGATAAGCGAACCGCAAACCGTTTCTTCTACCGTGAAAACCTTGACGAAAAACGGTGTTGGCTACGCCGAAGCGATTGCAACTGCGCGCAGTAAGGTAGCAGACGAGCGGCTGTTCTCCTCCCCCAATAACATTTTAGGGATTGAATACACGAAAGCTATCGTAGAGCGAAATGCACCCATTGAAATTCTGCCCATTCAAAGACTTGGCGCAGGTTATCACGACGAATGCGCAAAAGAGGACTTTGCCTCCGCAACCGCCATAAGAAAAGCGATGCGAGAAAACGACCTTTTGTGCATGCAGGCGTACCTCCCCACAGTAGTTGCAGACGACCTGCAATCCGCAACCGAAGTCAACTTGGACACCTTTGAAAAGTTGTCAATCCTGCGCGAAACGCCCGAAAAAATCGCCAAGGTATTAGACTGTACGGAAGGATTAGAAAATGCTTTTGTAAAAGCGGCAAGCAGTACGCTCTCCTTAGAAGAGGCGTTGACTTCTCCAAGATACACCGCCGCCAGAATCCGTAGAATTGCCTTGCAAAATCTACTGAATATCCATAAAGACCTCGTATTTGAATGTTTGGAAAGTGATTTGTACTTGCATCCGTTGGCGTATAAGCGCGAAAGGACAGACGTCTTGTCTGCCCTCTCGAAAGCAACCATTCCTTTCCTCGCCTCAGGGATACAAAAAAGCAGATTAAACGATACGGCAACCAAATGTCTTGCAGTTGACGAACTCGCAGAAAAAATGTACGCCGCCCTTACAGGCAGAAAATACGAAAATAAAACGCATATAATTTAAACCTCAAAAGCCGTTGCGATTGCATACGGCTTTTTTTATTCCTTACCGTAAAAAGAAAACCCGCCCCAAAAAGGGACGGGTTTTCTTTGGAGCTACTGGCCGGACTTGTTCCTTTAGCGGAGACGCCCCGCTCGGCAATTGTTAATTGCCGACTTTGCCCTCCAACTTTTTCGTTCATTATCTTCCGAAGGCAAAGCGTTTTATTCCCATAAAACGGCTCCCACCCTCAAGTCCGCCCAGAATAAAACTTAAAAACAAAACCCACCCCGTTGAGGGGATGGGTTTTGTTTGGAGCTACTGGCCGGACTTGAACCGGCGACCTGCTGATTACGAATCAGCTGCTCTACCGACTGAGCCACAGTAGCACTTCGCCTGACAGCTTTCTTATTATACTGAATATTCCGTAAAAAAGCAAGCAATTTTTAAGGCTTTTTTGTGTTTTTTTTCTTTTTTTGAAAAATTTATATTCTAATAATCCTATTTTTTAACGAAAGCTCCTCACAACCGAAACAAGTAAATCGCCTAAGAGCATCAACGTACAATATATTTTCCTCTAAACAGCCCTGTAATTCCTCACGTAGCATTAGCAAAAAATCCGATTTTTCCTTTTTTGCACGCCAAGACAATTGGCGCACCACCGACTCTAACCCCTCGCGTACAGTTGCTTGCGCGCCGCCGTTTTGCAATACCTTCGCCCAGCCGCCCACAACCTCTAACACGCTATACGCATACGCATCCTCCGCGGAAAGAAATGAAAGCTCTAACGGATATAGAATTACACCGCAATACTCACCCTCCAACCTGCGCAGAGTCTGCTTAGCTTCTTCCTCGGAAAAGTATACCTCGAACGCCACTCCGTCCGCAATCGCATAGCCTGCGCCCCCACGAAGGGCAATTTGAGCGCTGCTTGCCCCTACACTTTCCGTTTCCTGAACAACGTAATACACCGTTTTAACGGCAACTACCCCGTCGTTCTTACCGCCAAGCGACAACGCAACGACGGGCGCGACAAACACAGCGCAAACGGATAAACATAACCTTTTAAAAAACGCAACCGACATACAATATCGTACGTCGGTTATCATTTATTTATTCAATATATAACACACATTCCTTTGTCTGCAAAGTCTTTTGAACGTCAATCACCCTCTGATTGGACGACCCACGGAACTTTAAGCAGATATTGTGCAACGCCTCTACGTACGGCCCGTCAACCAAGACGTCAATGAGGGAAATCAATTCCTTGGTAAAGGGGGTATTCTTGTGCGTTTCCTTCAAAACGCCTTCCTTTTCATCCAAGACAAAACCCGTATAGCACCAGATCGGCTTTTCAGGATAACGACGCTTTACCTCTTGGACAAACGGAAGTAGCGCCGCTTGATTTTGCGGCTCAAACGGCTCCCCACCCAAGAGAGAAAGCCCTGCGATAAACGGCGAAGCAAGCTCGTCTAAAATCCGTTTTTGTATCTCCTCGTCAAAAGGCTTGCCATAGGAAAAATCCCACGCAATCTTATTAAAACAATTTTTACATTGATGGGTACAACCAGAAACGAAAAGGGAGATTCTCACCCCCTCTCCGTTTGCTATATCGTACCACTTAATGGTAGCATAATTCATATTATAAATGCAATACTCTATCCTTAATTTCCTGTGTTCTGCCTTGGTTCCAGTACTGCGTACCGATATAACCGCACGTGCGACGGGCAACGTTCATCTTTGCCTGATCCCTGTTCTTACAGCAAGGACATTCCCAAACGAGCTTTCCGTCGTCTTCGACAATCTGAATTTCCCCGTCATAGCCACACACCTGACAATAATCGCTCTTGGTGTTCAATTCCGCATACATAATATTCTCGTAGATGAATTTCATCACGGACAATACCGCAGGAATATTGTTCTGCATGTTGGGAACTTCGACGTAGGAGATTGCGCCGCCGGGAGAAAGCTGTTGGAACTCACTCTCAAAGCGAAGCTTCGTGAAGGCATCAATTTCCTCGGAAACGTGCACGTGATAGCTGTTGGTAATATAGCTCTTGTCCGTGATACCGGGGATAACACCGAAACGCTTTTGCAGACACTTAGAGAACTTATACGTCGTGCTTTCAAGAGGCGTACCATACAGCGAGAAATCAATGTTTTCCTTCGCCTTCCATTCCTTACACTTGTCGTTCATTCTCTGCATAACGGCAAGCGCAAACGGCTTCGCATCCTCATCGGTGTGCGACAAGCCCGTCATGTGCTTAACGCATTCGTACAAGCCCGCATAACCAAGCGAAATCGTAGAATACCCACCGTAGAGCAATTTATCAATCGTTTCACCCTTTTCCAAACGAGCCAACGCCCCATACTGCCACAAAATAGGCGCAGCATCGGAAAGAGTACCCTTCAAACGCAAATGGCGCTGCATCAACGCGCGATAGCAAAGCTCTAAACGCTCGTCAAAGATTTCCCAGAACTTCTTTTCGTCCTTACCCGAAGAGAGAGCAACGTCTACCAAGTTGATGGTGACAACGCCTTGGTTGAATCTGCCGTAATACTTGGGTTTGCCGTTTTCGTCCACGTAGGTAGTCAAGAAACTTCTGCAACCCATACAGGTATAACAATGGCCTTCGCCGTTCTTATCCACCTTGAATTCGAGCATTTTCTTTTCGGAAATATAGTCGGGGACCATGCGCTTTGCCGTACATTTTGCGGCAAGCTGAGTCAAGTACCAGTACGGCTGTTCTTCGGAGATATTATCCGGCTCTAACACATAAATCAGCTTGGGGAATGCAGGGGTAATCCATACGCCCGATTCGTTTTTTACACCCTTAATACGCTGTTTTAAGGTTTCCTCGATAATCATTGCAAGGTCAGCCTTTTCACGCTCGTTTCTCGCCTCGTTTAAATACATGAAGACGGTAACGAACGGCGCCTGACCGTTGGTGGTAAGCAAGGTGACAACCTGATACTGAATCGTCTGAATCCCTCTTGCAATTTCCGCACGCAAACGAGCCTCTGCAATGCGATTGATATGCGCCTCGTCTTGAACGCCTAACGTTGCAAGCTCTGCCGCGACCTCTTTACGAATCTTTTGACGGCTGATTTCTACAAAGGGCGCAAGGTGGGTCAAGGAAATACTTTGTCCACCGTACTGGTTGGAAGCAACCTGCGCGATAATCTGCGTGGCAATATTACAAGCCGTGGAAAAGCTGTGCGGTTTTTCAATCAACGTACCGGAAATAACCGTACCATTCTGCAGCATGTCCTCTAAGTTTACAAGGTCGCAGTTGTGCATATGCTGCGCGAAATAATCCGCATCGTGGAAATGAATAATCCCCTGATCGTGCGCCGCAACGATATCATCGGGCAACAGAATACGACGGGTCAAGTCCTTAGAAACTTCCCCTGCCATATAGTCGCGCTGTACGCTATTGACCGTAGGGTTCTTGTTCGAGTTTTCCTGCTTTGCAACCTCACTATTACACTCAATAAGCGCTAAAATCTGCGCATCCGTCGTATTTACTTTACGAACGAGATCACGCTTAAAACGATAGGTGATATATTTGCGCGCCAAAGCAAACGCCTTCATATCCATAAGGCGATCTTCTACCATATCTTGGACTTCTTCGACCTGAGGCGAACGATTCAGGGCCTCACACTGCTTTGTAACAGCCTCTGCAATCGCAAGTATCTGCGAATCGTCAATACGCAAATATACGTCCATATCACGGTTTGCTTTTCGAACCGCGGCAATAATTTTCTCTATATCAAATTCAACTTCCTGTCCACTACGCTTAATAATTTTCATAGAGCTACCTTCCCTATCCATCCTTTGTATTAGAACACCATATATTGTGGTGAAGACCCCACGACGCCTACAATATATTGCGCTTATCTTTATCGAGCCATACTATTATACCATATCTTGTATTAAAGTCAATCCATTGAACACAACATGTTGTATTGAAAATAATTATAGACAATTTGTAAAAAACGTCTTTTTGATAGATTTTCAGCCCCAAAAAAGTGTTTTGAAAAAAACTGCAATAAAAAAAACGAATAGATAAAATTTTTTTGTCAAATAATGGCGAAATTTGACGCAAAAAAAAGAAAAGAGGCGACCCATGTCCGCCTCTAATCACGACTTATCAAAAATTGTATCTGCTAACGAAGACTCTTTTTGCAGAATTCTTCAATGGTCTTAGAATCCGCAAGCAACCGCCGAGCCGCATCCTCATCTCCGTTTAGAATACGTTCACGGAAAGCCCTTTCCGCATCGCGCTCCTGTGGAGCAAACAGCTTTTCCGCGCACTCGCTATACGACAATCCAACATCAACAGCCGGGAAAACCCTACGTCTAGACAATTCTTCGCTCAAGCGAATTTCAGCGTTCGCGACGGAGGAGAGTTCCGTATACAGTACGTCGTCCACGGCATCGCCCGTTCCAAAGGACACGCCGCCGATAATCGTCAAGGAGCCGTATCCAGGGAAGCATCTCGCCGCACCAAAATACTTTTTGATATAGCGCACCGTTTTACTTTCTAATCCACACGGCAACAGCTTGCCACCCAATGAGAAATCCGTTTCGTTATACGCTTTTGCGATTTGAGAGAGGGAATCGACAATCAGAACGACGTCCCAACCCATTTCTGCCATACGCTTAGCGCGCTTAAACAGGAATTCTGCCGCAAAAACGTGACGTTCCGCCTCATCCTCGTAAGAGGTCGCAACCAAGTTGCCTTTTTGCACAAAACTTCTATATTCAGAAATTCGTTCCGGGGACTGCCCGACGAGCAGAGCAAGCAACAATCTATCACGATGCTCTTCACAGATTGTTTTCGCAAGATCGCAAAGATACCTCGACTTCCCTGCCTTAGGAGGAGAAGAAATCAAACACCTCTGTCCGTAAGCAATCGGGAAAAGGAAATCTACGTACTTCGCCGAATCATTCGCCTCACCCTTTTCTGTGAAAGGAATCTTCTTATCCGGTTCAACAACAGGCTCATCATCGAAAATAAACCGTTTTTCCGACCCTGCATACAGTCTGTTGATGGACAGAATATTTTTCGCCGCGCGCACCCCCATCTTTTCGAAGGCGTGGCAAGTGATGATATCCCCTTCTCGAAGCCCGTATTGTCGAATCAACTCTACGGAAACGAGCAATCGTTCCTTGCTTAAATCACCACTCTTATCGACAAGGCAAGGTATGTCGTCGATGATTTCCAACTGACCAGCATGAATTTCCTGCGCATAGTACTGCTCGTACGTCATCGAATTATCCGAAGATTGCACCACCAAAGGGGTACGCGTATGAGCTTCGATGTAAGTCAAACGCACGGGAGGTTCCACCCCAGCAAACCAAACGTAGCGGAGCTTTGCAATCGCCTGCTCGATTTCAGGGTCAACACGCTCGTCCTTTACGGGCGCACCACGTTTAGAGCGCTCGATGGGCGCAACTTCCCCTGATAATACGGCAATAATCTCTGCAATCAGCTCGTCTTTCTTTTTTTTCGTGGGAACGTCAACGCCAACCGCACGACCATACGTGCGCAATTGCATCAAAGAAAATGCATCCAGCCTTTCTCTGCAGGCGTTTTTAAATCCCTCAATCTTATCTACCATTCGCTTCCGTCCGTTCCATTAAGATTACTTTTGTTCTTTCTTTCGTTAAATCATCACGAGAAAATTTTAAAACGTCACTACGACAAACGTCCACGTCTTCCTCGTCAAACATATCCAAAAAAGGTTTCGCCTTGTCTATGTCAATCGTCGAATGTTTTGAGCGATAATGCATCGGAATGACAATATCCGGCATCAACCTATCGACGTATTCCTTGGCTTGCTCCGCATCAATCGTATACGTTCCACCAATGGGAATAAGGAGAATATTAACAGGCAACAGCCTCTCTATCAGCTCTGCCGAGCATTCCTCTCCCAAGTCCCCCATATGACAGATATCCAGCCCATCCATGTGCATTTTAAAGATAACGTTTTCGCCACGAAGCTGTCCCTTTTTCGCGTCGTGATAGCTTTTTACACCCTGAATTTCCACGTTCGGTAGCCGATAAAAGCCTTCCTCGCGTAAGATACTGGGATTACCAACCACCGCCGCGACGTTGTCGTGATCAAAATGGGCGTGGCTGACGGTAACGGCGTCCGCCGTCTGCCCATCTGCCATTTCATAGCCAACTCTTTGATAGGGATCGGTGATAACCGTCGTCCCCGTACTCCCCGTCAACTTAAAACAAGAATGTCCCAAATACTGGATTTTCATTTCTCCTCCGAGTGTAACGGCTTTAGTTCTATGCAACCGTAGCCTTTATCCTCAAACGCATCTGCTGAGCCTCTTTACCAAAATGCAAAGTATATTCCAGCTGCAACAATAAGGAATTCTTCGTCATCGTATATGCAATCCGCTTTGTGGAAACGTCCAATATTCCCTCGTTTCCGCCAATAGACAGCGTACCTTGCGTTCGACAATTTTCACGCAAGCAAAGGTTCATGGAATAATCCCCTTCCCTCTCAATCCGCGTTTCCGTTTCCTCAACGTGAATCGTAGTGATAGCGCCCTCCTGCGTATAACGCAAAACAGCGGACAAGGACGAACTCTCCATTTCCGCTTTGCAAGAAAACCGACTTTCCTCTTGGTCAACGGCCGTCCATATTGTCAGAAATACCTCTTGCATACAACCGCCATAATACCTTGGTTAAATTTATTATAACAAAATTCGACAAAAAAGTAAACAGTATTTAGGGATAAACGCAAAAATCAATCATTTTTTCGCTTAATCTTCTTGCGAATCGCCTTTCCATCTGCAAGCGCACGGCGCAATCCTTCTTCGTCGCCCTCGGCAATCGCATTCCTGTAGACCGTCAAATGATCTATCAAGCCGTCAAGCTCCGCTAAAATATGAGGACGATTGAGCACATAGAGTTCCGTCCACATCTGTTCGTCAACGCCTGCAATCCTCGTCATATCCTGAAAGCTACCGCCCGTAAACCCGTCGCAATGGGCGACTTGCTCACTCTTTACGTACGCATTCGAAACGATGTGCGCCAGTTGTGAGGTCAACGCGATTTTCTCGTCGTGTTCCTCCGCCGTACACTCAACGATCTTTCCAAACCCAAGCAGGCGTGCGAACTCTCTCGCCTCATTCAGCGCATCGGCATTCGTATTTTTTGCCACGGTAATGATGAGATTTGCACCGGAAAACAACTTCTCGGAAGAGGATCGTATCCCCGACGTTTCCTTGCCTGCCATCGGGTGCAAGCCTACGTAGCGATAATTACGAGGAAGAGCGTACACTGCTTTCTCAAGCACACCTTTCACACCGCAAATATCGGCAACGAACGCTCCGTCTTTAAAAGTGGCGTTCTGCAACACGGAAATAGCCGCCTTAGGCGGAATGGCAAGAAATACGTTGTCGTAGGCGTCTAAATTCTCCGCTACGCCGTCAATATAGCCGTTGGTTAAGGCAAAGTCCAAGGTTTCTTGTTGCAGGTCATAACCGTCAACAGAAAGCCCCTGCCTCTTTAAGGCGCGCGCCAACGAAGCGCCTATAATCCCTAAACCAACAACCGCCGTCCTTTTCATACGCCACCACCTTTTGTATTGTCATCATTTTAACACATATACCGCAAAAATGCAAGCGCAAAGAGAAAAAAAACGAAAAGACTTTCGCCCTTTCGTTCTTTCTTTTTATCGTTTTATTCCTTTTGCGATAGATATTTTCTTCGGGTAGCATCGCCGCCACGGATATGACGTTCGTTCATGTTGGTGTCCAAAACCACCCGTACTTCCTCAAAAAGGTCCTCGTCTATCATCTCTAAACGCTCTGACACGTCTTTATGTACCGTCGATTTGCTGATATGAAAATGCGCGGAACACGCCCGAACTGTACAGCCCGTTGCAATGATATATTCCGCGCACATTCTAGCTCTTTTTTCAATATATTCCCACAAAATTACGACCCCTCCGTTTTTGTCTACGGAATATCATATGTCGTAATATTGCGAATTAGACCGAAACTATCTTAGAAAACCTTCCATCAATCCGCCTTCTTATAAGGCATAGGGAATACTTTAACCACCGAATCTTCTTCATAGCGAAGAACACGCTTTGCTTTCGCGCTCTGCATCAAGATAAAGACGTCTTCCGTGGAAAGCTGAGATACCACGTTCCCCTTTACAACTACCGCCAAATAGTAAGGAACGGTTACGTAGCTTGCAGACAAGACTTTCGCCCCCTCGCGCAAGCCTACGATGGCGCTACCTTTCTTATACCTGCCCGTCGGCTCAATTTGTGAAACGATGACACGCTTAAACTTACCTTCGTCCGTTGCAATCACGATTTCACCATCGCCGTTTTGCTGAGTCATTAGGAGCACAGAATCGCCTTCGCGAAGCTGAATCCCTCGAACACCGCTTGCGATTCTGCCCTGCACGGGAATATCATCCTTCTTGGCATTCAAGCAAATACCGCCTTTCGTCACGATGATAATCGTATCCTCGTCGGCTGTTTCGTTCTCAACCGTAAGCACTTCGTCGTCCTCAGCAAGCTTGATGGCTTGGAAAGCGTCCTTCTTTTGGTCGTATTCGCCCCACGCCGTCTTTTTCATCATACCTTTTTTGGTAAAGAACATCAGGTTGCCGATGGGCATGCGGGCAGGAAGCTCGAATAGAGCCACAATTTTCTCGCCCTCAAGCGCCTCTTTGCAAACGTCCTGCAAGGACACCCCTTCGTCCGTGAAACGGCACGCATATTCGGGCGCGTAAATGTCCAGCTTATAGCAATTTCCGTAGTTGGTAAACGCCATAATTCGCTTATCCGTCGCCGTTTTCAAAAGCAAACTAGCCACCAATCCCGGCTTAAATCTGCCCTCAATCGGCTTTTCGATGCCTGCGGCGTTCGCGCCGATTAAGACCTTGATACGATCGTCTGCCGTGTAGGCAACCGTGCATTTTTCTCCCTGCACCTTTTCACGGGAAACGGATACAAGACCGTCCGCCTCTTCTGTCGTGAAGACGAGACGGCTCTTTCTAGGAGAAGGATAACGGTCCTTGATTTCGGTGATTTCCTCTTTAACCACCTGCAACTGCTTTTCCTTACTCTTGGAAATGCCCGTCAGCTTTTTGATGAGCTTTTGCAATTCCTTCAACTCGTTTTCAAGCTTGGTGATTTCCAGCTTGGTCAATCTCGCCAGTTTCAATTCAAGAATGTGATGCGCCTGCACCTCGGAAATGGAGAAGCGTTGCATCAACTTGACCTTCGCATCCGCCGTGCTGTCCGATTTCTTGATAATCGCAATCACTTCGTCAATATTCTGAACGGCAACGATTAAACCCTCTAAGATATGGCACTTTCTCTCCGCTTGATCAAGCTCAAACAAGGTACGCTTTAAAATCAACTTCTGCTGGTAGTTCACGTAATGGCGAATAACGTCCATCAAACCCAGCTGTTGCGGCTTACCGTCCGCAATCACGACCATATTGATACCAAAGGTCGTTTCAAGGTCTGTATATTTATACAGAAGTTTCAAAATCGCAGGGATATTCCCCTCTTTCTTGACACGAATAACAGCGCGCATGCCCGTACGGTCGGACTCGTCCGCAACGTAATCTACGCACGCCATTTCCTCTTTTTTCTCCTCGCGGAGCTCTGCAATCTTCTTCAAAAGCTGCGCTTTATTCACCTGGTAAGGAAGCTCGGTAATGACGAGATTCGTCTTGCCGTTGTCCGTCTTCTCGGTGGAGATTTTCGCACGCACGGAAATCTTACCCCTACCCGTTTTGTACGCTTGAATGAGTTCGTTTGCGACGATGATACCGCCCGTAGGGAAATCGGGACAGGGAATATATTCCATCATCTCTTCCAAGGTGATGGCAGGATTATCGATGTACGCCACAACGCCGTTGATAACCTCGGCGAGATTGTGGGTAGGGATGTTCGTTGCAAGCCCTACCGCAATACCAGACGAACCATTCACCAAAAGGTTGGGGAAACGTCCGGGAAGAATATCAGGTTCTTTCAAACTGTCGTCAAAGTTCAAGGAAAAGGGTACGGTTTCCTTGTCGATATCGCGAAGAAGCTCCAAAGCAAGAGGCTCTAAACGAGCTTCAGTATAACGCATAGCCGCCGCAGGGTCGCCGTCCACCGAACCAAAGTTACCGTGGCCGTTAACAAGCGTTTTGCCCATATTGAAGCCCTGCGCCATACGCACCATCGCATCGTAGACCGAGCTGTCGCCATGGGGATGATATTTACCCATGCAATCACCGACGATACGCGCGCTCTTTTTATGCGGTTTATCGGGGGTGAGCCCCATTTCGTGCATCGTATACAAGATACGGCGCTGAACGGGTTTTAAGCCGTCCTCAACGCGAGGAAGCGCACGGTCAAGAATAACGAACTCTGCATACGGAAGCATCGAAGAATGCAGGACTTTTTCCAACGGCTCTACATATGTTTGACCGGTAGGTACGATTTCTTCAGGTTGTATCTTTTTACCTTTTGCCATCGCTTATTTGCCCTCCTTTTCTTCCAATTTTTCCATAAACGCGTCTTTCTTATTGAAATTCGCATACTTTGCCAAGAATTCCTTTCTGCCTTCCGACTTATCCCCCATCAAGGTCGTAATCATACGATCCGCTTTTGCGGCATCCTCTACCGTGACCTGAATCAAGTTACGGGTCGCAGGGTTCATCGTCGTTTCCCACAGCTGTTCGGCATTCATTTCACCAAGCCCTTTATAGCGTTGCAGTTGATAACCTTTACCAATCTTTTCGATTGCGAGCTCCAACTCCTTGTCGTCGTAGGCATATTCTACTTTATCCCCTTTATATACCTTATAGAGCGGGGGCATACCGATATACACGTGCCCTGCGTTTACTAAGGGACGCATATAACGGAAGAAGAAGGTAAGCAAAATACAACGAATGTGCATACCGTCTTGGTCGGCATCCGAAAGGATGATGATTTTATGATAGTTGATTTTATCGAGGTTGAAATCGGGGTCAATACCGCCGCCGATTGCGCCAATCATCGTACGAATTTCTTCGTTTTCGAGGATCTGGTTTAAGCGTTTCTTCTCTACGTTCAACGGTTTACCGCGCAAGGGAAGAATGGATTGGAACTGACGAACACGCGCCTGTTTTGCCGTACCGCCTGCCGAGTCGCCCTCTACGATAAACATTTCGTTGAATTCAGGTTTTCTACCCGAGCATGCCGCCAGCTTGCCGATTAAGGTCAAGCCGTCGATGCTCTTTTTCTCACGAGCGTTATCCTTCGCTTGCTTTGCCGCAATACGCACCTTTGCCGCGCCCTGCGCTTTTTTGATAATCTCCTCGAGAATTTTCTTAAAGCCACGGGTCGTCGAAATGACGTTAAAGCCTTCGATCACCGTAGCCTCTACCGCAGGTCTTGCCTCGGTATTACCAAGCTTAGTCTTCGTCTGCCCCTCGAACTGTACGCTCTTCATCTTAATCGACAAAACAGCCGTCAACCCCTCACGGAAGTCGTCACCTTGGAAATTGGGGTCCTTATCCTTTAAGAAGCCGTTGCTACGCGCATATTCGTTAAGTACGCGTACCAGCCCCGATTTAAAGCCCATTTCATGGTAACCGCCCTCCGGCGTAGGGATATTGTTGACAAACGAATAGATATTTTCCGTATAATCGCCCGTATGTTGAATGGCAAACTCCACGACGATGTCGTTTTTCGTCGCGGTATAATAAATGGGCTGCGCGTACAACTTTTTCTTTGCAGCATTTTGACTTTTTACAAAGTCGATAATACCACCGTCGTATTTAAAGACGGTACGATACGCCTCGCTTTCTAAAGCAAGCTCGTCCACCTGCGCAAACAGATTGCCTTGACCGTTTTCAAAGTCAAACAGCGACGGCATTTCCACGCCTGCATCAGTGGAAACTTCCGTTAATTCAACCTGCTCTTCGCCGTCTTCGTCCCCTTCCTCGTCGGAAAGAAGATTGCCCTTGCGACGCTTTGCGTCCGCCATCGTGATGCGCTCGTCAACCAAAGTGATTTCAACGCCACGGTTTAAGAAGGCAAGTTCGTTCAAACGCTCCTCAACGGTATCCAAGTCAAAATCCACTTCGCTGAACACGTTTGCATCCGGCTTAAAGCGAACCAAAGTACCCGTGCGGCGGGTAGATACGCCCGTATTTTCCAACGGCGCATCGGGAACACCCGATTCCCACTTTGCCTTGCGCTTATTGTAATGGGCGTGGAAACTCATTTTATAGACGTGCTTTCTGTATACTTCGACCGTAAGCCATTCGGACAGCGCGTTCGTTACCGATGCGCCAACGCCGTGCAAACCACCCGAAAATTCGTAGTTGCCTTGCCCGAATTTACCGCCTGCGTGCAGTTTTGTAAAGACAAGCTGAACACCCGAAACCTTTTCTTTCGGGTGAATATCGGTGGGAATACCACGTCCGTTGTCCTCTACGGAAGCGCTACCGTCTGCGTGCAAAGTGACGCATACCTTGGTGGCGTGTCCATTCGCGGCTTCGTCAATCGCGTTGTCTACAATCTCCCACAAGATATGGTGCAGACCTTTGATACCGGTAGAGCCGATGTACATACCCGGACGCATACGAACGGCATCTAAGCCCTCTAAAACGTCAATGTTTTTCGCGCTGTAATTTTCCGTTCCGTTTTCTGTTTTCTTCTTTTCCGTCGCCATTCTATCCTCATTTTTTGAGAGAGCGCATAGAGCAAATGCTCCCCCACAATATACATTCTAATTTTTATTATAACACCTTTTGGGGCTTTTTTCAAACGTTTGATAGAAAAATTTTCGCCTCAATGGGGTTATTTTTCAAGAATTTGCAGAATTTCTTGATAATCTTTTGCCTCGTAAGTGGGAATCAGGTCATCTCTTCCTGCTTTTCCCTGAGGATTAAACCATACGCAGTCAATCTCTGCATTGAGCGCCGCGCGAACGTCTGCCGTCAGGCTGTCGCCGATCCAAATCGCGCGCTCCTTTTCAAAGTCCGGAATACGATCTAAGACGTAATCGGTGTATTGCTTTGCCGGCTTATCCGCACCTGCTTCCCCCGAAACAAAGGTCGCCTCCGCATATTTCCAAAGGTCCGCCGCATCAAAGCGCGCGCGCTGGATTCGCAAAGTCCCATTCGTAAGAAAGTACACCCGTCCTCTCTCGTTTAACGCCGCCAAAAACTCCTTTGCGCCACAAAAATACTGAGGACGCGTCATAATGAATTCCTCGTACAGCTCGTTGATCGTATCGCCATCCGCATTCTCTATGCCAAGCAGTTGCAAAAACTGAGGGAATCGCGTTGCGTGCAGGTGTTCCCTCGTGATTTCCTTGCGTTCGAGTTGCGCCCAAAGGGAAGCGTTAAAGCGAGTATATTCCTCGGCATAGCCCTCTTTCCATTCCAAGGAGCAACGCTCGAACGCCGACTGCACCGCCGCAATCGCCGCCCCGTGAAAATCCAAAATCGTATCGTCAACGTCCAACAAAAAAATATCGTACCCCATATTATTCCTCATCTATAATTGCTAAATGTTGTAGCGCACGCGTGTACGCGACATAGCGTTCATTTTCCGTCATTCCCTCTATCGCAACCGCTACGGAAGAAAACTCCAACCCCTTACTCTCGTAGACCGTCATTACGTTGATTTTCGTCTTGGAGATAACTCCTTTATGAGTTAAGTCGTTATACGCCTTTCGCATATATTTTTCTTTGTTCTGCTCAGAGCAGATAATCGCCTTCAAGCCCTTTTTCTCCTTGAAAAACGCGCTGATGCCGCGAGGTTTAATCCGTTCAACGGGCGGTCCGTCGTAGCCGATAGATTGCATATCAACAGGCAACTGAGACGAAACGAAATCGACGATTTGGTTGGTGTTTCGGTAGTTTTGATTGAGGGTAAACAGACGGTAGTCTTTAAACGTCTGCGACCAGTCACGAATCCCTCGATAGCCAGTAATATTCTGCTCCACGTCGCCAAAGAGATTGAACGCAGCCACATCGTTAATACTTTGCAACAGTCGATATTCTCCCTCGGAAATATCCTGCGCCTCGTCAACGAATACATAGGAATGGGCAGGGGTCAACCGTCTGCCTAAATAGCTGCAGATTAGACATACCGCATAGGCATCCGACGGATACATATTTTTTCCGTTCATTCCGTATTTCAGCTTGTATTTCTTCACCGTTTCACGATAGAAATACCGCACGATATCCACGAAATTTTCGCCGCCACCCAAAGCGGAAAAAGACTTTTCACCAAAGAGGTATTGATAAAATTCACAAAAAGCAGTCGTATCCTCTTCGATTTCACAAACCGCATTTTTAATGCGCTCGGTTTCCTGCAACAGAGCCTCCCTGCGCTCTATTCTGTCTGCATATAAATAAGTTTCCGTATCGCCAATCCGCTGCTTAAACCGTCGTAAATCGACAATTTCTTTTTGGATTTCCACCGCAAGTTTTTCCAAGCCATCCAAAGCTTCTTTCGTAATCTCATCCGCTCGCCTTGAAACATAGCTTGCGCTCTTATAGAAGGAGAGCAACTGACGATAGAAATATTCGGGCGTTTTCGCCTTTTCACTCTTCAACGTCCCGTCGAAGAAATCGAGTACGTCCAAAACAGCATTCATCAAGTTCCGATACCGTTTCGTGTAGTACAGCCCACCCTCTTTTTTCTCTTTAATTTCCCCTAAAACCGTCCTACGAATTCGAAGGGATGCGTTTTTGATTTTATCGTAGACGGAAACTTGGCGCTTGCAATCGTCAATAATCTGCGCGATGAACGCCTCGCACTCTTCCCCCGTAAACAAGCCGTACAATCCGTCGTAGACCTTGTTCATCTTCTTTTTCAGGTCCTTGGGGAACTGCGCAGAGTATACGTAGGAAAGGTAGTCCTCGGATTCCTTTTGCGAAAAGTCAATCTTGTCGCTTAAGTCAATCTTCTCGTTTTTCAAGACCTGCATAAAGTATTCTTGAATGGTCAAAGTACGTACGCCGTTCAGCTCCAAGACGGTAGCCAGCTCATTGATAAAATCGGTAAACGACTTACTCGGCGTAATAATCAAAACGTCGTGCGCGCGTATGCCGTCGTGGTTGTACATCAAGTAGCTCAGCCTATGCAACATAACCATCGTTTTACCGCTACCTGCGCACCCTTGCAGGACAAAGTTGCTCTCTTCCGGCAAAGTAATGATCTCATATTGCTTTTCCTGAATAGTGCGAATGATGTCCTGAACCGCCGTTTCCTCTTTGCGGTTGCGGATAATCTCACGCAGGAAGGGATCTAATACGTTATCCTCGTCCCTGCCGCCGATTTCCTCTTCCGTCAGGTAGTCCTTCAAAGAAAGATACTCGTTTTTATACTCTAAAAACCTACCGTTCTTTACACGAAGCGCACGGCGCAAAATTGCCTGATATGCGTATTCCCCAAACGAAAAAGAAACGCAACTTTTTTGATAGTATCGCTTAGCAACAGGGGCGCGCCAGTCGATAATTTCCAGCCTGCTGTCCCCCTTTTTGCCAATATAGTAGCTGTTATACCCTTCCTTATCGTCTACGAGGTCCATTCGCGCAAAGTACGGCTCCTCAAAATAGGAGCGGTATTCTTCCATCTTCTCCGTTTCAGCGGCAATCTCCGCAGATAACGCGCGCATTGCGACTACGTCCGCCGCAGAGGGATTTCTGTTCTTATCTATCTGCGCAATTTTTTCCTGCGCCTCGATAATTTTTCGCTTATGTGGACGTATGCGAACAAGGCGCATCATTTGCATGACCGCCTCTACTCGTTGCTCCTCAAAACGGTTTTGCTCCTCGTCGTTTATCAGCGACAAAAACCATTCCTTATCCGCATTTTTGTGAGAATCGAGAATATTTAATAATTCTTCGTACGAGTACTTTTTACGCATTCGATACCCTCCGTTTGGTACACCATATAATCATAGCATATTCAAAAGGAAAATGGAATAGTTTTTTGAAAAATTTTCTACAAAAAGATTTTTTACAAAAAAACACTCTCCGGTTTTACGGAGAGTATTTTAGAAACGACTACATTTTATCGGGAATACCGATACCCAAAAGCGCAAAGGCGTTCTTCAACGTTTGCAGGGTCGCCGCCGTCAAAGCAAGACGGAAGGTTTTAACCTTCTCTTCTTCTGCCGACAAGATCTTGCAATCGAAATAGAATTTGTTGAACTTCTGCGCTACGTCTACCGCAAAACGAGCGATATACGAGGGTTCGTATTTTTCTGCGGAATCTTTTACTGTTTGAGGGAAGTCCGCCAAAGCCTTCACAAGGTCAATTTCCGCCATGGAAAGCTCAGGAATTTCGTACGAGGTCGGCACACCGCCCTTTTGCAGAACGGAATTTGCCCTAGCGCAAGTATACTGCACGTAAACGCTGGTTTCGCCCTCGAAATTCAAGACTTTATCGTAGGAGAATACGATATCCTTAATCTTGCTGTTATAGAGAGCGCCAAAGATGACCGCGCCTACGCCCACTTTCTTTGCCGCATCCTCTTTGTTTTCGAGGTTGGGATTCTTTTGGTCGATGATTGCGTACGCCTTTTCGATACACTTTGCGATAACGTCTTCCAAGAACACGACGTTGCCCTTACGGGTGGACATGGTACCCTCTTCCAAGGAAACCATACCGTACGCAACGTGGACAAGATCCTTCGCCCATTCCTTGCCCATCAATTCCAGCACCTTGAAGAATTGCTTAAAATGCAAGTTTTGTTGGTATGCAACGACATACAAACATTTTTCAAAATCGTAGTTGTCCTTTCTGTACTGCGCCGCCGCCATATCACGGGTAGCGTACAGGGAAGTTCCGTCCGATTTCAAAATCATGCAGGGGGTCATGCCGTATTCTTCGAGGTCTACGACCTGCGCGCCACGGCTTTCAATGAGCAGCCCCTTTTCTTTTAATTCCGCAACGATAGGCCCCATTTTGTCGGAGAAGAAGCTTTCGCCGTTGTAGGAATCAAAGTGAATATCCAAAAGCTCGTAAATTTTTTGCACGTCCTTTAAGGTGAGTTCCTTAAACCAATGGAACAGCTCTAAACATTCCTCGTCCTTTTCCTCGATACGCTTAAAGTATGCGCGCGCCTCGTCCTCGTATTCGGGATGTTCTTCTGCCTCGCGGTGGAAACGAACGTACAGCTCGTTCAACGCACGAATACCGCCCCGTTCAATCTCCTCTCTGACACCCCAACGCTTATAGGCGGAAATCAGCTTACCAAACTGCGTGCCGTAGTCGCCCAAGTGGTTGATACCGATTGCCTTATAGCCCAAGAAGTTCATGATACGATACAGCGCACCACCCAAAACCGTCGTGGAAAGGTGCCCGATATGGAAGGGCTTTGCGATGTTGATAGAGGAATAGTCGATACAAACGGACTTTCCTGCGCCCTCGGTGGACGCGCCGTAGCGATCTCCCTCGGCAAAAATCTTTTCCAAAGTCTGCGCCACCAAACCATTTTTGTTGATTTTGAAATTCAAATACCCGTTGACGGCAGAAACCTCGGACACAACGTCGTCCGTTGCAAAGCCTGCTTTCAGCGCCTCGGCAATCATCACGGGGCTTTTACGAAGTACCTTTGCAAACTTAAAGCAAGGAAGCGCATAATCCCCCATCTCCGTGTTCGGAGGCAGAGCAATGCTTTCGTAAATTTCCTCTGCGCTGACACCCTCAACCTGTAATTTTTCGGCAATATATTTCTTGTAATCCATCTTTTCACCTTTGTTTATGCGAAATTTTCGATTTTTTCCAAATTATATTAACATATTTTTTATTTTTAGGCAAGTTTAATTTGATTATTTTTTGATTTTATATTATAATATACAGGAAATTTCGTGCAATTTTTTATAAAAGGACGTATTAAAAAGATGAAACTTGGTGTTGTAGGGTTGCCCAACGTAGGCAAATCCACTCTGTTTAACGCAATTACTCACGCAGGCGCAGAATGCGCAAACTACCCGTTCTGTACCATCGAGCCGAACGTCGGCGTCGTTGCCGTACCCGACGAGCGGTTGGATAAGCTTGCCGCTCTGTATAACTCGAAAAAGGTCACCCCTGCCGTCATAGAATTCGTGGACATCGCAGGGCTTGTAAAAGGCGCATCCAAGGGCGAGGGGCTTGGCAATAAGTTCCTTTCTCACATTCGTGAGGTGGACGCCATCGTACACGTGGTAAGATGCTTTGAAAATTCCAACATCACTCACGTTGAAAACCGCATCGACCCCGTAAACGACATTGAAACCATCAACTTGGAATTGATTATGTCGGATATGGAAGCGGTACAAAACCGCATGAACCGCGTCAAGGTACAAGCGCGCGGCGGTCAGGACAAAAAGGCGGTTGAGGAATACGCCTTCTTGGAACGCTTATATGCGTTCTTGGAGAGTGAAAAGCCTGCCAGAAACTTCCCCTTCACAGCAGAGGAAACAGAGTTTATGAAAAACTGTTTCCTTTTGACCACGAAGCCCACTATCTACGCCGCAAATATTCAAGAGGACGATATGGGCAAGCCTGAAGACAGCCTTGACCTCGTCTGCAAGGTAAAGGAATTTGCCGCAACGGAAGGTAGCGAAGTACTTGTCATTTGCGCAAAAACCGAAGAGGAGCTTTCGCAGATGGATCCCGAGGATAAAGCGGTGTTTATGGAAGAATTCGGTTTGGGCGAAAGCGGCTTGGATAGATTGATTAAAAAATCGTATGCCCTGCTCGGTTTGATTTCCTACCTCACCGCAGGCGAAAAGGAAACGAGAGCTTGGACGATTACCCGTGGCACGAAAGCGCCGCAGGCGGCAGGAAAAATCCACACCGACTTTGAAAAAGGCTTTATCCGCGCCGACGTTGTCAACTGGGAAATCCTCGTAGAGCTTGGCTCGATTGCCGCCGCAAAGGAAAAAGGCAAAGTCCGTTCCGAAGGTAAGGAATATATCATGCAGGACGGCGACGTCGTTGAATACTACTTCAACGTTTCTAAGAGTAACAAATAAAGGAGAGCACTATGATTTTAGTTCGTATTTTGGTTGGTATTGTTTCCATTCCCCTCATTATCATAGCCTTCGTGTTGCAATTATTCCTGAAACTCATCGTAATGCTGGGCGGCAAACTCGTGATTGCTATTTCCAGCCTTATCTTTTTGGGCGGTCTTATCTTCCTCGCTATCGACCTGTTTGGCGGCGGCAGCGAAAGCACGGGTCTTCCTCTGCCGATGATTATTATCGGCCTTGTAGGCTATGCTCTGCCTTATATCGCCATCTATGTAATCGCCTTTTTGGAAATCTTTATCGCTCGGGTAAAGAACTATGTCCTCGGCAGATAATTCTCTATAAAAATACAAAAAAATCTCGCAAGTTGCATGCTTGCGAGATTTTGTTTTTACTGCAATCAAAGAACACCCTTTTCGTGCAAGTATTCCTCTAAAATTTGCGTCGCATGGTAAACAAGCTCGGCGCACGGACGTTTTTTGTAGTATTCGTCCGTTCTCGACTCGGCTACTCCACCTACCGTGACAGACAGATTATTTCCCGAGAGTAAGTCTGCGCAGATTAAACTGCCGTTTTCCGCCAAAAATTGTCCGCACAGCTTTTGCACCGCGCTATACACTTCTTTCTTATTCTGCACGTCGGGGGTAGATGCCGCCTCAATCATTCCATACGCCACCGCCATACCACTTACAGTGCCGCAGGTCAAACGAAGTCTGCCCAAGCCACCGCCCAGCGGCAGAGTCATCTTCGACACCATATCAGCGTCCACACCTGCAACGTCGGCAAACGCCAGAGCGACCGCCTGTGAGCAGGCATAGCCTTGCTTAAAATATTCTCTTGCTTGTTCCGCCCTTGTCATTACAAAACTCTCCTTTCTTTTGAATTATTCTATCACACTTTTTACAAAATATCAAGATATTTTTTCTTTTTTCCGCTTATACGATTGCAAAATTAAATAAAATTTGATAAACTACCCTTATACAAGTACTTTTTTAGGAGAATTATTATGATCGGCGCAGTCATCGCAATGCAGAGCGAAGCAGATATTTTATTAGAGGAAATGCAGGTACAACGGTCGCTGACCGTCAGCGGTAAGACCGTCTACGTAGGCAAGGCATACGGCAGGGATATTGCCCTTTGCATTTGCGGTATCGGCAAGGTAAACGCTGCCCTTGGCACACAGCTGCTCGTCAGCAAGTTTGGCGTTGAAAAGCTGCTGAACTTTGGCGTTGCAGGTGGCTTGAACGAGGGAACGGTGCTTTGCGCCGTCTACCAGATTTCTGCTGCCGTACAGTTTGACTTTGACCTGACCGAATTGAACGGTACGAAAATGGGAACTTTGGACGAATACAAAGAAAACTATCTTTCGACCAACCATTTTAAAGCCGATTTCCCTAAGAAACGCTTGGGTACAGCCGACCGCTTTAACGACAGCAAAGCAGATTACGCCCTTCTTACCGAGGAATTACAGGCAGACATTCGGGATATGGAAGGCGCGGCGGTCGTACAAGCGGCTTACTGCGCAGAGTTGCCCGTCTACCTTATCAAGGCAATTTCCGATGTGGCTGGCAGCGGCAGCACCGCAGAGCAATATTTTGCAAACAAGGCGCGCGCCCTGCAAAACCTGAAAGCCGCCCTTCCCGCTTTCTTTGAAGAATTATAACTCGGTAAATTATCATGATTGATTTAGGAACTTGGAACGAACGGCTTGCGCCCTTATTCGAGGACGAACGGTACAAAAAGATACGGCAATTCCTCATTGAGGAATACCGCATGCAGACCGTCTATCCCGATATGTACGATTTGTACAACTGCTTTCGGTTTACTCCCTTTGAAAAGGTGAAGGTCGTGCTTTTGGGACAAGACCCCTACCACGGCGAGGGGCAGGCGCACGGGCTTTGCTTTTCCGTGCAGGACGGCGTACCCAATCCACCCTCTTTGGAAAACATTTTCAAGGAACTGCAAGCGGATATCGGTTGCAAAAAGCCTAAAAACGGCAATTTGACGAAGTGGGCAAACGAAGGCGTGCTGCTGATGAACACCTCTTTGTCTGTTCGGGCACACCAAGCGAATTCCCATTCCAAATGCGGTTGGGCATGGTTTACGGACAGCGTAATCAAGCTGATATCCGACCAAAAGGAAAACGTTGTCTTTATCCTTTGGGGCGGCAACGCAAGAAGTAAAAAGCCTTTAATCGACAGCAAAAAACATTGTATCATCGAAAGCGTACACCCCTCTCCCCTTTCCGCCTACAACGGATTTTTTGGGAGTAAGCCTTTCACAAAAACTAACGACTATTTACAAAGCAAAGGGATTACCCCCATCGACTGGGATTTAACGAAATAAAAAGCAAAACGGCTATCCTATACGGGTAGCCGTTTTTTATTAATCATTTTGCTCTTCTTCACTTTCTTCGTTTAAGGAAAATCTGCGAATACACATACTGCTCTGCCCACAATAAGGACATTTCAAATATCTGCGCGTAGCCGTATGCATACCTGCAAGATATGCGGCGGTAGTCGGCATAAACCGCTTTCCGCACTTCGCGCATTCAAACGCTCCGCTGTGGACTTCCAAAACAACCGCCACCGTGAGCCCTGCCGCAATCGTAAGTACGGCAATCACAATCAGCACGATTCTTTGCCAAACCTCTAGATCAAAATAACCAGCAATCATAATCAGCGTAATTCCCGCTAAAAACGCAGGAATAAGTGCAATAATCCCCAGCCAAAGACTGCGCTTTGCGTGTTCCTTTTCGTTAATCAATTTCATTAAATTATCCTCCGCGTTCTTTTGATATTCGGAGGGTTGCAAGCGTTTTCCCGTCAACAGTTCATTTACGCTGATTTCCAAAATCTCGCAAAGGGGCAGCATCAACGATACTTCGGGAAGTCCGTTTCCGCATTCCCATTTGGATACCGTCTTGTCGCTGATCATCAGCTTTTCCGCAAGCTCACGCTGGGTTAACCCCTGCTCCTTGCGCATTTCAGCAATAAATTTCCCTGTTTTTTGTTGTTCCATTTACAACCTCCATGCTTATATACTATACAAAAAAACGCAGAATTTCCACCCACAAACAGTAGATTTTTCTTCTAGCACTATCTACTGTGCGTAGAATTGCATTAAAGGAGCTTTGCAAGTATCTTCTTTAAAGCGTATTTACAATGTTCGTAGGTCAAGCCGCCTTGGAAATAAGCCGTATACGGCTCCTTTACGGGGGCATCAGCAGAAAGCTCGATGGACGCGCCCTCAACAAAGCACCCCGCCGCCATAATGACTTTGCTGTCATAGCCGGGCATATCCCAAGGCTCTAAGGTCACAAAGCTATCGACGGGCGATGCCTCCTGCACCGACTGAATAAAGTCGCAAAGCTGTTTTGCCGTATCAAAGCGAATGGCACGCGTGATGTCCGCAGGCGTTTTGTCCAGCTTGGGGAAGTTTTCGTAGCCGAGCATTTCCATGCACTTGCCGATAACAAGACTGCCCTTGATTGCTTGATTGACGGTATGCGGAGCGAGGAACAAGCCTTGGTAAAACAGCCTCCAACCGTATGCGTAAGAACCGACCTCGTTGCCGATAGACGGCGCGGTCAATCTACGACCGATGAGATCGATATAGCTTTCCTTACCTACGATATAACCACCCGTAGGCGCAAGTCCACCACCGGGATTTTTAATGAGCGACCCCACCGCTACGTCTGCGCCGACGTCGCAGGGTTCTTGCATTTCCACGAACTCGCCGTAGCAGTTGTCTACGAAAATACACCCCTCAAAGCCTTGCGCACGAACAAAATCGCAAATTTCCCCGATTTCTGCCACCGTAAACGCATCACGAAGTTCATACCCTCTCGAACGCTGAATGTAAATCATCTTCAAGGATTTGCCAATTTTCTGCATATCCTCAGCGATTTTTTCCTTATTGAACTTGCCGTCCTCGGTAAGGTCGGTGCAAGTAAAGGAAATGCCGTAGTCTTTCAAAGAGCCGTTCCCTTCGCCGTAAATCACCCCACGAATGGTGTCGTAAGGCAGGCCCGACACACAAAGCACGCTGTCCCCCGTACGAAGGACGCCAAACAGCCCAACCGCTAAGGCGTGCGTACCCGACAAGATGGCAGGAGATACGATACCGCTCTCCGCGCCCATCGCCTGCGCGTATACTTCTCCGAGCGTAAAACGCCCTTCATCGCCGTAGCCATACCCAGTAGAGCCGTTAAAATGGCGAATGGCAATCGAATGGTCTGCAAACGCTTTCAATACCTTTTCTTGGTTAAATTCGCTAATTTTGTCGGCAAGCGCAAAATTCTCTTTCAGCGCTTGCTCGCTTTGGTAAATAAGTTCTTCTGCCGTCATATTTCTTCCTTTAACAATTCTTCAATAACTCTCTCTGCCGTCGCCTCGTTTGCAGGCAATACGACGTGGTTTTGCGCGCGCTTGAAAAAGGTAATTTGCCTTTTTGCATAGTTGCGCGTGTTTTTCTTAATGAGTTCGTAAATTTCTTCCTTTGACCAGCCTTCTTCCAAGCCTTGCAAAACTTCCTTGTAGCCGATGCCTTGCATACTTTGATGACCAAGATTTAAGCCTTGCGAGAGCAAGTGCTGTACCTCTTCCCATAAGCCTTGCTTCTCCATCACGTCTACCCTTTGGTTAATACGATGGTATAAGGTTTCGCGCGGATGGTCAATTGAAACGCAAACAAAATCGAAACGGGGAATGGGCTCGTCCTTTTGTTCAGATTTTTTCTTGCCGGTCGCAAAGAAGATTTCTAAGGCTCGCACCACTCGTTTCACGTCGTTTTCGTGCAGAATTTGCGCACTTTCGGGGTCTTTTTCTTGCAACAGCGCATGGAGCGCCGCCTTACCCTTTTCCTCACAATACGCCTCTAACTCCGCACGGATTTTCGGGTCGGCGCCTGCGTTGCCAAACTGGCTTTTATACAGTAGAGCGTTGATATAGAAACCCGTACCGCCACAGATAATCGGCGTTTTCCCTTCGGAAAGCAACCTTTCTACAATCGGCAGCGCCATCCGTTCGTAGTCGCTGACCGTAAACGATTGCTTAGGATCTGCAACGTCCAGCATATGGTGCTGAATCCCCTGCATTTCCGCAAGGCTTGGCTTTGCCGTGCCGACGTCCATTCCACGGTAAATTTGCATGGAATCCGCAGAAATGATTTCCGTATTTAGTTTTTTTGCGCACTCGACAGCAAGGGAAGATTTCCCCGATGCCGTACAGCCGCAAACGACTAAAACTTTCGCCATTACAACTTCCTTTTGAACATTTTTTCCAGTTCCGTTTTGGTGATTTTCGTCACCACGGGTCTGCCGTGCGGGCATTTCAAGCCCATGTTCCCGTTCATCATCTCAAACAGTTTGTCAATCTCTGCCTGCGTGATGTCCATACCGCCCTTTACAGCCGCTTTGCAAGCCGCCATCGCCAGCTTATCGCGCAAGAGCTCGGTAAGTTTTATCGAACGGAATCCGCTGACGTCGCCCAAAATTTCATTGAAGAAGGTATCCACCTTCATCCCCTGCAACAATACGGGAACGGCAGAAATCAAGAAGGTATTATTTTGGGCGCGCTCAATGGTAAATCCCATCGCGCGAATATCCTCAATACGCTCCTCAATGAAGGTTGCCTCAAAAGCATTCAACTGTAACTCATAGGGCAACAGCATCGCCTGAGAAGAAACAGCTTTATTCTCCATCTGCTCACGCAATTTATCAAAAATCAAACGCTCGTGCGCGGCGTGTTGGTCGATAAGCAAAACCTCATCCTTTCTTTCGTACAGCAAATAGGTATTGAACAGCTTTCCTACGTAGCGGCAGGAATCGATTTCAATGCGGTACGTTTGATGTTCTTTTTCGAGCTGCTCTAAGTAGCGTTTGTTTTCTTCGAAAGCGTCTACTTCCTCTTCCGTTCTGCCCTCTTCCGACGTTTTATGAGGGCTTTCTACCCGAAGAATGTTCGGCGCAAAGAACAAGTCGGGGAATTTCTTTTGCAACTGCTGCGCCGCCTTAATTCTGTCGCACTTGCGGAATAAGCCCTTTGCACGCTGTTCCTCTTCGGTGACCAGCTCGCCCGTGAACTCGG
>JAZRQY010000013.1:0-60232 GCA_045650185.1 Candidatus Scatosoma sp. | reverse complement strand
AGCCGTCGTCCGGATCGACGTCGTTAAAGGGGAGCTCTACCCCGGGGATTTTCTTTAAGGTCTCCCTTTCTAACGGCTTATCTTCATTTTTCTCCAACTGATACAAGACGGGAGAAGTTTTCTTTTCTTCATCAAGCAGATTGGAATTATAGCATATCTCGGAACGGCGAACAACCTTCTCTTCCGTTTCTTCGGCGTCGGTTCCCTCATCCGTTGCTTCGCCTGCTACAAGGGAAGACTTCGGCGCCTCATCGGCGGCTTTTTCTTGCGCGGGCGCAGTATACTTCGAAGGAACGATATACTCCATCGCCCTCGATTGCCCGTCCAAAACCGCAGAAATTACCGAATAGATACAGCCGTAAATCATCTGATTGTCCGCAAAGCGAACGTCTATCTTGTTGGGATGTACGTTGACGTCCACGACCTGCGTCGGCACGGTGATATGCAGGACGTAGAAAGGATATTGGCGTTTCATAAGATAGCTTTGATACGCCCCGGAAATTGCCGCAGAAATGGTAGCATTGACAACGTATCTACCGTTTAAAAAGATGCTTTGGTAGGACTTGTTCGGCTTTGAAAAATTCTGATTGCCGATATAGCCACGAATCTTTATCCCGTGCTTTTCAGCATTGATTTCATAACAATTTTGCAAAATAGACGGACCGTACACGCCAACGATCGCCTCTTCGTCCCCACCGCCAAACGATTGCAAGACTTTCTTGCCGTCTACGTAGTAGGTGAACGCAATCTGCGGACGGTTCAAGATGAACCTGGAAACAACGTTGGTGATATCCGTTTCTTCCCCCTTGTCCGATTTCAAGAAATTATATCGAACGGGAGTGTTGTAAAAGAGCGTTTCCACGCAAACGTCCGTACCATTTCCGCCAGCCGCCTGCATAATTTGTCCAAGCTCTCCACCATTTGAAGTAAGGGAATAACATTCTCCGTCAGCCGTTTTAGACGTAATCGTCATACGCGACACCGAGGCAATCGAAGCAACCGCCTCACCTCTAAAGCCCAAGGTCAGAATATTTTCCAAGTCCTCCGCCTTAGCAATCTTACTGGTTGCATGCGGCAAAAAGGCAGACTGCAAGTCGTCGCGTGCAATACCACAGCCGTTGTCGACAACTCGAATTAACTGTTTGCCGCCCTTTTCAATGCTGATTTCAATCTCCGTTGCGCCTGCGTCAATCGCGTTTTCTATGAGCTCCTTAACGACGGAATACGGTCTGTCCACCACTTCGCCGGCGGCAATTCGATTGTATACTTTGGCAGGTAATATATTAATTTTTGCCATATCAATTCTCCGAATTTACTTTTTCCTTTAAGTCGCTGAGCAGCAGCAATGCCTGCATCGGCGAAAGAGTGTTAACGTCCGTATCCTGCAAGATTTTTTCCACCTCGCAAAGCTCGCGCACGGCAGGTTCTTCTTCGACCGCCTCCAAAACGCCGCCCTTCGTGATATCCTTCTTTTCGAGCGCTTTTAAAATGGATTTCGCCCTCGTCGTGATTTCCTTGGGAACACCTGCAAGCGAGGCAACCTCGATACCAAAGCTCCTATTCGCGCCGCCCTTGGCAATCTTTCTCAAGAACACCACGGCGCCGTTCAATTCACGGACGGTGATTTTATAGTTCTTGATGCCGTCCATACTGTTTTCAAGCTGTGTCAGCTCGTGATAATGGGTAGCGAACAAGGTCTTTGCGCGTACTTTTTCCGCCAAGAATTCGATAACCGCCCAAGCGATAGACAAGCCGTCGAAGGTACTCGTACCCCTGCCGACCTCGTCCAAAATCAAAAGGCTGTTGCAGGTGGCGTTCAAAAGGATCGTAGCAACTTCCGTCATCTCGACCATAAAGGTACTCTGGTCGAATATGAGGTTATCGCTTGCGCCCACTCGGGTAAAAATACGGTCGATTACGGGGATTTCTGCCGACTTCGCAGGCACGAAACAGCCGATGTGCGCCATAATTGCAATCAAGGCAACCTGTCGCATATAGGTGCTCTTACCCGCCATGTTCGGGCCGGTGATGATTGCGCAACGGTTTTCCTGATTGTCAAGCAAGGTATCGTTGGGCACAAAGCGCTCCTTCGACACCGCCTCAACGACGGGATGTCTGCCGTCCACGATGGACATTTGCGAGCCCGACTCTTTCATCACGGGGCAAACGTATTTGCGTTCCTTCGCAACCGTTGCAAAGGAAACCAAACAATCGAGCAGCGCAATCGACGAGGAAACACGCTTTAATTCGTCAATGCGGTTAAACAGGGTACGGAGCAATTCGTCGTACAGCTTTGCCTCTAAACGCAAAGCGCGCTCCTTAGCCATTAAAATTTTCTCTTCTAATACCTTCAATTCCTCGGTGATATACCGTTCGCCTGTCGTTAAGGTCTGCTTGCGAATATACTCTGCAGGGGCTTTATCCTTCAAGGAATTGCTGATTTCAATGTAGTAGCCAAACACTCGGTTATAGCCGATTTTTAACGTCTTGATACCCGTACGTTCCCGTTCGGATGCCTCCATGTCCAAGATGATTTGGTGGCTATCGCGAGTGAGTGCACGAAGCTCGTCCAGCTCCTTGCAGTACCCAGCGCGAATATACCCACCGTCCTTCATCAGCGCAGGCGGTTCGGGCGCGATTGCGGCAGACAGTAGCTCCGCAAGGTCAGACAAGTCCAAAAGTCCGTCGTAAACGTCCTTCACAATCTGCGAATTGAACCCGATGAGCTGGAATTTTAAGGTAGGCAACGCATTCAAGGAAGCAGCAAGCGCAACGCAATCCCTCGGCAAAAAGTTACCGTTGGAGATTTTACCCGACAGCCTCTCTACGTCCTTGACTTCGCGCAGGGTATCCGCAATCGTCATACGAGCCACCGAGGCGTTAAACAGTTCCGCAACCCCCTGCTGACGGTAGACGATTTGGTCTACGCTCTTTAAGGGAGAGAGCAGCATGTTATACAAAAGTCTTGCGCCCATCGCCGTCTTCGTCTTGTCCAGCACCCAAAGAAGCGAGCCGTATTTCTTGTTTTCCGCATTGTTGCGAACAAGCTCTAAGTTGCGAACGGCAACGCTATCCAGTACCATAAACTGTTCGCGATTGATGAGTTTTATCGTATTCAGGTTGGTCAGAGCGTGCTTTTGCGTTTCACGCAAGTATTCCACCAGCGCGCCTGCCGCAGAAATCACCCCTTCCTTTGCGGCAATTCCGTACGCCGCCAAGGACACCGCGCCAAACTGCGTCAAAAGGTTCTTTTCTGCATGCTTGACGTTAAACGCCCACGGCAAATAACAAGAGAACGGGGGCAATAAATTGTGGCGTACTTCCTTAAAGCCCTTGGTTGCAAGCAAAGCCTCCTCGTTGCAAATAATCTCCACCGCACCGATTTTTAATAGATGTCCGATGACGTCCTCTACCGATTTTGCGCCCACGAATTCCTGCGCGCAAAATTCACCCGTCGTAATATCCGTCCAAGCAACCGCACAACAAGTATCTTCCTTGTAAACGCAAGCGATATAGTTATTCGTATTCTCGTCTAACATTCCCTCGTCAATCAGCGTACCTGCCGATACAACGCGGATAACATCTCGTTCAACCAAGCCTTTTCCTGCCTTGGGTTCAGTGAGCTGTTCGCAGATGGCAACCTTTTCGCCAGCCGCCACCAACTTTGCAATATAGGTATCAGCCGCATGGAAGGGTACGCCGCACATCGGAGCGCGCTCCGCAAGCCCACAATCACGACCGGTAAGCGTTAAATCCAAAAGCTTTGATACCTTTACCGCATCGTCAAAAAACATCTCGTAAAAATCCCCAAGGCGGTAAAACAACACCGCATCGGGATATTTTTCCTTAACGGAAAGATAATGTTGCATCATTTGTGAAAGCGCCATATTCGCACCTACCTTATTCGTTTTCCGACGAAAGCAACTCCCCATACAAGGATATGCCGTTTGCTTTCGTAATCTTCAAGCGGACGAAATTGCCAACCTCGTCCCTATCGCTTGCAAAGTAGCCCATACGCCCGTATTCATCTCTGCCAAGATACAGACCCTTCTTTTCGTCGTACCCCTCGCAAAGAATTTCCACCTCTTTGCCGATATACTTTTCCGACTTTGCTCTGGTCAAGGAATTTACCAGCTGTACGAGGCGCATAATTCTGTCCTTTTGCACCTCTTCGGGAATTTGGTTTTCCATCTCCGCCGCCCTTGTGCCTTGGCGCTTGGAATAGACGAAGGTGAACGCCGAGGCGAAATCCGCCTTTTTCACCAAGTCTTCCGTCAAGAGGTAATCCTCTTCCGTTTCCCCCGGGAAGCCCACGATGATGTCCGTCGTCAACTCCGCCTCGGGGAAATAGCTGCGGAGCATTTCCACCTCTGCAAGGTATTTTTCACGCGTATAGCGACGGTTCATCGCTTTTAGAATATCGTTCGAACCGCTCTGCACCGGCAAATGCACGAGGCGCATAATCTTGCGGTGCTTTTGCATCACCTTTACGACTTCTTCGTTGAAATCCTTGGGGTGGCTGGTCATAAACCGCAAACGGAATTTGCCCTCGATCGAGGCAACCATATCCAAAAGCTCGGCAAAGCTGACCTCCAGCCCGTCCGTGCCGTAGGAGTTGACATTTTGCCCAAGCAAAGTAATCTCCTTGTACCCTTCAGCAACCAAACGCTTTACTTCCGCGACGATATTTTCAGGCTTTCTCGAACGCTCTCTACCACGCACGTAAGGAACGATGCAATAGGAACAGAAGTTGTTGCAGCCGTACATAATGTTCACCCAAGCGTTTGGATAACTGGTACGGTACGCGCCGTCGTATTCGACGATTTCCCCTTCCTTTTCACGGATGCGAACGACACGCTTTTTCCCTGCAAGTTTTTCCTTGACCAGCCCGCCAAGTTCCTCCAAGTTCAGCGTACCGAACATGACGTCGATAAACGGAAACTTTTCCTTCAAGGTTTCCGCTTTGCCCTTCTCCTGCATCATGCATCCGCCTACGGCGATAATGAGGTTCGGGTTCCTCTTTTTCATTTGCTTTAATGCGCCTATGTTCCCAAAAGCATGATTTTCCGCATTCTCTCGAATACAGCAGGTGTTAAACAGAATCAAATCCGCCTCTTCCATGCTTTCCGTCGGGGTGTAGCCAAGCTCCTGCAGCATCCCTGCCATCTTCTCCGATTCGTGCAGATTCATCTGGCAACCATAGGTGATAATCTTGTATTTCTTGTCCATCTCTTCCTTTCTTGCGCCACAAATAAATGGGCGCACTCTTCCAGTATTGTTTTTATTATACTCTTTTTAAAAGACTTTATCAAGTCTTTGAGGAAAAAAAACGCCGTTTCCTTCATAAAAAAACAAAAAATACGGATACTATTGCTCGATGAAAGCACTTAAAAAGATATTTTTGGTTATGATTGGCGTAGGTTTAGCGTTGACCTTTGCTTTTTTGGGATATTATTTCATAGCGACAAAAGAGGTAAAGTTAGACGAAAACAAGCTGTTACTGCCCGACACACAACTGGTTATTTACAGCAACGAAAATGAAAAAGTCCCCTCTTCTTTCTCCTTTTCGAAGCGGAGCGTAATCTCTTTGGACGATTTGCCTTCCCATCTGCCGTCCGCCTTTGTATGCACGGAAGATAAGCGGTTTTATCGTCATAACGGCTTTGACCTAATCGGTATCGGTCGCGCCAGCCTCAAAAACCTCAAAAGCGGCAGATTTTCGCAAGGCGCATCCACCATCTCGCAACAGCTGATTAAAAATACCCACCTCACCTTGGATAAGACCATCGGAAGAAAACTGAAAGAATTTAAGCTGACGAGGCAATTAGAGCGCCGCTATTCCAAGGACGAAATCTTGGAAATCTATTTGAACACCATTTATTTTGGTCATAACCGATACGGTATTTCGGATGCCGCTGAGTTTTATTTTAACAAAGAGGCAGAACAGTTGACCGCCTCGGAAAGCGCTCTGCTCGCCGCCTTGGTGAAAGCCCCCAGCCATTATTCTCCCTTTAAGAACCCCGAAAAAGCGCTCATGCGGCGCAACACCGTCCTGAAATTGATGAGAGAGCAAAATGCGCTCACGGAAAAAGAGTACAAAACTGCGTTAAACGCACCCCTGCCTACCGCAAATACGAGCGTAAATACACGAAATTACAGCCATTTTGCCGTAGAGGAAATGGATAAAATCTTTGAAAGCTTGGACACAACTCCAAACGGAAAAATCGAGTTATTCACCTACCTAAACGTGAATACGCAAGCCGTTTTAGAGAGGGCGTGCGCAGGACTTGACTGCGACAAAACGTGTATCGTCGTAGACAATGCAACGCACGGCGTGGAAGGATACTGTTCCAGCGTGCCGATGATAAAACGCTCCCCCGGGTCGTTGATTAAGCCGCTGATTGTTTACGCGCCAGCCTTTGAAAAAGGGGCTCTGTCCCCAGCCAGCCAGATTTTGGACGAGCGTACAAGCTTTGGCGACTATTCGCCTAAAAACTACGGAAACGAGTATCACGGCTACGTCAGCGCACGCACCGCGATCGCAAAGAGCTTGAATATCCCAGCCGTAAAAACCTTAAACACCTTAGGGCTTGCAACTGCGAACGAATACGCCAAAAAAATGAGGCTCGACATTCCGAAAAACGATCAAACGCTTGCTGTTGCGTTAGGGGGAATGGAATACGGATATTCATTTTCCAAGCTTGTGGACGGGTACACAACCTTTGCCGCCGACGGAAGATATGCGCCCAGCCATTTCATCCGTGAAATCAAACAAAACGGACAGACTATCTACCGCCGCGAGGCACAAGAACGCACCGTTTTCTCCCCCGAAACCGCCTATTTGATTACGGACACCCTTCATTCTGCGGTGAAGGAAGGAACGGCAAAGCGGTTGCGCGCTCTACCCTTTGAGGTTGCAGCAAAGACGGGAACGGTTGGCGTCGGCGACAAAAATACCGATGCTTATACGGTTGCCTATACGAGCGGTCATACCGTCGGCGTATGGCTGGGAAACGCCGATAATTCCCCCGTTAGAACGACGGGCGGCGGCTTACCTTGCGAGGCAGCTTGCACGATTTTAGAGGGAATTTATAAAGACGTTTTACCAGACAATTTTGACCGACCCGTAGGCGTGCAAGAAGTTCCTCTTGATGCCTACGCACTACTGCACGAACAACGCCTACTGCTGGCAGAGCCTATCGCGCCGATTGCAGAGGTGAAATATGAATTGTTTGACGGCAGATACGCCCCAAAAGAGCAATCCAACCGCTTTTCTATCCCTAAAATCCCTACCCCTAAGATTGCATTTTCGGATAAAAAAGTTTGTATTTTCTTTAAGGATTCTCCACCGAGTTATTATCGGTATCGCATTTACAAAAAGTCAAACGGCAAAGAGGCAATCATTTACGACGGCGCGGAATTCAAGGAATACGTCGACGAAGCAATTGCAGAAAATAGCACCTATCAATACGCCGTGCAGCCTTATTATCAAGAGAATTTCGGCACAGCCGTCTATCTCCCGACCGTTTTCACACCAAAAAAAGGCGCGCCGCCGATTGCGAACGCGCCTTGGTGGGAACGATAAACACCCCAATACTTTTATGGAATTTGTGAAAGAATATACGCCAAGTCCTCGTCGGCAATCGGCGAGGATTTTCCCTCTACGGATTGTAAGCGCACCGCCTCGTTGCGAAGGTAGGAACAGTCGATAGGCTTGGGCGAGCCCAGCAGACACATAAAATTCTCGCGATAGATTTTATCACGCAGAGGCTTAGCGAGATTTATGCCACAGAAGGGCTCATCAGCATAGATATGCTGGCTACTCGTTTCCAAAAACTGCCGTAAAAAGGTAGGACGGCGCTGAAAGGAAACCTCCCAGTTTTCGTCCTTCGGAAAGGCGTAGTAGTCCGTTCCGTAAAAAATACGATCCTGATGCTTGATCCAAAACGGCAACCACTTATCCCACTCGGTTTGCATATGAATGAGCTGTTCGCCGCCCGGCGTGATATCCACGAGGGTGTTCGGATAGGAGAAAAAGCGCTCCGCCGCGGCGAGGTCCTCAGACATAAAGCCAAAATGCGCAAGAATCAGCCGCAGTTTAGGGAATTTCTCCATTACGCGAAATGCCTGCGCCGTCAGCTCCTCCTTCGAAGGATAAGAATCGTCGTAAACACGCCCCGTTTGAATATCGTACTCAGTTGCCTTCGTGATATCCCAATTCCTCGAAGGGTTGGCAATATGCATCAAAACGGGATAGCCGTTTTCTTCCATAAAGGCGTAAAAGCGATCGTAAACAGGGCTGTCGACGGGCAAGCCCCAAATTTTTACTAGCGAGGGATAGCCATCCAGCATCTTTATCCCGTCATAGCCGACGGAAAGGTAGCGCTTTGCTTGCGAAAGGAAGAACTCTGCAACCGCCTCGACGTCGCTGTGATCCGAGGGATGTTCCAATGCCGCAAAAGCGTATGCATCAGGGGAGAACGCCCATTTCAGATACAACCCCTTGATATTTTGCATTTCCCGAAAGCCCGCCTTCTCGTCATAGGGTAAGCTTAAGAAGCATTTCTTTTCCGTACCCGTGGCGGCAAATTCTTCTTTAAAAATGGACACCATTTCCGGTAAAGCGATTTCAAATTTATAATGCACGTGCAAGTCAAACACCTTTTCCATAAGCACCTCAAAATCGTGTTTTCCAATATTATAATATAAGTCGTTTCTTTTGTCAATAAGTGAGTATAAAATAACGATTTATAATATAAACCGCTCCACCATCAAATCCCTCTCAAAAATACATAACAAAATGGAGATGGGATAAAATCCATCTCCATTTTGTGGCGCAGAGAGAGGGATTTGAACCCTCGTAGACATTCCTGCCTAACACGATTTCGAATCGTGCGCGTTCAGCCGCTCCGCCATCTCTGCAAACAGCTTATTTATTATATATGATTTTCCTTGAAAAATCAACTGTTTTTGACCACTTTTGAAAAAAATATCCGCCGTACTTTTACGCACAGCGGATATTCGCTTTCTTTACATCAACGTTATCATGAGCTGAGAAGCCAAAACGACCAAAACGAGCGCAATCGGATACGTGGATGCATACGCAGATGCAACGTCGTCCGTCTTCGCCGTAGAAATCAGCGTACCCAGCGCAGGCGTAGAGGTCATACCGCCCGTAATCGAACCAAGGTTGTTCAGCAAAGGCAATTTCAAGACGTATCTGCCCAAGAAATAACCAACCAACATAGGCGCGATCGTCATCAATAAACCACCAACAAAGCCCCAAATTACAATCGTAACGCCGCCGTTTGCGGTAATTTGTTCAACGAGAGCAACACCACCGTGAACACCTGCGCCCAAAAGGAAGAGCGCCAATCCGAGCTCACGCATAACCTTCAGCGTGCCTTCTTTTACCTCTAACGACAGCTTGCCGATGTGACCAAAATGCCCAAACACGAGGCACATAATCAACACGCCGCCCGTCGTGCCAAGCGAGAAACAAGGTCCGTTGTACCCGTCCCCCGTCAAGGGAATGGTGATTGAACCAAGCAACAAGCCCGCAACAATCGCAAGCGCAAAAGGCATAAAACCAAAATCCTCTACCTTGAAGAACTTAGAATAATCTCTTGCCTCTTCTGCGCCACCGATCTTCAAAAGTTCGCGTTCCTTATTCATATCCGCCTTCAAGAATTTAGGCAAAAGCTGAACGAACAATACAACGCCGACAACGCCCATAGGATAAGCGATTGCGTGACCAAGCGTAATCAAGGATTCAAAACTTGCATCCGCAGCATCTTTCGCCGCAGAGAAACCGGGCGTAGAAGTCAATGCGCCAGACAAAACGCCAGCCCAATATTCGGGGCCGTAATCGGTAAACAACGTACAAAGCACCGCAACCAGCGTACCCGTCAAAATAATAACAACACCTAAAACGATATACGTTTTGAAGTTCTTCGCAAGGTTTTTGAAGAAGTTCGGACCCGCAATAAATCCAACGCTGCCAACGAACAAAATCAAGCCAATGTTCTGCACAGGGCCTTTCAAGTAGCTGACAACCGTCGAGGTTTCCGTCAAATGGAAACCAGAGAATACACCTGCATTTTCAGGCACAAGCGTACAAAGGTAGCCAACCAAAATCGCCACCAAGAAAACACCCGCCGTACCCAGCGTGACACCCTTAATATTGATACCACCCAGCAAATATCCAACGCCAATTACCAAAAAGGCAATTACAAACAGGACGAAGGTTGTACCAAAATTCAGGATATTGCTTACCGTTTCCTTACCGATTTCAACATCTGGATTGTTCTTATCGGGAACCATTTTAGGATTGTTGATTGCAGAGATGATACACCACGTTGCCAAAGCCGCAAAGACCACTGCCGCAAGGACAATCCAAAGCCATTTCAGGCTCTTTTTACTTTTTTCGTTCTCCATTTTATTCTCCTTACAAAAACGCACAAAGCGTACCTTCGTGCGTTTTGTCCGATGATTATTTCATCTTTCCCCTATTAATTTGCTTGACGCCTGTAATCGGGCAGGAGCTTGGGCGAACGTACTTCCGTGGAAATACCTGCCTCTTCCAACTCCTTCTCAAACGCGTCTACGTGCGCCAGCGTCAATTCTTTCAATTCTACACTCTTGCACTTTTCGCCAGCCTGCTGACCTGCGTTTCTACCGAATACGATGATATCGAGCAAGGAATTGCCCATCAAACGGTTGGTACCGTGGATACCGCCAACAGCTTCGCCTGCAACGTACAAGTTTTCAATACAGGTCATACCGTTTGCGCCGATGTCCAAGCCACCGTTTTGGTAATGCAGCGTCGGATAAATCAAAATCGGTTCTTTGCGAATGTCGATGCCGTACTTGCCGAACATACGCAGCATTGCAGGAATACGCTTTTCAATCGTGCCCTCGCCGTTCAAGATATCAATGAGCGGAGTATCCAACCACACGCCTTCGCCGTCCGTCGTCTTGATACCGTTGCCGTTTTCTTTACATTCCTTAATAATCGAAGATGCCGTTACGTCACGGGTTTCCAACGAGTAGACGAACGCCTCGCCGTTCTTATTGACGAGCTGCGCGCCCAAGGAACGCACCTTCTCGGTAACCAGAGCGCCGTAAATTTGCGTAGGCTCTGCCGCGCCCGTTGGATGGTATTGCAGAGTTTCGGGATAGAGCAACTTTGCGCCTGCGCGATAGCCGAGCACCAAGCCGTCTGCCGTTGCGCCATAATGGTTGGACGTAGGGAAGCCCTGATAATGCAATCTGCCTGCGCCGCCCGTTGCGATAACGACGGTCTTCGCTCTTGCAATCAAAATTTCCTGCGTTTCCATATTCATCAGGACTGCGCCTGCAACCTTGCCTTCGGTGTCCTTGATGAGTTCGATTGCAGAGGTAAAATCTACAACGGTGATACCACGGTTGAATACTTCGTCGCGGAGGGTACGCATAATTTCCGAACCGGAATAGTCGCGGCAAGCGTGCATACGCTTTCTGGAAGTACCGCCACCGTGGGTGGTAACCACCGTGCCGTCCTCTTCCTTGTCGAACATAACGCCGAGGTTGTTCAGCCACAAAATCGCCTCGGGAGCTTCGTTTACAAGCTTGTAAAGAAGTTCAGGCTAATTCTTAAAGTGGCCGCCACCAAGGGCATCCAAGTAATGGGTTGCCGGGCTGTCGTTGGGCTTATCAGCCGCCTGAATACCGCCCTCTGCCATCGCCGTGTTCGCATCGCCCAAACGAAGTTTGGTTACGATCATAACGTTAGCGCCTCTCTGATGCGCCTCAATCGCCGCAGAAGAGCCAGCGCCACCACCGCCGATAACTAACACGTCTACGTCGTAATCAATCTTAGAAAGGTCGATTTTCACGTCCTTAATGCGGGAATGCCCCTGCAACAATTCTGCAAGCTCGTGCAAGACCTTGCCGCCCTTGTTTTGACCAACCTTCAATTCCTCGTATGCGGAAGTGATATAGTCGGGGTGAAACTTGGCAAGTACCGCTTCCTTTTCCTCAGCGGTCAGTCTTTCGTGCAGCTTTTCAATACGGGAAGCGCGGCTTGCTTCTACTTTTTTCATCGATTCAAGTTGTTCATCGGTATACTGATACATGTCGCGTCCTCCTATTATTTTTCGATTTCTCTCGTGTTATAGAGATGCTTTTGTTCTTCCAAAGGCGTGTTCATAATCGCCTCCAAAGCCGCCTTACAATCACCTGCGTCGATTTCCGCAACGCGGTTGATAAGGTGCTGGCTGTCGGGAGCAAGATATTTGCCCGTAAGACGACGCGCAAGCACCGCAACCTGAGGATGGGAAATCCCTGCAGGACAACGGGATGAGCATACGCCGCACATTACGCAGTCAAAGCTTTCTTCCGCGCACTTCTCGTACTCGCCACGCTGAGCGTATGCAATGTATTGCATAACGCCTAATTCCTGCGTACAGCTCTTGGTACAAGCATTACAGCCGATACAAGAATAAATTTCAGGATACAGCTGCATCATAATCTGCTGTGTGGGCTTAATCTTTTCGATATCGTACACCTGCTTTACCAAGGGGAAGAAAGGCAGGGTTGCAACGTACATACCCTCCTCTACCTTCGTTTGGCAAGCAAGGCAGGTTTTGAGTTCCTGCTCGCCCTTGATACGGTAAATGGTCGCGCAAGCGCCACAAAAACCGTTACGGCAACCACAGCCGCGCACCAACTGATACCCAGCGTATTCCATCGCCTTCATAATCGTCAAACTTTCCGGCACTTGATAGCGTTTGCCAAAAAGAAATACGTTTACCATTTTTTCCATAGTGTTTACTCCTTAATACTCGTCGGGCAGTTCGTCCAGCTCGTCCATGCGGAAAACGGGGCCGTCCTTACATACGAATTTGTCGCCTACGTTGCATCTGCCGCATTTGCCAACGCCGCACTTCATACGAAGCTCTAACGTCGTGTAGACACGGGACTTTTCAAAGCCAAGCTCCAAAAGTCCCTGCAGGGTGAACTTAATCATGATGGGAGGGCCGCAAAGCACCGCCGTCATGTTCTTATCGAGACCAAGCTCCTTGACGTACGAAGGCACAAAACCAACGTGATCGTCCCAACCCTCTTGAGGGCGGTCGATGGTAAGATAAACCTCAAAGTTCGGCTCGTTTTTCCACTCCGTTTGGATTTCTTCGAAATCCACGAGGTCGTCTGCGCTTCTCGCACCGTAAACGATTACCACTTTGCCGTAGTTTTCACGATAATGACGAACGTAGTTGATAACGCTACGCAAAGGCGCAAGACCGATACCACCTGCGATAAAGAGCAGGTCCTTGCCCTTGAAATCCCCTTCTACAGGGAAATTTTTACCGTAAGGGCCACGGACGGTGACCATCGCGCCTACCTCTAAAGCATGCAAAACGGTGGTTACGCAACCGCATTTTTTAATGGAAAATTCCATATATTCTTGGTTCGTAGGCGAAGAGGTGATGGAGAACATACACTCGCCAACGCCGGGTACGGATACCATCGCGCATTGACCGGGCATATGCTCGAACAGCTTTTTGCCGTCCGTGCCAACCACGCGGAAGGTTTTAACGTCGGGCGTATCTTTACGAATGTCGGTGATGACACCCACTTTAGGAATTAAAGTTTCGTTAATCATTCTTTTTACCCCCTAACGTTTTGATAACCTTGACAATGTTCAAATTCTGCGGGCACTTATTGACACATCTGCCACAGCCTACGCAGGAATACATACCGTCGTTTTGGGACGGGAAGTATACGAGCTTATGCATAAATCTTTGACGGAAACGCTGCATTTGCGTATTACGGCTGTTGCCGTGCGCCATCAGCGTGAAATCCGAGTACATACAAGAATCCCAACAACGATAACGAAGTACGCCCTCGCTGGTCTTAAAATCACGAATGTCAAAGCATTGGCAGGTCGGGCATACGAACGTACACGTACCACAGCCGAGGCAAGCCTCGGAAAGTTCTGCCCAAGCGGAATCATTAAACAAATCGTTCAAATTTTCGGGCTTAAATCTCGAAAGGTCAAGCGCCGCATAAGGCAACGCCTTCATAATCGCACGAGTTGCTTCCTGCTGAGAGGCAACAGCTTCCTCACCGCCCTCTGCAAACAAAGCCGCCAAGCTAGCGGTGAGCGCCTCGCCCTTTTCGGTGTTTGCCTGCCAGTAGAGATATTCGCCGTCCATCCAAGTGGTAATGTCGCCTGCAGGCGCCGCCGCATCTACCCCGAACACGCCGCAGAAACAGCTTTCCTCGGGCTTGGAGCAAGCCAAGGTTACAACGATACCTGCATCGCGCTTTGCCTTATAATAGGTGTCTACGGGGTCGGCAAGGAATACCTTATCCAAAACCTCAATCGCCCTATAATCGCAAGCCTTTACCCCGAACAAAACGAAGGGCTGTTCCGCTTTACGAATGTCAATGACCTCTAAAGCCTTGCCGTCCGTCTTGAACTTCATCATATTCTCGCTCTGGGGGAAGAAAGCGTCCTTGGGGGATTTGACCGTCTTCAAGGTTTCTAAAGAAACCTCTTCCGTTTCCGACCAAGGGCCGTAGTTCACCTGCCCAGCGCGTTTGATAGGCATAAGTAAAGGCATCTGTGCCGAAATTGCCGAATACAATGCGTTTAAATTTTCTTTAGCAATCTTCAACATTATTTTGCCTCCCCTTTGAACACGTCGCCTGCCTCTAAATCCCCTTCGGTGTAAGAGGTCAAAGGCGTTTTGCCTTCTGCCGTTTCCCCTGCCTGATATTCGCCATAGAAGTTATCAATGTCCTTAATAAACTTTCTATTCAAAAGGTGCAGAGGGATATTTTGAGGACATACACGGCTGCATTCGCCGCAGTCGGTACAACGACCTGCTACGTGGAATGCGCGAATGATGTGGAACATCTGTTCCTCAAATTCGCTGTCGTTTGCTTTTGCAGAAATACCCGATGCGAGGTTGTCGAATACGCACTTAATACAAGAGCAAGCAGGACATACGTTTCTGCACGCGTTGCAACGGATACACTTCGAAAGCTGGGATTTCCAGAACGCAAAGCGTTCGTCTTCCGTCATCGCCTCTAATGCAGCAACCTCTGCAAAGCGGTCAACGTCCCTTTCAGGGCGTTCGTGCAGGATAATTTCCTCGTCCTTTACCTGATGAGTCTTATTGCATACAGCGCACTTAGAAAGCACAACGTCCGCCTTTGCAAACGTCGTTTCCCCTACGGGAGAAAGCGCCTTTACTTCGCCTTCGTTTACCTCTACGCCCGAAACGAAGGACGCGCCTTGCGCCTTCATCTTCTCGATATCCAGCTTGCCAAGGCATTCTACCGCGATTACGTATACGTTTTCACGATTGATACGATGTTCTTTTACGAGCTGGTTAAAGCTGTATGTATCACAAGGCTTTAAGAACACCGCAGTCTTTCCTTCTTTCTTTGCGATTTGAATCAAATACTTGGAAAGATTTGCCCCACAGAACCAGTCGTAGACGAAATCATTGAGTTCTTCTACACTCTCAAAGCTTGCAGGGGAAGGATCGTAGCAAAAATCACCCTTCTTCCAACCGATTACGCGCGCTACTTCACCGCTTTCTAAGAGCTGCTTTGCGCGTTCAATCATTTTTAATTCTACTTCTCTCATCTTATTCGCCCTCCTTTACTCTGAGGTCGGTAAGGCGTTTGTTTTCGCCAAGGTCGGTAATCTGTTTGACAAAGTCGTTCATTACCGCCGAGAATTTTGCGCCCTCTGCCGCAGAAACCCACTCAATGCGAGTACGTTCCTTCTCAATACCCATATAGTTCAAGAAACTATACAGCAGCGCCATTCTTCTTCTGGTATAATAGTTGCCCGTCACGTAATGGCAGTCGCCGGGGTGGCAACCGCAGAGGATTACGCCGTCCGCGCCCTGCTGAAACGCTTTCAACACGAACATCGGGTTGACACGGCAAGAACAAGGCACACGGATAATCTTTACGTTTGCAGGATACGTCAAACGGCTGGAGCCTGCAAGGTCTGCGCCCGCATACGAGCACCAGTTGCAACAAAACGCCACGATATTCGGCGTGTATTCTTTCTTTACTTCTTGCATATTGCTTCTACCTCCGACATAAGCTGGCTGGAGCTAAATCCTTTCAAGTCCATCGCTCCCGAAGGACAGGTAACCGTACAAGCACCACAGCCTTGACAAACTGCAGGGTTGACCGACGCCACGCGACGAACCTCAATCTTACCGCCACCAAGACGGAATTCCTTATCCACGTACGTGATTGCGCCGTACGCGCAGACGTTCGCGCATTGACTACAGCCGTTGCACATCGTTTCGTTGGGGGTTGCTACGCAAGGGTTGGTCTTGAGCTTATCCTTCACAAGCAAGCCGATAACCTTCGCCGCGCAAGCCGATGCCTGCGATACCGTTTCAGGGATATCCTTAGGGCCTTGACATACACCTGCAAGGTATACGCCTGCCGTGGGGCTTTCTACGGGACGGAGCTTTGCGTGCGATTCCGTCAGGAAGTTGTTGGTGTCGATGCTTGCCGTAAGCAAGGTGGCAACCTTTCTAACGGAAGGCTCCGGTTCAATCGCCGCCGCCAAGACAACCAAGTCGGAAGGAATGACAACCTGCTCGTTATCAATCAGGTTCGAGCCCTGTACCATCAAGGTACCGTTTTCGTTATAGACCTTACCAACCATACCCTTGATATAGTTTACGCCGTACTGTTCCACTGCTCTGCGGAAGAATTCGTCGTAGTTCTTGCCGGGCGTACGTACGTCAATATAGAATACGTTGACCTGCGTATCGGGATATTTTTCACGAATGAGCATCGCGTGCTTTGCCGTATACATACAGCAGATCTTCGAGCAGTACGGGTTACCGCAACCGCTGACGTCACGCGAGCCTACGCATTGAATGAAGGTGATTACCTTCGGATGTTCGCCGTCGGAAGGACGAAGAAGAACGCCGTTCGTAGGACCTGCCGCATTCATCAATCTTTCCAATTCAAGCGAAGTGATGACGTCCTTGTTGTCCGAGTAGCCAAATTCGTTGAAATTGTCAAGGTCGATGGGCTTAAAGCCGGTCGCAACGACGATTGCGCCGTATTGACGTTCGATAAAGCTGTCCTTCTGTTCGTAGTCGATAGCGCCTACGCCGCAGAATTTTTGACAGATACCGCACTTGCCCGTCTTGAATTTCAAGCACTGAGAAGGGTCGATCACCGCAACGTTGGGAATTGCCTGCGCGAACGGAATGTAGATTGCCGTACGGGTGTTCAAGTTCATATTGAACTCGTTTAAGCCCTTCTTAGAAGGACATTTTTCCATACATACCTTACAGCCAGTACACTTCGTTTCGTCTACGTATCTTGCCTTACGACGAATTTTAACGTTGAAATTACCAACGAAACCCGAAACGTTTTCCACCTCGGAGTAGGACAAAATATCAATCTTTTCATGCTGAGCGCAGTCCACCATCTTCGGCGTCAAAATACATGCGGAGCAGTCAAGCGTAGGGAAGGTCTTATCAATCTGCGCCATTCTACCGCCGATGGTTGCGTTCTTTTCTACGATATCGACCTCAAAGCCCGCCTCGGCAATATCCAAAGCCGCCTGAATACCTGCGATACCGCCTCCGATGACGAGGGCACGCTTAATAACGGGGCTTTCGCCAGCCTGCAAGGGTGCGTTCAGCTTTACCTTTGCAATCGCCGTACGAACGAGCACCACCGCCTTTTCCGTCGCCTCTTCCATGTCCTTGTGAATCCAAGAACAATGTTCACGAATGTTCGCAATTTCAACCATATAAGGGTTCATACCAGCTGCCTCAGCCGCCTTACGGAAGGTAGCCTCGTGCATTCTGGGAGAGCATGCGCCTACGACGATTCCCGTGAGGTTATGCTCCTTAATCGCGTTCTTGATGAGCTGCTGTCCGTTTTCCGAACACATATACTGATAATTGGTAGAGAAAACGACACCGGGTTCTTTCCCGATGACTTCCGCCACCTTTTCTACGTCTACCGTCGCCGCGATATTGCTTCCGCACCAACAAATAAATACACCTATTCTTTGCATAATCTTTACTCTCTTTCTTTTGGTTTTCGTTTTTTTGCTTACTTGTTGTACTTTCTATAAGCGCTGACAAGGAGCTGTTGAGGGATAAATTCGTCCACAATCGGGGGAATTTCCTCTGCCTTGATGCCGTTTTTGCCCTGTGCGCGCACCACCGTATCGCGCACCGCCTCTACGACCGCCGCAGGCGCAACGCCACGAGGACAACGCTCTACGCAAGCCATACAGGAAAGACAGTTCCAAATCGCCTCGCTTTCGAGCAACTTTTCAATCTTTCCGTCTGCAAGCAGGGATACGAATTGATGAGGCTTGATATCCATTTCATGGAATGCAGGGCATCTACCGGAGCATTTCCCGCACTTCATGCACTTTCTAACGTCCGTGCCAGAAAGCCGTTGCATATTTTCTACGCGTTCTTCTCTCGTCATAACGATACCCCCAAGGCTTCCGCCAACAATTCCGTAAAGTACTTGACGGGAAGAACGTCGCCGCCGTTCTGTTGTAAGTTATACAAGCAGAGCGGACAAGCCGTAATCACCTCTTCCGCTCCCTTTTCCTTTGCACTGGAAAGGACCTTATGGCTCTTTTGTTTGGGCAATTCGCTGTTTTTCAATGCAACATACGCGCCACAACATTCGTTTCTGAACGGATACACCACGGGCGTACCGCCGATTGCCTTGATAAAGTCCTCGATAATCGTCGGATTTTCCGGGTTATCAAACGCCATAACGCCACTCGGACGAAGGAGCAAGCACCCATAATAAGCGCCGATTTTACGCTTGATGGGATTTACCACAGCCTTACGGATATTGTCAAAGCCCACAACGTTTTTCAGCATTTCTAAATAATGCAAAACTTCCGTTTCCCCTTGGTAGGGTTCATCCAGTTTTAAATAGTTGTTTGCTCTAAAACAAATATCCCCTTTCGCCTTCATGTCCTCGTTCGTGCGCTTGATCACGTTGTGACAAGCCGAACAAAGAGTAAGCAACTTGCCGCCGTTATGCTTTGCATAATCCAAGGCGCGCACCGCCGAAAGCTTGGTAGCAATCTCGTCCGTGCCCATGGGATATACCGCACCGCAGCATTGCCAATTTTCAATTTCCTCCATTTCCACGCCCAGAGCTTCAGCGCATTTGCGAGCGGTAATATCCAGCTCCTTCGCTTTCGTTCTAAGCGTACATCCGGGATAATAACTGATTTTCATACCGATATACCTTTTCGTTTTTATCGTTCTCACTTCTGAGGATAAGCCATTTCTTCAGGACGGAAGACTTCGTCAAACTTTTCTGCCGTCAGGAAACCGAGTGCAACGCACGCTTCCTTCAAAGAGATGTTTTCCTTGTACGCTTTCTTTGCCGTCTTTGCCGCATTCTCATAACCGATGTATGGATTGAGTGCGGTTACGAGCATCAAGGAGTTGTACAAGTTGTGATGCATCTTCTCCTTATTTGCTTTGATACCCGTGACACAGTTCTTCTCGAAGGATGCGATGCCGTCTGCCAGCAAGCGTACCGACTGCAAGAAGTTGTAAATAATAACGGGCATGAATACGTTGAGCTCGAAGTTACCCTGCGATGCGCCAACGCCTACCGCAACGTCGTTTGCCATAACCTGTACGGCAACCATCGTCATAGATTCGCATTGCGTGGGGTTGACTTTACCAGGCATAATCGAAGAACCGGGTTCGTTTTCAGGAATGAAGATTTCCCCAAGACCGTCACGAGGGCCGCTGGCAAGCCAACGAACGTCGTTGGCAATCTTCATCAGGTTGCAAGCAAGCGCCTTCAACGCACCGTGCGCAAACACGAGCTCGTCCTTCGCCGTCAAAGCGTGGTACTTGTTTTCCGCCGTGATGAAGGTCTTGCCCGTCAATACGCTTACCTGCGCCGCCACTTCTTCCGCAAAGCCCTTGGGTGCGTTCAAGCCCGTACCTACTGCCGTGCCGCCAAGCGCAAGCTCTTTCAAGCCACCGAGCGCAAGCTGCAACTGCGCCTTCGTCTTTTCAACCATATTTCTCCAACCGCTAATCTCCTGTGAGAATGCGATGGGAACTGCGTCCTGCAAGTGCGTTCTACCACTCTTGACAATCCCTTCGTTCTCTACTTCCAAGCGTTTGAAGGTTGCAATCAAGGTGTCCATAGAGGGGAACAGCTTGTCCTCGATAGCAATCACCGCCGCAATATGCATCGCCGTAGGGAAGGTATCGTTGGAGCTTTGGCTCTTGTTAATGTCGTCGTTAGGGTGCAACAGTTTTGCGCCTGCGATTTCGTTGCCGCGATTTGCGATAACCTCGTTGGCGTTCATATTCGACTGCGTACCACTACCAGTCTGCCATACGACCAACGGGAAATGGGAGTTCAATTCACCCGAAATTACTTCGTCGCAAGCCGCGCAAATCGCCGACAGCTTTTCATCGGAAATCTTGCCAAGCTTATGATTTGCAAGCGCCGCCGCTTTCTTCAAAATACCAAATGCGTGCGTAATTTCGCGAGGCATAATCTCGTCGCCAATCGGGAAGTTTTCACGGCTTCTTTGTGTCTGTGCCGCCCAGTATCTGTCTGCAGGGACTTTCATCTCCCCCATCGTGTCTTTTTCAATACGATATTCCATAATTTTATCCTCTAACCGTTAAATTTCAATTTCTGCAATAACGCCTTTCAAAACGTCTGCGCTATGGCGCATTTTCGCAAGCTCGTCCTCGGACAGCTTCGGCGCCAACGTCGTTACAATCCCCTTGTTGCTGATCGCGCAAAGAGTGGACAACGCAACGTCCGAAATGCCGTATTCCCCTTCCAAAACGGTGGATACGGGCAGAATGGTGTGCGCGCTGGAATAAATGCTGTTGACGATCTGCGCAACACTTGCCGCAATCCCATAGAAGGTTGCGCCCTTGCCTGCGATGATTTGACCTCCCGACTTCTTCACGTAGGTTTCTACCTCCTCACGGCTGTAAGGCATTACCTGCAAAGAACCTTCCTGCGTAATTGCCTCATTGTATTGATCAAGAGGAATACCGGAAATGTCCGCCGCCGACCAAGCCACGAACGAGCTGTCGCCGTGTTCGCCCAAAACGTAAGCGTGTACCTGCTTTTGGTTGACGGAATACAACTCCGAAAGTTTCGTTCTCAAGCGAATACTATCCAAAGTACAACCAGAGCCGATAACACGGTTGCGAGGAACACCCGTAATCTTGCAGAATACGTAGGTGAGAATATCCACGGGATTTGCAACGAAAATATACAATGCGTCGGGAGCAGCCTTTACAATTTGCGGTGCAATCGACTTCAAAATGTTTACGTTGGTCTGCGTGAGGTCGATACGGGATTGACCAGGCTTTCTGCCAATGCCCGACGTAACGATGACGATATCCGAGCCAGCCGCATCTTCGTACGTACCAGCATAAATTTTTACGGGATGCAAATAGGGAGTTGCCTGCATAATATCCATTGCTTCGCCCTGCGCTTTCGCCTCGTTTACGTCGATTAAGACAAGTTCCGATACGGCGCCTTGCGCTACCAACGTATACGCAATCGTCGCACCTACCGAGCCAGCACCAATAATTGTAATCTTGTTGTTCATAATATCACTCCATTTTTTATTATCTTTGCCTTAGAAGGAACAGCATTTTAGCCAAAAAATCCCATACTGTCCCAATCATACGAAAGTATTATAACATACTTTTTATAAAATCACAAGAACAACAATGCCCCGTACCACATTTTTTGATGTTTAAATCGATAAATTTTTATCATTATTCGATAAAACGACAAAATATACCAAAAAAAAGCGCCCACAAAGGGCGCAATTTTATTCGATTGTCTTGATCGTACCGGCAAACAACAGCGCCCCCTCGAATATGGTTAGAACTCCTGCAACAATGAACACCCACTCTCTTCCTTCCCCTTGGTGGAATAGGAGAAATGCGCCAATCATCGCCAAGAACAGCGGACGCGCGTACAGCAACAAGAAATGGTAGCCAAATGAACGAACGCAACTGGTTTTCCACAGCTCGTAAACCCACCAAACGGAGGCAACCAACAGCATCGCCGCAAGAATGTACAATACTGTAGATAAAATCAGCCAGCTAAACGCAAGAATGAAAATCCCTGCAACGCATTTTAGCGTAGCTATTTGCCCTTCCCCTGCCACGAAATCCATTATCCCGAGTACCAGCAGTAAAACCGCAAAGATAGAGGTTATCAGCTGTACGGTCGTTCCCTTTAATATAATCAATAAAATCCCTAAGGCAATCGCCACGATGGAGGCAATCAATTTTTCTGTTTTTCTCACGCCCTACCTACTTTTCACTATGCGTCCAGAATGCAATATCATCACCAGTCCAAGCAGCGCTTTCGCAACGCGTGTTGCAAAGCGCCAGACCGATTTTCTTTCGTGTTCGCCTGCGTCTAGCCAACGATTTCAAGCGATAATGTGGCTTTTCCGCCATATTCTATTATATGCAACGGGAAGAGAAAAGTTGACAGAAAAAAACCGCCCGACGGCGGTTTTTTATTTTACATAGAAATCATTTGCAGAGTTTCGTACAATTCGTGATTGAACGTCTTTTTCATGGATACTGCTTCGATGATATCCATATCAATAATCTTGTTGTCGCGGATACCGACAACGCGGTTGCCTATCCCATCTTTCAAGAGGCGTACCGCCTTGTTGCCGAACTGCGCCGCAAGCATTCTGTCCGCCATCGAGGGCGAGCCACCACGCTGTACGTGGCCGATGCACGTGGGACGAACGTCATAGGACGTAACCGCCTGCAAGTTCTTCGCAAACTGATCTGCGCTCGTAACACCTTCCGCTACTACGATAATATTGGAATGCTTACCGTTAGCACGCGATTTATTGATTTTCGACACGATATCGTCGAGGTCAAAATGAATTTCAGGCACAACGATAATTTCTGCGCCGGAAGCAATACCGCTGTACAGAGCAATATCACCACAATGTCTACCCATAACCTCTACAACGCAAATACGTTCGTGCGAGGTCATCGTATCACGCAACTTGTTGATGATATCCAAGCAGGTATTTACCGCCGTATCAAAACCAAGCGTATAGTCGGTGTATTCAAGGTCGTTGTCAATCGTGCCCGGAATGCCGATGGTAGGAATGCCGAATTCCTCCGACAAGACCTTTGCGCCACGGAAAGAACCGTCGCCACCGATGACTACCAAGCCTTCGATACCGTACTTCTTGATGGTATCCGCCGCACGCTGCTGCCCCTCTTTCGTCAGCATCTCCAAACATCTTGCCGTACGCAGTTTCGTACCGCCGCATTGTACGATGTTGGAAACGCTGCGCATTTCCATCTTGTACAGTTCCTCGTTCATCAAGCCTGCATAACCACGCTCGATGCCGTATACCTCCATACCGTAATAGATTGCCGTACGAACCACCGCGCGAATCGCCGCGTTCATACCAGGAGCATCGCCCCCACTCGTCAACAAACCGATACGTTTCATAACTAACCTCTATCTTCTATCTCGTATTTTTGATGCAATCTTTTGTAAGTGCCTAACGTATTATATACGTATTCTACAAAAAACGCAAGTCTTTTGCTTCTATTTTTTTATTTTTAAGCTAATTTTATGCAATTTGCCGGCAAAAACGACGCAAGTTCTGCCATTAACGCCTTGCCGGGGTTAACTCGCTCGGAGCAAAGCATCTTCTTTCCGTCGCGTACAAACACCACTTCCGTATCCCCGGGATAGTACGCAAACGTGTCCATCAGCTCGTCTACGTCCGCATCTTCCAGCCCGGAAATATTCAGCCAAAGTCTCGTGGGTTTTTGCGGCTTTTCTACCGCAGGAGCAGGCTGCGCTTGTCTTTGCGGCGCAGGCTCTTTTGCGCGAGCTCCATCCGCATAGCCGCGAGGCGCGTACGACGAAGTACGCTCTGCCGTGTACACGACGGGATTATCCAAAGTAAACTCCGTCATTTTGTCCACGATAATTGACGGCGCTTTGTCGTCGTTGATGCTGATTTTTCCCGAAAGCGAAACCACACGGTCCGCCTCCATAAAGTCTTTAATCTTGTCGTAGACCTTCGGGAAGCATACGCATTCCACCGAGCCGTACATATCCTCAACGGTGATGAACGCCATAAACTGCCCCGAACGGGTCTGCAACTTCTTGAAAGCGGAAATCATGCCGCCCATCGTTGCAGGCTGTTCATCGCGAATATCCGCGTACGTCCTCTCGCCCGTTTCCTCGTCCTCCGTATATTCATTCAACATAGAGCAGTTGAAGGAACATTCCTTAAAGTACGGCAGGAATTTTTCAAACGGATGCCCGCTGACGTAAACGCCGAGTACGGATTTTTCCTTCGAGAGCTTTTCCATCGTTTCAAATTCAGGAATCTTCGGGAAGACAACGTCGATTTTCTGCTCTGCAATCATCGAGCCGAAGAAGGACATTTGCGCCCCTGCCTTTTGCTTTTCCATACCGCTGACGCGCGCCATTACGTCCTCGTATACGTGAGCAACCTGCGCCCGATTGTAGCCAAAGCAATCGAATGCGCCTGCATAAATCAAGCTTTCCACGATACGCTTATTGACATACTTGGTACAGCGATGTACGAAATCGGAAAAATCTTGGAATAAACCGTTTTCTTCTCTTTCCTTGATAACGGCGGCAATCGCCTCTTGCCCTACGCCTCGCAACGCGCCAAGGCCGATACGAATCCCGTTGCCCTCTACCCAGAAAATCTCCCTCGAACGGTTGATATCGGGAGGAAGAACGTCGATATTCTTCTCCTTCATGTACATGACGTACTTGGAAATTTCTTCGATTTTATCAATACGGTCGTTGAGCACGCCTGCCAAGAATTCCTTGGGATAGAAATGCTTTAAGTACGCCGTACGGTACGCCACCACGGCATACGCCGCCGCGTGCGATTTGTTGAACGCGTACGAAGCAAAGCTTTCCATATCCGCGAAGATTTTCGCCGCTACGTCCGCAGGAATACCAAGCGCCGCGCAGCCCGTGATGTTATCCTTGGGCGAGCCGTAGATGAACTTATCCTTCTGTTCCATCAGCTCTTTTTTCTTCTTCTTGGACATCGCGCGACGCACAAGGTCGGCTTGCCCAAGTGAATAGCCTGCAAGCTGTTGGAAAATTTGCATTACCTGCTCCTGATAGATGATAACGCCGTAGGAGTTTTTCAAAATCGGCTCTAAATACGGAGTATCGTAGACGATTTTTTCAGGGTTATGCTTGTTTTCGATATACTTGGGAATGAAATCCATAGGGCCGGGACGATAGAGCGAAATCCCTGCAATCAAGTCTTCCAAACAGTTCGGTTGCAAGTCCTTCATGAACTTCTTCATCCCACCTTGTTCAAGCTGGAACACAGCGTCGGTATCCCCCGACGAAATCAGCTGATACGCCTCGGGGACATCCACGCCGATTTTATTAAAGTCAATTTCAATCCCCTTCCCCTCACGGATATAACTGAGGGTGTTTTCAATGTCCGTCAAGGTCGTCAGCGCAAGGAAGTCCATCTTCAGCATACCAACCGCCTCAACTTCCTTCATATCAAACTGCGTGACGATGTCCTCGCCGTTTCTGGCAAGAGGTACGTTGTCTGCAAGCACCTTATTACAGATAACGACGCCTGCCGCGTGCTCGGAAGTGTTCTTGGGCATACCTTCGAGTTTTAAGCCCATGTCAATAACCCGACGAAGCTCCTCGTTCGTTTCGTATACCTCTACGAATTCTACGTTCTTTTTCTTCTTCAGTTCCTTGAGTTTCTTGTCCAATTCCGCTTTCTTTTCGGGGTCGGATTCCTTTTCCACCTTCGCCTCTAAAGCAGGAATGTTAAGACCAAGCAATTCACGGATTGTGGACTTGCCGTCCATGAGCTTTGCCACCTTGTCCGTTTCCGAATACGGCACGCCCATAACACGCCCTACGTCCTTGATAACTGCACGCGAAGCAAGCGTACCGAAGGTGACGATTTGCGCTACGTTTTCAGGATGATATTTTTCGCGTACATACTCAATCGTTTCATGCCTTCTGCGGGTACAGAAGTCAACGTCGAAGTCGGGCATCGATACACGGTCAGGGTTCAAGAAACGTTCGAAAATCAGGTCGTATTTTAACGGGTCAACGTCCGTAATCCCGATGGAATATGCAACGATACTGCCTACACCCGAGCCACGCCCCGGGCCTACGGGGATCCCGTGGTTTCTCGACCAGTTGATGTAGTCCCATACGATCAAGAAATAGTCGGCAAAGCCCATCTTGATAATGATACTCAGCTCGTATTCCACACGCTGTTTAATCGTTTCGGTAATCTCCGAATAGCGTTTAGGAATCCCCTCCCAGGTCAATCTCGTAAGATAATCCGGCGAAGTAGAGCCGTCGTCCGCCTTATACAAGGGAATGAGCGAAGTATCACGAATCGGATCGCCGTCAGGGGTAATATCAAAGACAGGCTCTTCGATTTTATCCGCAATCACGCGAGTGTTCGAAATCGCCTCGGGAACATACTTGAAAAGCTCCAACATCTCGTCACCCGACTTCATGTAGAATTCCTGCGTGTCGAATTTCATACGCTTTGGCGTAGCCAGCGTTTTCTTCGTTTGGATACAGAGGAGTACGTCGTGCGCCTCCCAGTCCTCTTTGCGAATGTAATGCACGTCGTTGGTGGCAACCAGCTGAATGTTCAGCTCTCTTGCAAGCTTGATAAGCTCGGGAATAATCTGCCGTTCCTCTGCAATCCCGTGGTCTTGGAGCTCAATATAGAAATCCTCGCCGAAGACGTCCTGCATTTCTTTGGCAAACGCCTTTGCTTTTTCATATTCGCCCGCCATAAGATACTGCGGGATTCTACCTGCCAAGCACGCGGAAAGACAGATAACACCCTCGCTGTGCTTTTTGATATAATCGTAGCTAATACGAGGCTTGCCGTAGAAACCGTCAATGTAGGAAAGGGAGTCCAGCTTGACGATATTTTTGTACCCCGTCTTGTTTTTCGCAAGCAAGACGATATGCTCCGTCTTCGTGCCGGGGCGCTTGTCAAAGTGGTCGTCCGTGGCGTATAACTCACAGCCGATGATGTACTTGATCCCCTTCTTTACGCACTCCTCCGCAAAGTACAACGAGGCGTACATATTCCCGTGGTCGGTCACCGCGCAAGCGTTGATATTGTTTTCCACGAGATAGTCGATTAAATCGTCTACCTTCGCCGCACCGTCCAAAAGACTGTATTCCGTATGCAAATGTAAATGCACAAAATCCGTCATTTTACTTTTCCTCAACGTATTTCTCTGCCACCGACATCAGCTTTCGCATTCTGTGGCTTAAACAACTCTTTGATATTTTCAACTCGTTTGCAAGCTCCTGCATCGTCATCATCGGAGAGCGCAAACGCGCGTCCGCCAACGCCTGTAGTTCAGGAGAAAGCTCTGAAAACTCCTCTTTTTCCTTCAAAGTCTTCAAGGCGCGCACCTGCTTTGAAGATGCCTGCAGGGTCTTTTCCAAGTTCCCCATATAACAATTCGTCGCGCGGTTGTGTTGGTTTGCCTCGTCGCGAATTTCGAGCAGTTCCGTAAAGCTTTCCAGCGCCTTTTCCACCCCGATAACCGAAAGGAAATCGGAGATCATCTCCTTGCTTTTGATATAGACGATAAAGTTGTCCTTGCGTTCCGCACGCTTGCCGAACAGTTCAAAGTCCTCTAATAAGCCGCAGAACTCGTCCGCAATCCCCTCTTCACCAAAGACAATCTCAAGGTGATAACCCGTGCTGTTCTCCTCGCCCGGCAGAATACAACTGCCGCTGCCCAAGAATGCGCCACGAATATACGCCGCCTTGCTCTCATCACTACGGACGAGGGCAGAGGGTATCCAAGCCTTAAAGCCGTCCCCCTTATCGCGCAACAACCCCAAGTCCTTCAAGACACGCTTGCATTCCGTCGCAGGGCAGGTTAAGAGCAGCTTGTCCCGTCCGCTCAATTTGTTGTGATGGGCGCTGACGGTCAGCTCGAACCCGAAGACGTCGTAAAAGAGAGAGGTGAAAAATTCCGCAACGCGCTCCGTTTCCGTCGTAATGAAAAAGTTAGGCAAGCCCTCGTAAAAGCCGAGTTGCCCACTCGTACGGATGAAAGCGGAAAGCGCCGCTTTTTTTGCGGCAATCGCCTCTTCTATCGTTCGTTTTTTCGCCAGCGAACGATTGATTATCTCCTTTTTGACCTCTAAAGTAAAGTTCATATCACATTCTCTTTTTAAATTCTGCGAAACGGAAGGTAGGAAATCTTCCGTCGATATTATCAATTCTATCCATCGGGAAATTCAGCCTTGTAAGCTGTTCCTCTACGATTGCCGTATCCCCTACGCGCTCTGCGGAATGGGCATCCGAATTGATGACGAAACGAGCAGACGTCTTGTCCACAATCTCCATCAACTGCTCGTCCGTCAAATGCCTTTTCTTGCTGTTAAGCTCAATATACGTACCGTGGTCAGCGGCGCATTTTGCCACCTCAAGCGTGTCGCAGTCGCAACGAAAGGCAAGGTGAGTCAAAATATCTATCGGGTGCTTTTGAATGGTTGCGATATACGCCTCGGTATTACGCTTGTACAGCGTTTTCGACGTCGTCAACTTTAAGCGTTGGGTGATGATATTCCCCAAACCGTTAAAGAAAAAATCCCCAAATCGTTTGTATACCGTCGTCAAGTGATAGCCGCAAAGGTAGACGTCAAAGTTTTCGTAGTCCTTTTCCGTCAAGTCGCAATCCCCACGAACACCGCCGATATTCGCCTCGATACCGCGAAGGACGGGAATACCGTATTCCTCCTCCGCCGCACGGCAGTCCGCCATGAACGCCTCGACTTCTTTTCTGCGTATACCATAGGCAAGGTGGGTAAAGCCGTGGTCGCTAATCGCCACCTGCTTTAAGCCAATTTTTACCGCTTGCGCCACGTTTTCCGCAACGGTGTTTTTGCCGTGCGAATACGGGGTATGCGTATGGTAATCTGCCGTTAAAATCATTCTCTCACCTATAAATATTCGATCTCTTCCGTCAAATGAACGCCGTATTTTTGGTAAACCGCCTCTTGGATTTTCTCAATCAACAAGCGTACGTCCAACGACGTAGCGTTTTTATCGTTTATAATAAAGTTTGCGTGCTGTTCCGATACCACAGCGCCGCCGATACGCAAGCCCTTTAGCCCTGCGCCCTCGATTAACTTGCCAGCGACTTCCCCTTCGGGGTTTTTGAACACACAACCCATACTTCGTCCCTTAGGCAAATGCGAACGCCGTTGCAACTGCGCCGCAATCTCCTCTTGTACGAGGCTCGGAGTGCCGTCCTTTAAGTCCAGCACCACCCCTAAAATCACGCCGCCCGACATAAAGCGACTGCGCTTGTAGGCATAGCCACACTCTTCCTTGGGATAAGTACGCAAGCAACCGTCTTCGTAGACGATGACCGAACGGACAATCTCCGAAAAATACCTGCCGCCCACGCCTGCGTTCATATACGCCGCGCCGCCAACGGTGCAAGGAATACCCGCCAAGAACTCTGCGCCGAGTTTACCGTGCTTTTTGCACGCCTTTAACAGTTCGCCCGACGATACCCCAGCGTAAGCCAACGGATGCTCCCCCATCGTAATTCCTGTCAAGCGTTTGGTCAGAATATAGACAGTCTTTTCGTCCTTTTCAGGGGGCAGGACGTTGCTTAAGTTGCCCAAGACCCGATAGGGAATCTTTCGCGCGCCGCAGCCGTCCACAACGTCGATGAGTTCGGTAAAACTCCGCGGAAAGACGGCGTAGCCCTTTCCTCCGACCCCGATGGTACTACCCTTTGCAAAGTCGTACACGGTCAACTGCATTTGCTTGGATTTCAAAAAAAGCGCAAATTCTTCCACTCTATCGTCCCCTATTATAGCATACTTTTTTGAATTTTGAAAGTATTTCAAGACCTTTTCCGCATATTTTTTCGAAAATCCGTCGTCGCAAGATAAAAAGCAAATACTTTCACTTTTTATCATATGACATTTTTCGCTATGTTATGCGTTGATAGAGGATTACACCGCCGACTGTTTAGACGTGGCAAAGCGTAAAACAAAAGTAAAAGACGTGCCGACTAAATCGACACGCCTTTTATAAGAGGAAATAAGTATAAGCAATAATTGTTTTTACGCTTTGTAGATAACTTTACCGCCCGATACGGTATACAAAACGTCGTAATTTGCGTTGATTACGGTAAAGTCCGCGCGCTTGCCTACGGCAATCGAGCCCGTTTCTTTGTCAATCCCCAACATTCTCGCAGGGTTAATGGTGGCAAAATCCACCGCTTTTGTAAAGGGTACGCCCACCTTTTCCACCGTGTTTTGCACCGCACGGTTCATACGCAGTACGCTACCCGCCAAAGTACCGTCCGCAAGGCGAGCCTCGCCGTCCTTGACGTAAACGACCTGTCCGCCAAGTTCGGAAACGCCGTCGGGAATCCCCTTTGCACGCATCGCATCCGTAATCAAGGACACCTTGTCCGCAGGCTTGTTTTTAATCAGCAACCGCATCGCAGGTACGGAAACGTGAATGGTATCCGCAATCAATTCGCAGTTCAATTCGTCGTAGAGCATCGCGCTGCCCACCGTGCCGATTTCTCTGTGGTGCAGAGCCGTCTGCGCGTTGTAGGTATGCGTGACGTTCGATGCCCCATTTGCAATCGCTTTTTCAATGTCTGCGCACTTTGCGCCCGTGTGACCGATGGAGGAAACAATGCCGTTTTCCGTCAAGTACGCAATCAATTCGTCTGCACCCTCTACCTCGGGGGCAAGGGTCACGATTTTAATGGCGTTGCCACTCGCCTCGTTATACGCCTTAAAGACGTCCACGTCAGGTTTTGCAACGTAGTCCAAGGGCTGTGCGCCCTTGAAAGCAGGCGCAATAAACGGGCCTTCCAAGTGGATACCTACTACTCTCGCGCCGTCGTGTTCGCCCTCACGGTATTCCTTCACCGCTTGCATTGCTTTCATAATGTTTTCCACGCTTTGCGTCATCGTCGTGATCACGAACGAGGTCGTACCCTCTGCCGCCACCGTCTTAGCAATCGTTTCGTAGTCCGCAATCGTCGCGTCCATACCGTCCGAGCCGCCTGCGCCGTGAATGTGCTGGTCGATAAACCCGGGCAATACGATTGCGCCTTCAGGCAATACAAGCTCCTCTGCCGACGAGGTTTCGCCGATGGAGAGAATGGTTTCGTCAAATTCTACCGTGCATTTCTTTACGCCCTCGCCTGCTACGTAGACGAGCGCATTCTTAAAGCATTTCATTTGTATGTTTCCTCGTTTGTATTTTTCCTTGCTTATTTGCTGGATGCAGGAAGGGAAGCCGCCGCAATACTCTGTCCTACACGACGGTTATTTTCATCAGGCAAGCCGATATCTACCGTAGCAAATTCAGGATATTCCTCTCTAATGACTTTCTTGCAGGTATCGAGAATAATATCGCCGCCTTTGCCGCCCATAACACGGCCAAGCAACAACATATGCTTGATATCATAGAACTTTGCATAGAAGGGAATGGTGTGCGCAAGGTATACGCCGATATCCTCGTAAATCTGCGCCGCAAAAGGCGAACCTTCGTCCATCATCTTCTGTACGACCTTCAATTTCTGCGCAGGGGTCAGCCCAGCCTCAAACTGATAGCCACCTGCCTCTGCCAGTTTGATAACCGCATCCTGCGAGAAATACTTGCAGCCTACGCCAAAGTCGCCCGACCATTCGTCCTGCATAGCCCCTTCGTTGAAATCAACGGGCGCAAATGCAAGCTCCGAAAGCCAACCGTTGATACCGCCCTGCGCGTTGATGTAGCCAACTGCCTCACTCGTACCCATGGCGATACCCAAAACGCAGTTGTCTTCAAGGTCAATCGCACCTGCAAGCGCCGTAACGTCGCCGTCGTTAGCAACCTCCAAGGGGATTTCCTTGCCGTATTCCTTGCTCATCTCGTTTGCAACGTTGATATACATATTCTTTACGTAATCGCCGTGCTTAGACTTGTCCACCTTGATAAAGAGGGATGCGACCATAATCTTGTTGTCGATATATACACCTGCGGAAGATACGCCGATGGTGTCTACCGTGGGCATCTTGGACGCCGCCGTCTTCATCGCCGTTAAAATTTCGTTGTAATGATAGGTGGGGTCTTCCGTAATCTTCGGGTTCCATACGACTTCTTCGCTGTATACGACCTCGCCGTTGATAACTGCGCTGACCTTTCTATCCGATCCACCAGCATCAAAGCCGATACGGCAACCGTCAAGGTTACCGCCGACCTTCATAGAGCAGTTCTTCTGCGCAGGAATTTCGTTTTCTTCCAGCCAAAGCACCTCGAAGGGCTTTTCGTAAACGCCGCTCATGAAATCCACGTCGAATGCGCGGATACCCTCTAAGGTGTACGCCTTCTTCAAATATTCGTACACGGACTTACTGCCGGCAACATAGATTTTGTAGCCACCTACTACCCACAAAATCGTCTTCGCTAAACGCTCTGCAACGCGGAAGTTAAGCGCATCGTTTACACCGTCCGCAAAGCCTTCATATTCGTATACGTAGTTATAGCCACCGCTGCGTTCTGCAACGAGGGTGATTTTTACCGACTTACCGCTTGCCTTTACAGCCGCGTCAAAGTCGTTAAGCGCTTTAATCATCGGATAAAAGTTCTTATCCAAAACAGGCATTTTCATAGTTATATTTCCTCCATACTATTCTAGTATCCATTATAAGCCTATTCGTGAAAATTACAATATAAATTATTACTTAGTTTTTACAATATATTTCTTAAAAAAATGCGTGAAAGATTTTACAAAAGCAAAAAATTGTGATATACTACGTTATATGAAAGGGAAGAAAACGACCAAACAATTTTATAAACACAAGATTTCCAACTTTTTGAATGTACAAAAGATTGTCACCATTCATTATCAGGAGCCGGACAAAAATTACGTTTCCGAGGAAGAAACGCACAACTTTTGGGAAATCAATTACGCGGATAAAAAGGATATTTTCGTCTATATCGACGGGGAAAAGCATACCTTAAAACAAGGGGAAATGATTTTTATCAAGCCAAATCAGCCCCACCACGTGGAATGTGCGGGCACGGAGGCAAACATTTTCATTCTCTCCTTTGAATGCCGTTCGGAAGGTATGAACTTTTTTACCAACAAAAAGTATCCCGTCCCCGAACAATACCGCTACCTTCTGCAAAATATTATGACCGAGGCGATGGAAACCTTCGTTATTCCCGACTTCGACCCTGCCTTGAACAAGTTAGAGCTACAAGAAAACCCCAACCTCGGTGGCGAGCAGGTGATTAAGAATTCGTTGGAGCTGTTGCTGATTTACTTGCTTAGAAACGAATATCCTCACGGCGATACCGCCCCTGAGTTTTTTATCTCCAAAATTTCCGCATCCTCGTCCTTGCAGGACGAAATCGTGTATTTCCTTTCGTCAAAGGTGTATGATAGACTCTCCCTCGACGAGATTTGCGCGCAGTTGCACTACGGAAAAACTTACCTTTGCTCCTTCTTCAAGGCAAAGACAGGCAAGAGCATTTACCAGACCTACTTGAAACTAAAAATCGACGAGGCGAAAAAGCTGATACGCCGCAATCAATCGTTTGCAACCATCGCAGGAAAACTGTATTTCGATTCCGTATCTCATTTCAATTACATCTTCAAAAAAACGACGGGCATGACCCCGGGCGAATACAAGGAAAGCATCAAAACCAAGTAAAAAAGAGCGAACCGCAGTTCGCTCTTTTCGTTTTTGTTGATTTATACACCGCTGTACGAGGAGAAGCCACCGTCAATAGGCAACACTACGCCCGTGATAAAGCCAGCCGCCTCGTTATTGACAAGGAACAACAGTCCGCCCTCTAATTCTTCCGTTTTGCCAAATCTGCCCATAGGGGTAGCCGCCAAGATTTTGCCCGTTCTTGCCGTAGGCGTACCGTCGTCGTTCCACAAAAGTTTCGCGTTCTGCTGGGTAGAGAAGAACCCGGGTGCAATCGCGTTCACGCGGATACCGACTCTGCTAAAATGCACCGCAAGCCATTGCGTAAAGTTGGAAATTGCCGCCTTTGCGCCGCTGTATGCAGGGATCTTCGTGAGGGGCGTGTACGCGTTCATCGAGGAAATATTCAAAATATTACAGCCCTCTCTGCCCACCATTTGTCTTGCAAATGCCTGTGTGGGAATCAACGTGCCGAGGAAATTCAAGTTGAATACGAAACCAACGCCGCCTGCATCCAAGTCAAAGAAGGATTTGGTGTCAGCGTCGATATCGCCGATTTCGAAATATTCCTTATCCGTCGTCGCTTTGGGGCTATTGCCACCTGCGCCGTTGACAAGGATATCGCACTTACCCAAGTCTTTTTCCACCTCGTCCGCAACCGCATAGCAGGTTTCCTTTTCGAGTACGTTGCACTTGTACGCTTTCGCAACGCCGCCCTCGGCAACGATTTCGTCCGCATATTTTTGCGCCGCCTCAACGTTTAAGTCGAGCAAGGCAACCTTTGCGCCTGCGCGTGCCAAAACCTTTGCAAAATAACTGCAAAGCACGCCGCCTGCGCCCGTAACAACTGCAACTTTGCCAGTTAAGTTGGTATTCAATACGTTTTGTTCCATTCTATTCCTCTCCTTATTTCTCCGCCTTCAGTTTCTCCAGCATATCCCATACGCCAAGCATATACATTATACCCAGCGCCCTATCGTACAAGCCGTAGCCAGGACGCACCTTGCCGGGACCTTCATCCCAAAGATGTCTGCCGTGGTCGGGACGAATATATCCGTCAAAGCCACAATCATGGTACGCCTTTAAGATATCCAAAATACGGGTGTCGCCATCACAATCACGGTGGCTCGCCTCCGAGAAATCGCCGTTTTCAAAGTGTTTCACATTGCGAATATGCGCGAACGCGATTCTATCACAATGCTTTCTAACGATTGCCGCCACGTCGTTGTCGGGGTTGGCGTTCAAGCTACCCGAACAGAGGGTGAGGCAGTTATACTCGTCGTCTACCATTTTGAGGAAGCGGTCAATGCTCGGCTCGTCCACGAGCAGTCGGGGCAAGCCGAAAATATCCCAAGGTGGATCGTCCATGTGAATTGCCATTTTGATATCGCACTCACGACAAGTGGGCATAATTGCTTCGAGGAAATATTGAAGGTTTGCCCAAAGCTTTTCCTTCGTTACGCCCGCATACGCCTTGAACAGTTCGTCCAACTTCGCCATACGCTCCGGCTCCCAACCCGGGAAGGACATATTGTACTTTTCGGTAAAGTCGAGGATATACTTCGCCATCGCGTTGTAATCGTCCTGAATCATGCCCTTTTCGTAGAAAAGCGCCGTCGAGCCGTCGCCAACCTCGTGGAAAAGATTACTTCTCGTCCAGTCGAAAATAGGCATGAAGTTATAGCAGATGACCTTGACGCCAAACTTTGACAAGTTGCGGATGGTCTGCTTGTAATTTTCGATATACATATCACGGGTAGGCAAGCCGATTTTGATATCGTCGTGAACGTTTACCGATTCCACCACGTCGATATTAAATCCGTATGCATCGCATTGTCTTTTCACCTCTGCGATTTCGCTTTCCTGCCAAACTTCGCCCGGCATTTTATTATGCAGAGCCCACACGATACCCGTAACACCGGGGATCTGCTTAATGTCCGACAATTTGATACGGTCGTTGCCTTCACCGTACCAACGGAACGTCATTTGCATAGTAGTATAATCTCCTTCTAACGATTATCAAGTATAGTATAACATACTTTTTGGGGTTTGTATAGCCCAAAACGAAAAAATTTTTTTAACTTTTTTACCGTTTTTTGGGAAAAACGTTGGCAAAGACCTTTGACCCCGACTTTTTCATCACCCAAGATATGAGCGCAGGGCCTTTGACAGGCATCAACCAAGTAAGAAAATCCATCGCATGCGCATCTGCGCCAAGCACCGCGCGACGGCGTTTTTTATAGACGCATTTGGCAATCTTTTTCGCCATTTTTTCGGCAGAGATAGCAAACTTTTGCAGGATGCTGTCCTTGGTCTGTTCGTCGTTTCTAAACAGCTCCGTATTCGTGGCGCCCGGAAAGAATACGCCAATATACGCCCGACCACGATACTCTAAGGCGAGCGCCTCGGTAAAGCCCTTTACCGCACTCTTAGAGGCAGAGTACGCCGCCGTACCCACAACGGGACAAAGCGCCGAAGAGGAGCAGATATTCACCATTCCCCCGCCCTGCATATAAGGTAGCATCAGTTCGGCAGAATAGACGGCAGAGAAGAAATTTGTCTGCATCGTCCTTTCCACGGTTTCCGAGCCAAGATCGGAAAGCAACCCAAAGGCAGGAAACGCCCCAGCATTATTGATTGTGAGCACGGGAACAATGGATTGCGCCTGCAACTGCCCCACGAAATCCGCCCAGCCTGCCTTTTGCCCCACGTCAAACAGAGCGTAGGCAAAGCGGTCGGCTTGGTCGCCCAGTTCGGCTTTTAGAGAGAGCATTTTGTCTTCGCTTCTGCCGATGCCGTAGACCTTTGCGCCGTACTTTTGTATAAGGATTTTCGTCAAGCATCGACCTATCCCCGAGGACGCGCCGCTCAAGACAATCCATTTGTCTTTTAACCAGTTTTTCATAGCAGGTCTATTATACGACATATGAAAAATTTTTTCAAGTACCTAACAAAAATTTCTTGACAAAAGGTGAAAATGGATTTATAATAAATTTTGTCAATGGGGATATGGCTCAGTTGGTAGAGCGCCTCGTTCGCAACGAGGAGGCCAGCGGTTCGAATCCGCTTATCTCCACCACCAACGAAAGGAAGGCAAAACGCCTTCCTTTTTTCGTTTGGTAGCGGAGATAAGTAATCCAAGTACCCTGTATTCTCAGCGGTTCGCGCGAGCAAGCCCGCACGAAATTATTTGCTGTAAGTCTTTGCCCTACGCAGGATTGCGACACCTTGCGCCTTGCGCGCAAATTTCCGCTTATCTCCACCAAGAGAAACCTAAATCGAACCACTTGTGGCGATTGGGTTTCTCTTTTTTTACGCGCAAATACAAAATCGTTTTAAGAGCTCTTCTTTTAACTGCTACAAGTAATTGACTTGCTCACAGAATTATATTATAATATTTTTAAATAATAAATTCAATATGCAATAAGGAGATTAATTATGAACGAAGATTCTTTGGATTTTTGTATCACTGCGCCAAAATGGCAAATCATTACATTCTTTGTCGGCTTATTTTTGGGAATTGCGTTGATGATTTTTGCTGCTGTCTTTTATTGTATTAACCCAACGGAACTTGAAAACTTTTTTGGGATTCTATTTATTGGCTTTTTCTTCGCTTCTCTCTCAACCTTAGGAATATACGTAGGAAAAAAAGAAAAATTTATTTTTGAAAATAAATCATTTACCTTCATAAAAGCTTTTAAAAAAAGCCAATCTGCTAAAATTGAGGATATTTCTCGCGTTGAAATAAAGTTATATGGCGCCATATTGAATGTTTCAGTTATAGGAAAAGATGGCCTCCGCGTTATTAATTTTCTTGACGACGGAACATCCTTTAAAAACAATCACTTCGTTTGTGTGCTGATGCATTACGATATTCCCATAATACATAAATAGTAAAAGTATTAAAAAGTTTATTTTTACAACGATTTTGCAATTATAAAATTTGTTCCTGTTCTAAAAATTTAAACATACACCGTTTTGTTTAGAACGCTATTACGCAACAAAAAAGGCTCGGAATTGTGTTCAATTCTGAGCCTTTTTAATTATTATTTCTCCGTGTTGTCTACGTAGCGGATATTTTCAATGGATACGTTTTTGACGTTCTTTATCTTGACCGTCTGGATATTGCCGTCTGCTCTGCCGTATAATTCCAAGCCCTTAAAGCGTACGTTATTGAAATAATTTTCCTCGCCGTCAAGTCCATATACATAGAGGGTATAGTAGTATATATCCCTTCTATCCAAGTACGGATAAGCGCCTTTGATTGTAATATTTTCAAAATACAGATTTTCTACTTTGGTAATCTCGTCTGCCCCTACTCCGTCGTCGTTGCTGGTATAATCGGCACGAATTAAAACGTCCGCAAAAAGGCAGTTTCTAACCGTAATATCTTTTATGTACCCACCGCGCTTTTGAGTCGTTTTGATGGTGAAACCCATTTTTTCTTCAAAGAAGTCGCAATCCCAAATTTTGATATCGCTGATACCGCCCGACACTTCGCTGCCGATTGCAATACCACGAGGACACCCTTTGCAATCGAATATATGAATATTCTTCGTAGGGCGATTGATAATATTCCCTTCTGGATTTTTACCGGATTTTACGTCAATCGCATCGTCGCGAGTGTAGAAGTAGGTATTAAATATCGTACAATCTTCCGAGGAATCGGGATCCCAACCGTCACCGTTGCTCACGTCATCCATTTGCAAGCTGCCGTCTTCGCTCGTCCACTTATCCGACAGGATCTTACAATTATACGTAAGTACGTTTTTGGAATACACAAAATGTACGTTCCAAGACGGGCTAAACCCTAATGTAAGTCCGCAAAGGATTACGTTCTCCGCGTTATTGATAGCAATCAGTCTGCCTCTTGCGCGCTTTAAAATTCTCTCTTCGTTCTCACCAAGAGATTCGGTGAGCAACGCTCTTTCCGCAGATACAATCGAGTTGCAAAGCGGCGCTCCACCACCGAAAATGATACCTTCACCACGAATCGTAACGTTTTTTGTCGTATATCCAGCATTACGGTCAATTGCGCCTATATTGATCAGCGAACGATAGCAGACACACTCTATTCCTTCAAAACGGCTCTTAACCTTGGGCAAATAATCCTTTTCCTCTTCCGTGCCTTTCAAGAATGCACCGCGCGCAACGTAAAGCTCGCTGCCCGTATGCATATCCAACGCGCCGCTCAAGAACGTGCCTTGCGGCAAGTAAACGCAATCGTTTTCCGTACAATCGTCCAACGCTTTTTGAATGGCGGCGGTGTTTAAGGTCTTGCCGTCCCCCACCGCATTATAAGGCGATTTCGTAACGTCTATACGGCGTTTCGCTTTTGCCGTGCGGAGAGTGGCGGTATACAAGCTCTCTACAACCTGCCCACAGCCGTCGATTCTCTCTACTGAAACCGAATATTCCGTATCCGCCTGCAAATTACAAAACGAAACGTGCGTTTTTACCGTTTTTTCAACAACTTTGCTGTCTATGGTAGCGCGATATTCTACGCCGTCGGGCAATTCCCATTGCTTTTCCCAATATAACGTAATCTCGTCGTGAAAGATAACCGTATTCATAAATTCATCTCCTGTGTATCATACGCTTTTCTTGCTTATAGTCTACACCAAGTATAGTATACCCTCTTTCTTCCAATTTTGCAAGCGTTTTCCGCATATCTATTCTATCATTTCCCGTTTATAATGATAAAAACCGCCCTTTTCGGCGGCTTTTCTTATAGACATATTTTGTCCCACGGGGGAATATACTCTTTTACAAGGAGTATATCACGATGAAAAGAAATCTTTTGCTTTGGCAATTTGGCGGTCTGACCTTCGCCACCGCGCTTGGAACGATTTTACATTTTGTATTCGACTGGACGGGCTGGGCGTTCGTTGCGCCTATCTCCGCCGTCAACGAATCGACTTGGGAACATATGAAAATCCTCTTCTTCCCGATGCTGATTTTCGCATTGATACAGTACCCTTTTTTCAAAGAGGAAAGCCCTGGATTTTGGTGGATTAAGTGGATCGGAACGCTGGTCGGCGTTGGCGCAATCCCCATACTCTTTTACACCTACAACGGCGCGTTTGGGAAAACGCCCGACTGGCTGAATATCCTCTTTTTCTACCTTTCGGCAGGACTTGGATATTACGTAGAAGGGGTACTCTTTCGCAGGCGTTTCGCAGCAAAACTCCCCTTTATCGGCGCTGGGCTTTTGGCCGTCACGGCAATCGCTTTCGTGCTATTCACCTACTTTCCGCCGCAGTTGCCCCTCTTTCAAGACCCGATTTCAAAGGGATACGGTATCGTGCTGTCAGCTTAACATTCCATTATAGCAAAAAAATAGCTCTAACCTCATAGGTTAGAGCCTTTTTTCTTATTCTTTAGAAAGGTTTTAGGAAAGCATTGCGCGGTCGCTTGAAAATTCGCCGCCGCTGGCTTTCGTGAACATATCCAGCAGATCCTCGACGGTGAGTTTCTGCTTTTCTTCGCCACGGACGTCGATAATCACCCTGCCCTCGTGCATCATAATCAAACGATTGCCGTGCTTGATTGCGTCCTTCATGTTGTGCGTAATCATCAGCGTCGTCAGCTTTTGGTCGTTGACGATTTTATCGGTGATTTCCAATACCTTTGCCGCCGTTTTGGGGTCAAGCGCCGCAGTATGCTCGTCGAGCAACAGCAATTTGGGCTGATTCATCGCCGCCATCAGCAGAGTCAACGCCTGCCTTTGACCGCCAGAGAGCAAACCTACTTTGCTGGTCAATCTGTCCTCTAAGCCTAAGCCGAGCATTCTCAGCAATTCAACAAATTCCTCACGGTCCGCCTTTTTAACCCCCCAGCTGAGGGTATGCCGTCTACCGCGCATTTTTGCAATCGCAAGGTTTTCGTCAATCTGCATATCTGCCGCCGTGCCCATCATCGGGTCTTGGAATACTCTGCCCAAGAACTTTGCGCGCTTGTATTCGGGCATATTCGTCAGGTTATGTCCGTCCAGAACTACCGAGCCGCAATCCAAGCGCCAAACGCCTGCAATCGCGTTCAAAAGCGTCGATTTGCCCGCGCCGTTGCCGCCGATAACGGTGACGAAATCGCCGTCGTTTAAGGTTAAATCAACCCCTTTCAGCGCAACCTTTTCATTCACCGTGCCTGCGTTAAAGGTCTTTCTAATATTTCTAAGCTCAAGCATCCTTCTCCCCTCCTTGCGCTACTGCATTTTCAGACGGCAGCTTTTTAGACGAACGAGAAAAGTACTCCTTCTTGATATAGGGAATGGCGAGGAACAGCGCAACCACTACCGCCGAGAGCAGTTTCAAAAGGTCGGTATCTAAGCCAAGCCAAACGACGAACTGGTACACGAGGTAGTAGCATACACCACCCAGCGCACAGCCAAGCAGCTTTAACGCAAAATTTTTGCCGATAAAGCCCACCAGCGTCTGACCGATGATAATCGCCGCCAAGCCGATGACGATTGCGCCACGACCCATATTGATGTCCGCAAAACCCTGATATTGCGCCAAAAGCGCGCCTGCAAGCGCCACTAAAGCGTTGGAAAGCATCAAGCCGAGGATCTTGTTCGCTTTGACGTTGACGCCCTGCGCCTTGACCATCTGCTCGTTATTGCCCGTCGCGCGAAGGGTACACCCAATCTCCGTACCAAAGAAAAGGTACAACAGACCAATCAGCACCGCCACAAAGGCAAGCACCACTAAAATTGCGATGGGGTTGTTCAACTGCGTAATCAAAACGGGCAGAAATCTGCCGCTGACCGCCATATTCGCTTTCCCCAAAATCTTAAGGTTGATCGACCAGAGCATAAGCTGGGTCAAAATCCCCGACAAAATAGGGGGAATCCCCATCAACGTATGCAAAATGCCCGTAATTAAGCCTGCCACCGCGCCCGACAAGAATGCCACCAACAAGCAAATCCATACGTTTACGCCTGCATTCAGCATCACGGCGCACACGCACGCACCCGTTGTTATCGAACCGTCTACGGTCAAGTCGGCAAAATCTAAAACCTTATAGGTTATATACAAGCCAATTGCCATAATGCCCCATATCAGCCCCTGCGCCACCGCGCCGGGAAGGGCATTGAATAACTCTATCATATAAACACCACCGAGATTTTTTCTCTTATTGAACTTCCGTACCAGCAATCACCGTATAGTCGCTAGGAACGGTGATACCCAACTCCGCGCAGATCGTTGCGTTGTATTTCTTTACGGGCGCTTGGTCGTAAGCAATCGCCATTTCGCGAATATCCTTCTGACCCAAAAGCACCTCTGCCGCCATTTCACCAACCTTTACGCCGATGTTATAATAGCTGATGGAAAGGGTAGCAAAGCCACAGCCGTTGCAAATTCCCTCTTCCCCTGCAAACACGGGAATATCCGCTTCGCGAAGAATGTTATCAATGGTTGCCTTGTTGGATGCAACCGTGTTGTCCGTAGGTACGTATACTGCCTTGTAGCCAGCCGAAACGATGCCGCTGCACACCGATGCAATATCGTTGCTGTCTACGAAGGTTTTGACGTCAGCCGTAATGCCCTTGCCTTCAAGTTCCGCCTTTACAACGTCTGCCTGATATTTGGAGTTCGGCTCTGCCGAGCAATACAAAATCGCCACCTTATCCGAGTTGGTCAATTCAAGCAACTCCACCATCATCTCTGCCTGCTTGTCCAAAGGCGCAAGGTCGGACGTACCCGATATGTTAGAACCTACCGTGCCGTTGAAATTCTCGATACCGAGCGCAACACCGTAATCGGTGATAGAAGTGCCCATGATGGGAATCGTTTCCGTTGCCGCACACGCCGCCTGCAAAGCGGGCGTAGCATTTGCCATAATAAGGTCAACGTCCTTAGCAACAAAGCCGTTTACAATCGTCGAACAAATCGTCGTATCGTTGCTGGCGTTCTGATAATCAAACTCAACCGTACGGCCTGCTTCTTCCAGCTTTGCCTCCAAGCCGTCCTTAAAGCCCTGCGTTGCCGCATCCAACGCATCGTGCGCCACGAGCTGTACAATACCCACCACGTACTTTTCTTTGTCGGGGTTTACCTTGATGCCCTTGTTGCCGTCGCACGCCGCAAAGCCTACGCACAGAGCGCCCATCATAATTGCCGTTGCCGTTGCTAATACCTTTTTCATAATAGCCTCCTAAAGCTTCCTTACAAAATTTTTATATGTCTTTTAGTATACGCCTATTTCGTAATAATGTCAAGCATTGAAAGGTATAATCTATGCACATATATCATATTTTCGCAACAAAAAAAGGGCGTAGCGACGCCCCCACTTTTTATTCCTTTTTCTCTTCTATAAATTCCTCTTTGCCTACGCCGCAAAGCGGACAGACGAAATCGTCCGGCAACGCCATAAACGGAATCCCCGGCGCAATCCCACTCTCTGGAACGCCCAACTTATCATCGTACATCCAGTCGCATATCGTGCAAACGTATCTACCCATTTTTATTCCCCCTATCCTTTATTCACACAGCTCCGCCGCAAGCGCCTGCATTTGCTTGCAGTTTTCCTCCGTCATCGACGAAAGGATTTTTATTGAGCTTTGCGTGTACCGTAAGTTTTTGCAGTTTTTAAGCATTTCATACATCCGTTTTGCCGCCATTGGCGACCAACTGCCGTTTTCAATCAGAGCAACCGTACGGTTTTGAAAATTCCGCTCGACAAGGCTCGCGATAAACTCTCGCATAAAAGGGAAAATATCCCCGTTATAGGTCGTGGTGGCAAGCACCAACTTTTTGCATCGAAAGGCGTCCTCCACCGCCTTCGACATATCCGAGCGCGCAAGGTCGATGACGACAACCTTGGGACAACCTGCTTTTTCAAGCTCTTTTTGCAGGCACTTCACCGCCCTTTCCGTGTTTCCGTACACAGACGTATAGGCGATAACAACGCCGTCCGATTCCGCCTCGTACCTCGACCACTTGTCGTATACGGCAATGTATTCTTCCAAACGTTCCGTCAGGATAGGACCGTGCAACGGACAGATTGCCCGAATGGGCAACTTTGACAGCTTTTTGATTAGCGCCTGCACCTGCACGCCGTATTTACCAACGATACCAAAGTAGTACCTTCTCGCCTCGCAAGCCCACTCCTCCTCTACATCCAAAGCCCCAAACTTCCCAAACGCATCCGCTGAAAACAACACGCCGTTCGTATAATCATAGGTCAACATCACCTCCGGCCAATGCACCATGGGCGCGGCAATAAACGTGAGTACGTGCTTGCCAAGTACAAGCGTATCCCCTTCCGCCACCGCCATTTGCCTCTCTGGAAAGTCCGTACCAAAGTAGTTTTTCATCATCAAAAAGGCTTTCGCAGAAGCAACAATCCTTGCCTTGGGATAGCGACGGATAAACGTCAAAACATTGGCAGAATGGTCGGGCTCCATGTGCTGTACGATTAAAAAATCAGGCTCTCTATCGCAAAGAACCTTTTCTAAGTTTTTCAGCCACTCCTCTGCAAATTCCGCATCCACCGTATCTAGGACGGCAATCTTCTCGTCCATAACGACGTATGAATTGTACGCCATACCGTTCGGAACAGGGTACATACCCTCGAATAAATCAATCGCTTTATCGTTTACACCAACGTAAAAAATATCTTCCAAAAGCATTTTTCCCTCTCCTTTCCGCAACGAATCGTCCGCCCCTATATCAAAAATCAATCCACGCAACACGACACATTCCTCTTGCAATTAAGTGTTTCCAAAGGATATTCAACCCATACCTGCGCCAAAACAAAAAACGGAACACCAAGTGTCCCGTTACATTTCTTTTGAATGAATAGTCAATTGTTTTTAGATAAAAAATGCGATTGCTGTTAAAATGATCAAAAAGGAAAAGTTGAACGCCGAAAACAGCGCAATATATCGTCCGCTTTTGGTTGGATTGTGCTTGACGTATTCTCGGAAGGTGATAAGGCTGGCAAGCGATGCAATCAGCGTGCCTGCCCCACCTATATTAACGCCCAGCAACAACTGACGGTAATTATCCGTGAACTGCGAAAGGAGAATCGCCGAAGGAACGTTGCTGATGCATTGACAGGAAAGCACGCTTACTAGCAGCGTGTTCTTCTGTAAAAGCCCCGAAAAGAGGGTGCGGACAACCTCAATCCTTGCCATATTCCCCGCAAACACGAAGAAGAAGACGAAGGTCAAAAGGAGCGGATAGTCCACTTTTTTAAACGCTTTTCTATCCAAGAAGAGTATCGCCAAAGGAATCAAAATCAAACCGAATACGTAGTGTATCACACGGAACACGATGATGATTGAAAAGGCAAACAACGCAAGATAGACAATTGTCCTGACGGGCTGAGGACGAATTTCCTCGCCCTGCACCTCGATAGGCTCTACTTTGACGAACAGGAAACAGCACGCCGTGATTAAGGCAATCGACACCGCAAACGGGATTGCCATAATGCCCATAAACTCGCCCGTAGGAATTTCAAATTTCGTATACAAATACAAGTTCTGCGGATTGCCGAACGGCGTCAGCATACCACCGAGATTTGCCGCTATATTCTGCATAATAAAGGTGAACGCCATCAGCTTTTCCTTGCCCGTACTCTTTAAGGCGATATAGCCGAGCGGCAAAAAGGTTAATAGCGCCATATCGTTTGCAAGTAACATTGAGCCTAAAAAGGTAATATAGACGAGCGCTAAAACGCAGGCGCGGGTATTTTTGAATAAACGGACGATCTTTTGCGCCAACATATAGAAAAAACGGATATTTTTCAACGCGCAAATCACAAGCAGAGTGCAAAATAAACAGGTCAGCGTTTTGAAATCGAAATAGGAAAGATACTCGCTGTCGGGCGGCACGAAGATCATGGTGATCGCCGCAGCAAGCAACGCGATGAACATCACGGCATTTTTCTTCATAAACGCCCAGCATACCGCAAAAAGCTGAGAATATTCGCCGATTTGATTGTCTTTTTTTGCCGCAATCGCCACCGTAGTTTGCTCCTTGAAAAATTTCCTCACGGTGTTAGATTATAGCACTATGCAAGGACAAAGTCAATTATTTTTACATAGTAAAAATGCTCTGCGGCGCAACCGAAAAGACCTAAAAAGCGACCGATTAGACGAAAAGCTGGATTTTTCCGTAATTATATGATATAATCTCATCAAGAATATAAATGGAGCCTACTAAAATGTACGCAATTAAAACGACTGCTCTTGTCAAGCAGTACAAAAAGATAACCGCCGTAGACGGGCTTGACTTAGAAATTCGACAAGGCGAGTTATTCTCACTGCTCGGTGTTAACGGCGCAGGCAAGACCACTACAATTAAAATGCTTTCGTGCTTAACGAGTCCTACAAGCGGCGATGCTCTTGTCGGTGGTTATAGCATCACAAGAGAGCCTAAACAAGTCAAGCAGTTGATCGGCGTATCCCCACAAGAAACCGCCATCGCCCCCAACCTTTCCGCAGAGGAAAATCTTGCGTTGATTTGCGGTATCCATGGTTTTGACAAAACAAAAACGAAGGAGAAGATTGCAGAGCTTTCTAAACGCCTTGCCCTCTCCACCGTTTTACAAAGAAAAGCAGGTAAACTTTCAGGAGGCTGGCAACGGCGTGTCAGTATCGCCATGGCGCTGATTAGCGAACCCGAAATTCTCTTTTTGGACGAGCCCACTCTTGGGCTCGACGTAATCGCAAGACACGAGCTTTGGGAAATCATCAAAGCCTTAAAAGGCAAGACAACGATTATTTTAACAACGCATTATATGGAAGAGGCGGAAAAACTCTCCGATCGCATCGGGATTATGAAAGACGGCAAGCTGCTTGCAGTAGGCACGGCAGATGAATTAATCAAGCAAACCGGCGAAAAGGATTTTGAATCGGCTTTCGTGGCAATCGTGAAGGAGGCAATCGTATGAGAATGTTAACCTTCGCAAAAAGATGCGCAAAGGAAATACTTCGAGATCCAATCAACCTCTGCTTTGGGCTGGGATTCCCCTTGGCGTTATTGCTTCTGCTCACCTCTATACAGGCAAATATACCCGTTGAACTATTCGAAATTGACAATTTAACCCCGGGCATTACCGTGTTTGGATTGTCCTTTATGACGTTGTTTTCCGCAACGCTGGTCGCCAAAGACCGTGAAAGTTCGTTTCTGCAAAGACTATACACAACGCCTCTTACGGGATTTGATTTCATCATGGGGTATATGTTGCCGCTACTGCCGATTGCAATCGGACAGACACTCATCTGTTATCTGTTTGCTATCCCCTTGGGGCTTACGATAAGCATAAACATTATTTACGCAGTAATCAGTACAATTCCTACGGCAATATTTTTCATCGCCCTTGGAGTTTTGTGCGGCAGTATTTTGGGCGTGAAGCAGGTTGGCGGTATATGCGGAGCACTACTCACAAATTTATCCGCGTGGCTTTCGGGCGTGTGGTTTGATTTAAGTCTTGTAGGCGGCGTCTTCGAGAAAATAGCAAACCTGCTGCCATTCCTTCACGCGGTGGAAATGGGAAAAGCATTATTTATCGGAGATTTTACTCTTATAGCCACGCATATTTTGCCAATCGTTTTGTATGGCGTAGCGATAACGGCACTTGCCGTGTTCTGTTTCCTCAGGCAAATGAAAAAACAGTAAGGATATTCAAAAATGAAGTATAAACTAATTATCGACAAGGACGTGGAAGAAGAAATTATCGTAATTGCCCACGCCCCTAGCTCACTAACGAAGGCGATAGAAGACCTCGCGCAGAACTATTCAGGGGCAGGCTTTGTTATGGGAAGGCGAGAGGAAGAAATTAAAAAACTTGCCTTTGAAGACATTGAGTGCATTACAATTCTCGATAGAAAAGTAGTCGCCGTGGATAGGAACGGCAAGCAATATTACCTTAAATATAATCTTCAAGAATTAGAGGACATCTTACCAACGTATTTTATCCGCATTAATAAGTCTGCCCTTGCAAACGAGCACCGCATTTTGCGATTTGACGCCGTCTTTAGCGGCGGCGTGGACGCCGTCTTCTATTGCGGATATAAAGAGTACGTTTCCAGAAGATGTTTTGCTGAAATCAAAAGGAGGTATGAAGGTATATGAAAAAGTTTATTATAGATTTTTTACGCCGAGGCGTAGTTGTTTGCGGATTTGGACCGCTTGTGTTAGCCGTTATCTATCTATTCTTAAAAGGCTTTGGCGTCGTCGAAACCTTAACCGTTGAACAGATGTGCATCGGTATATTTTCATTGACCGCACTCGCCTTCATCGCAGGTGGTATTACCGCCATCTACCAAGTCGAGCGTCTGCCACTTATGGCTGCAATCCTATTACACGGTGTCGTGTTGTACCTTGGATACTTAGCCACCTATCTTCTGAACGATTGGCTGGACGGCGGCATTATACCCGTTATCGTATTTACGGTGATTTTTATCGTAGGATATTTAGTGATTTGGGCAATCATTTATTTAATCATTAAGAGAAACACAGGGAAACTGAACGAAACCTTAAAAAAGAAACAACAAGGCGTATAAGGAAAAGATTAACCCCCACTTCTAGAAGAAGTAGGGGTTATTTTTTTGCATTTGTATGTAAGCCAAACTTTTTATAAGCCGTTGTTATTCCTGTTTTTCTAAAATGTCGGCAATGAGCCCAACGAAGGCTGCGCCCGATTCCTCTAAGGGGCGGTTGTTTTCAAAATAGCAATCGTATTCGTAATCGTTCACGCCCGAATCGGAAGTGTTTTTCCACTCCTTATGCGTGTCGCGAGTGATTAAAATCGCCTTGCAGATTGCATCCTTCACGCATGCCTTAAACTTAGCGATTTCCTCGGGCTCACGAATGTGCACAAACAATACGACGTTTTCGCTGTTCAAAAACTGCTCGTATTGCTGACACAAGAACTTTAAGGGCAAATCGTTGTAGCGAACGAACGCTTGCTTTAATTCCACCAAGAGCAGTCTACCCGCATCGTCCTTCGTTCCGTCCCAGCCTGCGTATCTTGCAATATCCTTAATGGGATCGATGGAAGAAATATTGATGGTAGGCATCGCCTTTTCCACCGCCGCGCATAAGCTATCCTTGCCTACCCCACCAGAGCCGTTAATAATGACAACTAATTTCTTTTTCATGATTTTCCCTTGCCGTAAATCGTTGATTATATCCATTATAACTATTTCATAGATAAAAGTCAATAGAATACGCAAAAACAATTTGCGTAAAAGCAAAGGAAAAAACGACAGGTATGAAACCTGTCGTTTTTCTAGGGTAGCACCTTCAGGGACTCGCGCCTTTAGCGGCGCGCCCCGCCAAACGATTATCAATCGTTTGCTTTGCCCTCCAGCTCCCCCAAACCATATCTCCGTTGGCAAAGCGCTCACTCTCGTTCGCGGCTCCCCCCCTCGAGTCCCTTCAATCCGCGTAGCAGGAAAAAACGACAGGCATGAAACCTGTCGTTTTTCTAGGGTAGCACCTTCTACGCGCGTTGCGCTAACGGGTATTTGCCGCAAGCGGCAAAGCAGCGCGACACGGCGTCAACTTATGCCGTAATAACCATACCTATTCTTGCCGTATCGCTCGCGCGAACCCTGGATGAATACGCAGGTTTCTCGCCATGAAGATTGCACCAAACAGGAAAAAACGACAGGTATGAAACCTGTCGTTTTTCCTGGTGCACCTTCAGGGACTCGAACCCTGGGCCCACTGATTAAGAGTCAGTTGCTCTACCAACTGAGCTAAAGGTACACATATGGTGGTCCATCGGAGATTCGAACTCCGGACACCTTGATTAAAAGTCAAGTGCTCTACCGTCTGAGCTAATGGGCCATTTTGTCGTCGTGCCATTTCTGGCTGGGGTGGCAGGATTTGAACCTACGAATGCCGGAATCAAAATCCGGTGCCTTAACCACTTGGCGACACCCCAGTATAATAAATGGGGCGGGCTGAGAGAATCGAACTCACGACCTCCAGGGCCACAATCTGGCGCTCTAACCAACTGAGCTAAGCCCGCCATTTATTTTTGGTGCGCCTGAAGAGATTCGAACTCCTGACACACGGCTTAGAAGGCCGTTGCTCTATCCAACTGAGCTACAGGCGCATATTGATACGTAGCGCCCGCTTAAATTTGGAGCGGGTGATGGGAATCGGACCCACGCGGCCAGCTTGGAAGGCTGGAATTCTACCATTGAACTACACCCGCATGTTTTTGTTGCAGTTCCGTACCAACAACGCTTGTATATAATAACACGATTTTTTGAAATTGTCAAACAAAATTATGCCATTTTTCGTAAAAATATCAAAAAATTTTCTTACTTTTGATTTCGTTTGATTTTCCCCGAAAAACTGCCACGTATCAAGCCTCGCGGCGGTTGGTTTCCCTACCGCCGCAAGCTTAAAAGTTCGATTAAATCTGTACTTTGGGAAGAAGCATACTTGCACCCTGTTCAGGTATGTGCAAGGATACACCCCAACAAGCGTTGTAATAACGTTTCCCGTCACGCTCGTTATCGTCAGGCGTGCGCGTTTCGCCAGTCAAACCGTGCCCGTACAGACAAACGTCTGCCTCGATACTCTCGTCCAGACGGTTCAGCTCGTGACAGAGAAGGAATTTTTTGCCACCTAACGACAATACCGTATTGCGTGGCATTACTTCCGCGCGTTCAACCAGCCCCGAAAGAACGTCTTCTATATCATTGTTCCCCGGCACGATAATCACGCGCGCAGGCGTGCGCTCCATCATCTTAATAACCACCGGAGCAGCCTCTTTCCAGTACGGCCTCATCGCCTCGATACGCCCTGCTTTCAGCTCGTCCGCGAGGTCGCCAGTATGGATGATGACGTCCGGACGAAGCTCCTCAAACAGCTTTTGATAGTAGCCATAGTTCGCAGAATGGGTATCGCTGATATGCAATACCTTCGTTCCTTTATTTGACTGTAAAAAGCTCTTTGCATCCACTATCGCTTGGTCGAATTTTGATTTATTATCTAAATAAATCAAAGAATTTCCAGTCAGCGCCGTTTCCGGCAAGTGACGAACGTCGCAGGCGTACTTTTCCCCGTCCGTGGAATACAGCAAGGACAAATGACAATTCCAATGGAAACCCATATTCTCTTTTTCGACGTTGAACAGATGTCTAAGTACAACCGCCGTTGCCGCATGCGCGACCAACAACACGTCCTTATCCTTAGGCAACCCTGACAAAAGCGGTTGCAAACACTCTTTCACGCGGTGCGTGACGTCGGCAACGTCCTCTGCCTTTTCCTCATGCCAAGTATATTCCTTATCCAACTCAACCACGGCAGAGGGGTATTTCGCAAGAATATCCGCGCCGCTGCCTACGGTGCGCTGTGTGGGCTCTTTTACGTTAGAGATTTCATGCAAATCAATCACAGGGACAACCTTTGCGCCAACCTCCCTTGCGACGATGTCTGCCGTCTGCATCGTTCTATCGTACGGCGAAGAATAAATGATACCGTTAAAGCCTAATTCCTTTAAACGCTTGCCAAGTAAATATGCCTGCGTATTCCCAAGCTCGCTGAGCGCAGAATTCCCTACAGGCAAAGAAGCATTGCCTTGATAATAGCTTTTGGGTAGTACCTGACCGTGCCGCGCAAAAAATATTCTCATCTGAGCACCTTCCTTTGACTTTCTATTGCCTCTGAGGGAATATCGCTTTCCTCTTTGACCAAATAAACGGGGTTGCTAAACGCAATCAAGACCCCTTCCTCGTCGTAGATTTCCACGCGAGCAAAATTGTATTTATGCGTGTTGGTAAGCTCGAACGTACCAGCGACTGCTCCGGAAGAAATCTCCACTCTTTGTATCGGCCACCCATTGACCACGCAGAGCGCGTACCCACCGCAACGAATATCCTTTGCAGAGAAAGCAACTTCTACCTTCTCTCCGACGACAACGCTACCCTGCGGAGCGCCGTTTGCCGTAAAGGTAAAATCTTTGATTTTAACGGGATTTCCGCCCCATACCGAGCCACGCGCCAAGGCACGAATAAACGCCTCTTCCGTAGGCTCTTCCTCGTCGTACAGACCAACGAAAGTACAGAAGTTGTTTCCTTGCGTCCAACCCTCCGCCACCGCATGGTGATTGTCACTGTCGCCGTCACCCGTGATGAAAATGCCGTTTAGCGACAAGACGTCCCAAAGATGCAGGTATTCCTTCGCCACGAAACCGTCCCTGCCGAAAGGGAAGCCTACTTCCATCATGCTTGCGCCGTAAACGCGGTTTTCTACCAGCGTTTGCGCCAACTTTGCGAAGTTCTCCTCCATCGTTCCCTCCGCATTCTTTATCTTGGTGAAAGGATGATTCCAAGAGAAGATACCACCGTATTTTTTAACGTGAGCGATTGCTTGCTCGTTCGTAACCCGAAAACCGTACTCACGATAGTCGATGACGGGGACTTTGGTCGAATAGCAATTCTTATGGTTTCCTGCCGCTGAAATTTCAAAGCCTACGAAGGGAACGACACCCCACTTTTTGGAAAGCTTTTGGGCAAGCTTAACCTGTTCGGCGCGCACTTCCTCAAAATGCAGTTCGCGATGAAAGGTAAAGGAACGGAAGACCATTTCGCCACCATTTTCAACAGTCAAACGAATATTGCAGAGCGCATTGTCCACGCCACCGACTTCCTCCGAGGCGTCCTTCGTCAAGGTAAAGCGATACACTCCGTTCTCCTTTTTAGGGAACGGCAAGTATTGCATATTCTCTTGTTTCTCAGGCATTTCGCCGTAGACGTAGCAAAGCTCCGCCTGCTTATACGTGGGCGGCTGAGCCGAAAGGATAAACGCAACCGTAATACGCGCGCCGTCCTCGACGTTTGATAGAATATCCGCATCAAGGTCTACGCAAAGACGAGCAAACAACGGCGCAGAATGGCGCTTACCAATAGAATGGAACAGCATACTTTGGCGGTTGTTTTCGTCCGCGCAAATACGCAGAGCGATACCCTCCACGCTATCTTCAAAAGCATATGTACCTGTATTGCCCTCAACCTCTGCAAAGCCTGCCTTCGTACCGTTTGCAAGCTGTACAAGCAGCTCCTTTTCCGGGAAGGAAAATACGGAAATATCTCTCGGCTTTTGCCCCATGCGGGTATCGTGCTCGGTCGTCCAAATATGACGTATCCCGAGCGCAGCGGCGTGCGACATATGCGAGCCGATGGATGCCGTTGGCTCATGCGAACAATGTAAATGCAAGTGCATAGGATAAAATTTCATAATACTTCTCTTTATGGATCACTTTTGTAGGGCGCATAAAATGCCCTTTCGACCATAAGTATAGCACAGCTTTATTAAAAAAGCAAGAGGATAGAAACAAAAAAGCAACCATTAAAATGGTTGCTTTATGTTGCAATAATTACTTATCCAGATCTAACAAGTCTTGATAGGTCTTTTGGTTGCGAACAACGCAGGTTTCATTGTCGTATTCCAAAACCAAACGATTCTGTTCATCGGTTGCATAATCCGCGCTGTACTGTTCCTTCATCGCCTCTGCGTAGAGGTTGGAGAACGTACCTTCAACCGCCGCATCAGCTGCATTGTAGCCGCCGTATACGTCGCCTTCGCCGTATGCGTAGGTTACGTAGATGATGTGCCAGCCATAGGTGGAAGGACACACGACGTACGTACCTGCGCCCTGCGCTACCGCCCACTGCGCCGCATACTCGAATTCGGGAACGTAATTGGTCTTGAAGGGAGATACGACGTAGCCCATGTACGTGTTCAAGCAACCCGTATCCGTGCTGTACGCGAACATCAATTCGTTGAACGCCGCCGCAGCCTTATAGCCCTTCGTTTCAGGGTTGAAGTAGTTCGCCGCCGTAACTTCGCCAACGTCTACTTTACCAGAGTAGTAGATAAACTGACTGTAATCCGCGAAGGTTTTGTCCTTGTTTAACTTGTATTCCAAATTGTTACCAGAAGAAACGTAGGTATCCCACAGTTTCTTTTCGCTTACCGAGCCAGTACCTACGGCATATTCAAGATAACCTTCCATTTCCGTAAGGAAACCGTCAATTTTCATCGTGTTGGCTTTCAGCTTATATTCGCCGTTGTCCTTCTTTTCCACGCTACCGTTGAAGGGATATTGACCAAGGTATACGTCAAGCTGTTCGTATCTTTCGTTGTTCTTCAGGTTGTCCTCGAAGAAGAGATAGTTGCTGTTTTTGCCGTTGTTGTAGTATTCAACACTCTCCGCAACGAACGCGCTGTTTGCGTGGTCGTGTTCGTCAAACCAGCTGGTACGCAAGTCCTTCGCACGGATATTTGCAAGCAATTCGGTACGGTATTTATACAGCTCCGCATCGCTTACCGAACGAGCTTCTGCAGCTTGATACAATCTGTTCTGCTCTTCGCTGAAAGGAATGAGAATGTTGTATACGAAGCCAAAGTTCTTTACAGGGCTGTACATAACGAAGTTCGTATCCGAAAGCGAACCGATTGCCGTCTCGAACGAAGCAACGTCTTTCTCGTATGCCAGCTTCTGCGCGTTGTAGGTCTGCGTATAGCGGTTGCCCAAATAATCTGTAGTCAACTCGCCTTCGCCCGCCTCAATCAGGTCGTCGGTGTACTTTTCAATCAGCGCCTGTTCCAAACGGCCAGCAAGTTCTACGTAATAGTATTCCATTTCGTAGATGTTGGAAGTATTGTCTTCCTTTTTAATCAAGCCGTTGTCGTCGAGATTGCCGATGAATGCATTGTAAGCCTTCTTACGGGTAGTTACCGTGGAGCCGTCTAACGCCTCATACCCGTAAGGGATACCGTTCTTATTCAAGCCCGTGTACACTTCATAGCGGTCTTCTTCGCCGTCTACGATACGAGGAGCGATATAGAAATCCGACTTTTCCGTGTCAGCGTTGGTAGGCTTCGTGCGGCTATCATCATGATTATGATCTTCGCTGCTTGCGGTGATGTACGCGCTCTCCGTGCTGTCCAGCGTTGCGTTGATAGCAGAGAACATTTGATACAAGGTCTTATCCCACAAGTCCTGCTTTGCCGCCGTTTGAGTGTCAACGTCGTATTCCGTCAAGAAATACTTCATTGCCGATACTTCGGGATGTGCCTTCAGAAGTTCTCTTTCTCTCTCCGTCTTAGCCTCTGCAAGCTGTGCCTCAACGTACTGAGCGCACTTTTCTGCCGACAACTTGGAATTAGGCTTGTTCAAATAATACAAAACAGCGTACTGCGTTACGATCTTACGGCTTACCAACATGTCCAACAACATATTGAAGGTCGCCTCGTAGGAATAACCGTAGCTTTCCACGTATTGATAACCGATGCTCATAAAGTAAGATACCAAATCACGTTTGGGAATATCCTTACCTACACCACCGAGGTCTAAAATGGCGTTCAACTTCTCCGCGCCGTCTGCTTCAGAAAGCATCTTGGAGATGTTGACGGACGCAACCGTCTGTTCCAAGTCTTTCATGCTGTCCGTGCGGATGAAATCGCACCCCGTTGCGCCCATCGTTAAGGCAACGCCAAGCGCCAACGCTGCTATTTTTTTGATTGAGTTCTTTTTGCTCATAGTTCTACTCCGAGAATTGTTTGGTCGTAAATTCCTTCGCGTACGTATAGAGGCATACGCCCACACGATACGCTACCAAACACCATTATAACCTATTTTTTGAAAAATCGCAAACGTTTTTCGTTAGAAAGTTGTGAAAGTTAAGGCAAATTTTAAAAATTTTGTCATTTCTGCCATCAAATCGACAGAATCTCTCCTTCCGAAAAATTCAATCACGGGGGACGTCGCCATATTCAAGCGCACCCCTTTCTTGTGTTCGTCCAGCGCGGCAAGCAACCGTTTGTCCCCCAAAGTTTCCAAAGAAGGGAACTCCAACGAGCCAACGCCGTCTGCAACCGTAATCTTTTTGACCGAGAATTTCTGCGCGTAGCTTTTCAAAACGGCTATCACCAAGAGGTTGACCACCGCAATCGGCAATTCGCCGTACGTTTCCTTCAGCGATTCGTATACACGCTTATAATCTGCCGTCGTCGAAATTTCCGCGATTTGTTTATAAGCATCCAAGCGTCCTGCGCTAGATTCAATGTATTTGTCCGTGATATACGCGCCGACGCGAATATCCAGTTCAGGAGGAATTTCTCTCTCGCCTGTCAGTTCCTCTTTCATGAGTTTCGAATACAGCTCGTAACCCACCTTATCCATGTGCCCGTGTTGCTCTGCGCCAAGCAAGTTCCCTGCGCCGCGGATTTCCAAATCCCTCATCGCAAGCTTGTACCCGGATCCAAGTTCGGTAAACTGCATAATTGCCTTCAAGCGTTCTGTGGCGTTCTCCGTCATCACTTTTTCAGGCTTATAGGTAAAATATGCGTGAGCAAGGCGCGTACCTCTGCCCACTCTGCCACGCAACTGGTAGAGCTGTGAAATCCCCAGCCTATCGCTGTCTGTGATGATGATGGTGTTCGCATTCGGCAGGTCGATACCGTTTTCAATAATCGTCGTCGTGATTAGAATATTCGACAAACCTGCGTAAAAATCGTGGACGGAACGCTCCAGAGCGCTCCTGTCCATTCTGCCGTGAACAACGGTGATGGTCGCCTCGGGCACAATCGCCGACACACGCGCGGCAAAGGTATGGATACTCTCCACACGGTTGTACAAAATAAATACCTGACCGCCGCGAGAAATCTCACGCAAGCACGCATCACGAATAAGGGTATCCGTTTCCTCTACGACGTACGTTTGTACGGGCAATCGCTCCCCCGGAGGGGTCTGAATCGTCGAAATATCCCGTATCCCCGACAAGGACATGTGCAGGGTACGAGGAATGGGTGTCGCCGTCATCGTCAGACAGTCGATGTCCTTTCTTAAGTTCTTCAGCTTTTCCTTGTGTTCTACGCCAAAGCGTTGCTCCTCGTCCAAGACAAGCAAGCCTAAATCCTTGAATTTAACGTCCTTGGAAAGCAATCTATGCGTACCTACGAGCAGGTCGATTTTTCCCTCCTCAAGGTCACGCAAGGTACGTTCCTGCTCTTTGGGGGTTTGGAAACGGCTGAGAATTCCCACCCGTACCCCGAACGGCTCGAAACGCTCGCTCGCCGTCTGATAGTGTTGACTGCAAAGTACGGTGCTCGGGCACATCAACGCCGCTTGCTTCCCTGCTAAAACGCACAGGTATACCGCGCGCAACGCCACCTCCGTCTTACCAAAGCCAACGTCCCCACAAAGCAGACGGTCCATCACCTTTTCGGACGTCATGTCTGCCTTGATTTCCTCAATCGAGCTGGCTTGATCGGGAGTCAACGCGTACTGGAAGGCGTTTTCAAATTCCGACATAAACGCCTCGTTGTAAGGGAAAGCAAATCCCCTCTTTTCCGTGCGCTCGGCATACAGTTTTTTGAGGTCGAACGCCAAGGTCCTAAGCGAAGCGCGAACACGGGATTTTACCCGTTCAAACTCCGCGCCACCAATTTTGGAAAGGGGCGGATTTTCCTCGCCGACGTACTTGGAAAGTACGTCCATATTTTCTACCGGAACGTGCAAAACGTCCCCACCCTTATAGGAAAGGGTGATATATTCCTTGATACCGTCCGAGGTTTCCAGCTTGGACGTGCCGATGATTTTACCGATACCATGCCGTTCGTGTACCGCGTAATCCCCGACCTCGGGCGCAGAGAACAGATTGCCTCTGCGGCGGCGAATACGCTTCGTGTCCGGCGCACGCGTATATAAGTTGCCCGTGCCGATTAAGACAAGCTTACATTCGTGCAATACAAGCCCTGCCTCCAACCACTCTGAACACACGCAAATATTGCGCATTTCCCCAACGTTTTGCGGTAATTCTGCCATAGGCAGATAGGCATCGTACAACAGTTGTTGCATCTTGACCGCACGATTCGCCTCTCCGCAAAAAAGTAAGATACGATACCCCCCTCGCACCCAGTTGGAAAGGTCGTTAAAGAGCCCCGTGGTCGTGTTTAAATATCGGGTAATTGGGGTTGCCGTAAGATTAAAAATTTTAAGGGGCTGGAAGAAATACGGATTGCCTGCAAAGGTCTGCAACGCAACCTTGCCTACCCCCTCCAAGCACCGCAAAAATCGTTCCTTGCCGATGAGCTGCGCTTTGGCAAAAGGGAATGCCTCGCCACCTTCTGCAAGACGAGAAAACCGTTCCTCGTGCTCCTTGTAAATCGCCGTCAACTTATCGTATAAGGGCTTGCCTTCGTCAAAGACGAACACGCAATTTTCCGGGATAACCCCGAATATATCCGTCGTGTTTTTCAGTAGGGGCAATAAATAGCCGTTTGCATTCTCCGTTTCCAGCGCAGAGATTAGCTCCGTAGCGATAGTATCCGCCCTATCGTACGCCTCCACCGTAGTAAAGCCACGCAGACAATCTTTTAATTGTGTCTGCAACGCAGGAATTTCCTCTTTAGAAACGAATACGTCCGTCGCAGAAAGCACGGAAAGGGATTGCACTAATCCCAACCGTTTCCCCGTCGTCAGGTCATACGGCTTAATGCGTTCAACCGTGTCCCCGAAAAAGTCGATACGAGCAGGGTTTTCCGCATTGACGGGATAGATATCCAAAATGTCCCCTCGCAAAGCGTACGTGCCCTTCGCGTCCACCTCTTGCACACGAGCATAGCCAAGCCTTGCAAGCATGGCAGGCAACTGGAGAAAATCCAGCTCTTCGCCCTCGATAAAATCAAGTGTGGGAAGTTCCTTAGGAAAGAGCTGCAACAAAGCGTCAATTTCCGCAACGACGACGGGCGCGCCCGTCTGCAGGGCGTGTATGCCGTTTAAGCGTGTAAAATAGCTATCCTTCGACAAGGCCTTGCGGTACAAAAGGACTTCGTCCTTTGCCGCAAGCATCTCTACCCTTTTCCCCGACAGCACGGCTATGTTTTCCGCCGCTTTTCGCATGGACGAAGAATCCGCCGTAACGTAGATAATCGGCGCATCAATCAAAGATGCAATCAGGTATTTATGCGGGTCAGAAATGCCAAAAACCGCCGTCGGCGTGCCGCAGCGGATGGTTTCGCTAAGTTCGGGGTATTCCCCATTCAGTTGTGAAAACGAAAAAAAGCCTTCTTTCATTTCTCACCTATACGCCCCTTATTAGGGAATTCGTTAAATCAGCCTAACCTTTTGAAAAGGTTAATTTGCGTTATATTTTCCCATCACGAGGTCGATACGAACGCCGCGTGCAAAGTCAGCCGCCGCCTCGCCAGCCTTATGGCAAGCCTCTGCAAACAAGGAATAATCGTCCTTGCGGATTTCGGATAAAACGTAGTCGATAATGGGGATATTGAGCGCCTCGTCGCGAATGCCTACGCGAATACGAGCAAAGTCCTTAATCCCCGTTTCCCCGATGATACTGCGCATACCGTTGTGCGTACCTGCGCTACCCTGCGCGCGAATGCGTACCTTGCCCTTAGGTAAGTCGTAATCGTCGTAAATCACCAAGAGGTTTTCAGCGGGAATTTTGTATTTCGACATCAGCTGTTTTACCGCCCTGCCAGAGTTGTTCATATACGTCAAAGGACGGGCGATAATCACCTTTTCACCGCCAACGAACGCCTCGGCTACCGATGCCTCGCATTCCTTCTTTTTGAATTTTACTCCCAAAATTTCAGCAACGTCCCCTGCCGCAATAAAACCCATATTATGGAAGGTTTTTTCGTACTTTTTATCGGGATTGCCTAAACCTACAATCAAATACATATCCTTATTTCCTCTTGATAAAACCGCCACCGCAAACGCGGCGGCGGTAATTTTTTTCCTTCGTTAATTAGTCGTACAGCTTGGACATAGGTTTATCCAAGTAAACATTTTCAATCGCAGCTGCAAAGATGTCCGCAACGGTCAAGACCTCAAACTTGGAGAGCATCTTTTCGTCGGGAAGATGTACGGTGTCGAGCATAACGAGCTTGTCGATGACCGATTTTTCCAAGCGATCGATTGCAGGACCGCTGAGAACGGCGTGCGTACAACCTGCAAAAATCTTGGTTGCGCCTGCATCCTTCAACGCTTGCGCGCCTTGGCAAATCGTGCCTGCCGTGTCAATCATATCGTCCAACATCAAGCAGTTTTTACCGCTGACGTCACCGATAATGTTCATAACTTCCATGACGTTTGCCTTAGGACGACGCTTGTCGATGATAGCAATGGGAACGCCGAACTTTTCCGCTACCTTTCTTGCGCGCTTTACGCTGCCCAAGTCGGGAGCAACAACGACGTCAATCTTCTCTTTTTTTGCAAAGTAGTTGCAGAGAGTAGGACCGCCCAAAAGGTTGTCAACAGGGATATCGAAGAAACCCTGAATCTGCTCTGCATGTAAGTCCATCGTAAGAACACGGTCAGCGCCAGCCGCCGTAATCAAGTTTGCTACGAGCTTCGCCGTGATGGGGTCGCGAGAACGAGCCTTTCTATCCTGACGAGCATACCCAAA
>JAZRQY010000012.1:0-65846 GCA_045650185.1 Candidatus Scatosoma sp. | reverse complement strand
TGGACTATGCGCGGATATCAGGTGCCGAGAGTATGGGGATGGGACTGTCACGGACTTCCGATAGAGAATCAGGTTGAGACTCTGCTTGGCATCACCGATAAGAATCAGATCGAAAAGGAGCTTGGAATTGACAAGTTCAATGAAAAGTGCTTTGAGGTCGTATCAAACAACAACGATGCTTGGAGAGAATACGTTGATCAGATGGCTCGTTGGGTTGATTACGACGGCGCATATAAGACCATGAACACATCCTTTATGGAGAGTGTTATGTGGGCGTTCAAGACTTGCCACGATAAGGGACTTATCTACCGCGACTACCGCGTGACCCCCTATTGTACCCATTGCGAAACCTCGCTGTCCATTTCCGATACGAGAGAATCGGATTCCACCCGTCCTCGTCAGGATAGATGGGTGATTGCGCAGTTCCGCACTGAGTTGACGGAAAACGGCAAGCCCGTTTACCTGCTCGCTTGGACGACCACCCCTTGGACGTTGCCTTCTAACCTTTGCCTTGCGGTAGGGGAAAAGCTCGATTACGCTTTCGTGGACGTCGGCGACAGAGTATTGGTTGCCTGCAAAAACACCCTCTCGAAGTTCCAAAAAGTGTTCGGCGCGGAGCCCGCTATTTTGAAAGAATGCAAGGGCGTAGACCTTATGGGTATTACCTATCAGCCGTTGTTCCCGTACTTTGCGGACAAGAAAGCAGAGGGCGCGTTCCGCGTTGTCAGCGCGGACTACGTCGGCGCAGAGGAAGGCGTTGGTATCGTACACACCGCGCCTGCGTTCGGTGAGGACGACTACTGGACGTGTAAAAAGCACTCCATTCCCCTCATCAACCCCGTAGACAACAAGGGGCAGTTTACCGAAGAGGTCACCGATTTCTATCCCATTCAGGAAGAGAAGACGGTTATCGAAATGAACCCGATTATCATTCGTTTCATGTACGACAACGGCATGGCTGTTGCGGACGGCACGATTGAACATAACTATCCCCATTGTTGGCGTTGTAAGCGTCCCCTTATCTACAAGGCGATGGATGCGTACTACTTCAATGTCGGCAAGATTAAGGACAGATTGATTGAACTCAACGAAGGTATCAACTGGGTACCCGAAACGGTGAAACACGGCAGATTCGGCAACTGGCTGGAGGGCGCACGCGACTGGAACATTTCCAGAAACCGCTACTGGAGCACCCCCATTCCCATCTGGAAATGCGATTGCTGTGGAAAGGAAAAGGTGCTTGGCAGTATCGACGAAATCGAGGCGGCAAGCGGCGTTCGCCCCGACAACCTGCATAGACAGTACTTGGATGAAATTACCTTTGCTTGTCCCGATTGCGGCGGCACGATGAAGCGTGTGCCTGAGGTACTCGACTGCTGGTTTGAAAGCGGCAGCGTACCCTTTGCGCAAAAGCATTATCCGTTCGAAAACAAAGAATGGTTTGAAAGCCACTTCCCCTGCGACTTCATCGTCGAATACACGGGGCAGATTCGTTGCTGGTTCTACTACCTGCACGTTTTGGCGGTAGCGCTGTTCGACAGACCTGCTTTCCAAAACTGTATCGTTCACGGCACGATTTTGGCAAAGGACGGCAAGAAGCTGTCCAAGTCCTCCAAGAACTACACCGACCCGATGGAGCTGATGAAAAAGTACGGCACAGACGCTTTCCGTCTGTACCTGTACCAGACGAAAGCGATGCTCATCGGCGATTTGTTGTTTGACGATTCGGGCATTCAGGACGCGTATCAGCAGTTCATTCTGCCGTACTGGAATGCCTGCAACTTCTTTATTTCCTACGCAAATATCGACGGTTTCCACGCTACCGAGGCGAAAAAACCCAGCAGCGACAATCTCCTCGACAAGTGGATTTTGGCGAAGCTGTACGACACGGAAAAGACGATCCGCACCAGCATGGACAACTATCAGGTAGACGAGTTCGTCGGCCCGATTGCATCCTTGCTTGACGGTTTGACCAACTGGTACATCCGTCGTAGCCGTCGTCGTTTCTGGGGAGCGGAATTTACCGAGGACAAGAAGAACGCTTACGAAACGCTGTACTACGTTTTGGTGAACATCACCAAATTGCTTGCGCCCGTTGCGCCTATCGTATCCGAAAAGATGTACAAATTGCTCACCGGCGAGCTGTCCGTACACCTTGCTGACTGGGAAGAAATCCCCGAGGCGTACGCGAATGCAGAATTGCTTGGCAAGATTGACACGGTGCAGAGCGTTATCGCGCTCGCGCGTAATATCCGCAACAAAAACAAGGTGAAGAACCGTCAACCGCTCAGCCTTCTTCGCGTGGCGTCCACCGATGCCGCAAAGGTAGAGGTTATTCGTGAGTTCGAGGAAATCCTGAAAGAGGAATTGAATATCAAGCAGATTGAAATTCTGTCCAGCGTCAGCGACATCGCAACGATGAAGCGCGACCCGAACTTCAACGCAATCCGTGAAAAGTACCCGACCGAAATCGGGCAGATTATCAAGGCGGTAAAGAGCGGTAAGTACGAAATGAAAGCGGACGTTGTAGAATGCAACGTAGACGGCGAAATTAAGGCGTACGACAAGGAAATTATCTTGATTACCTATATCGCGAAAGACGGCTTGTTCGTGGCAAGCGACTTCGACCTCGTAGTATCCTTGGATTTGACAATCACCGAGGAATTGAAGGCGGAAGGCTTGGCTCGTGAGATGATTCGTGGTATTCAGGACGCAAGAAAGCAAATCGGCTGTGAAATCACGGACAAGATTGCAATTGCGGTATCGGGCGATTACCCTGCGGCTTGGCTCGAAGCCGTATGCAAGGAAACCCTTTCCTCCGTGCAAGAGATTGCTACCCCTGCAACGGTGGTAGAGGTTGAAGAAGGCGATGCAAAGATTACTATCGCCATCGCAAAGCTGTAAGAGGCAAACCGTGGACTTTTTAGAAATTGCAAAAAATCGGCAATCCTGCCGCAACTATGAGGCAGGGAAAGAGGTAGAGCAGGAAAAGCTGAACGCCATTTTAGAGGCGGCTCGGCTGTCGCCTTCGGCTTGCAACGGTCAACCGTACTTTATCACCGTCTGCCAAGGGGAAACGGCAAAGCGCGTGGCAAAGGCTACGCAGGGGCTGGGAATGAATAAGTTTTCCACGGCAGCCCCCGTAATGCTTGTCCTTTCCGAAATGCCGTACGTAGCCTCGGCGGCTATGGGTGCGAAGATTAAGAAGAACGATTATCGTTCTATCGACATCGGCATCGTGGCGGCGTATATCACGGCAGAAGCGACGGCGCAAGGGTTGGGCACTTGTATCCTTGGTTGGCTCAACGACGAAGAAATACGGGCGATTTGCGGCGTTGACGGCGCCGTGCGGTTGGTGATAACCGTAGGCTATGCCAAGGAAGGAGAAAAGCTCCGTCCTAAAAAACGCAAGCCGATAGATCATTTGGTAAAAACGATAGAAGAATAAAAAAACCGCTCACGAGTTGACCCTCGTGGGCGATTGTTTTTTATAAAAAGCGAATAGTGAATAAGTGTGGAAGAATTTAAATCTTTCCACAACGATTACCGCAGGCAATCATTTCATATCGCAGATATTTCACGATTTGCACGGTAAATCATTTCACTTCCCTGAAAAGGGGGCTACACGGCTTACAGCCTATTCTTGGGGCAGACCTTGATGCAAATACCGCAAACACTACCTCTGCCGATATCTTGGAAATGCTCCTTCATATACCGTGAACATTTTTCGGGGTCGTAATTTCTTTCCCCGTTGGTTTTGGAAATCTCGCCGAAGATGGCGCCGGCGGGGCAGGCGCGCATACACGCGGTGCACGCGCCACAACCGTTTTCTATACGCGTACGCGTGGCTTGCACGGGCATATCCGTGAGCACGGTGGCAAGGCGCACCTTACTGCCGTATCGTTCGGTCAAGAACAATCCGCTCTTGCCGACAAACCCAAGTCCCGACAGCACCGCCGCCGTCTTATGGGGCAGAATACCGCAATAGGGATTGTGTTTTCCAAGGCTTTGGCTGGCGGCAACAGTCAGGGCGTTATACCCTCGTTTTTCGAGCTCATTCGCCATACGAAAGGCGATTTGGTCAAGGAGTGCATTCGCCGTCCGATAATGCTGAAAATAGGCAAAAGAAGGGGCGTTATCAATGGTGGAAAGCACCGCATCCGACAACTTTACGGCAATCGAAAAGGCGTAATGCAGGTCGGGAAGTTCAGGGATAGGGGCATAGCCCAAATCACACTCTCCGCAGAGGCACGCGCCCTCACTAAGGGCAAATTCCTCGATGAATTTTTGGGTTTCTAATACTTGCATAATTCCTCGCTAAAAGAATAGGGCAGGCGCGTGATGACGTACCTGCCCCTGATAAATGGCTTAATTTTCTTGGGGTTGCGCCGCTGCTTCCTGCTTTTGCGCCGCCATTTTCTGGGCGTGCTCGTGCCGAGCGCTGGTTTTCCCTTCGGGGTTGATGTCCCCTGCTTTGGTGAGCGCAATCTTGGTGAGGGTAGGGCCTACCAACTCGTAAATCAATACGGCAAACAGCGTAATGCTCATAACGATGGTGGCGATGTTGGTGCCGTCGAAACCGGCGTAGTCCTTTACCATATCCGCCATGCCGAGCGCAACGCCTGCTTGGGGCAACAGCGTGATACCAAGGTATTTGACGATGTTGTCGTCGCACTTTGCCATCTTGGAGGAGAGCAACGCGCCCGAGCACTTACCCGCCGAACGGAAGATAAGGTATACGACACCAATCAAGATAATCGTTAAATCCAACAGCTTGTCGAGTTGCAGTTCAGCGCCACTCAACACGAAGAAGATGATAAACAAGGGTGCGGTCCATCTGTCCAGACGGTCCATCAGCTCCTCGGAGAAATCGCATATATTGCAGAAAACCGTACCCAGCATCATACATACGAGCAACGAAGAGAAGTGCAGGTGCACGGGGCCAATCTTGAATTCCAAGGTCGACAGCGCGATAGCAAACAACACGAATGCAACGGACACCGCCAAACGCTTAGAACGGGAGTGGAAGAACCGTTCAACAAAGCTGAAAAGGAAACCTAAGCCTGCGCCCAAACCAACGGAAGCAACGATCTCCACCAACGGATCGACGAGGATGGAAACGAGGTCGGGGTTGGGAGAGCCCAACGCCTTCGCAACGCCGAACGAAACGGCGAACAAAATCAAACCGACGGCGTCGTCCAATGCAACGACAGGCAACAGCATATCGGTAACAGGACCCTTTGCCTTGTATTGCTTTACTACCATCAAGGTTGCCGCAGGTGCGGTAGCCGAGGCGATAGCGCCCAAAATGATAGCCGCCTCAATGGGGAACTGCTGAGGGATGATAAAGTGTAAACCGATCAGGGCTGCATCCACCAGCAGGGTGGTAACCACCGCTTGCAGAATCCCGACAATGGTTGCCTGCTTACCAATTTTTTTCAGTTGGGTAAGACGGAATTCGTTGCCGATAGAAAAGGCGATAAAGCCCAAGGCGACCTTACCGAACAGGTCGAAAAGCTCTACGTGGTCCTCCGATATAAAGCCGAGGGGAATATTCCACGCCGCGCCCAGCCTACCTAAAACAAAAGGACCGATTAAGATACCCGTTATCAGGTACGCCGTTACTGCAGGCAATTGAAACAGCTTTGCCAAGCGGGACAACAGCAAGCCGCCGAGTAGCGCAATCGCTAAAGGTAATAAAATTTCCATGATAAAGCCTCCGTTTAAAACTCGTCGGGGGAAGCCTCGGCGGGTCAGAAAATCTCTAATTCGTGCATTATTATACTCTTTGATTTTGTGAAAATCAAGTGAAAAGAGGGGCTTTTTTATAAAAATAAAAAATTTTGTCGTCTTTTGCACAAAAGTCACTCTATCCGCCCTTGACAATCTCTCTAAAAAAGGGTATAATACAAGGCGAAATCAATGGCAAGGAGTATATGGTATATGTATCAAATCGTACGAAAAGTCAGCTTAAATCCTACTGTAACGAAGATGGATATTTACGCTCCGTTCGTGGCGAAAAAGGCAAAGCCCGGACAGTTCATCATTCTTCGTGTGGACGAGGATGGCGAGCGTATTCCCCTGACGGTAGCGGATTACGATAGAGAGGCGGGCACCGTGTCCATCATCTTCCAGATCGTGGGCGGCGGCACACAGCGTTTGAATGCGAAAGAGGAAGGTGACTATATCCCCGACTTCGTAGGGCCTCTTGGCAGACCCACCCACATCGAGGGCTTGAAGAAGGTTTGCGTGGTAGGCGGCGGCGTAGGCTGCGCGATTGCGTTGCCTGTGGCAAAAGCGTTGCACGAGGCAGGCTGTGAGGTATGCTCGATCATCGGCTTTAGAAGCAAAGACCTCGTGATTTTGGAGGAGGAGTTCAAGGCTTGTTCTTCCACCTTCCATATGATGACGGACGACGGCTCTTACGGAAGACAGGGCAACGTGTGCGTGCCCTTGAATGAGATGCTCTCCGCTGGCGAACAGTTTGACGAAGTCATCACGATCGGGCCGCTCGTAATGATGAAGTTCGTCTGCGCGGCGACCAAGCCCTACGGCGTGAAGACGATTGCAAGTATGAACCCGATTATGATTGACGGTACGGGGATGTGCGGCGGTTGTCGTTTGACGGTCGGAGGCGAGATGAAATTTGCCTGCGTAGACGGCCCCGAATTTGACGGCCACTTGATTGACTTTGACGAGGCGATGAGCCGTTCGAGAACGTATGCAGACTTTGAATGCCGTGAAAAGGAAGATGCTTGTAATTTATTGAAAAAGGTGGTGGAATAAAATGGCTAAGTTTAATATGAACCCTTTGACGAACCCCATGCCCACCCAAGACCCTCAGGTTAGAAACGGAAACTTTAACGAGGTCGCGCTCGGCTACACGCCCGAAATGGCGATAGACGAGGCAAAGCGTTGTATCGGCTGTAAAAACCGTCCCTGCGTAGCGGCTTGCCCTGTCAATATCGACATTCCCGAATTTATCGCAAAGGTAGCGGAAGGGGAATTTGAAGAAGCGTACCAGATTATCGCAAAGGATTCCGCTTTGCCTGCGGTTTGCGGCAGAGTATGCCCTCAGGAAACGCAATGCGAAGGCAAATGTACCCGTGGTATCAAGGCTGGTTGTCAGTCCGTTTCTATTGGACGCTTAGAAAGATTTGTTGCCGACTGGCACAACGAGCACGCAACGGAAAAACCCGTTCCTGCAACCCCTAACGGACATAAGGTAGCGGTGGTAGGCTCCGGTCCTGCAGGCTTGACCTGCGCAGGCGACCTTGCAAGAATGGGCTACGAAGTGACGGTATTCGAGGCGTTGCACGTTGCAGGCGGCGTACTCGTATACGGGATTCCCGAATTCCGTCTGCCTAAGGCAATCGTGCAAAAAGAGGTGGATAACCTCAAGGCGCTGGGCGTAAAGATTGAAACGAATATGGTCATCGGTCGTGTCATCACGATCGAGGAATTGAAGACGGAATACGGCTTTGAGGCGGTGTTCATCGGCTCGGGCGCAGGCTTGCCGAAGTTCATGGGTATCCCCGGCGAAAGCTTGAAGGGTGTGTACTCTGCAAACGAGTTCTTGACCCGTTCCAACCTCATGAAGGCGTACATGGTAGGCAGTCATACCCCTATTCAGCGTGGTAAATGCGTGGCGGTAGTCGGCGGCGGCAACGTAGCAATGGACGCGGCGCGTACGGCAAAACGCTTGGGCGCAGAGGTACATATCATCTATCGTCGTGGCGAGGAAGAACTGCCTGCAAGAAAGGAAGAAATCGAGCACGCAAAGGAAGAGGGTATCATCTTCGATCTGCTCACCAACCCCACGAAAATTCTGCCGACGGCGGAAACGGATCCCAGAAGCCCTCACTACGGTTGGGTAGACGGTATCGAATGTATCCGTATGGAGCTTGGCGAACCGGACGAAAGCGGCAGACGCTCCCCCAAGGCTGTGGCTGGTAGCGAGTTCGTCATTCCCGTCGATTGCGTGATTATGTCGCTTGGTACTTCCCCCAACCCCTTGCTGAAAGCAACGACCCCCGGTTTGCAGACCTTGCGTCGTGGCGAAATTGCGGTGGACAAAGTGGGTAAGACTTCTATCGAGGGCGTGTATTGCGGCGGCGACGCGGCAACGGGCGCGGCAACCGTTATCAAGGCGATGGGCGCAGGTAAGGTTGCGGCAAAAGCCATTGACGAATATATTAAAAGCAAGTAAGGGTGAAGGCTTCGAGTATTGAATTACAGGCTAAGCCCAAATCTTTATAGTAAACACGTAGAGCAAGAGTGAAAGGAAAAATCCTTCTATTCTTGCTCTCATTTTTTATTTTGTCGATATGTCAACAATGTTGACTCGATATGCTTTCGCTTTTGCTCAAGCTCGATATATGGTCGCTATGCTCCCATTCGATATGAGATAAATCCCTCTTACTTTTGCCCATGCAAAAGTATATCGAGCGCGTCAGCGCATATCGAATTGCGACGGCAATATATCGAAAATCCCGCAAGGGATTTATCTCGATGCGTGTTTTCCGAAAAGGATAACACGCTAAGCTATGCTTATTGCGCTTGACAATGGGGGCGAAAAGGGGTATAATCGAGGTATGGAAAATACGATGAATGCAAAATTCTATAAAACGAAACGCTTTTTAAAAAGCGGCCTCCCCTATTTCCTTGCCTGTGGCCTAGTTTTAGGGGTATATCTATTTATGTTGATTTTGCGCAAAGTGTACCCCTTCGGCCCGTACACGGTGGCATCGTACGATCTTTCCGCGCAAATTTGTCCGTTTATCGAGCATATTTTCGACGTATGGAAGGGCAGAAGCACCCCCTTATTTTCCTACGCCATCGGTGGTGGGGCGGATATGTTCGGGTCGCTTGCGTACTTTATTTTCAGTCCGTTCAGTCCGCTGTTTCTCATCTTTGGTGAGGGAATGGTGGCGGAGGCCGCCGGCGTGGTCATCGGCTGTAAGCTGTTGACTTTGGCGGCAATCGGCGTATGGTTTGCCCGTACGCAGTTTGGGCTTTCTCCGCTTGTAAGCGCTTGTCTTGGCGTACTGTACGCCTACTGCGGCTATACCTTCGTTTCCAATACCTATATCAACTGGATGGACCTTCTTATGTATACGTCGTTTGCGGTCTGGGCGTTTAAGAAGATGTTAAAAACGGGGAACTTTTGGCTGTTTTCCGCATTCATTGCGGCCTGCGTGTACACCAGCTTTTCCATCGCTTGTTTTTCGATGTTCACCGTCTATCCTGTCTTGGTGGCGTACGCTTTCATCAGTGTAAAAAAGGAGGAGCGAGCGGAATATATCACTCGCCTTTCCTTGGCGTTCGTCTGCGCAATCTTGATGGCGTTGCCCGTGCTGGTGCCGTCGCTCATCGCCTACCTGCGCGCGGGGCGCGGCGGATCGTTTTTTGAGGATGCGTTGTACGGATTCGAGAAGAACGGATTCTTGACGGAAGGGTATTTAGGGAAAACGGTGGCGGCTTTGGAAGCGAAGCTTTCCTATATCTTTACGGACGGGATTTTACTCGTTTTGACCTGCGTATACTTCTTCCGTTCAAGGCTGAAAACGAGGCTGTCGAAGTTTATGCTTATTGCAGGGATATTTACCCTCATCCCCGTGATTGTGGACGAGAGTATGCTGCTACTGAATATGGGCAGTTATATGTCGTACGCCCTGCGATTTGGATTCTTGAATTCGCTGTATTTTTACGCAGGTGCGTGCATGGGCTTGCAGGGGTTGACGGTCTTTAAAACAGAGAAAAACCGTGGACCATGTATCGAGCGAAAGAAAATTCTTCCCATTGTGTACGGGGTTGTTTGCGGTGTGTTACTGCTGGGGATGACCGTATTTTTCGGCGGTGGATATCATATAAAAGCGGCAGATCTGTTCGAGGGAAATGCTGCGGATGCCATTCGTAATTTTGCAGGCAGATTTGCGCATTCCATCGGCGGAATTTTCGCCGTGACGATTTACCTTGGGTGTGTTCTTCTCATTTTAGGGGTAGGCGCTGTTTTGGTATCGAGGAAGAAACTCCCGATTCGCTTGGTGGGGATTTTTACCGCCGCGCTCGTCATCTTCCACGGAGTCTTCTTCAATCAGCAGTTGGTGGACGGAAATTATTCGTCGCACAATATCCGCACGCAGCATTATACTGACTTTGCGCGCACGCTGGAAGAGCAAGACGACGGTTTTTATCGGATACGCGATTACGGCAACTACTTCTCGGCGAACATCGGTTTTGAAGGGGATACGTACGCGCATACGGCGTTTTCTTCGATGCTGGACAAGAATAACTTCCCTGTGGCGGTGATGTTCGGGTATTCCACGAACGGCAAAAATATTTCGCGAGGCAACGGCGGTAATATCTTTGGGGAGAGCCTCTTTGGCTACAAATACGTCATCGTTCCGAGTGAGTCGAAGGAAGAGGCTGACAAGCGAAGCTGGTACAAACCGGTGATGGTAGAAAAGGACGGGGAAAGTCAGCAACTTTCTGCCGGAGGGATGTACGTATACGAAAACCTGCACGTGTTCCCTACGGCGATGGTTATAGACAACGGAGAGTACCGCTTTGTTGCAGATAACGAAACCTACCCGAATCGAGTTGCCAATCAAATGGAACTGTATAGGTTTTTAGGAGGGGACAAGGAAGTAGAGTACCTTACGGGCGGTCACGTCCGTCTGCTCTCGCAAAAGCTGTGGAAAAGCGGCAGTGAAGTAGAGGTTTCTGCAGGGAAGGTTTCCGCCACCGTTACCGCCAAAGCAGGGCAGTATCTAATGGTGCCGTTTGCGGCAATAGAGGGATACCGTGTCTTTGTCAACGGCCAAGAAACGGAGCTTTGCGACAACGATTTAAGCTTCCTTTGCGTGGCGTTGCAAGAGGGCGAAAATGCGGTAGAATTCGTATACGAGAGCCCGTACGACGAATATATGCTGATTGGGTTTGCGACGGGGCTAATGGCGCTGATTTTGGTGTGGGTTTTAGAAAAGAAGACGGTGCTTTTTAGGAAAACGTCCAAGGTGATCAGCATTTTTGGGATAGGACTTGCAGGCGGCGTAGTCGTGTTGTTTTTCTTATTCCCGATACGGCTGTTCTTGTCGAAGTGGGTGGCGATGCTATTGGAGCTATTTTAGCGCGTAAGCAGAGCCTATAATGTCAGCAGAAAATTTTTTGAAAGAATTTGAAAAAGGCAAGCAAAAATGCTTGACTAAAGGAAAGGGATTGGGTATAATTGCTTATGTCGTTGAGGGCGAGTAGCTTCCTTACGGCAAGCAATATTGAGGCGTAGCGCAGCTTGGTAGCGCGTTTGGTTAGGGACCAAAAGGTCGTGGGTTCAAGTCCCGTCGCCTCAACCACGGAAAAGGCTTTGAAACTAAAGGGTTTCAGAGCTTTTTTGTTTTATCTTTTTGCATCTTTTTTGCAATTAGGTCAACACTTAGGTCAACAAAAAAAGAGCTTTTAACATCTTCCGCAAAGGAAGGAAAAACATGGCAACTATTTACCCCAACAAAAAAGACGGCAAAATTATTTCTGTCAAGCTGAAAGCATACCTTGGCAGAGATGAACACGGCAAGCAAATCTTCCGTTGTAAGAATTGGATTCCTGAAAAGGATATGACGGAAAAGAAGCTTCTTGCACTTGCAGAAAAGGAAGCAATCCTTTTTGAATACGAAGCCGCCGCAAGGTACGAAGAAGAAAGAAAAGCTTTTAAACCGAATGAAATTTTGTTTAATGACTTTGTTCAAAAGGTTTGGTTTCCTGAGAAAATCAATCCAAAAGAAGTTCGAGCAACGACAATTACATTTCACTCTTGCATGCTGAAAATCATTCTTCCCTACTTTGAAGGGCAGAAATTAAAGGATATTACGGATAAGCATATTGAACGCTACCTTGCCTATCTGAAAAATACTTATCGGACAAGATATAACACACCGCTTGCCCCGAAAACCATTCGCCACCACTACGGCACTTTGAGTTTGATTTTCGGGTATGCGTTGAAGCTTGATTACATAGAGAAAAATCCCCTTGCAAAAGTGGAAACGCCTAAAACCACAAAGCAAAAGGTAAAAGCTCTTTCTAAAGCGGAAACGCAAATATTCATACAAGAGATTCAAAAGCTTCCGCTGTGGCTGAAAACCATGTATAACTTACTTTTGACAACAGGGATTCGCCGCGGTGAATGCTTCGGGCTTCAATGGCAAGACGTGGATTTTATCAATAAATCTATTCACATAGAGCGAAGTGTAACTTATACTTCCATGAGCGGAATTGTCATAGGTTTACCGAAAACGGATGCAGGGATTCGTGAAATTCCTTTGACGGATGGGATGATTAAGTTGTTGCAAGAGTATAAAAGCCAAGAAAATGCGGCGGCGACCGCCTTTGTATTCCATTCGGAAACTTCACCTTTTGACCCCCATCACCCCGATTTTGCAACCGACCATTTGAAGAAGTTTATGAAGAAGATAGGTTTACCTGATATGTCGCCCCATGACTTGCGGCATACCTGCGCTTCCTTGCTCTTGCAAAGCGGCGCGGATATAAAAAGTGTACAAGATATTTTAGGACATGCGGATGCTTCGACTACTTTAAACTTCTATGTAAAATCGGACATGGCAAACATGCGAACAGCCACCGCAAACGCCTTTAATTGGTAAGCAAAAGCCAACAAAAAAGTTGATTGAAAGTTATGTCATTTAACAGCTTTTAATCAACTTTTTATTCCTTTAATACAACTATTAACAACTTTTGCAAGAAATTCGTTGAAAAAATGTTGAAAAAAGATGGAATTATAATGCAAAATACTTGCAAATTGGGGCGGCGGCATGTTAAAAACACTTTAAAAAATATAATTTTTTAAGAGAAAGTATAAAAAATCTATAAACAAGCAATAAATATTCCGCGTAAATATTGACATTATTCCGCAAAAGGTATATAATAGCTATAATACATAATTGGGAGTGTATCATTTATGAATGTAAAAGAAGCGGCAAAACTTTGGGGAATCTCTGAAAGACGTGTTCGTGTTCTCTGCGCCAACGGTCAAATCGATGGTGTTTTTCAGTATGGGAAAGTTTGGGTGATTCCTGACGGCGCGGAAAAGCCTGCGGACGGCAGAATTAAAACCAAAGCAAGCCTTTTGGAGCTTATCGACCAAAAGAAAAAAGAACTTGATAGCCGCCGCCCTTTAACGGAAGGTGAAGTTCAGCGTTTGTATGAAGATTTCATGATTGAATACACCTATAACTCCAACGCGATTGAGGGTAACACGCTGACGTTGAGAGAAACGGACATGGTTTTGCGTGGGCTTACCATTGATAAAAAACCCTTAAAAGACCACATGGAAGCTGTCGGGCATAAAGAAGCCTTTTGGTATATTTGCGACTTGGTAAAGGAAAAGGCTGAATTGTCGGAATATGTGATAAAGCAAATCCATACGCTTGTGCTTGCGGATAAGCCCCACGATAGAGGCATTTACCGCCGCGTACCTGTTCGTATTATGGGCGCACAGCATACGCCGCCGCAACCCTATCTTATCGAACCGAAAATGACGGAGCTTGTATTAAATTTCAATAAAAACAGCGAAGAAAACATTGTTGATAAATTGGCGCGCTTCCATCTTGAATTTGAAGGCATTCATCCCTTTATTGATGGCAATGGGCGCACAGGTAGATTGCTTGTCAATATGGAATTGATGAAAGCAGGGTATCCGCCTATTGATATTAAATTTACCGACCGCATGCGTTATTATGATGCTTTTGATGCCTACCATGTACGCGGCGACCTGTCGCAAATGGCAAAACTTTTTGCGGAATACTTAAACGCAAGATTAGATGAATACTTGAAAGTGTTGAATTAAAAAATGGATAATGTATTGACGAATGCATGAAATTAATGTATAATGTCCATACATATTTCCTTAAAGGTGCTATTATGAAAATTGGTATAATTGATGCAGATCTTTTAGGACGTCAAAAACATCGATTCCCTAATTTAGCTTGCGAAAAAATATCAGGCTATTGGAAAGAACAAGGCGCAGATGTCCATTTATTGCTTTCCTATGACGATATTCATTCTTATGATGAGGTATATATTTCAAAAGTCTTTACCGACACGCCCATCCCAGCATGGGTACAAGCTTCTGAAAAGATACACATGGGCGGGACAGGATTTTATTTTGATCAAGCTCCTAATCTTCCCGACGAAATTGAGCATCACATGCCCGATTATCACTTATATGATGAATGGATCGAAAATGAAGTAGCTAAAGCAAAAGCTATACAGGGTACTAAATTTAAAGAAAAATCTTTTAGAGTACAATTTAAGGAATATACAGATTATAGTATAGGTTTTATCACTCGCGGATGTTTTAGGAAGTGCAAATTTTGCGTAAATCAAAAATATGATCGAGTATTTCTTCATAGTCCGCTAGAAGAATTTTATGATCCAACACGCAAAAAAATTTGCTTGCTTGATGACAATTTTTTGGGGTGCCCTCATTGGCAAGAGGCATTAAATACTTTAATTTCAACAAAAAAACCATTTAAATTTAAGCAAGGCTTAGATGAGCGTTTAATAACGGAAGAAAGAGCTAAAATTTTATTTAATGTTCGTTATGACGGCGATTATACTTTTGCTTTTGATAATATTTCCGACTATGATTTAATCCACAAAAAGTTGAAAATCATTCGCAAATATACAAATTCTACAAGTGTTAAATTTTATGTTCTAGTAGGATTTGAAAGTACAGATGCGAAGGATATAGAAAATGCATTCAAACGACTCGCTTTACTAATGCGTTACAAATGCCTTCCCTATATAATGCGCTATCAAGATAAAAGCTACTCCCCTTGGAAAGAGTCAAAATATCGTAGTCTCTATGTTGCATTGGCGCGTTGGGGGAACCAACCTAGTATTTTTAAAAAAATGAGTTTCAGGCAATTTTGTAATGCGAATCAAGAGCTTCACAAATCCGATGGATATTGTTCAACAATGCGTGCAATGATGGATTTTGAAAAAGAAAATCCCGACATCGCAAAACAATATTTCGATTTAAGATATGAAAGTTTTACATTAACGGAGGCGCAAGATGATGAATGATGAGCAAAAGAATCTTTTGAAAACATTCTTTTCTTTCGATATTGATCGATGCTTTAATCAGTTTGTTTTAGATAATCAGTTTATTATCCATAAACAAGAATTAAAAAATTATTTAGATGTTATTATAAATATTCCCCTCATTAATTTTCTAGATTATATTTTTAATAATATACCTCGTGAAGCAATTGCGGCGGCTGATACATTTCAATTCAGCGACTTCGTAGATGCAACAACAAGAGTTTGCTCTAAACTTTATAATAGGAATCCTTTAGGAACTAATTTTATAGATATGGGGCGCATGTTATTAGATGATGATATTCAGCGAAAAGATGGTGCTTTGACCAAATATGGGGAAAATCATTTAAAAACCGCAATGCTCTTAGGATTAACATTTAAACATGAAAAAATGTATTATTTATCCGCAATAGGATACGTATTTCAAGAATATGAAAAAGAGCGAAAAGAGCAATTATTGCATCGTCTAATCATTAGAAATAAATTAATAAGACAAGTTATTTTAAAATCATCAAACGGCACTTTTGAGCTAGAGTCTTATTTATATGATCTTTCGAGAACTACTTATATAAGGCGTAGAACGAATATAAAACAAGTTTTAAATGTCTTAAAAAGTTCCAAAGAATACGATTTTACCAATATTTTCAATAATATAATTTATTAATTAGGAGGAAGTTATGGCATTCGGTATATCTGAAAATACAACAAGTTATTTTTTAAACAATAAAATTGATTTACCTCGTTTTCAACGAAAAGCAACATGGAAGGATATCGACAACTTTAAATTATCGATCAGTGTTTTTAAAGGATACCCTATCGGGGTTGTAATTGTTAATGAAACAGGAACGAAAAAATTCTTATTAGACGGACGTCAAAGACGTAATGCGCTCATTACCATGTATCAAAATCCTGTCGAAGTTTATAGATGGGCACAACGATTTATTGGTATAAAAACCAATATGCCTGAAGATGAAGTTCGAGATCGTTTTTCCGAAAAAATTAGCGAATATTTACAATCTGAGTTTAATAAATCCACGGAAGATGCTGCGGACATAGATGCACTTATAGAAAATAGCGATGAGGTTTGTGAAGGTAGAACTTTTGATGCAGAAACTCAAAGCGAAAATATGCATGCTTTATTGGATTTAATTCTTTTAGTTCATTCAAAATACGGTGGGTCTAATCGTTTTGAGGGCATGTTTAAATTTTCCAAAATCATTGATATTGCAGAATTGGAATATTCTGTATATTCTAATGGGGAATATATCATTGATCCCATAAAGCTGAAAAAATTTATTAAAAGTAGAATTGATGAAGAGGAAACAGAAAAAGCAGATTTTACCAATTATCTAATTAAGCGTTATAGATTAGATGATAGAAATATTAAAAAACTAGATAATTTTATTACTGACCATTGGGCTTATTTTGAGAAGTGTTTTAATACTATTCGGAAGACAGATGAGATTATTATAAACGCTCGAATTGGATTAATTCGATTAATAGATGCATCCCCTTTAGATGCACAAAATATTTTCTCTCTTGTTAATGGCGGCGGCGCACCTTTAACAGCGGAGGAATTATTATCTGCTAGACCTTTTTGGAATATGGAAATATCCAATCCTAGCGACGAAATCCGCGCATCAGCCCAAGAATTATATAACTTCCTTGGAATTAATGTTCCAAACAATGTAGTACGTTGGGACGTTTGCGCTACGCTACTTTCTAGAATTGATAAAGCTAATTTGGTATTTACCAAAATCGACTTAACAGACAAAAATACAACGCAGGCTTTATTTACGCGTAAGTTAACACTTGGATTTAAATTGCTTAGCGCAATCTATATAGGCGGTATTAGTAGTAACTCTGTAAAAGATTTGGAAAATGAACGAAAAGCAAGATTGGATTGGAATAAAGATGTAGAGGCATTTATCCGTGAGTTTAATATAGCAATGGATTTATTGTATGATTGTGAATACTTTAAATTCTTAATGTCTTGGAAGCAATCGATCATGTCCTTAATGGGTAATTCGGTTGCGCTTGAGTTCTCTGCTTTAATTTATAAAAATTGGGTCGAATTAGGTAAACCGACCAAAAACAACCAAGTAAAATTGCGCGAATACCAAAAAAATGCGGTAATTCTATGCGATCGTTTATTGTATGAATATAGTAGTCGTCTTTGGGCGGGCTCCGCTGATTCAAGATTGGCTAGAGATCTTCAAAATATTAGCGATCGCTTTGTTGCTGTCTCTTTTGAGGAATGGGAAAAAGTTATTGATGCATTTGCAAGTGGCTCTAACTCTAATGTTGATAAAGGCATTATTTATCACTATTATTGTTTAAAGAAAATGAGACCTTCTTTTGATGGCGAGGGGGCAAGTGCGGTATATGAAATTGATCATATTTATGCCCAAGCTCAATTCAACAATGTAACAACAATAGATGAAAAATTAATGGAAAGCCTTGGAAATAAAGCTCTCTTGCCCAAGCTTGAAAATATTGCAAAAAGTGATAAATCGTTAGAAGAACTTAGACCTTATACATGGTTATTTAGCGAAGTATTACGAGTTACAGGAATTAATCCTGATGATGCGACCAAATATTCAGATATTACTAATATCCAAGAATTAATTAATGAACGCGTTGCAGATTATAAAAAAGTATTTGGCATAGATCGAGTATCAATGTTAAATAGCTCTAAGTTCTAAAAACAAAAAGCCTTTGGAAAAACCAAAGGCTTTATTTTATTGTTTGTATAAAATCAAGATACTCTTGCCAATTTTGATTAATAAAAGCAATTAATTCATACATTTTTAATTTAAGGGCTATTCGTCGAACTAAATTCAAATCACCCAAATCAATATCGTTCAACTTTTTTAATGTATATATTTGCATTTTTACTTTATGTTCGATCTTCATTTTCATGTTACGCTTAAATAATTTTACTTATAGTATATTCACATTACACGAAAAATATTCTTAATAAAAGCAATAAATTTAATACATATTTTTAATTTTTTCCAAATGTTCTTTGTATTTTTCCTGAACGTGCGGCGGCGACATAACTTTTACCGTACGACCCAAGCTACACAACCAACCGAAAAATTGGTCGGTAACAGCGACTTCTACTTGAATGGTAAAATGCCTATCATCCACTTGGGTATAGTAAAGATTATCCCTACCGAATTTATCATATACTGTATCCAACAGCTTATTGATAAATCTAAGGGTAACGCGTTCTACCTTGCCGCTATACATACCAAAATGTTGTTTAATATAGGCGGTTTTGTCAACAGAAAACAGTTCATCCATGCGTTCCCTTGGAATTCCTAAAGGCTTAATTTCTTTCATTCTGTCTACGCGGAAAGTGCGTGCGGCGGCTTTCTTTTCATCAAAAGCAAGCAAATAATAATTGCCGTCATTGATTATCAATTTAAAGGGACTTACAACATATCTTTCGCCTTTGCGCATTTCTGTTGTTTTACCCTTGGGTGCGGCGGCTACGTATTTAAAAGAAATCTTTTCAGGAACATGTTTTTCTTTCCCTGCTTTTACGCGCATCGCCTTGTATATCTTTTGAACGTTTTCAAACACATGCGGATTGATGGCTTTCCCTCTATCCAAAAGCAGAGCTTCGTGCTGAATTTCATCCGCTTGGTGGATGCTGACAAGGTTGCGCGTGATAATATCGACGTATTGTTTCGCCTTTTCTTCCGTAATGAATCTTGCCGCATAAATACATTCCACAATAGCGTTGACGTCGTTCAGTTTATAATCGCGCTTGCGGACATAATAGCCTTTTCTACTCCCGTCATAAACGATGGTTTGCCACTTGTCATTTTCTTTTTCTTCAATTTCAAGTTCAGCTTCTTCAATTGAAATATCTTTCCGCAGGGCATAAAGAGTTTTATTGATTTCATCAATATCAGTATAAAGGGAGCGGCGCTCCGCTTTGATGCCCATGTCATTCTCTAAAAAGTCTAAAATATCCGTTGTGGAAAGACAATGATTTTCATCGGTATTTTCCATTAAATATTGATAAATCAAAAAAGCTTTTAATTTTTGATTAAATCGTTTCATAACATAGCTGCCGCCTTTTGTTAATAAGTATAGTATATCACAAAGCTTTTCTTTTGGCAAGTGGGTGGCGGCTCTTACCTTGTAGGGGGGGGGATTATTTCGGGAAAAAATAAAAATTTTGCTTATTTCCCAATAGGTGTGGGCTGTTCAATTTTGAAATGTTATTTTCGTTTCAAAAACGGAGCCGTTTTCAATAGTGTCTATTGCATTCCTTTTTTTTCTGGAGTGCTTTTGTCGCGAAGCGTAAAAGAAACGAGGCGGCGGCGCGACTTGTCGCGGCGTTTGCCGACTCGTTTCTTTTTAATGTTTAGAAAAAATTTTTTGAATTTCTTTTTGTAATTCCTTTTCAATCTGTTTAGGCAAGTCTTTCTCTACCGCTTCCTTAATAATTTTTTCTTGTTCTTTCTTTGCTTTTGCTTTCTCTTGCCTCTGTTTTTCTCTTTCTTCAGCCTCTTTCTGTTGCTTTTGACGTTTATCTAAAAGCTCTAAACGCATCCATCTCTTTTGTTCTTCCACGTCAAAGTTTGCGGCGGCTTCACGCCTTTTCATCATGTAATACATTTCGTCAGAAATTCGTCCTAAAATTCTTAATTCATCAGGGTCGCTATGAAAAAAACCTCTATTCATATTATATAATCTCCTTATTCTTGTTTTCTCTTGAAAAAACCACCGCGTCAACGGTGGTTTTTACGTTCTATATAATATTAAATTTTTCATGAGAGGCTTTTCCTAAATTGCTTAATTTTTCATCCTAAGGGGGAATGGAAGCGGTTCTATTGCGTATATATATATTCTTTATTTATCACCTTTTTTATTTATATATTTCTATAAGGTCTTACAATTAGGGCTTAACGGCTTCCACAACTTAAAACGTCAAACGGATTTTTTGCATGGCGTACGATTCAAACTTTTTTTGCACGCCGTCCGCTTAAAAATCAAATGTGATTTCGGATGGATTCACTTTCAAGTGTTCGGGTTCGTAATAAAAATCATAAATATTACTGTTTTCATTTTTTGGTACTAAATAACCTTTAGCAACCAATTTCTTGAATTGGTCTTGCGCTGTAGAGGTAGGCAAACCAAATCTATCTTTGATATGTTGTGGCGAAAACTCAAGAGAAAATCCATCCTTGTTACCGCATAAGCATAGATAAAGATAAAAGGTGTAGGCATTACACGCCAAATCCTTATAAACCTTTCCCATGATATCAAGGTTTAAAGAAACAAAAGGGTCTTTTTGAATATTGGGTTTATGAATTTTGATGATTTTTTGGTTGGGTACAGTCATAATTAGCCTCCTTTATGCGCTCAGGGCGGCGTCCGCCGCAAATTCTTCTTTCTTTTTACCCCAATCTTTTACTTCGGGGAATGTTTCCAAAAACCACTTTTTGATAACGGGATAGCGAATGGAATGGCAGTTTGCCATAAAACGCATTTCTTGGTACTTTTGGCGCGTTTCCGCAGGTGTGTTATATCTTTCCATATAACGTTCCATATATTCGTAGGTTAAGCCGTCAAACGCTTCTTTTTGCGAGTTTTTCTTGATGGTTTTACGTACTACCTGATAGGTGGGATAATCTTGTCTTGCCGCTTGGAGCATATTATACTCTTGCGAGCCGTACAAAGAGGACTTGATAGAAAATTCTCTATCCATAACTAGTTGGTTGTTTTTGTGATTAATTCTAAGCGTATTTTTCATATTATTATTTCTCCTTTTTTAATTTTCATTACGCCGCTAAAATCCAATCTGCTCTTGTTTTGCATTCTTTAAACACAGGGTATTTATCAACAAACCAAGCTTTAAGTTCAGGGTAAGAAAGCTTCTCGGCAACGAGTTTATCAAACGCATTCATCAACTTATTATCTTCATCATGAGCCATAATATATTTGCGCATAAACTCATGGTCGATGCCTTTAATTACGCTTTTCTTGGGCTTTTGAATATCGAGCGTATATTCAGGGTGCGCCTTTTGCGCATCGGTAAGCATTTGATATTCCGTTGAGCCATAGATGCTTGCTTTCTTTGCGAAAGAGGTGGATACTTCAATTGTTCTGGTGACAAAGTTTACTTTAAATTTCTGATTCATTTTTGAATTCTCCGTATTTTTTTATTTTTGTAACAAGGTTTCGGTGAGCTCTTGCCTCAACCTTTTTACACTCATAGTATAACATGTCTATTAGTAAAACCTGTCACTTAAATTGTACTTTACTATTTTCAATAAAAAATTTTTAAAAAGTTTTTTCAAAGATAAAAAAATCTTTATTGAAAGATGTTACAAACGTGCAATAAAGATTCGTGTGGGAGGTATTTGAGTTGTTTTTAGGATGCTTTTGGGATGCTTGAAAGGTGTTCAAAAGCTGTATGTTTTCTGAAGAATTTCTGTTGCGGCGGCGGTTATTTCTTGACATTTTTGCGCGGATTTGGTATAATATAATCAGGTCAACAGTTAGGTCAAATAGGTCAACAAAACGGCTGTTGATACTCTAAAATTAATTCGCGGATTATGTAAAGTTCCTTTATTTTAAAGGCTTTCAGCATGGGTGTGGCATATCGAAAGATATTTAGGGACCAAAAGGTCGTGGGTTCAAGTCCCGTCGCCTCAACCACAGCACGTCTTTCTTGAGCCGTCAAGAAAGACGTGTTTCTATTTTACAGCAGGAAAATAATATAAATATTTGACAAAAAATACACGAAAGAATTGTGAGGCAATGATGAAAAATATCGTTATATTTGGAGATAGTTATTCAACGTATGAAGGATGTATTCCCGAAGGGCATCATACTTATTATAGTCCGCAAGGAACTACTAAAGGCCCAGCGGTTAGAAAAATGCAATTGGAAGAAACTTGGTGGAAAAAAACATTCGGCGCGACGGGTGATCATTTGCTGTTAAATGACAGTTGGTCGGGTTCTACGATTGGACACACGGGTTATGATGGCGATTGCTCGAAAACGAGTTCGTTTATTTATCGCTTTAGAAAACTGAAAGAAGAAGGCTTTTTCGAGAAGAATACTGTGGATACGGTCTTCGTATTTGGCGGCACGAACGATAGTTGGTCGGATGCACCTCTTGGAAAAATAAAATTCTCCAACTGGGAGGAGCAAGATTTATTCCAAGTACTGCCTGCGGTTTCCTATTTTGTAGGCGTATTAAAATCGGAATTGCCGAATGCGGAAATTATAGTTATCATTAACACGGATATTAAAAGCGAAATACAGGACGCCCTTCAAACAGTCGCCGAGTATTATGGTTTACAATATATCCGTTTGAAGGATATCGACAAAGAATGCGGACACCCGACGGCGAAAGGGATGTCGCAAATTAGCGAACAAGTTTTAAGCGCATTACGGAAGTAGGCGGTTTTGCAAACTTTGAAGGAGAATTTTTTATGGATGCAGTTTGGGATTTTTTGAAACAACTTCCTTGGGAAAAGGCGATTGTAGCGGTTGCGATTGCTGCGGTTTGCTTGATTGTCATTAAGATTATTTTGTCTTTGTTTGATAAATTAACCAACAAGTCAAAAATGGACGAAATGGTAAAAAAGATATTGCGAGGCTTTATCAAAGCAGTTCTTTTGTTTATATCGGTTACCATCGTGCTTGGCAGTCTTGGGGTATCGGTTACTTCTTTGGTTTCTGCGCTGTCCGTTGTCGGCGTTGCGCTTTCCTTGGCGATTCAGGGCTTTTTGAGCAACGTATTCGGTGGGATCCAGATTATCACCAACCATCCCTTCAAAGTAGGGGATTACGTTGAAGTTGGCGGTGAGGCGGGTACGGTGAGAGAAGTGGGTTTGTTCTACACAAAGTTGGACACGCCTGATAAAAAGCTGATTCAAATTCCCAACAGCAAAATTGCAAACGACAGCATCATCAATTATTCCAACTCGCCTACGCGCAGAGTAGAATTTTTGATTGCTACCTCTTATAACGATGACGTGGAAAAGGTGAGATCCGTATTAAAGCAACTGATTGACGAACATCCTTTGGTTCTGCAAGAAGAAGGAAAAACGCCTGTTGTTCACGTTCAAGAATTTAGGGATAACGATATTCTTTATACGGCCCGCGCTTGGTGCGAGAATGCAAATTATTGGACGGTGTATTTTGACGTAATGAATGCGATAAAACCGACCTTTGAAAAAAGCGGGATAGAATTCAGCTATCCTCATATGAACGTTCATATGATTACGCAAGCGCCCCAAGAGAATAAAACGACAGACAAATAAGAATTTGCCTACAAAACAAAGCGGAGAGGATGAAAAAAGATCCTTTCCGCTTTATTTATTTGACTCTGCAACTTCTTAAATCAGGGCTTACAGAAAAAAACACGATTGCAACAAAGCAACCGTGTTTATTTATTTTCTTCTAATAAATCTTCCAACGCTACCTCAAAATAATGTGCGATTTCTAATAGGGTGTCTAAATCAGGTTCACGACTACCGCTTTCCCAAAAGCTAATCGTTTGATTGCAAAACCCAAAAATTTCCCCTAATTTTTGCTGAGAAAATCCCTTTTCCATTCGCAATTCTTTTAATCTTTTTCCGAAAATATTGTTTTTCATAAAAATATTTTACTACAAATAGTAGGAAAATAATTGACTTCCTACAAAATGTAGGATATAATATGATTGCAAAATAATTTTTGGAGGTATTTACGAATGGAAAGTAAGTATGACCGTGTGATGTGCGGTACGTGCTTATATTGGAATGGTCAGCGTGAAGTTATTTATGGCGATAAAACAAAAGTGGTTACGTTTGAAGAAACAGGGCGTTGCGAATGTTTAGGCAGCTCTAAATTTAGAGAAGAGCGAAAAAGACAGGGCAAATGCAAATGCTACGAAAATTGGATAAAAAATTTATAATAGAGAAAAATACAATGGAAAAAATAACAAGCAAAATTACACAAAAGGTAAAAGGTATAATTTTAAGTTTAGCAATCGGTTCTTTGCTTTTGGCAATAATCTTTCTTTTAATTACGGCTTCTCAATGTGACGCACTTGAGAGAAGGCATCACTACGGCCGCCATTTCAGCTTTTTTGAATTTCCTGAAATGTATATCTCACTTGTGTTCACATTAATATCTGTAGCTTTCTTTATTGACTATTGGATGACCAGTAAAATGGAAATTACTGTAACGGATAAGTACGTTACGGGAAAAACCTATTTTGGACGTAGTGTGGACTTGCCGATGGATAGTATTTCTTCCGTGGGGACGAGTTGGTTTAACGGAATTTCCGTTGCCACAGACTCGGGTTTGATAAAATTTCTATATATTGAAAACTCAAAAGAAATTAGAAACGTGCTTTGTAATTTATTAATCGAAAGACAGAAAGAAAAAGAAAAAGGGCAAGCCGCACCCACTCCTATGCACACCGCCGCGAGCCCTGCAGACGAACTGAAAAAATACAAAGAACTGTTGGATAGCGGTATCATCACACAAGAAGAATTTGAAACGAAGAAAAGGCAACTTTTGGGTTTCTAATCCTCTTGCTGTCATTCTGAGCGGAGCGTAGCACGGTCGAAGAATCTCCGTGCTAATCTTTGCGTTGTCATTTTTGAATGAATGAAAACAAAGTGAAAAATCAAACAAAAACAAAAAGACTTTACCAAGTAAGGTAAAGTCTTTTTTTCATTATTTTATCAAAGCGTCTTTTATTTAAATTGTTCTATATTTCGCGGTTTCGCGAAACTTCACTTGCCTTGCAGGCAAGGCAAAATTCACTCTTGAAAAGAACTTCACTTGTCTAAAAGACAAACTTCGTTAGGGCTTGCACCCTTACGCCATGGGATAGCTGTAAATATGGTTGCCGCTCATCAGTTTGCCATACAGGTACTTCATGGAAGCGGATTCGCTGAGGATATACACTCTGCCTTCGAGCCAAACCAGCTCCTCTGCCATCGGCGGGCAGGAGAGAGTCGTTTCAAGGCAAGCGCCGTCCAAATAGTAGACTTCTACGCTTTCACCGCCCAAGGAGATCGTGCCTTTCTTTGCGTTGTCCAGCTCGTACTGATAGAGGTGGGAGATACCCAAGCCCCAAGAGGTGGAAAGGACGATGTCGTTATCCCCCGTAATGCACATGCCCTGCACGTTGGAGATTGTAGAATAGCAGAATTCAGGCGTTGCGCTGACGGGCTTGCCCGTGGTTTCATCCAGCTTATACACCATCATCAGCGCCGTATTCTCGTCCCCTGCAGGGGTGGTGAGATGGTGGCTTTCGGGAGTGATATACTTACTGCCTGCGCGATGGAAAGCGCCGGTATATAAGAGGTCGCCGTACACGGACGCGTATGCCAAGCGGTTGGGAACGATAACGCTGTCCACCTTCGTTGCTTTGCCGTCCCCGTCAAGAACGTCGGACAAAAGGAACATATCGAGGTTAGTGTCGCAACTCTCGTGCATACAGTAGACGTCGCCTTCCTTGTCGGCGTGGTTGTCGGTGGCAACGTACACCCAGTTCTTGTAGTGAGTCACGCCGCCTGCGTGGCTAAGGTAGGGCGTTCCGTCGCCGTTTTTCAGCTGGCAGAGGGTTTCCTTGCCGTCCTTGATAAGAAAGAGAGCCGCATTCTCGTCCCCCTTATCGTAAGCGGAAACGACGAAGGTGCCGTCCTCCAAGCGGTCAAAACCCTGCTGTACGTAATTCGTCCAAGTACCAGGGGTGCGCATCGCAATCTTTGCGCCGCCGAAGAAGAAGGAAGCGAAGAACAGCTTTTCACCGACGAACACTAAGATGAGCAACCCAGCCAACACGCTGGCAACCCAAGCCAAAATTTTTAAAGGAATAGCAACACTTTTTTTCAGTTTCATAGATAGACTCCTAAAATGATACCGCTATGGATAGTTTAGCATACTTTTTACAAAAAGTAAACTGATTATAGTAAAGTTTCGTATTCTGCGTACAACTCGTCGAGGCGGTTTTTCACCCATTCCAAGCGGTTGCATTTTTCCGTCAACAGGGAAAAGTTTGTCGCAACCTCGGGGGTGGAAAGTGACTCGCCCAAAGCCTCGCTCTCCTCTTCAAGAGCCTCGATTTCCATTTCCAGCTCCTTACTGCGGATACGCCGTTTCGCCTCGTTTTTCCGTTCCTCTTTGCTCTTGTAGACGGGTGTTTCTGCCGATTTTGTGGGGGCAGGTACGTGTTTAACGCTTTTTTGCGTTGCGTTTTGCGCCGCGCGCTGTTCCCGTTTTTGCGCGCTGTATTCCTCGTAGCCGCAAGGATAAGTGTGGATTTTTCCGTCCTCTAATTCGAAGATTTTGCCTGCCAACGCCTCGATGAAATATCGGTCGTGCGATACGAACAACAGCGTGCCCTCAAACTCTTTTAAGGCATTTTCTAAGCTTTCTCTTGCAGGCAGGTCGAGGTGGTTGGTGGGTTCGTCCAAAAGGAGCACGTTGCCGTTTTCCGTCGAGAAGACGGCAAGCGCAAGCTTTGCCCGTTCGCCACCCGAGAGCATCCGTACCTTTTTATCGACGTCCTCTGCCTCTAATTTTGCCTGCGCCAAAATATTGCGCACCCTTGTCTGTTCCCAACCAACGTGCCGTTCCCACAGCTCCTGCAAGACGGTGTTGTCGGGGCTCAAATTGGCGTTTTCCTGATCGTAGACGGCGAGCCGTACGAATCGCCCAAGCTGAATCGCAGGGTTTTTGCCATAGGCAATTTCTTTCAAGAGGGAACTTTTGCCTGTGCCGTTGTCGCCGACCAAGGCGCATTTTTCCCCTCTGGTAATTTGCATTTCAGCGTTTTCAAGCAACCGCTTTTCCCCTGCGGACAGGCGCAGACTGTGAATGGAGAGTACCTGCTCGTACGGTCTTTCCGTAAAAGCAAAGGTAAAGCGTGGCGGCGTGGGCGGCAGGGCAGGCTTTTCGATGATTTCCATCGTTTCCAGCTTATGCCGACGGGATTGCGCCGACTTGGTCGTGCTGGCGCGCACGAGATTTTTATCGACGTATTCTTGCAAATGCGCCCGTTCTACCTGCTGTTTTTCGTATTCCTTCAACTGATGAGCGACCCGTTCCGCCTTCAAGGTTTTATACTTTGTATAATTCCCCTTGTAGACGGACAGCCCTTTACGCTCTAATTCGTAAATCTGCTGGACGGTCTTATCGAGAAAGTATCGGTCGTGCGAAACGGTGAAGATTGCGCCCTTGTACGACGCAAGATATTCTTCCAGCCAAAACAGCGTCTTGACATCAAGGTGGTTGGTGGGCTCGTCCAAGATGAGAAGGTCGGGCTCTTCGAGGAGTAGGCGACACAGCTGTAAACGCGTCTTTTCGCCGCCTGACATCGTGCGAATCACCTGCTCGGTACGGTCAGCAAAGCCCATACCCCCTAAGACGGTGCGGATTCTTACCTCGTATTGATAGCTATCACGCGCGGAGATTTGTTTATTCAGACTCTCGTAGCGCGCGGCAAGGCGACGATATTCGTCGCTGTTCTCGCTTGCCATCGAGATGTTCATTTCCACTTCTCTGAGGGCGCTGAGCAGACGCTTGTCTTCGGCAAAAATCTCCTGCATTTCTTCCCAGACGGTGTTGTTGCTATCGTAGCCGCCGTTCTGCGCCAGATAGCCGATGCGGATGCCGTTCTTTTTAAACAGTTCCCCCTTGTCGGGATACAGCTCCCCTAAAATCAGGCGAATGAGGGTGGTTTTCCCCTCGCCGTTTGCGCCGATAAGCCCGACTCTGTCCCCCTCGTTTAGGGTAAAACAGACCTTTTCCAGCAAGGTTTCTTCCGTATATCCAAATTGTAAGTCGGTTGCGTTTATCAGCATAAACTGCTCCTTTTTCGTGCAAAATAAAGGTATGAAAAAACGAGTTTTGCCCCCTTTGCCTCTCGAATGGAAAGCCGCTAATCCTAAGAGCGCAAGCAAGATGACCTACGATTTGGTCAGCCAAGCGATGCGACTACTAAAAAATCCGAGGAGGGGTGGTAGTTAGTAATCCCAAGACGGGATATATTTTTCTCCGCTGGAGGAAAGCTCCTGCGCGAACAGTCTGTCGGACAGTCCCAAAGCGACAGCCTCGTCAAGGACGGCGGCGTATTCCCTTGCCTTGATAGGTCGGGAAAGTTCGGGAAGACCGTCGATTTTCCCAAAGGGAGTATATTGACTCATGAGGCTCAAATAGGCGTCCTTTGGCATTTCGCGCGCAAACCAGCGAAGGACCTGCCGTGAATCGGCTACGCCAAGCGGCATCACCAAGTGCCGTACGATGAGCCCGGACAGCATCTTTCCGTCCTCGGTCATCCTGCGCCGTTTCCCTGCCATAAAGCGGATGGCGGCGTCGGCGACTTCGAAATAATCCTCTCTGCCCGTGTAGCGTTTTGCTAAGGTAGAGGAGTAGAATTTCATGTCGGGAAGATAGATATCGACGAAGGGGTCAAGCTGTTTTAAAGCGTCGATATTTTCGTATCCGCCGCTGTTGTAGACAACGGGGATTTTTGGGCGATAGATTTGAAAAGCCTGCACCAGGTATGGAATGAAATGCTGCGCAGATACGAGTGAAACGTTCTCTGCCCCCATTTCTTCCAAGCGGTGGAAGATGTCGGCAAGCTCGGCAGGAGAAATAACTTTTCCATGCTGTGCGCGAGATACCTCGTAGTTTTGACAGAACACGCACCGCAGTGAACAACCGCTAAAAAAGATCGTACCGCTGCCGTTTTTGTGGGAAATGCAGGGCTCTTCAAAGGGGTGCAGAGAATACTTTGCAATCCGCATTTGGTTGTCAGCGCCGCATACGCCAGCCCTTTGCGCCCGATTTGCGCCACACGCCACGGGGCAGAGTTTGCAGTTTTGTTCGTCGTAAGTAAAATTGCCCATAGTAAAACCATTATAACACAAGAAATCAAAAAGCGCAAGCACATTTAGCGTGTTGTCCTGCGTAGGCAACACGCATCGAGATAAATCCCTTGCGGGATTTTCGATATATTGCTGGCGCAATTCGATATGCCTACGGCTCGATATGCTTTTGGACAAGCAAAAGCAAGAGGAATTTATCTCATATCGAATGGGAGCGTAGCGACCATATATCGAGTTCGAGCAAAGCGAGAATATATCGAGTCAACGCAGTTGACATATCGACTTTTCTATTTTGTCACTTCTATGCGAAAGACGAGGTGTATTTTTAGTTGACTTTTATCTTTAACTATGTTATACTAACCTTCCCTGTGTATGGGAACTTCTCTGCAAATCCCAAGCGCGGAGAAGAACTATAGTTCAGTCTGACGAGTATCGAACACATCAGGTTTTGACGGCGGAAAATTTCCTATCCGTGCAGGATTTCCACTTGCAATACGGCGGTATTTCTGCGTGAAAGCTCCTTTCGCCTAAAAAATTTTACGCTCGTGAAAACTGTGAGCATCTTAAAATAGGGTTTTTGCAGTGGATTTTGGCGGTAATGACCGCCGTCGTATCGTCATACTACAAGGGCATTAGCGTCGGAAGGCGCAAGAAAAAACATTTTAAGACTGATGGGTTCGATACTCGTCAGACTGTGAGAGGATTTTTTACATGAAAAAGTTTTTTACCAGCGAAAGCGTTACCGAAGGGCATCCCGACAAAGTTTGCGACAACATTTCTGACGGGATTTTAGACGCTATTTTTGCATTAGACCCGATGGCAAGGGCGGCGGTGGAATGCGCGGCGGCGTATGACACACTCTTGATTATGGGCGAAGTGACCACGACTGCAAAGGTCGATTATGAGGCTACGGCAAGGGAAATCATTAAGCAAATCGGCTATGATTTCGGTACGTTTGCATACGATAAGTGTAAGGTAATCGTAGCAATCCACGAACAGTCACCCGACATTGCGATGGGGGTAAACGCTTCCTTGGAAAAGAAGACGGACGGCGGCGAAGAGGCAGATCAGCTTGGCGCAGGCGACCAAGGTATGATGTTCGGCTATGCATGCAACGAAACGAAGGAGTTGATGCCACTCACGTTGTCCCTTTCCCATCGTCTTGCAAAGCGTTTGACGGATATCCGCAAGGAAGGGGCGCTGAAATACCTTCGTCCCGATGGCAAAACGCAGGTAACCGTGGAATACGTGGACGGCGTAGCAAAGCGTGTGGACACCGTGGTTGTTTCTACGCAACACGACGGCGAAGTATCGCAGGAAACCTTAAAGGCGGATATTAAAAAGCTTGTCATTGACGCAATTATTCCTGCCGCTTTGATGGATGAAAACACGAAGATTTATATCAACCCGACGGGCAGATTTGAAATTGGCGGACCCGAGGGGGACAGCGGTTTGACGGGCAGAAAGATTATCGTAGACACCTATGGTGGCAGATGCGCGCACGGCGGCGGCGCTTTCTCTGGAAAAGATCCCACGAAGGTGGATAGAAGCGCGGCGTACTATTGCCGTTATATCGCAAAAAATATGGTGGCGGCAGGTCTTGCAGACGAGCTGGAAATTCAGGTTGCTTACGCAATCGGCGTTGCAAATCCCGTATCGGTGTTCGTGGACAGCCACGGCACGGGCAAGGTGGACGACGAACGCTTGGCAGAGATTGTAAAATGCGAATTCGATCTTCGTCCGTATGCAATCATTCAGCAGTTACAGCTCCGCAACCCCATCTTCAAGAAGACGGCGGCGTACGGGCATTTCGGCTACAAGGGTTTCCCTTGGGAAAGACTCGACCGCGTCGATGCTTTGAAAAAATACTTATAACGCAGTACGAAAGAAAAAACAAGGCGATTTTGCCTTGTTTTTTTAACTTTAGAGTTAAAATTAGGCAAAAAATATCCGAAAGCGTATAAAAAACGCTTTGCAAATCGGTGGAAATATAGTACAATGGTATAGTGAATAATAATCGGGTAGTATGGCTTTCTTTCGTTTTGAAGAAAGTGAATGCCTGGAGTAGGAGTAAAAAATGGGACTTATTAAGTTTTTATTGGGTAGCGACGGCAGAGCCAGCTTGAGAAAGCTGAACAAGATTGCAGACAGCGTCGAGGCGTTGGAGGACAAGTACGCGCCCATGAGCGATGATGAGCTGAAAAGCCAAACGGGAGTTTTAAAGGCTCGTTTGGAGGCAGGTGAAACGTTGGACGATATTTTGCCCGACGCGTTTGCTACGCTTAGAGAGGCGGCTTGGCGTGTCCTCAAAATGCGCCACTTCCGCGTGCAGATTATCGGCGGTATCTGTTTGCATCAGGGCCGTATTGCCGAGATGCGTACGGGTGAAGGTAAGACGTTGGTTTCCACGTTGCCTGCATACTTAAACGCCCTTTCCGGCAAGAGCGTACACGTCGTCACCGTCAACGATTACTTGGCAAAGCGTGACGCAGAGTGGATGGGCAAAGTGCATAGATTTATGGGCTTGACCGTCGGCGTCGTCGTACCCGGTATGGACGACGAGGCAAAGCGCGCGGCTTATCAATGCGACATCGTTTACGGTACGAACAACGAATTTGGTTTCGACTACCTGCGTGATAACTTAAAGACGGATCTTCGTATGATGGTACAGCGTGATTTGACGTTTGCCATCGTGGACGAAGTCGACTCGATTTTGATCGACGAGGCAAGAACGCCTTTGATTATTTCGGGTAAGGGTGAAAAATCCTCCGACTTGTACGTGCAGGTGGATAAGTTTGTACGCACGATTTCGGGCGGCTTTGACGACGAACTCAAAGAGGAAGAAGAGGCGCTCGCAATGGTGAAAGCGCCCAAGAAAAAGAAGAAAAAGGTTGTGGAAGACGATGACGATGACGAAGAAGAGTACGTCGACTACACCAAGATGACCTTGGAAGAACAGGCAAATTACGAGGCGGAAAAAGCAGAACGCGAAGCGGCGGCAAAGGCGGCGGCTCCCGAAGGGAAACGCGCGTTGGCGCAGAGCCGTGATTGGGACTATATCATCAACCGTAAGGAAAAGACGGTAGAGCTGACCGACAGCGGCGCAAGAAAAGCAGAACGTTACTTCCATATCGACAACATTGCTCAGATTGAATATGCAGACCTCAACCATCACATTCAGCAAGCTTTGAAGGCGCACAAGCTGTTCCACATTGACGAGGATTATATCGTCAAGGACGGCGAAGTGGTTATAGTGGACGAATTTACCGGTCGTCTTATGGACGGCAGACGGTATTCGGACGGCTTGCATCAGGCGATCGAGGCGAAAGAGGGAATGGAAGTCCGCAGCGAGAATAAGACTTGGGCGACGGTCACCTTCCAAAACTATTTCCGTCTGTACAAAAAGCTCTCCGGTATGACGGGTACGGCAAAGACGGAAGAGGCAGAATTTAGAACGATCTATTCGTTGGACGTTGTAGAAATCCCTACCAACCGTCCCGTACAGCGTATTGACCACCCCGACAAGGTATATTCGACGGTGGGCGGCAAAAAAGCGGAAATCGTCCGCGAAATCCAGGCGAGAAACGCAAAAGGTCAACCCGTTTTGGTGGGTACTTCCTCGGTTGAAAAATCAGAGGAAATTGCTCGTCTTTTGAAACGTGAGGGTGTAAAGCACAACATCCTCAACGCAAAGAACCACGAACGCGAGGCGGAAATTATCGCGCAGGCAGGTAGACTTGGCGCGGTAACCATCTCCACCAACATGGCAGGTCGTGGTACGGACATTTTGCTTGGCGGCAACCCTGAATATTTGGCGAAGAAGCGTCTTCGTGAGGAGCTGTATAGCCCCGAGGACATCGACCTTGCGATGAGCACCTATATCACCGACATCCCGGAAAATATCCGTGAACTTCGTGAACACTACAAAAAGGTGTACGAATACTACAAAAAAGAAACGGATGCAGAAAAGGAAAAGGTTATCGAGGTGGGCGGTCTTTGTATCATCGGTACGGAACGCCACGAATCCCGTCGTATCGACAACCAGTTGCGTGGCCGTGCAGGTCGTCAAGGCGACGTTGGTGAATCGGTATTCTTCCTCTCCTTGGAAGACGACCTTGTTCTTCGCTTTGGCGGTGAGAGAATGAAGGCGTTGTATCGTGCGTTCAACATCCAAGAGGATGAGGCGCTGGAATCGAAAATGCTTTCCCGTGGTATTGAAAACGCACAGAGAACGATTGAAGGCAGAAACTTCGGTATCCGTAAAAACGTCCTGCAATACGACGACGTTATGAACACTCAGCGTTTGGTTATGTACGGCGAAAGAATGAAGGTTCTCAAGGGCGAGGACGTACACGAACAGGTTTTGAAATACATCCCCGACTACGTTGCGGAAACGGTGAACGCCGCTGTGAACGTGGACGTTATGCCCGAACTTTGGAATGCAGAGGAACTGAATGCGGCCCTCGAAGCGAAGGTGTTGCCTGAAGGCACGAACTACGTCACGCAGGAACGCCTTGCAAAGTGGGACTACGAATACGCTCTGCAGAAGATCACGAAGAAGGTTATCAAGGAATACGAGAAAAAGATTGAAGACTTAAAGGCAATCGGGGTAGACTTTGGCACGGTAGAAAGACAGGTTATGCTCCGTACGGTAGACAGAAACTGGATTGATCATATCGATGCGATGGATCAGCTTAGAAAGGGTATCAGTCTTCGTGCGTATGGTCAGATGGATCCGGTCATCGCCTACAAGAAAGAGGGCTTTGAAATGTTTGACGAGATGGTAGAGCGTATCCAACGCACCATCATTTCCGTGCTTCTTAAAGTGAAGTTGGAAATTCGCCAGGCGCCTGCGCCTGCGCCTCAGCAACCGCAGCCGCCGCAGAAGCCTGTTGCGCCCACGCAACCTGCGCCTCAGAAGATGCCGACGAGAAGAATCATGCCTTCTCCCCTTTCCAGTATGTCTTCGCATCAACCTCCGAAAAATAACGAGGAAAAATAAGGGAAATTATGTTTAAAGCAGACGATTACAGATTAAAAATACAGGCAATGCGTTCGGTGCTCGCCGAGGCAGGCTACGCGTTGGACGTAGAGCATCTGCGTCCTCGCCTTGCCGAGCTTGAAAAAGAGCAGGAAAACCCCGACGTTTGGCAGGATTTGGAAAAATCCACCAAAATCGGCAGAGAAATTGCGCAGGTACGCGCAAAAGTCAACGCGTACGAGGCAGGGGAAACTGCGCTTTCGGATGCGGCGGACGTCATCGACCTCATTGAAGAAACCGGGGACGAGAGCTTGATTGCCGAACTCGATGAAATGCTCGCTGTTGCGGAAAAGGATATCGAGGATATGCGTATCCGCGCTATCTTGAAAGGCCCGTACGACAACCATAATGCGATGCTTGCTCTGCACGCAGGCGCAGGCGGTACGGAGGCGTGCGACTGGTGTCAGATGTTGTACAGAATGTACACCCGTTATTGCGAAAAGATGGGCTTTAAGGTGTACGAGCTGGACCGCGAAGCCGGCGACGGCGCAGGCTTGAAGAGCGTTGCTTTCCGTGTGGAGGGCGAAAACGCTTACGGGTATTTGAAAGCGGAAATGGGGGTACACCGTTTGGTGCGTATCTCTCCTTTCGACGCTAACAAACGCCGTCAGACCTCCTTCTCTTCGCTGGAGGTTATGCCTGAGGTTGAGGACGACAACGAAGTGGAAATCAACGATGACGATATCCGTATCGACATCTACCATTCGGGCGGCGCAGGCGGTCAGAATGTCAACAAGGTAGCCTCGGCGGTGCGTATTACCCACTTCCCGACGGGTATCGTTGTACAATGCCAAAACGAGCGTTCGCAGCTGCAGAACAAAGCGATGTGTTTCAACATGCTCCGTTCCAAGCTGTTGGAGCTGAAAATTAAGCAGCGTCAGGAAGAGGCGCAGGCGATGAAAGGCGACGTCAAGAAAATCGAATGGGGCGCGCAAATCCGCTCCTACGTCTTCTGTCCGTACACCTTGGCAAAGGACCACAGAACGGGCTATGAAAAGGGCGACATTCAGGCGGTTATGGATGGCGAAATTCAGGGCTTTGTCATTGACTATTTAAAGAAATTCTAAGGTATCCTACAAAATGCGGCGCAATACTTCGTCGAACTGTGGCAACCCTCAGTCATTTACGCTCAGTAAACTCCTTCGGGTTTTCCTCGTTCTTCTTGTCTTGCTTGCATTTTCCTACGGATACGCCTACAAAATGCGGCGCAGTTACTGCGTTGCGGTTACTACAAAACACAAAAAAAGGGGGCAGGTATCATTTTACCGCCCCTTGCTAAATATAAGTGAATTGCATACTTCGTATGCGTGAATTAAAACCTGCGGTTTTGTGAATTGGCGATGCCGTGAATTGATTGCCTTTGGCAATCGTTGCGGAAATATTTAAAACTTTTCTTTAACGCAAAGCAGAGCTTTGCAATTCACGAACGCATCAGCGTTCAATTCACGACGGCTCTGCCGTCAATTCACGAAATCAAAGATTTCAATTCACTAAAAACAAGGTTTTTATGTACAATCCTACCTTTGACATTCACAAAAAAGACCCGATTATTTTGGGGATTGAATCCTCTTGCGACGAAACGGCAGCAGCGGTGATTCGCGGCAGAGAAATTCTGTCGGACGAGATTGCCTCTTCCGCTTCCACGCAAGCGCTGTTCGGGGGCGTAGTGCCCGAAATTGCCTCTCGCGCGCATACCGATGCCGTGGCAGAGGTCGTTTCGCGTGCCATTGAAAAGGCAGGGATTACGGCGCAGGAGATTGATGCGGTAGCCGTCACCTACGGCGCAGGGCTGCTCGGTGCATTGCTCGTCGGGGTGTCGTTTGCAAAGGCGTTCGCCTATGCGCTCAACAAGCCGCTCATAGCCGTCAACCATATCCGCGGACATATTGCGGCGGCGTACCTTGTGGAAAAGACGTTGAAACCGCCCTTTATCACCCTGCTGGCAAGCGGCGGACATACGGCGATTTTGTACGCAAAAACGGAGGCTGAATTCGAGATTTTGGGCGCAACGCTGGACGATGCGGCTGGCGAAGCCTTTGACAAAGTGGCAAGGGTTTTAGGCTTGCAATATCCGGGCGGCCCGAACGTACAACGGTGCGCGATGGACGGTAAGCCGTGCATCCCGATGCCGAAGATGCTGAAGGGTGGCGGTGGCTACAACTTCTCTTACAGCGGTTTAAAGACGGCAGTCATCAACTACTGCCATACGAAGGAGCAAAAAGGCGAAGAATATTCCAAAGCAGACGTTGCCTGCTCTTTCCAAGCGGCGGCGATTGATGTCTTGGTTGATAAGGCGTTGCAAGCGGCGAAGGAAACGGGGGTAGATACCATTACGGTGGGCGGTGGCGTAGCCGCCAACGACTACCTGCGTTTGACCTTGACTTCGGCGTGCCAAAAGGCAGGCTTGAAGTTGGTGTTGCCTGAAAAACGCTACTGCACGGACAATGCGGTGATGATTGCCTCCGAGGGCCTGGTACAATACCGTCTCGGCAACCTTGCGCCGATGAACCTGAACGCCAAGGCGTCCATTCCTCTTTCCGCAACCTGGAAAACGGGAGGAAAGACATGACGGCGGCCCTCTTACACGCAACTCACGAAACGCATACCTTTTGGGAGTTTGTGTGGGAAAATACTCAGCACGCCTTTTGGGACACCATACCGTTGCTCCCGTGGCTACTCTTAATTTACGTCGTTTTACAACTACTGGAAAACAAGACGAACCTTGCTGGGTCAAACCGTTTAGGGGGCAAATTAGGGCCTGTTATCGGCTCGGCAACAGGCCTCATACCACAATGCGGCTTTTCCGTGTTGGCGGCAAAATTATATGAGCAGAAATATATCACGGTAGGTACGCTGCTTGCGATTTTCTTATCCACCAGCGATGAGGCGTTTATCATTATGCTCTCGTCAGGCAGAGCGGATGCGGCGATTTCCGTGCTTAGCATGGTCGCCGTTAAAATTGCGGTGGGGATCGTCGTAGGCTATGCCGTGGACGGGATATTAAAGTGCATAGGTAGGGGGCAGGTACGCCTGCAATCCCATTCCATTGATACCGTTGTCGGTGCGAAAGAGCCGCAGACGGTACGGGATATCTTTATGTTGCGCTACTTTGAGGATATGGGCGCGGCAGACGGTTGCTCGTGCGGAAGAGAGCACGACGATAGCCGTCCCGTGATGACCTACTTGGTTGGACCCATCTTGCACGCCTTGAAAATTACGGCGTTGATGTTCGTCTTCAATTTCCTGATGGGCGCGTTGATGCACTTTATCGGGGAGGATAACTTTGCGGCGTTTATGGCTCGGCATTTGTATCTACAACCCGTCCTCGTGTCCTTGGTTGGGTTGATTCCCAACTGCGCCTCCTCCGTGTTCATCACGACGGCGTATTTGGAGGGAACGATTGCCTTCGGCTCTTGCGTGGCAGGGCTTTGCGCCAACGCAGGGCTCGGGTTTGTCGTGTTGCTTAGAAACACGAGGAAATGGAAACGAAATCTACTGCTTATCGGTGTTTCCTATGCCGTAGCGGTGGCGGTTGGGTTGCTTTGCAACCTTGTTAGTGCTTTGATTGTTTAATAAGACGGGTGTTTGGTTTATAAAAAGGTAGATAAGGCGTAGCCGTTTCAAACCAAGTTTAACCAGGTTTTGACGGCGAAAAAGCTCTAATACTAAAGCAGAATTTCCGCTTACAATCGGACTATTCATTCATAAAAATCCTTTTATTTAAGCTCTTTTTCGCTCGTAAAAACTGCGTAGCACCTTAAAATAGGGATTTTGTGATGGATTTGGGCGGTGGCGACCGCCGCCGTATCGACATACTGCAAGGTCGCAAACGCCCTAAGGCGCGGAAAATAACATTTTAAGGCTGGTTCAATTCGGTTTGAAACGGCTATGGGAGGTATACGATGAAAGAAGTACAGGTACTTGGCGTAGAGAACGAGGAATTGAAAATTACCTTAAGCGGCGACATTGACGTGGGCAACGCCGACGAGTTTTTCGCCGTCGTCGAAACGGCGTATGCGGCAGAAAAAAAGACGATTGCCTTTGATTGTCAGCAGTTGTCCTTTATCGACAGCACCACACTTGGCGTGTTTGTCAAAATCACCAAAATGACCGAGGTAGACGGCAATAAAGTGCGTCTGCTTGGGTTGCAGGCGCGCATTAAAAAGCTGTTTACCATCTGCGCGCTTGGCTCTCGTATGGAGATTGCATAATGATGAGAGAATTTTCTTTAAAAATGCCGTTGAACGGCGAATATATGACGACGGTGCGCCTGACGGTAGGCGGACTGTGCGCTTTGGCGGAATTTGACGTGGATAGCGCAGAGGATTATAAGGTATGCGTGACGGAGAGCCTCTTGATTTTACAGCGTAGCGGCTTTACGCACGCCAGCGTAGTATTTACGGTTGGCGAAACGCTGAAATGTAGCCTCACGGGTGAGGGGGCTTGTCAGCCTACTCCCTCTGCAGAGGACGAGATTTCCCGCGCGTTGCTCTCCGCTTTGCTTGGGAAGGTAGAATATACGACGGATGAGGCAGGCAAGGTACTTGCAATTTCTTTTGAGGGCTAACGACGGACGAGGATTATGGCAGACAGCGTAAACGAACTGTTTAAAAAATACAGAGAAACCGGCGATATTTCTATCAGAAATATCATCGCGGAAAAATATCTGTACATAGCCGAAATCTTAGCCAAACGATTTGTCGGGCGCGGAGTCGCGTACGAGGATTTGTTGCAAGAGGCGTCCATGTATCTGTTGGAGGCGGTAGAAACCTTTGACGAAACGAGAGGACTGCAATTTTCGACGTACGCTACGCCCAGCATCACGGGGAAGCTGAAAAACTACTTCCGTGACCACGCAAGGTTGGTGAAGGTGCCTAGGCGTTTAAGCGAGGTGAACTTGGAAATTCGCCGCTTTGCTGAGGACTATCTTTCCCGGTACGGCAAAACGCCCAGCGTCAGAGAAATTACGGCGGCGCTTCCGTACGAGGAGGAAGAAATCGTGCAGGCGCTGGAAGCAGGCAACACCCTTTCCATCGACGCGCAGATGGGCGACGACGGGGGAAGAACGCTTGGCGATACTCTGCCGACGGACGAGGAAGGCTTTGCTCGTTTCGAGCTGAAAGAAACGCTTGCGGCGGCAACGGCAGACCTTTCCCCTCTTGAAAAGTCGCTGGTAGAGTGTCGATTCGTAGAGGAACTCTCACAGACGGAAACGGCAGAACGGTTAGACGTATCTCAGATGACGGTATCCCGTATGGAGCGCAAAATCTTGGCAAAACTGCGCTCTCGCTTGCAACAATAAAAGGAACAAAGGAGGGCGCAAGGAATGTGGTTTGAAATTAAGGCGACGGAAGAACTGAAAAATGCTACGCAGGCAATCTGTCGGTATTTAGAAGAAAACGACGTTCCCAAAGAAAAGGTATTCGATTGCCGATTGGTCGTCAACGAGCTGGTTGCCAACGTCCTGCGTCATTCCGAGGGTACGGCATCGGTAAAGGGAAATATCAAGGAAGGGTGCATTGAAATTTTCGTGCGCTCGACCAAAGTCTTTATACCACCTACGGTTAGCGAGTGTTCACCTGCGACGGCAGAGGGGGGCAGGGGGCTGTACCTAGTAGACAGCGTCAGCGTTTCCCGCACCGTCACCTCCGACGGGGAAATCAAAGTGGTGATACAATATTAAAAGGCTATGCGATGTGCATAGCCTTTTTTGGTGAAGTTTTTGCGAGGGCAAAAGTGAAGTTGAGGTAAACACAGTGAAGTTGCGCTGTGCGCAGTGAAGTTTTTGCAAGTGCAAAAATGAAATGGATTTTATTTTTCCATAACTTCGCCGTTGGGCGAAACTTCACTATTCGCAGAATAACTTCACTTACGAAGTAAACTTCACTTGCTCATAAGGGCAAAATTAGTTTTAGCGTGCTCTCCTTATCGGAGAACACGCTAATCGTTTTTAATAGATTATTGACGAATTGCGAACTGATAAATCTTTTCCATCAAGCCGTCGGGGATTCTTGCGCGCAAGCTACCGAGGTTGACGAAAATCTTGCGGAAGAATGCCTTGTTGTTGCCGCCGATTTTGTATTCGGGGATTTCAGGCAACTTGCTTTCCGAACGCAGAAGGAAGATCTGCGTAAACTGCAATCTTTCCTCAGCGGTAAGCATACCGATAAAGGCGTCGAATGCGCCACCGTAAGCATCGTTTGCCGTGGTAGCAACTACGGGCGTGGGCGCGGTTACGGGCGCAACTTCCTGCTCGGGAGCAGGAGCAATTTCTTGAACGGCTACGGGTTCGGTAACGACGGGCACAGCCACAACGGGCGTGGGAGCAACTTCTTCTGCAACGGCAGGAGCCACAGCAACGGGTGCGGGTTCTTCTGCTTTAGGTGCAGGTTCTTCTGCTTCTTCCTCTTCGTCTTCCTCGTCCTCGTATTCTTCTTTCTTTGCAGGTTCTTCAGGTTTTTCTTCTTTCTGTTCCACTACGTCTTCGTCTGCGCGAACGCTAACGGCAATCGTTTCTACAACCGTCATTACGAAGGCAGTTGCCGCCGCGATGATGCCGTAAAGAAGGAATTCGGACAGACCGTTTACCAGGAAGGAAGCCGCGATAACGCCGCCGCCCATCAAGGTCATGAATGCAGAGCGGACGATGTCTACGGCGTATACCTTCTTTGCTACAACCCCAAGCAGGGAGATGATTACGAACAGCGCGTACACGCAAACAATGGCAAGGATAATCCATCTATACAGCAGGTTTTCCACAATCAAATCGCTGATCGGTGCGTTCTTTACGCAGATTGCATACAGCACTGCGCCTGCGGATGCGACGGTAAGGAGGAAGATCAGCAAGCCAACCAAAGTGCGTTTTCCCGATTTGACGAAAGACAAAACGACGAACAACAGCAGAGCGCCTGCCGCCGTGCCGAGGACTGCGTAGTTCAGCGTATCCCAAACGTTGAGGTTGCAGTAAGCATAGGGCAACAAAATGGAAAGCGCATAGCCTGCATAAACGCCGAATTCGATGAACAAAATCGCGCGAGTGATAACGGGCGCTGCCTTACGTGCGAAGATTGCAACGATACCTGCGATGATACATACCACCATAGATACGGGGATCAGATACAACATAGCGTTGTAGGCAAGACCCAAAAGACTATGGCTTTGGCAGGTGATAGGCAGGAAGTTCAGCAGCTTCGTTACGGCAAAGCCTTCTTCCGTAAACAGCTTGATGAAGAAATCAAGCAGCTTGTAGTTGTCTTGCTGCAGCAAATAGCCCTCACGGATGATAAGGACGTTTGCCTCTAAGAAATAGAAAATGGCAACGGGTACGAGAGCCAACAGGATGGCTACGATACGATAGAAGACGTTGCTGCTTTCACGAGGCGTTGCAGGCGTTACGGAAACGTCGCTTGCTGCGTTGAATTCAGCCAATTCTTCATACGTCGCATTGGTTTCTTGAGCGGGAGTTTTCATGCTCATAAGTACACTCCTTTGGGTAATTTTTATATCGTATTGTATGCGCGGCGGCCTTTTTAAAAGACTAAAACAGCCCAGTTCGCACGGCTACGCGTACACACGATAATCATTAGTTATAATATTATAGCACGATTCTTCTTTTCTGTCAATAGCGGTGAGATAACTTTTCTATAAAAAACGCACAAAAAAGAGGGGCAAAATCTATACTTTTTATCAAAAACTCTTGAAAAAAGGATAAAAATACGCTATAATATAGAAAAGCATTAACAAAAGGCAGACGGAAGATGACGGAAAAGATTACGGCAGAAATTAAATCCCGTTTTTACGTAGACGCGGCTTGTCGAAAGGCAACGGCGTCGGATATGCGTGAGGAAAAATGGTGGGTGGAGGACGACAAGGTGTTCTTCCGCTTCGCCTATAACGGGGGAGAATACGTCGGCGCTCTGGAAGGAGCAACGGATGAAAACCGCAGTATTGCGATACTGCTTATCAGCTATTTCGAGGGCGAGCTTGACCGTCAGGCAGACCTTTCCAAACACGACCGCTGGCGCGCGGTACTTCTTGGCGAAGGGACGATGCGTTCCGTATACCGCTTTCTGTCCAAGTACTCGATTAAAAACGGTTCTTGTTTTGCGCTTGCCATTCGCATACCTCGGCGTATTGACGAGGCGATGGAGGTGCTTGCGCAATATTCAGAGATGTCTTCGGACGCCGTCGTAAAAATGGACGAAAGTACGATAGCGATGGTGCGCTACACCCCTACGGAGGAGAGCGAGGAATACCATTCCTCCTTCGAATTCGGGGAATTTATCGGGCAGTTTTTAAAGGAAGAGCTTGGGGTTGACGTAAAGGTGGGGGTAGGCTCTACCATCAAGGAAGTCAAGGATATTGCTCTCTCTTACGCGCAGGCGGCGAATGCCCTTCGCTATGCGGAAAGCTTCTCCGTGCGTGGCAAAGTATATTCCTATCGGGAATTCGTGCTCGTCAAGATGATTGAGGAACTGTCCGCCCACAAGCAAGAGGAATATTGCGCGGAGCTGATGGACGAGGCGGCGCGCGAGGTGTTTGAGGATGAGGAGCTTTGTGCGACGGCAGAGGAGTTTTTGCTCTCCAGCTTGAACGTCAGCGAAACCTCTCGAAATTTATATATGCACCGAAACACCCTTTCCTATCGCTTGGATAAAATCGAAAAAGCAACGGGGCTGAACATTCGACATTTCTCCGATGCGGTGTCCTTTAGAGTCTTGTCCGTCTTATACCAACTGTTGAAAAAGTAAGAAAAGAAACCTAAGCCTGCGAAGGCTTAGGTTTCCTTTTTTTGTGGAGGTCCTTATGGGGACGATAGCCGCCCCATACAAGGTGGTTGTGCTATGTTGGTTGACGGTATCAATATAGCCTACGATTGTGATAATTATACGAAAATTGCGTGAAAAAACGACGAAAATCTTCGTGATTTTCGCCGTTTGTTATTTTTTAAGGTTAGTTTGCTTTTGCAAGGCTTGCTTTTGCCTTTTGTGCCACGTTCTCCGCCGTAAACCCGAAGTGAGAGAACAGCGTTGCGGCGGGCGCGGATGCGCCGAAGGTATCCATTGCAATCACTTCGCCGTTGTCGCCTGCATAGCGATACCAGCTGTACGGGCTGCCTGCCTCTACGCAAACGCGCGCCTTGATTTCCTTGGGCAGAACACTCTGTTTGTATTCTTCGCTTTGCTTTTCAAATTCCTCGATGCAGGGCATGGAAACAACTCTTGCCTTGACGCCCTCTTCCAAAAGCATAGCTTTTGCCTTCACGCAAAGATCGACTTCCGAGCCGCTTGCAATCAGCAATACGTCGGGCGTACCTTCGCAGTCCTCTAAGACGTAGCCGCCCTTGAGCGCCGCTTTGCCGCTTGTTTCGTATTGAGGCAACGCCTGACGGGTGAGCGCAAGCACGGTGGGTTGTTTGCCCGTCATTGCCGACACCCAAGCCGCCGCCGTTTCTTTGCCGTCTGCAGGACGATAGACCTTCATACCGGGGATGGAACGGAGCATAATCAGCTGTTCAATCGGTTGATGAGTAGGGCCGTCTTCGCCGACGCCGATACTGTCGTGCGTCATAATATAGGTGACGGGTAAGCCCATCAACGCCGCAAGGCGCATGGAGGGCTTGCAATAGTCTGCAAACACGAAGAAGGTTGCGCAATAGGCTTGCATACCGCCGTGCAGCTGCATACCATTTGCCATCGCCGCCATTGCGTGTTCACGAATCCCAAAGCGCACGTTTCTCCCTGCAAAGTTGTCGGGGGTGAAAGCGCCGAAGGAAATCGTATCAGTATCCTTCATATCCGAAAGGTTGGAAGGGGTAAGGTCTGCCGAGCCACCGATGAGCATCGGGATTTCCTTAGCAATCGCGTTCAAAACCTTTGCGGAGGTCTGACGGGTTGCCATCGGCTTTTCAAAATCGTACAAGCCTTCTATACTATCGAAGTCAGGCATTTCGCCGCTTAACATTCTCTTGTATTCTGCCGCAAGCTCGGGATAGGTTGCCTCGTAGCGGGCAAAGGTTGCCTCCCAAGCCTCTTGTTTGGCTTTGCCTGCGTTTGCCGCCTCGGCGCAGTGGTCGTAAACCTCTTGAGGGCATTCGAAGGGGGGATATTCCCAACCCAGTCTTGCCTTCGTCTTTTCCAAGTTCTCCTTGCCAAGAGGGGCGCCGTGCGATTTTTCGCTATCCTGCAGAGGAGAGTATTGACCGATGTGCGTTTTGCAGATGATAATCGAGGGCTTATCCGTTCTGGCTTTTGCCGTTTCGATTGCCGCCGCCAGCGCATCGACGTCGTCCGGCTTCGTGGCAAGGTCTACGCGCAGTACCTGCCAGTTCTGCGCCGCAAATCGCGCGCCAACGTGTTCTTTAAAGGTGATATCGGTATCCCCTTCGATGGTGATATCGTTGTCGTCGTAGATAAGAATCAGCTTTCCAAGCTTATGCGTGCCTGCAAAGGAGCAAGCCTCGTAGGAAATACCCTCTTCCAAACAGCCGTCGCCACAGAGCACGTAGGTGTAGTGGTCAACGATGGGGAAATCGGGGCGGTTAAAGCGCGCGGCGAGGTTTGCCTCAGCAATCGCCATACCGACACCGTTGGCAATCCCTTGTCCCAAGGGGCCGGTCGTCGTTTCAATACCGTAGGTGTGCCCGAACTCAGGGTGACCGGGGGTCTTAGAGCCGAACTGACGGAAGGACATCAAGTCCTCTTTGTTAAGCCCAAAACCGTACAGGTGCAACAGGGAATAATACATAGCGGAGCCGTGGCCGGCAGAAAGAACGAAACGATCTCTGTCCGCCCAACTTGCGTCCTGCGGATTAAACTTCAAAAAGTTCTGAAAAAGTGTGTAAGCGATAGGGGCGCAACCAAGGGGCAGACCGGGGTGTCCGGATTTTGCTTTTTCGATAGCCTCAGCCGACAGTACGCGGATCGCGTTGATAGTGGTTTGTTTAACGTTCATTCAATCTCTCCTATCGTAGCGCGCGTATTTTTTGCGCTACGATAACATTATAACCGATTTTTTCTTTTTTTTCAAGCCTTTGAAAGGTGAAAATTTGCAAAAAAGTTGTTTGCAGGGCAAGATATCCGCTAATTGGGATATTCACTTGACGGAGAAGGGGAAAACGTGCTATAATATCGTTATGAAAGATATGTTACAAGCCAAAACAACTTATTTTTCGGTGTCTACCGATTCTACCAGCGATCTGCGCGTAAGCTATGCGAAGGAGAGGGGGATTTTCCTTGCGCCTTTGACGTTTACGCTGGAAAAAGGGGAGGTATTGACCGAGTATTTGGATTCTTACGACAGCGATGAGGAATTGACGGCGTTCTATCGTAAACTTTCTGAGGGCTGGATGCCACGCACGGCAAAGCTGAATTACGAATCGCATTTGGCGCATTTCCGCGCGATGGGTGAGGCAGGCGTGCGGGATGCCCTGCACTTTACGATTTCCTCAGGGCTTGCGAATACGGTGGAGCTTGCGCGTAAAGCGGCGCAAGAGGTGCGCGCAGAATACCCCAACCTCAATATCTATCCCGTCGATTGCTTGACGGCGACCGGTGGGCAGGGCTTTTTGGTAAAGCTTGCCGCGGACTGCCGAGATCGTGGCATGGACTTTGCCTCTACGATTGCCTATATTGAAGAAGCGAAACATCGCATACAGCATTGTATTATCCCCAGCGACCTTTTCTATTTAAAAAAGGGCGGCAGAGTTTCTACGGTTGAGGCGGTGATTGGCTCGGTGCTGGGCGTAAAGCCGATGCTTGCGTTCGACCCTGAGGGCAAGCTGACGGTTGTGGAAAAGAATAAGGGAATGAAAAAATCCTTTGCTCGCGTTCTGGAGCATATGAAGCTCGCTCCTCTTTCGCAAGAAGAGAGGATCATCGTCATACATACGAACAATCCTACGGGCGCAAACGAGCTTGCTCTACTCATAGAAAAGCAGGTCGGTATCAAACCTGAGATCGAGCAGATGGGTACGGTCATCGGCGCGCACGTCGGTCCGGGGTCGGTGTCCTGCGGTTGGTTGTCGACGAAGACAAGAGCAGAGCTTTTACAGCTCTTATCGAAATAAAACAACTGAATAGCAACGCGCGGTATGGTTGTTAATGACAACTATTTAATAGGGAAGAGAGTATTACTCCGCTGCCCCCGCAGCCGTAAGAACGATTGCCGTATTCCATTGCCGATGGGTGAGAAGGGGTAGGGCGGGTGCGAATTGAACTGCGCCAAATCGTTGTAAGCCGGAAGACCTGCCGAAGATTGACGAAGATTTTTTGTCGAATGCGTTGTGTAAAAGCTGGATTTTTGCGGGGATGCGAAAATGGGGCGAAGAGTACCGCGCTGGGTGGCGTGGTGGTTTTGCGTTATCGTTTTTTCTCCGTAAAAAATAATGAATTATTTTAAAAGTCGCCAAAAGGCGGCGAAGGAGAAAAGATATGAAGAAGTTTTTTGTGACGGTTGGCATGCTTTTGAGTATGGTGTTTGCGGCGGCGTTTTGCGTAGGCTGTACGCCGACGGAGGGCGTCAAGGTAAAGGCAACCGTACAGACAACGGAAACGGAAATTGTAATTCTCGTGGAATCGGTAGAGGGCGATGCAAAGCTGATTGATGCGATGAAGGCGTTGCAGGAAGAGGGAAAGCTTACCTTTACTACCAATGGTCAGGGGATGATACAAAGTATCAACGGCAAGGAAAATGCTGCAGACTGGTCTTGCTACTGGGCGCTGTATATCTCGGATGCGGAGCTTTCCGACATGTCTTGGGGGGTCGAATGGAACGGTCAAACGCTTGGTTTTTCTAACTTCGGCGCAGAGTCATTGCCCGTCGTGGAAGGCGGCGTGTACCTTTGGCAGTATTATCAGAGTCTTCCTGCATAAGCATGGGGCAGGTACGAAGTGAGTAATCAAGAAACTTGGAAAAACGGAGCGGTGCGCTCGGCAAAAGAGGTGGCGAGAACGGCGGTATTCGTTGCGATGGTTATCGGGTCGCAATACGCGTTATCTGCCGTGCCGTTCGTCGAGGTGGTCAGCCTGCTGTTCATCTGCTATGCCTTTGTGTTTGGAGTGTTGCGCGGCGTGGTTGCGGCGGTGGCGTTTGCGCTGCTTAGGCAGTTGCTGTTTGGGTTTTATCCCGTCGTTTTAATCTTATACCTTATTCACTTTTCCATACTTTCCGTGGCGTTTGGACTATTGCCTCGGTGGTGCAAGTGGACGGGTTGGAAACTACTGCTGATTGCCGCTCTCTTGGCGGCGGTGTGCACGGCGTGCTTTACCCTTTTGGATAACCTATTGACGCCGTGGTATTACGGCTATAGCCCCAAGGCGGCAGAGTTGTACTTTAAAGCCTCTCTCCCCTTTATGTTGGGGCAGACGATTTGCGCTTGCGTATCGGTATCGGGGCTATTCTTACCGCTGACGAAGGTATTATTTTTTATAAAAAAAGCATAAGAAAATTATATAATAAGATATTGCAATTTTTTTGCGAATTTGCTACAATAAAACAAATCCCAAAAGCGAGGTAATAGAATATGAATTACGAACAGGCGAAGGCGTTGCTTGCGGCGCACGGTCAGGAACATCTTTTGCGCTACTACGACGAGCTGTCGGCAAACGAACAAGCGACTTTATTGCAGACGATTGCGGAGATGGATTGGAGCTTTGAAGAGGAATTGAAAAACCCCACCGATTTGACGGGCGCAGGGCGTGATATTCGTCCTATCAAGGGTATGGACTTGCCGGAAATCGAGGAAAGAAAGGCGGAATTTGAGGCAATCGGCGCAGAGGCAATCAAGGCAGGAAAGGTTGCGGCGGTGTTACTGGCAGGCGGTATGGGTACTCGTCTTGGCGTAGACGGGCCGAAGGGTGCGTACGATATCGGTATCACCAAGCCTTTGTATATCTTTGAACAGCAGATGAAAAACCTTTTAGAAGTCGTGGAAAAGGTGGGTGTCTATGTGCCTCTTTACATCATGACCAGCGACAAAAACCACGAGGCGACGACGGCTTTTTGGGCAGAGCACAACAACTTTGGCTACCCTGCGGAGCTTGTCAAATTCTTCAAACAGGATATGGCGCCTGCGGTGGATTACGACGGCAAAATCATTTTGGAAACGAAGGGCATGCCTGCGATGTCCCCCAACGGCAACGGCGGTTGGTTTGCGACGATGAAACGCGCAGGGCTGGTAGAAGACCTGCACGAAAAGGGAGTAGAGTGGCTGAATATCTACGCAGTAGATAACGTCTTGCAAAGAATCGCAGACCCCGTCTTTGTGGGCGCGACGATTGCGGCTGGCGTGAACTGTGGCGCAAAGTCGATTTCCAAGACCAATCCCTACGAAAAGGTGGGCGTACTCTGCCAAGACGGCGACACGCCCGACATCATCGAATATTACGAATTGACGGACGAAATGGCAAACGAAAAGGACGAAAACGGCAACCTTGCTTACCGCTTTGGCGTTATTATGAACTACCTCTTCCGTCTTTCCAAGCTGGAAGAAATCGTAGAACAGAAAATCCCCGTGCACATCGTAGAAAAGAAAATCGAGTGCCTTTGCGAAGACGGTATCACGAGAAAGCCTGAAAAGGAAAACGGCAAGAAGTTTGAATTGCTTGCGGTGGACCTCATCAAGTTGGTGGGTAGCGTATTGCCGTACGTGGTCGTTCGTGAAAAGGAATTTGCGCCTATCAAGAATAAGACGGGCGTGGACAGCGTGGAGAGCGCAAGAGAGCTGTTGAAATTGAACGGAGTGGAACTGTAATGGCGACGGATCTTGTTGGAAATGTAAAATTGCAACGCTTTATCGAGCTGTTGGCGGAGCTTAATCATCTTTCCGCCGAGGCGGTACAGACTGGGAAACTGGAGCTGTTGCCGAAAATGAACGTCGTCATCAAGGAAATGTACGACATTCAGCAAAACGGCGAAGAAGAGGCGTACACCGCCATTGAAGAGGATGCGCAGATGATTTACAAGAACTTCGACGGCGCGGCGCAGATGCTCAAGAGCAACGAAAGCGGCAGAATTGACGAGGCGACAAACCGCTTAGTGAAGGTGTTTTTGAAGAATATCTTTCAAGCGACGGTAAACATCGTGCAAGCATACGGTTTGGTGTAAAAAGAAAAAGGCTTTTCCACGGAAAAGCTTTTTTACATAAGAGGGTAGTATTATGAATAAAAAAATTGTAAAATTGATGGCAGCGCTGTTTGTTTGCGTTACGGCAGTTTTCCATTTCGGTGCGTGTAAGCCGCAAAGGGTATCCATTGACGGGATTGTCTACGAGGTTGCAAGCGGCGAGGCGTGTGTGGTGGGCTACGAAGGTGAAATCACCGATGCGCATATTGTGGAAACCTGCAAAGGCGCACCCGTCGTTTCGATCGGGGAAAGAGCATTTAATAATTGCAACAGTTTAATGAGTGTAATAATTCCTAGCAGTGTAACCTCGATTGACGACTATGCGTTTGCGGGTTGTTATAACCTGACGAGTTTGGTAATCCCCGAAGGCGTAATCTCGATTGGTGATTCTGCGTTCTGGGGTTGTACCGGCTTGATGAGCGTGGCGATTCCCGATAGTCTTACCTTGGTTGGTCATTCTGCGTTTCATGAATGTTCGCGTTTATCGTATAATGTGAAAGACAATCTGAAATATTTAGGGAATGAAGTCAATCCATATTTATATTTAGCAGAGTATGATTCTGCGGATTTAGTCGACGTAAGCATAGATGAGAATTGTAAATTCATTGCTGACGGAGCATTCGCGAACGGTATCTTAACGAGCGTGACGATTCCTGACAGCGTAATAAGTATTGGAGATAGTGCGTTTATTTATTGCGATAATTTGACGAACGTGGTCATCGGCGATGGTGTGACTTCGATTGGTAATAGTGTGTTCAAGTCTTGTGGCGAACTGACAAGTGTGGTAATTCCTGATAGTGTCACTGTGATTGAGCCGCAAGCGTTCTCTGGTTGTAGTAGCTTGACGAACGTGGTCATCGGCAATGGTGTAACCTTGATAGAATCATACGCATTTGAGTGGTGTAAGAGTTTAACGAGTGTCGTAATCCCCGACAGCGTAGTACAGATTAATGACGGAGCGTTCTGGGCTAGTGGCTTGGAGAGTGTGGTAATCGGTAGTGGAGTGCGTACGATAGGTGGGGCGGCGTTCAATAGTGATGCGTTGACAAGCGTGTATTACAAGGGGACGGCAGAGGAATGGTTGGATATTTCTATGTTTGCTGCTTCCAACGTTGGATTGACCAACGCAACGCGGTATTATTACAGTGAAAGCGCGCCAACGACGGCAGGAAATTATTGGCACTATGATACCGACGGTATCACCCCTATTATATGGAAAAACGAATAACCATTGTTAGTAAAAAAGAGCCGAACGGCTCTTTTTTTGTTTAGAAAATATTTTCGGGTAGGATTTTGTAGGCGCGGGGGATGGTTTCCGCCATGTCTAAAAGCAGTTCAAATTTCGGCAGGCTGTCCTCAAAGTTGCCTTGGTACAGATACCCGAGCGCCTCGCCAAGATGATAATCCACTTGGTCGATGAGGGTGTGCGGCAGCCAAAGATACAGCGTTTTTTTCTTCTCTTCCCAAAACAGCTGCAACGCCGTGCCGTCCTCGTGGGTGGCAGAACAGTCTTCCGTCTTTTGGTAAATGGACGTCAAGCCCTCGTGAAAGGTGTCGAACGTCTTGTCTACGTAGCAAAGTTCAAAGGTGGAAAACCCGATAAGCAACGCCCCGGAAATTAAAATACTTGCAACGATTTTCATACGCTCACCATAACCTTTCCTGCCAATTTAAGGAGAACACCTGGTAGCTTTGTCCGCTTTCTTGCGCGTACACTTTGCCCGTTCCGTCCACCGTCATAACGAGCACTTTTTTCAGTTCGTTAAAGCCCTGCCCCCGTAATTTTTCCAAAAAGTACCCCTTTTCCTTGCCGATTAGCTGCAGATTTTTGTCGTTGAATTTCCCCTCGCAAATGAGCAGGACGGGCATGGACGGATTTGCCTCCCCCTCTTTTTGCTTGGCGAGCGCGGAAAACTTGCCGTTCGATTCGTACAGCGCGTATTCGACGTCGTCGAGGGAAAAATACCCTGCGCTGCGCATGCTTTCGATGAGGTCGGAAATGTCGAGATTGTTCTTTTTCAGCTGTGTGGCGTCAATGCCGTTCTGGTTGATTACGATGCTAGGCGTGCCTGCAAACAACGTCTTTGCCTTCGGGATCGACAGGTCGATGAGGCACACCAGCTGGTGCAGAAAGTAGATGGTCAGTATGGCGGTGATGCCGTAACTGAGCGGTATCGACGCGTCTGACATCGGGATGCAGGCGATTTCGGCGATAATGAGGGTAATGACGAACTCATACGGTTGCATTTCCCCGATTTGCCGCTTGCCCATCAGCCGCATAATAACTAGCAGAGTTAAAAAGACAATGATTGTACGGATAACGATAAGTCCCATAAAAAAAGGCTGTGTGTTTTTTTGTACAGTTATACCCAAACGATTGACATTTTTGCCAGCCTAGAGTATAATGGGTGCAAAGAGTAGATTTTGCGCGTAAAGTGTCGCCGAACGGGACGTTGTCGGCGGACGAAGAAACAAAGACGTAAGTTTCGCGGTGCAAGGTCGCGTCCGCTAATGCCGAATAGGCAATTTATGTGGGGCAGGTATGCGACAAAGCGTAGCTGTCTGTGCTGTGCGGACCTCTCTTTCGGGAGGTTTTTTCTTATGGATACAAAGAGATTTTTGTTTGGAGTGCTGGCAGGGAAAAGGCGTAGCGCAAAGCTTGCGTACGTTGCGGTATTGCTGGCGGTGAATGTCGTTGTGAACGCCATTACCACGATCCCTTTGGGATTCGTGCAATTTTCCTTTACCCTTTCCGCCGTTTCGTTGGCAGGAATTTTGGTAGGGCCGCTGTTTGGCTTTGCGGTAGGATTCTTAGGGGATTTGCTCGGATTCTTTCTTGGGGGCGGAGCAGGCTATACGCCGTTTGTTGGATTAGCGGTAGGGCTGGTCGGCTTTCTGTTTGGGGCGGTATTCTGCCTGCGTTGGCAAGGCAAGTGGGCTTGGTGTGTGAAGATTGCCGTGGCGGCGGTACTGTCCTTTTTCTTGGCGACGGTGGGGATTACCACCACTGTGGGATTTTTCCTCTGGAATAAAACGGCGCTCAATTTTTGGGACTTTGCGGTGGCGAGATTATTCTTCAGCGGACAGGTGTGGAATAACGTTATCAACACCGCTCTCGTATACGCAATTCTTCCTATGCTTGCAAAAATCCCGATTTTTAAGCTGGAAATTCGATAAAAACAGACGAAAAGAATACAAATCGCCAAGGCAAAGCCTTGACGGTTTTTTATTTTTATGCTAAAATAATGCTTAGCGGTGAAAGACTAAAATGTATTTTAGTCTGCGCGAAAGGAGAAAGTATGCTGCAAAACCTGTTAAGCCCCGGCATTAAAATCACGGAAAACCTTACCATCACCTATTACGCACTCTGTATCGTTTGCGGAATGTTGGTGGCGTTTGCGTTGATTTCGCTGTTGTTTAAACGCAGAAATATGTCTCCCGACTTATTCCTGACGCTGTTTTGTATCTGTTTGCCTATTTGCCTTGTCACAACCCGTCTGTTTTATTGCATCACGGACGGTATGCCGATTGAGGAGTGGTTTTCCTGGGAAAGTATCCAACGCGGTGGCTTATCCATCGTCGGTGGAATCACGGGCGGTCTTATCAGCGTGTTTGCCTTCTGTATGATTCGCAAGGTCAACTTTTTCCGTGTGGGCGATTGCGTAGTCGTAGGCTTATTGGTGGCGCAGGCGATGGGACGTTGGGGAAACTTCTTCAATCAAGAGGTGTACGGCCAAGAGGTGGTAAACCCTGCCTTGCAATGGTTCCCTTTTGCGGTATACATTGACGCCGTGGGGGAATGGCATTACGCCTTCTTCTTCTACGAGAGCATGTTCAACCTCTTGGTGGCAGGATTGCTGTTTTGGAACGCTTGGAAAAACCCTTACAAGCCCAACGGCGTGAACACGGCGGCGTACTTTACCGCCTACGGCTTAATCCGTTCGATTATGGAGCCCTTGCGCGATCCTCAATATATTTTGGGCGACGGAATACAATGGTCGTTTGTCTTCTCGATGACGATGTTGATTGGGGGGTTGATATGGCTCCTCACTCTGTTCATCGTCAATAAGCGTAAGCACGGCAAGCTGGTTGGCTCGGCGCATGGCGATCCGTACGGTATCACCGATTTCGTCAAGGACAACAAGGACGAAATCCCTGTGTATACCACGGTGAATATGATGTGCAGGCTCCATCCCGAAAACTATGAATCGCCCGAGGCGACGAAGGAAAGGTTGGAAAAGGAGCGCAAGGAAAATCCCACTCTTTGGCAAAAGATGAAAGGGTGGTTCAAAAAGGATAAAAACGATAAGGACGGTGAATAAAAATGAGAAATTTAACGTTATTGACCGATTTGTATCAAATCACGATGGGCTACGGCTTTTTCAAGCACGGCAAACATGAGGAGGAAGTGTCCTTCGACTTGTTCTTCCGCAGAAATAAGCTGATTACCTATTCGATTGCGGCAGGCTTGCAACAGGCGGTGGAGTACCTCTTGGATTGGCATTTTGACGACGAGGATATTGCGTATCTTCGTTCGCTCAACCTGTTTGGCGAGGACTTCCTTGAATATCTTAAAAATATGAAATTTACGGGGGATGTCTACGCCGTAAAGGAAGGCGAACCCGTCTTCCCCGGCGAGCCGATTTTGACGGTGAAAGCGCCCCTTATCCAAGCGCAGTTTGCGGAAACGGCTCTGCTCAATATCCTCAACCACCAAACGTTGATTGCGACGAAATCCTCGAAGATTTGTCGCGCTACGGCAGGCAGCGGCGCGGTGCTGGAATTTGGCTTACGCAGGGCGCAAGGCCCTGACGCAGGGATTTATGGCGCGCGTGCGGCGGTGATTGGCGGTTGCAGTTCTACCTCCAACGTATTGACGGGGCAGATGTTCGGCGTGCCCGTGGCAGGGACGATGGCGCACAGCTGGATTATGGGCTATGACAGCGAATACGAGGCGTTCAAAGCGTACGCAGAGAGTTACCCCGACAGTTGTCTTTTGCTGGTGGATACCTATGATACTCTGCACAGCGGTGTACCCAACGCCATTCGCGTATTTAAGGAATTGAAGGAAAAGGGGCATACTCCTAAGGGGATTCGCCTCGACAGCGGCGACTTTGCCTACCTTTCCAAAAAGGCGCGCCAAATGCTGGACGAGGCAGGCTTCCCTGAGGCGAAGATTTGCGCTTCGGGCGATTTGGACGAACGCTCGATTTCCTCGCTGATGCAACAGGGCGCAAAGATTGATATTTGGGGTGTTGGTACGAAACTGATTACCTCGGAGGACTTACCTGCGCTGGGCGGTGTCTACAAGATGTCGGCGGTGTTCCATAAGGACGGCAGTATCACCCCGAAAATCAAGATGTCGGACAACAGCGAAAAGGTGACCACCCCGGGCTTTAAGTGTCTCTATCGTATGTACGATAAGCATACGGGCATGGCGATTGCAGACCTTATCACCCTCGCAGACGAGGTGATTGACGAGAGCAAGAATATCACCATTTTCCACCCGATTGATACTTGGAAGAAAAAAGAGGTGTACGACTACACCTTGGAAAAATTGCAACACACGATTGTCAAGGGCGGCAAGCTCGTGTACGAGTTCCCTTCTCTGATGGAGATTCAAGAATTCTCGAAGGCAGAGCTTTCCAAATTCTGGGAAGAATACTTGCGTCTTGATATGCCGCAGGTCTACAAAGTAGACCTTTCGGAAAAATTGCACACCTTAAAGACGAATATGATCAACGATATTCGCGAAGGGAAGAAAAAGGAGTAAAGTATGGCAAAGGCAAAGAAAAAAGAAAAACAAGCAGGCGTTTTGAAAGGGCATTGGCTGTGGGGCGCGCTGGTTTTGTGTATTTTATTGCTGATTGACCTCGGTATTAAAATTGCCGCGCAGGTGTACTTTGGCGAAAAGTTCTTAGGCAACGCAAACATAGTGCTCATTCCCGGCGTTATTGAGCTCACCTATACCGAAAACCCCGGTATGGCGTTTAGTATGGGCGCGGATTGGCCGATCGAGGCGAAGATCGCTCTGATCGCCGGTACGGCGGTGATGATGCTGGCGTGTATAATCGTCTATTGCGCGGTAGATAAGCGCCGTTCTTGCTTGCGCTGGTGCTTGGTGTTCATCGTTGCAGGCGGCGTCGGCAACTTAATCGACAGAGCGCTGTTTCAAACTTGGGGCGGCATAGGGGTTCGCGATATGGTCATGCTTGATTTCAGCGTCTTGCTTGAAAACTGGTTCTCCGTTCCTCCCACGAATTTCTTAGATTTTGGCGTTTGCAACTTTGCAGACTTCTTTATAGTCGGTGGCGCGATTGCTTTAATCGTGTCCCTGTTCTTCTTTGATACGGACGCATTCTTCCCCGTTGGGAAGTATAAGGCGCTCGCCAAAGAGGCAGAGGAAAAGGCAGAGGAGAAGGCAAAAGCTAAGGCAGAACGCAAAAACGCAGGCGAATAAAATGGCGACGGACACGAGGCTTTTCGTCGCGGAATGCGATTACAAACGATTGGACGTCTTTTTGGACGGACAGACGGAGGAATTTACTCGCTCGCGCATCAAAAAACTCATTGAGGACGGGCAGGTATCCGTCCAAGGGAAAATCGTCAAAAAGGCAGGGGAGAGCGTACGCGCAGGCAGTGAGGTGGTTCTCACCGTGCCCGAGGCGGTGGAATACACCGTAAAGGCGGAAAATATCCCCATAGACATCGTCTACCAGGACGAGGATATTGCCGTCGTCAATAAGGCGCGTGGGATGACCGTGCACGTCGGCAACGGCAACGCAGAGGGAACGCTTGTCAACGCGCTGTTGTATGCGCTGGACAGCCTCAGCGGTATCGGAGGCGTTTTGCGCCCCGGGATTGTCCACCGCATTGACAAGGATACCACGGGTTTACTGGTGGTGGCGAAGAACGACAAGGCGCACGTATCGCTTGCCACGCAGATTGCGGAAAAGAGCGCGCATCGTGTATACTACGCTCTGTTAGAAGGGTGTGTAAAAGAGGAAAAAGGCAGGATTGTCACCGACATTGGCAGACATCCGCAGGACAGACTGAAAATGGCGGTATTGCCCGACGGTGAGGGGAAAATTGCCATCACCGATTATGAGGTTTTGACTCGGTTTGGGACGGAGTTTACCCTCTGCAAGTTCATTTTGCAGACGGGCAGAACTCATCAAATCCGTGTGCATGCAAAGCATATGGGACACCCCTGCGTGGGCGATCCCGTGTACGGATTTAAGAAACAGAAATACAAATTATCGGGGCAGCTGTTGCATGCGATAGAGCTGTCGCTCACCCACCCGAAAACGGGGGAGAGAATGACCTTTAACGCGCCCCTTCCACAGGAATTTCAAACGATTTTAGACAAATTGACTAAGCAATACGGGGCTTAAGAATGTTAAAAATTACGAAAGTAAAACGGAATAGCGTAGCCAAGGATTTGGGCCTCGAGGTAGGGGATGAAATCGTCGCTTTTGACGGCTACCCCTGCGAGGACGAGCTTGATTACCTTTACTACGCAGACAAGGAGAGCTTTACTATCACCGTACGCGACGGGCGCACGGGCGAAGAGGTAGCCTGCGAGGTCGAAAAGGATGAGGACGAGGATATGGGGCTGGAATTTGCCAAAAACACCACCCTCAAAACCTGCCGAAATAACTGCGTGTTCTGCTTTGTCGATCAGATGCCGAAGGGGATGCGAGAGAGCTTGTACGTCAAGGATGACGACTATAATATGAGCTTTACTTGCGGCAACTTCGTAACCCTGACCAACCTTTCTGAGGAAGGCTTGCAACGCATTATTCGTCTGCACCTTTCCCCCTTATATATCTCCGTGCATACGATGAACGAGGAGTCCCGTTGCAAGCTGCTTAGAAATCGCTTTGCAGGTAGGATTCGCGACCAGATTCATCGTCTGGCGGCGGCTGGGATTGAAATGCATTGTCAGGCAGTCATCGTCCCCGGTATCAACGACGGAGAGGAGCTTGCGAACACCGCAAGGGAACTGTTTGCCTATTATCCGCAGGTACGCGACTTGGCGTTCGTGCCTACGGGGTTGACAAAATTCCGTGAAGGACTGACACAAATCCCCGACGTGGACGGAGAATATTCTGCGAATATCCTCGATTTAGCGGATAGATTGAACGCAGAATTTAAGGTAAACTTCCTCTTGCCTGCCGACGAATACTTCGTCAAGGCAGGGCGGGAATTTAAGCCTGTGGAATTCTACGGCGACTTTGAACAGATTGAAAACGGAATCGGTATGACCTCGCTCTTCCTTTCGGAAACGGATAGCGCAATCGCGAAAATTTCCAAAAAGAGAGGGGGCAGGGTTGCGTTGAAAACACCTAAACACAGCGTTATCGTCTGTGGTGTCAGCGCGGCGCAGGTGATGCGCGAGGTTGCAAAGTCGGTGGAAAATGCCGTAGGTGGCTTGACGGTGGACGTGCTGGCGGTTGAAAACGACTTCTTCGGGCATACGGTCACTTGCACGGGCTTGCTGACGGGGAAGGATATGCAGGTGGCGCTTGAGAGGTATCTGTCGAAAAACGAAGCGGACGAGGTGCTGATTGCAGGCAATACGATGAAAGAATTTGAGGACGTGTTCCTCTGCGGTATGACTTTGACGGAGCTGGAGTCGGCGCTTGCGCCCTACGGCGCTAAGGTGCGTGTCAACCGCGACGGTGGTGTGGGGTTGGTAAACCTTCTGCGCGCAGAAAAAGCAGAAAAATAAGTACGATTTACAAGGAGGATAAGATAGATATGGCAAATCCTTTGGTTGCCCTCGTAGGGCGTCCCAACGTGGGGAAAAGCACGTTCTTTAACAAGGTAGCAGGCAGAAAAATTTCGATTACCGAGGATAGACCCGGGGTTACCCGTGATAGACTGTATACGGACGCTACTTGGCGTAATAAGACCTTTACCATGGTGGATACGGGTGGTATTGAGCTCAAGTCTGAAGACGTTATGTGGAAGGAAATTGCAAAGCAGGCAGAGGTGGCGATTGACACCGCTGACGTTATCCTGTTCTTTACGGACGGGAAGGACGGCTTGCACCCCTCTGACTACGACGTAGCGGACATTCTGCGTCGCTGTAAAAAGCCGGTCATTTTGGTGGTAAACAAGATTGACAACTACGCGCCCGAAAAGGTGTATGAGTTCTATTCCTTGGGGCTTGGCGAGCCGTTTGCGGTATCTGCCGAACATTCCACGGGGATTGGTGACGTACTTGACGAGGCGATGACTTACTTCCCCGATGGGGAAGAGGAGAAGATTCCCTCCTTGAAGATTGCCGTCGTCGGGAAGCCGAACGCAGGGAAATCCAGCCTTGTCAACAAATTGCTGGGCAGCGAGAGAAGTATCGTCACCCCGATGGCAGGTACGACGCGTGATGCGATTGACACCCTGTTTATGCGTGGGGATAAGGCGTATACGATTATCGACACGGCAGGGATTCGCAAGAAAAAGAACGTCGAGGACGACGTGGAGTATTACAGCAATATGCGTGCGTTCGACGCTGTGCGCCGTAGTGACGTATGCCTTTTGGTGGTGGACTCTGCCGAGGGCTTGACCGAGCAGGACGTGAAGATTATCGGCTACGTACACGAACAGGGTAAGCCGTCCGTTATCGTAATGAATAAGTGGGACTTGATTGAAAAGGACACCCACACCGTCAACCGCTTCGAGGCGCAACTGAAAGAGGATTTGAAGTTCATGGATTACTATAAGTCCATCTATATTTCCGCAAAGACAGGTCAGAGAGTGGAAAAGATTTTGGCGGCTGCAGAAGAAGTGTACGCCAACGCATCCTTCCGTGTTTCTACGGGCGCGCTGAACGATTTGATTTCGGACGCTGTGCGTATGCAAGAACCACCTTCCTATCAAGGCAGACGTATGCGAGTGTACTTCTCGCAACAGGTTGCGGTTCGTCCGCCGTTGTTCGTTCTGCACGTCAACGACGAAGGGCTGTTGCATTTCTCGTACGCTCGATACCTTGAAAACACGATACGAAAGGCCTACGATTTTACGGGTACGCCCATTAAAATCGTCGTTCGCGAAAAGAAGGACGACGAGGAGTAAGTATGAAAGATTTTGTACTTTCCGAGCCTTGGTTTTGGGTAATTCCCAACTGGGTGCAATTCGTGTTAATTGCAGTGATTGGATACCTGGTAGGCTGTTTTAGTGCCGCAAGGTTCATTTCACGCTTAAAAAAGCGGGATATCACCAAGATTGGCAGCGGCAACCCCGGGGCAACGAATATGATACGAGAGTTTGGGTTCTGTCTTGGCGCGTTGACCTTTTTTATTGACGCATTCAAGGCAGGAATTCCTGCGGTCATCGTCTATCACCTTTACAATCAAGGCAGCTATGCGTTGGTAGACGGTACGGGCAGTCTGACGGTGGAGGGCGTTGTGTTTTCACAGACGCAGATTCCCGTTGGGTTGTTTGCGGCGCTCCTTTGCGGGGTGTGCGCCGTGTTGGGGCATATTTACCCCGTTTTCAATCGGTTTAAGGGCGGCAAGGGAATTTCGTCCGGTATCGGGTTATTTTGGCTGATGCTTGGGCTTGCGAATCCTTGGTTTTGGTTGATAGGGATTGCGGTGATTGCTACTTTGCCGTTCATGATTACCTTGACGAAATTGGGGTCGCTGTGCAATCTATGTTATCTTGCCGGGTTTGGTGTATGGCAGATAGGGACGCTGTATGCGGTTTACGGCGTGGGGAGTATCTGGATAACGCTGTGCGCGGTGTTCACACTACTGGCTGTGGCGATTTCGTGGCTGGCGCATTTCAAAAACGTGCGGTGCTTACTGTCGGGGGAAGAACATCCCACGGTGATGATAAAATTCAAAAAGAAAGCAAAAAAGGTTTAAAAATAGCAAAGAAGTGTGTATAATAATAGTGGTAGGGCAAAAAGCCGTTGCCGCAATAGGATACACACCAAATGGGGGTGCACCGGGTTCGATTGCCGGTGAGCGAAAGAATAAGCATACCGTAGACGGAGTGACTACGATAAAACATTCCACCTAAATTTAAATGCAGATTATAATGCAAACTACGCTCTTGCAGCGTAACCTCGTTTATTAACGAAACGTCGCGCCTAATTTATCCGTCGGTTAGGGTCGCGGCGTCAATTAGACGGAAAACTCTTTTAAGAATCGGGTGGTGTTTTTAAAAGAGTATTCAGCCACCTGCGTACCGCAAAGCGTGTTTGTCCGCGTTGCGGGAACAAGAAAAGTAGACAGACTAAGTATGTAGAAAGTTTTTTGGCAGCCGAGTAAGACGTGAGTTCAATTCTCACCACCTCCACCAAGTCAGTATAATCCGAACCAAATTCTTGTAACAAGCGAATGGTTCGGATTTATTTTTAAATTGTGTGCATTTAAAAAATAATATTTGTTTTGTAGTATATATCAAATTGACAACAAAAACTCATTACTGTATAATTATGTTAATAAATTCTATTTTACAGGAGATAAACATGCTTTATTGGGATAAGTTATTACACCCTAAAAGGGTTAGAGAAAAGACAACAGTAGAAAAAACGAAAAATGATAATCGTACTCCTTTCAAGAAAGATTTCGATACTGTTTGCAATAGTACTATATTAAGAAGGCTGCAAGATAAAGCACAAGTGTTTCCATTAGAACAAGAAGATTATGCTAGAACTAGACTAACCCATTCGATTGAAGTTATGTCTATAGCTGAAAGTCTTGGAATGCAGGCAGCAATAATCATAAAGCAAAGTGACAAAAAATACTTTTCTAGTGATATAAACAATTTAGAGCCGTGTGAAAATATTGATGAAATTCCAAATATTTTAAAAACAGTTGCTCTTTTACACGATATGGGAAATCCTCCATTTGGGCATTTAGGAGAACAAATTATTGGAGATTGGTTTGCTAATAACTTGGGAAAATTAGCAACGAATTCCGATGGCCGTCTAGTGTTTAAAGATGGAAGTGATGCAAAAGACACGTTAGCGTATAAGCTAAAGGGTGCATATGCTGAAGATTTAATTCACTTTGAAGGAAATGCGCAACTGTTGCGTTTGGTTTCTAAATTAAATCTTGTGGTAGATGAAACAGGAATGAATTTGACATATCCTGTTTTAGCGTCATTTATTAAATATCCTACAAGTTCAACGATGATAGACAAAGAAAATCTCATTAATAAGAAAATGGGATATTTTTCTGCGGAAAAAGAATTGTTTGATGACATTCAATCGACTTTAGGATTGAATGGAATTAGGCATCCATTAGCATATCTATTGGAAGCGGCTGACGATATAGCATATTTGACTGCGGATATTGAAGATGCGCATCATAAAGGCTTACTCCCGATGGATAAAATTGAAAAATATTTAAAAGAGAAGTCGAATGATGAGATTGTTAAGAAAGTGCTCGAACAAATGCAAAAATATAAGAATTTAGCTAAAAATATGAACTATGAAGATGATGAAGGTTATGTTATTCATCGGGCAAGAGTATTAATAAAAGGATTAATGATTGATTCTATTTATATCTCTTTTAATGAGCATTATGAAGAAATTATGAACGGCGAATTTAAGTACGAGTTATTAAATTGTTCAAAAGCTGCTACTATTGCGGAAATTCTGAGAAAAATAGAGAGAGAAAATATATATTATTGTCATCACTTAATAGAAAATAAAACAAGGGCCTTTGCTGTTATAACTAAACTTTTAGAAACGTATGTCCCAGCAACAGTTAATTGGAACAAAAATGATTGCGGTAAAGACACTGCTGAAAATTTATTGTATTCGTCTTTATCAAAGAATTATAGGTATATTTGCGAGCTTGCCAATCAAAAAGATATATCTGATGCAGAAAAAATATATAACAAATTATTGTTAGTTACAGACCAAATTTCTGGGATGACGGACACACATGCATTAACTGTATATAAAAGAATTACAGCAAATTGAGTCGTAAGTTTTAGCATCAAAATACCTGTAAAAAATGCAAAAAATCGCTAAATTTTTCTTACATATGCAAAAGAGTATATTACAAACTCCTAAAAACGCAGGAAAATCAAGGACTTTTTAGATGTTTGACCTTGACTAAAAATTGGCGATGTTCGCCCGAGAGAGACATAATCTGTGCGAAACGAATTATATAAGCATATCCCCGCCCGAACAAAGTGAGGGCGGGGATATAATTTTTCTCTCTCGGTATATATAATCAATTCCTCTTTTTTTGTATTCGCAACAAAAGAAGAATACTGTATTTTAGATAGAGATAACTATGGGTATAGGGAGATTTTCGGAGTTAGGGTGTAAATCTAAAACCGAGATAAAAATGATAAGAAAAGCACCTACTCCCCCGGCAGTCATAAAAAATATTTTCTTTCAAAAAAAGTTTTATAAATACAATCATTTCCGATTGACAACAAGTTTTCTTTTTGCTATTATATATCCACAAGATGTTAGTCTTGTAGTAGAGTTTCACATTCTTCCATTGAGAAGAATACAGTTATCAGAAGTATCACAGTATCAGATTTGCGCAAGGCGAATAGAGTATCAGATTTTCCTAAAGGGAAGAAATCGTTATCAGAGTTACAAAGTGTCATTGTAAGAATTGCTAAGGGATAGTATGCCCTTAAGCGATTAAAATGTGTCAATTACCCGAGGGGATAATTGGCTTTTTTGTTTTATAGAAGTCCATTCTCAAAAAATTGTCAGAAATCAATCGATTAAAAATCATTTCAGATTATAATAAATCAAATTTTAAGAAAAATGTCTAGATTTTCGTCCTTTATGTAATTGCAAGCTTATAGCATTGGAAAAATCTCCGACATAAAAATATATCATTAGAGCCATTCGTATAAATGGCTAAAACAACGACTTTTCACTGCCCGAAGAGTCGTTTTTTATTTATAAAATCAGTATCAGTAGGAAAAACAATATCCGTTTTGTATAACTCATTCAAGAAACGCTATTCGTTAAATGTCTTTTAGGGTTTAGCAATAAATCACATTTTGGTTTTAGGATGACCCGTTAAAATCCTACCCAACCTCAGCAATGGGTTAAGAGCTGAAAAAGTTTTTAACAAGGAGACAATCAATATGAATCAAGCTTATTTAGATATTATAAAGAAAAACAATAGAACTTTGAATAAAGCCAATAAAATAATGAGCGATATTCAACAAGCCGTGGCTTACAATGATGAAAACAGCGTTTACGATTTATCATTAGACTATGAGCGCACGGTGGAGAGGCTTGTTCCCCTTTCGAGAGATTTAGTAATCTGTCAGGGCAGAAAAGAGTCGGAACAAGCCGTAAAACAGGCGATTCAAAGCAATGCGCCTGTGGAAATCAATTTTACAAAAGAAGGATGGTTTGTGCTCTCCATCCCTGCCTTGCTCCCCAGAAAAGAGAAAGGAAACGCACAATATATTCGTGAAATCGTGCACGACGCGCTTTCCGAATATTGCAAGGATAAGAATATACAAAGATTCGGTAAATGTATTCTTATCTACGAGCATATCTATGACCATCGTATCCCGAAAAGAGAATGGCGGGATCACGATAACATAGAAATCAATACCGTGACCGATATGATTGCGTTGTTTATCCTTCGTGATGACAGCCCCTACGTATGCTCTCACGTGTACGTAAGCAAAGCAGGAGAACAAAACCGCACGAATATCTACGTTATCCCTGAAACCGATTTTGATGCTTGGCGTAAGGAAAGGAGGATTTGGTATGACCATCCATCTGAACGCTAATTGTCAAGCATTTGAAATTCTTAAAGTCGTTGCAATCGTAGGCGAATTTCCTTTATATAGATTAGGTATGCTTGGGAATAGGCGTATGTACCGTGCAACGGTTGCGAGAATGACGGAAGAACAAACCTATCTCAACGATTATACCAAAGAAACCGTAACGGCAAGAGTTTTAGCCATTGTAGGTAAAGGTAAACGGCGTGGTATTCGCCTTTTAAAAGGTGCTGAAACTTTGTTGAAATGGACGAAATTATATGAGTATTACGATACAATTTTCGGTCAAAATAATTTTTCTGGCGGAGAAAGGCACCGTGATAGAAATTTCAAGATTGCTGAAACGCTTGCTATGTGTAGAGGTGCAGAGTTTGCGTATAATCCAGCGCATCTCCCCGATTTAGCAGAAGGTTCGGAAACGCTTCCGGTAGAGTTTGAGGAACAACCTTGCTTCTATACGGCTCGTGCTATTAAAGGCGATAAAGATTACGAAATGAAGGAAACGGTTTTTACAAGAGCAACGGGGGCATTCTTTTTCAACGGACAATTTACAACTTTGTATAATATCGGTGGCGATATGGCAAAGCTTTGGGAAAACTCGGAAGCAAAAATGAAAGATAATTTATTCATTATAAACAGAAACAACGGCGGTAGATTTTTAGAAAAGTCGCCTGCTTGTATTATGCTTACGGAAAACGAGATGTATGTTGTCGATACTTTGCGATACGTTTATAACAAACGCGCCAACAAGCATAAGGATTATACGCAAAGCAGTTTCTATCGGCACGTATACGCTATTCCTTTATCGTCTGACGGTATGCGTATTTTACGGTTGTTTCATTTGGGGGATTGGCAAGAAATTCTTGCAAGAAAGATTTGCCCTAAAGAATGTGGTTGGTTAACTACGGATAACCGTTTTGCTGTTGATAACGGAAAAACATTCTATTACAATTTTTTAGACTGCGACGTTGCATCGTTGCTTTATATGAAGAAACAAATGAAAAAAGGCACGCAAGTAAACGCTATCGTTTGTTTTGAACATCAAATACCTTTTATTCAAGAATTCTTTTCAAAGAAAATACATATTCGTTGTTTTTCAATCGATACGGTTGAGAAAATTTTAGGGTTAGCGCCCCAAAAAGAGGAAGATGTCGAGGAAGAAGACGAACAAAACGGGGATACCTGATTTTGTCTTGGATTCGTTGGCGAGAGCATTATTACCAGCGATACAGAAATATTTTGAAACGGAGGAAGGAAAAAAGGCGTTTGAAAACTGGAAAAAAGAACAACTAAATAAAAATCCGCCTGCTAAATAACAAGCGGTCAGGTTTGCCGTTACCCTGCCTAAAACGGCACAATTTTTACAGGAGGATAAAATTGAAATATAAAAATTGGTTAAACGAGTGGCTTGCTTTGTACGTCAAGTCCACTACGAAAATAAGAACGTACAAAAAGTATCAAAGGCAAATAGAACTACATATATTCCCTGCGCTTGGAGAATTTGAACTTAACGATTTAACGGCAACCGTTTTACAACGCTTTACCGTGGATTTATCGGAAAAAGGCTTATCTGCAAACACAGTAAACGGTATTATATCCGTGCTTAAATCTTCTTTGCGCCGAGCAGTATTACTTGGCGTAACGGACAAAGAGTTTACAATGGCTATCGTGCGCCCTAAACAGCGTGAAAAGCAAGTTGATTGCTTTTCTAAAGAAGAACAACGAAAAATCGAGCAATTTATCTTTGAAAAAAAGAAAAACAAATTGTTCGGCGTAGTGCTTTGTCTTTACACGGGCTTGCGTATTGGCGAACTTTTATCCTTTACGTGGGATGACGTAGATTTACAAAAAGGTATTATAACCATTTCTAAATCTTGCCACGATAGTTGGGAAAACGGTAAATACGTTAAGGTTATAGACACGCCAAAAACGGACTTTTCAGAACGTATTATTCCTTTACC
>JAZRQY010000011.1:0-5941 GCA_045650185.1 Candidatus Scatosoma sp. | reverse complement strand
CCATAAAGGGTTTCATTGCCATGGGGTCGTGACGAAGCACGCCTACCGCGCCCGTAGCAGCCGCCGTCGTTTCGGAAGACATAATCGTCCCAACGAAGGTACCGTGGTTCCAGTCACGGGATTGATATACGAGCGGAGTCGTCGTTGCTCTTCTTCCGCCGAAGATAATCGCGGACAGGGGAACGCCTGCCTTGGAGTTAAATTCGGAAGAGATGCAAGGGCAGTTGATTGCAGGCGCGGTGAAACGGGAGTTAGGATGCGCCGCGTTTCTGCCGCAGTCAGGCGTCCAAGGCTTACCCGTCCAGTCGATGAGTTCTGCAGGAGCTTCCTTCGTAAGCTTTTCCCACCAAACGGTGTTGTCTGCAGGGTTCAAAGCAACGTTCGTGAAGATCGTACCCTGCATCGTGGATGCGAGTGCGTTGGGGTTGGACTTTTCGTTCGTACCGGGAGCAACGCCGAAGAAACCGTTTTCAGGGTTGCACGCCCACAGTCTGCCGTCTTCGCCCTGACGGATCCAAGCGATGTCGTCGCCTACGCAGAATACTTCATAACCCTTATCAAGGTACTGCTTAGGAGGAATCAACATTGCAAGGTTGGTCTTACCGCAAGCGGAAGGGAATGCAGCTGCAACGTACTTGATTTCGTCGGACTGAGGACGCTTAACGCCAAGGATCAACATGTGTTCTGCCATCCAGCCTTCGCGACGGCCAAGGTTGGTTGCGATACGAAGTGCGAAGCACTTCTTACCAAGCAATACGTTACCGCCGTATGCGGAGTTTACGGAGATGATGGTGTCATCTTCGGGGAAGTGCATGATATATCTCTTTTCAGGATCAACGTCGCACTTTGCGTGGAAGCCTTTTACGAAATCGCCGTTTTCACCAAGAACGTCAAAGCATTCCTTGCCTACTCTGGTCATGATCATCATGTTAAGAACAACGTAGATGGAGTCGGTGATTTCTACACCGATCTTGGAGAAGGGAGAGCCGATTACGCCCATCGAATAAGGGATAACGTACATCGTTCTGCCTGCGTATGCGTTTCTTGCAATTTCGTTTACCATCTGGTAAGCTTCCTTAGGCGCTTTCCACTTAACGATGGAATGAGGCATAGCGTCTGCTTCGTTTTCGCAGCAGATGAACGTTCTGTCCTCTACACGAGCAACGTCGTTTTCAGCCGTTCTGTGGTAGTAGCAATCAGGCAATTTTTCCTGGTTGAGCTTTACGATTTCACCCGTAGCAACTGCTTCTGCGCGGAGCGCGTCACGCTGTGCATCGCTGCCGTCAATCCAAACCACTTTGTCGGGGTTTGCGAAAGCCTGCACGTCTGCAACGAATTGAAGTACTTTCTTATTGTTCGTCATTTTTAAGTTCTCCTTAAAATATATTTTTTTCTGTAATAGTATTTGATAAAAAGGGAAAAGCAATCCCTTCTCTACCAAGTATAATTATATCACAAAATTTTTGCCTTGTAAATAGTTTGACAAGAAATATTTTGCGGATTTTTAAAAAAGTATCTGCCGTCGCGACTTTTTACAAAAACACCCCCTTGTAAAAGGGGGCGTTCGTTTACAGTTCAATCCCGAAAAAATCAGCATGTTCTTCTAAGTGTTTCGTCAGCAACCCAGCAAACAGCGCGCGCCTTTCTTCTCTGGTTGCCTTGCGGAAGAAATGTTTCCAACGGAACGCCGCAAATTCCTTGGGGTATAACCGCTTTAATAAAGGGAATTGATATTCCCCGCGCGCGTACACAACGAAGTTCAGTTCGTCACCGCCCGACACTTCCCGAAGGTCGAAAAAGTCTTTGCCTTTTTGGAATCGGTAGATATACACGCAGGACGAATCCCCGCCCTTTTCGTAAAAGTACCGATAGGTAAATCCTTTATCGAGAAAAGCGGCAAACGCCGCTTTCATCTCTGTTTCAATTTGCAATTCGTTCATATTTCCTTTTTATGAGATTCTTCACTTCGTTCAGAATGACACCACAGCAAGCCATCCACCTCTGTCATTCTGAGCGGAGGCGTAGCCGCAGTCGAAGAATCTCTTTTCCCTTGTTATACTTCCTCTAAACTTAAATCTTTCCAAGTCGGATTCATCGTCGCAATTAAATCGTTCTTTCGCGCCCTTGTCCACCCTTTTAGTTGTTTCTCACGGGCTATTGCTGATTTCACATCTTCTGTTGTTTCAAAATAAACCAGCTTGTATAAATTGTATTTTGCGGAAAATCCTTCCACGAGTTTATGTTTATGCTCGTATAATCTTCTTTCCAAATCATTCGTCACGCCTATATACACAACGGAATTTATTTTATTCGTTATAATATAAACGTAATACATATTTCTACCTTTTTTGAGATTCTTCACTTCGTTCAGAATGACACTGTTGTATTCCGCCTTGTTGTTCTAAGCGTAGCGCAGTCGCAGAATCTCTAAAACCGCTCACTTACTGCAAAACAGCCTTAATTCTTCTCAAACCCGAACCACAGCTCTGTTCCTTGGTGATCTTGAACTTGCCAAGCTCACCCGTCGTCGCCGCGTGCGGACCGCCGCAAATTTCCTTCGAGAAATCCCCGATGGTATACGTCTTAACGCGTTCGCCGTACTTACTTTCGAATAAACCGGTAAAGCCCTGTTCTTTCGCCTCTTCTAAGGAAATTTCCTGCATTACTACGGGCAGATTCTGCGCAATTACCTCGTTGACGAGGTCCTCTACCTTCTTGATTTCCTCTGCGGTCATCGGCTGAGGCAGGTTGAAGTCGAAACGCAATCTTTCCTCAGTGATGTTCGAGCCCTTCTGGTTGACCTCAGGCGAGTACACCTTCTTGAGCGCCGCGTGCAACAGGTGAGTTGCCGTATGCAGACGAGTGGTTGCCTCTTTATTGTCGGCAAGACCGCAAGCAAATTTCTGCTCGCTGCCTGCTTTACTCTTGCTCTGATGTTCTTCGAATGCCGCCTTGTAGCCGTCGAGGTCTACCTCAAAGCCACGTTCCTTTGCCATCTCGTCAGTGATTTCTACAGGGAAACCGTAGGTGTCGTAAAGGTGGAACGCCTGCTTGCCGTTAATACGCTTTTCGGGTACGTATGCAGGGTCCTTCTGCGCCATAAACGCGTTCTTTCTTTCGATACCGTTCAAGCACTTTTCAAATTCCTTCAAGCCCTGCTGCAAGGTTTTGGTGAATTTTGCCTCTTCCTTTGCCAGCTCCTCGAAGATTTTCTCACGGTTGATATTCAGTTCAGGATATACGTCCTTATACTTTTCGATGTACGCCGCCGCAATCTTGGAAAGGCTGCCCTCAGGCAATTCAATCTTTCTGCCAAAGCGCACCGCTCTACGGATGATACGACGCAAAATATACCCTTGGTCGGTGTTGGAAGGCACGATACCCTTCTCGTCGCCGATCATAAAGGTAGCCGTTCTGGTATGGTCAAGGAGCACGCGGAACGCCCTCGTCGTTTCAGGGTCAGCGTCGTAAGCCTTACCCGTCAATTCGGAAATCACCTTGATAGCGTCCTCAAAGAGGTCGGTTTCGTATACGCTGGATTTGCCCGTCAATACGCAAAGCGCACGCTCCAAGCCCATACCCGTGTCCACGTTCTTCTGCGAGAGTTCGGTATAGCTGCCGTCCGCCTGCTTGTTAAAGCGCATGAATACGTCGTTCCAAATTTCGAGGAAAGCGCCACACTTACAATCAGGGTTGCAGGTAGGCGAGCATTTTGCCTTACGAATGATGAACATTTCGGTATCCGTACCGCAAGGACCGGTCAAGCCCGCAGGGCCCCACCAGTTGTTTTCGCGGGACATATAATAGATATTTGCCTTCTTGATGCCTGCCTTTTCCCAAAGCGCCGCCGCCTCGTCGTCGCAAGGCAGGGTGTCGTCGCCGCCAAACACGGTAACGGCAAGGTTTTCAGGGTCGATACCAAGGTAGTCCTTACCCGTCAAGAACTCATAGCTCCAAGGGATCATCTCCTGCTTGAAGTAGTCGCCAAGCGACCAGTTGCCCAGCATTTCGAAGAAGGTACAATGGCTTGCATCGCCCACGTCGTCGATGTCGCCCGTACGCACGCACTTCTGCACGTCCGTCAATCGGTTGCCTGCAGGGTGCTTTTCTCCCAGCAAGTAGGGAACAAGCGGATGCATACCCGCCGTCGTAAAGAGTACGGTGGGGTCGTTTTCAGGAATCAGCGATGCAGAAGGGATGACCTTATGCCCACGGTCCTGAAAGAATTTCAAATACATTTCTCTAATGCTTTGGCTAGTAATGTTTTTCATATCGTTATCGTCCTTTTGTCGATTTCTTCGTTTTTGCTTCAATTTATCCCTATGGAATACACTCCCACAGTATCCTATTTTACATTATAAATGTAAACCCCACCACTTGTCAAGCAATCAAAAAGGTTGAATAAAAAAATTTCTCTATAAAAAAGCGGCGGTTTTATCAACCGCCGCCCATTGTTTATTGATTAAAGCCCCAACAACTCTTTTTTCTTAATATCGTATTCCTCTTGCGTAATTACGCCGTCGTCTAAAAGCTTTTTGTATTTAACAAGCTCGTCCGCTGCTGAAACTTCGCTACCTTTTGTTGCTCGTTGTGCACCAAACCGAATTTCCTTAACCCCAGTTACTACGTAAAAATTCACCCCCGCTAAAATCGCAACAATAATAAACGGAATAAACGCCGCTGTTTGTACCGTATACAAGGAGACTTGCGCCTCAATTACAATCTTTGCAACAAAACCGTTTATCATATAAATAAAGGTAAGGATAACGTTGACACATACGCAGATTATTTCTGCGATACGCTTTTGCATCTCCGTCTTGCATGTTACAGTATAAACATAGGCCTCAGCGAGAATCGCTACGATGATAAAAATATTGTAAACCAACAACCAATCCCCCAATCCTTCCGATAAAAACTGAGGGTATTCTTCGAAAATAAGTTGAAAGCCGTTCCCTGTACGCTCTAAAGCCCCCAATTTTACATCATAAATATTGAACACCAATGATAAAAAGGTAAATACCCCGGTCAAAATAAACAAAGCTAACTCCACCAATCTCTTCGCGTCTTTTTTGTTTTCTTCCATAACCTTTTCTCCTTTGTTGATAAAATAGGTACAACCTAACCATATTATAATTTAGGCATTACCTAAAAGTCAAGCAAATTTAAGCAATACTTAATATAATTTAATTATGGAAAAGAAAAAATTACAACCAAATAAAGATTTAAACGCAATTATCAGCCAAAACATTAAAGCGGAAATTGAAAATTCGGGAAAAAGTAAAAGTGAAATCGCCCTTGCCATCGGCGTTTCTAATCCCACTATTTCGCAATACATTTCAGGGCGTATTCAACCTTCGCTCGCCACCCTTTCAAAACTGTGTACTTTTTTGGATTGCTCAGCAGACGATATTCTCAATATAAACAAATAAAAGCGTTGCAAACAGCAACGCTTTTACTTTTAGTCATACGGTCTCCGTATGGCTTTTAATTTTTGATAAGCTCATAACCCGTCTTGCTATCCTTGACGGCATAGCCCATTTCAGCAAGTTTTGCACGAAGTTCGTCGCTCTTTGCCCAGTCGCGGTTTTGTCTTGCCGCCCATCTCTCCTCGGCAACCGCCTGCACCTCGGCAGGGATACCGCTGTCCTCTGCGGCAAACAGAGCCTCGTATTCCTCAGGCGTTCTCGTCAATACGCCAAGCAGGGAATAGGTCTTTTGGATCTGCTTTGCATACGCCGTTGCTTTGCCGTCCTTCGCCGCCAAGAACTTGTTGATTTCCTTCGCGTAGCCAAAGAGGTTAGAAAGAGCCAAAGCGGTGTTGAAATCGTCGCTCATGCATGCGTTGAATTCATCGTCGATTTTTTGGATATATTCCGCCGCCTGCATCACTGCGTCGTTGTCCAACGTAAGCAAGTCGGATCGTAGCCATGTCGTTCTGTGA
>JAZRQY010000010.1:0-3357 GCA_045650185.1 Candidatus Scatosoma sp. | reverse complement strand
CGCTCTCTTCGGTCGCGAACAACGCCGCATACTCTTCAGGAGTCTTACAAAGTACTCCCAACAGCGAATACGTTTTTTGCATCTGTTTTGCATACGCCACCGCCTTTCCATCCTCGGCAGAGAGGAATTTCTTAATCTCTTTCGCGTACCCAAAGAGGTTGGAAAGCGCAAGCGCGGTATTGAAATCATCACTCATGCAAGCGTTAAATTCCTCGTCGATTTTCTTCGCCGCCGCCTCGTCATCTGCTGTCGTGGGCAGGTTCAACGCGTACACGGTATGCAGTAATTTGTAGAAATTACGAATTTGGCTCTCCGCCAAGGGGAATAAATCGTCCGTAATGTTGATATCCCCACGGTAGTTGGTCTGCAACAAAGCGTACTTGATTGCCTCGTCCGAATACTTTTCTAGGAGGTCTGCAAGCAGCAGGCTGTTGCCTAAGGATTTGCTCATCTTCTGTCCGTTGACCTTGATAAGACCGTTGTGCGTCCAGTAGCGTACGAACCGTTTGCCCGTCAAAGCCTCCGTCTGCGCAATCTCGTTTTCGTGGTGAGGGAAGATCAAATCTCTGCCACCGCCGTGAATGTCGATCTGGTCGCCAAACGCCGCAAGGTTCATCGCAGAACATTCAATATGCCAACCCGGTCTACCTTTGCCCCAAGGGGAGCTCCAGCAGATTTCACCCGGCTTTGCGCTCTTCCACAGCGCGAAGTCGTAGGCGTTCTTTTTCTCCTCGTCGTTGTCGATACGAACACCGTCCAAGGCGTCGTCGATATTACGATTCGACAGCTGACCATAGGCAGGATAGGACGCCACGTCAAAGTATACGTCGCCGTTCGCCGTAGGATAAGCGTGCCCTTTCTCTATCAGCTTGCTGATAAATTCGATGATGTTTTCGATATTTTGGGTTGCCTTCAGCCATACGTTAGGGTCGTCAACACGGAGCTTAGACATTACGGCGTTGATTTTTTCAATCATCTTCTCCGCATACTCGTCCGCAGGCACGCCGGCCTCTGCCGAACGCGCAATAATCTTATCGTCCACGTCCGTATAGTTTCTGGCGTATACGACCTGATAGCCGAGTTTTTCCAAAAACTTACGCATAATATCGTAAATGAGGGCTTGATACCCGTGCCCGATATGCGCCTCACCCGAAACGGTGATACCGCAGGCGTACATTTTTACTTTTCCTTCCTCTAAGGGTACGAATTCCTCTTTTCTTTTCGTTAACGAGTTGTAAATTTTCATAATTTTACTCCTTTTTAGACTGATAAACGGTACGTTCTCCGCAAAAAATAAAGCGCCTTTACAGACTGTAAAGACGCTTTCACGTGGTTCCACTTTACTTTAAGAGCGTAAGAACATACGCTCTCCTCCTATCGCCTCTTGTTCGGCGGCACACCGCGGGCATTACCCCGTCCTCAAACGCGAAAACGCACTTTCCCGACCAAAGCGCAACCATACTTACAGCAAGTGTACGGCTCTCTGTATACGCCCGTAGAATCGGTACTCTTTTTCCGCATCGGAATCTCTATCTATCTACTATTGTAGCAGTTTTTTCGCAAAAATGCAACTATTTTTTTAGTTTTTTATGGGCAACCAGCTCATTTTATATTCCACAAACGCCGCCCGTACCATCTCTTTGTTGTAAATTTCCTTCAAGAGCAAGTAGCTGATCACGGTATCTGCCGCATCCTCAAAGTCGAAGGTATATCCACTGCTATTCAACAACGACTTCGTTTCTTGGTAAGTGAAGTGCGCCGAAAGCCCCAACGCCAGCACGAGGGGTTTTGAGGGATAGAATTCACCCTGTAAGATTCGTTTCCAGATTGTAGGATCAATCTCCAATTCCTCCGCAACCGTAGTCGGGTCAGCGTTATGATTCTTACATACCACTTTCAGCGTTTTTTGAAAACTGTGTTTCGAGAGCGCCTCCGAAATCCTTTGGGAAAGTTTTAACGGACGGAAAGAGAAGGAAAAATGTTTATCGGTTAGACGTTTTTTCAGCTCTACCAGCATCTCTGCGCATTTTTCTTGCTTTGCAAGCCGCATCGTTTCCGCAGGCAGGGTGTAGGAATATTTTCTACCAAAAGCATCTACCTTCGTTTCCTGCATTTTCGGCATACGATAGCCAGGAAGAACGCAAATCTTGTCGTAATTTGCGTATTTTTCGCAAAAAAATGCGTCTAAATCCTCGATAAATTCAAATTTCATAATGGTATTCACCTCTGTCCTTGTTAGTATACCACAGTCGAAAAGAAAATGCAATCGTTTTTTATTCCCGCAACGCCCTTTCACACTACTTTCATCCTCTTGACTTTTTTTGTGAAATGTGATAAAGTAGAAAAAACAAAGGATAAAAGGAGTTTTACGAATGAAACGCGAACGCATTGAACAAATCGCCACGCTCGTGGATAAGCGAGGGGTTATCACCTTGTCACAGCTCGGCGATTTCTTCCCGAAAGTATCGGAAATGACCTTGAGAAGGGACTTATTTCAACTGGAAGAGGAAGGCAGGATTGTCCGCGTCCGCGGCGGCGCAAAGTCCGTGAAGGACTTGCAAAAAACCTCTGGCGTCCCTTACGCAAAGAATACAAACTTGCACGCAGGTGAAAAACGCACCATCGGCGCAAAGGCGGCGGCGTTGATTGACGAAGGCGCGTCCGTGTTTATCGACGGCGGTACAACCGCCCTGTATTTCGCCAAAGAAATGCCCGACGTGCCCTGCACCGTGTTCACCACGGGGATTGCCGTTGCGCAGGAATTATCAAAAAAGAAGAATATCACTATCCACGTTTTGGGTGGCACGCTGAAAAAGGAAAACCTTTCCACCGTTTCGGCGGTTGCCCCTGCTTATTTTCAGGAGATTAACTTCGAGCACGCCATCATTTCCGCCTCTGCTTTCACCCCTAAGAGCGGATTTTCCTGCGATAGTATGATGGAGGCAGAACAGTTAAAATTGTTGCGTTCCAAGGCGAAATTTACCTATATGATGCTGGATAGCTCAAAAATAGGCAAAGTGATGCCCTACACCTTCGCCAACATCGACGATATCAGCGTGTTGATTACTGACACCAATTTTCCTTCCTCCCTTAAGGAGCTGTTTAAGGAGCATAACATCGTCGTTATGTAAAACACCCCACAAACACACAAATCCCCTTAAAAAGGGGATTTTTTATTTTTGTAGCCGTTGCTAAGAAAAAAACCGAACGCATAAAGCGTTCGGCTTTTAGATGAAAAGCGGCAATTACCTATCCTCCCAGGGGTTAACCCCAAGTACTTTCGGCGTTAAAGAGCTTAACTTCTGTGTTCGGAATGGGAACAGGTGGATCCTCTTTGCAATCATCACCGCTATGGTA
>JAZRQY010000009.1:0-21590 GCA_045650185.1 Candidatus Scatosoma sp. | reverse complement strand
ACAAGCTTTGCAGTGATGGGATCACGAGAGCGAGCCTTTCTATCCTGACGCGCATACCCAAAATAAGGAACAACCGCCGTAATACGACCAAGTCGGATCGTAGCCATGTCGTTCTGTGAGCCAAGGAGTTGTCAGTGAGTCTTGTCTTCCTAAGACCGCTTGGCCTCCGACTTACAAGCTTTGCAGTGATGGGATCACGAGAGCGAGCCTTTCTATCCTGACGCGCATACCCAAAATAAGGAACAACCGCCGTGATACGACCTGCAGACGCGCGCTTTGCAGCGTCGATCATAATCAACAGCTCCATCAGGTTGTCGTTGACGGGCGCGCAAGTGGATTGAATGATGAACAAATCCCTACCGCGTACCGTTTCCGCAATATGTACGTTAATCTCTCCGTCGGAGAAGGTAGCCACTTCGATTTCCCCAAGCTCGGTATTGAGCTTCTTTGCAATCGCTTCCGCCAAAGAGCGGTTGGAATTGCCGCAAAACAACTTGATTTCGTTACCGTGCGTAATCATGTGTAAAAAACCATCCTTGCATTGTATTTTTTTCGCAACGCCGCTTTCCCGCGCGCCTTGCGTATTTTTCTTTCGTAACTTACGCGGAACAAACCCAACTCCGCTTCCCCTTACCAAGTGATGTTTTCCCTATTTCTATAATACCCTATTTCCCCTGATTTCGTCAAGGGAATTGAAGAACTTTCTTTGAAAAATCTTATAGATTTTCCCCCGTTTCTTCCGTTTGCGCCTCTAACGCCTTGCGCTTTTCCTTTTCTTCCTTCGCTTTTTGGCGCATCGAAACGAAAAAGTCGGTGAGCACAGCCGAACATTCCTGCTCCAAAACGCCACCAACGACCTCCGTTTTGTGGTTTAAGAGATTCGCGTCTGCAAGCTCCTTCGTCAGCGAACGCCCCTTTTGTTCGTAAGCGCCAAAGTACAGCTTGTCCACCCGAGCGTTGAGCGACGCGCCCATACACATAGGGCAAGGCTCTAAGGTGACGTACAGCTCGCACCCCTCCGGCAACCGCCAAGAATGGAATTTTTTGCAAGCCCTATCAATCGCCATCATCTCTGCGTGCGCCGATGCAAGTTGCAATTTTGCGCGACGATTATAGCCGCTGGCAACCACCTTATCCTCGTAGACAATCACCGCCCCAATAGGAACTTCCCCCTGTTTCAAGCCACGCTTTGCCGCCTCAATTGCTCGGCGCATAAATTTTTCTTCTCTCGTTAATTTTCTCATTTCGTACCGCCGCCGACAGCGTGTATAATACGCCGCCACAATGTTGATAAATATTCGAAAACGCCGTCCCTTTCAAGGGATGCGAAAAATCATCCGACCCTACCTCTATCGTGTAGGAAGGAATTTTTAAAACGGAGATACACCAGTCCTTGTATCCACCGACGCTTCCGCGCGCCAATCGCAACGGATAGCCCGTCACCATAGACAGCGCTTGCCCGATGCGAAAATCCCTCTCCGCATCGAAAGTCGATTGCCCGAAATACCAGTAAATCTCCTCGCCCTTCGTGTGAAAACTGACCGTGTAATCGGGCGAAATTTCTTCAGTAAAGCGTTTTAACGCCAAAGTTTCAGGCTCAGAAAAAGGTCGCTCCCCGATATAGTTTTCTGCGCCAGCCCTGCGGACGTTGCGCACGCCTTGTCCCCATTCCGCATCAAAATTCACATTGAGGTCTACACCACGGGCGTTGGCTTTCCACAGCCTTAGTTGGTCGCTGTTATACCCCGATAAAAACCGAAGGTGAGAACTACCCTCTACCGCAGACAATCCCTTTTGCGATAGCAAAGCTCCGTCCGGGTTGGCAAGCGGTATCAACCAAATACTACCTATGACGCCCTGCTTTTGTCCGTCTGAAAAATGGGCCTTTGCAAGGCGAGCCGTCAACCACTCTCTGCCGTGTATCCCGTAGACTGCAATCCCCGTAGGACTGCCTTCCCCAAGCTTAATTGCATATAGATTGCGCCCAAGCAGGCTTGTGCCTATAATCCGTTTTTCCGTTTTTATTCCGCCGTAAAAGCGGCTGATTTCCCGATAAATATCCACACGGCATAGTATGCCGTTTCTTTCTTATTTGTGATAGGTAGAGCCTGCGTTGATCATAAACGCACGATAGACCTGCTCGGCTAAAATGACACGCATCAGCTGGTGCGGAAAGGTCATATCCGAAAAGGAGAGCCGATAATCTGCCGCTTGCTTAACACGGGCGGAAAGTCCGCAGGAAGAGCCGATGACAAAGGTCAGCTCCTTTCCGCTATCCGTCAAGGTCTTCATCTTTGCCGCCAACTTTTCGCTGGAAAGTTTCTCACCCTCCACCGCCAAAGCGATTACGTACCCCTTGCAGGCACGCAGAATATCATCCGCCTCTGCTTCCGGATTTGCTCCCTCTGCAAGCTCTTTAATTTCCACCTTTGCAAAACGGGAAATACGCTTTGCGTATTCCGCCACCGCCTCACGGTAAAAGCTCTCTTTGATTTTTCCAACGACTACAAAATTAACCTTTTGCATATCAGCCCCCAAACAACCCCGATATCCAACCGACCACGCAAACGAAGACGCCAGCCGAGGCGCAGAGGAAAAATCCTTTTGCATCCGATTTTTCTTCCTCGTTTCTGCCCTTCACAGCATACACAACAAGATACGCCACGGACGCCACAAGGCAGATTGCCGAGGCAATCAGAATCGGCAACATATCCGTCTGCCACTTAAACTTCTCCACGCAAAGCACGAAGGCGTTGTTGCAGAAATGCGCCACAACGGTGGGCAAAATACTACCCGAGCGTATCGCCAGCAGCGCAAACGCTACGCCGCAGAAAAATTGATACAAGGTCTGGGCAGGGTTTTGATGAAAGAGGGAAAAGAGCGCGCCGCAAATCAGCGCCGCCGCCCATACGGGAAGTCCCCTAAGCCCACGCAAGAGCACCCCTCGGAAAAACAGCTCCTCAAAAATCGCAGGCAGAACGGCAATCACCAGCATTACCCATACAAAGCCCCAGCCGTCCATCGACGGAATCTGAGGAGGAGTTACCTTCAGACCAAGCCCCTCCAGCCATATCGTAAACCACGCGTTTACGCTTGAGAGGGAAAACAGCCCGAATTGCACGATCAGCGCCAACACAAAGTCCCAAACGGTAGGCTTCCCAATCACCGATTTCAACGGAGTTTTTATAAGACGGAAAAACAACACCGCCACGATTGCAAACGAGCTTTGCGACAGAAGATAGCCTACGTAAAGATACCAATCCTCCTGCTCTACCCCCTCGTGAAACAGACCAAAAATCCCCCCTACGAGCGCAAACAGCAAGGCAAGGACGTATGGCAACATCGCCGACAGGGAAAACGCAAGCCCCGATGCCTTCTTTTCCGTTATCTCGCCGACCAAGCTTTCCAATAAATTCGGTTGTTCTCTGTTCGTGTTTTTCATACGCTCATTATAGCAAATGCACAGACAAAAGGCAAGAAAAAAAGCGGAAAAGAAAGATATTTCTTTTAACCGCTTAATTTTTCACGAAAGCTTTTGATGATTTTGTTTTCCAGACGAGATACCTGTACTTGACTGACCCCGATTTTCTTGGCAACCTCGCTCTGCGTCATATCCCGATAATACCGAAGAATGATAATTTTGCGTTCACGTTCGGGCAGTTCGTCTATCGCGCCTTTTAGAACGAGGCTGTCTATCATACTTTCCTGCATATCAAGCGCAGGCAGTACCTCTATCAGCTCCCGTTCCTTCCCGTCCTTATATTCCGACCCGGCGTAGATGGATATCGGCATCTTCGACGAACCCAAAACGAACACCGCCTCACTTTCCTCCATTCCAAAGTGAGTAGCCACCTCGGACACAGAGGGCTGTTTTCCATCTTCCAGCGTTCGCTTTTCAATGTAGGCGTTCATTTCCTTTGCCGTTTGCTTTAGCGACCTTGATACCTTCACCGAGCCGTCATCACGCATAAATCGCTTAATCTCCCCTGCAATCATCGGCACGGCGTAGGTAGAAAAGCGCACACCAAAGCTTTCGTCAAACCCCGTAATCGCCTTTAAAAATCCAAGCGACGCAAGCTGAAAGAGGTCATCGTATTCCACACCCTTGTTTAAGTACCGCTTTACGATACATTTAATGAGGGAGACGTTTTCGGAAAGCAGACGCTCCTTTGCCCGATCATCCCCCGTTTTTGCCTGCCGTATGAGCGCAAGCATCTCATCATATACCAACATATTCACTCGCAAAATACCGATTTGGTTTTTACATGCCTACCGCTTTTTGCATGATGACGCGCGTGCCTTTGCCAAGCTCGCTCTCCACCTTAAAGAAGGTGCTGAACGTCTGCATCACCGTAAAGCCCATACCAGAGCGTTCATCCCCCTCCGAGGTTGTAAAAAAGGGAGCCATAGCCTCCTCCACGTCCTCAATACCACAGCCGTAGTCCGTAATGACGATATGTAAAATCCCACCGCGAGGGGCTTTTTCTATGCGACATTCGATATCGATGCGCCCCTCGCCCCCTTTGTAGGCGTGTACGATACAGTTCGTGACCGCCTCGGAAACCGCAGTCTTGATGTCGGAAAGATCGGTAAAAGAGGGGGTGAGTGGCAGAGCAAACGCCGCCACTGCGCTACGCGCAAAGCTCTCATTTTCGGACAGAGCCGCCAGCTCTAACTTCATATAATTTTGCATATCCATAATCTCCTTACTGTATTTTAGGAATGAGGGTATATACCCCACTAATCGATAAAATTTTATCGGCAGGTTGGTTGGGATTTTTTATGTAGACGGGAATGGAATACCGTTTGCATTTTTTGTACCTGCCGATTAAAAAACCGATACCCGTGGAATCCATAAACCCAACCTCAGATAAATCGAATACAACGAAATCAACAAAAGATCGGTCGTCTATCGTATCGTCCGCAAGCCGACGAACGGAAGACGCCGCATGTTCGTCCAGCTCCCCTGAAAGATAAAAAGTCAATTGTCGACCGTCTTGACGAAATGTTAACTGCATTATGTTTTTCTCCTATAGCCGTTTCAAACCAAATTGAACCAGCCTTAAAATGTTATTTTTCGCGTATTAGGACGCTGTCGCCCTTGCAGTATGTCGATACGGCGGCGGTCGCCACCGCCCAAATCCATCGCAAAATCACCGTTTTAAGGTGCTACGCAGTTTTTACGAGCGTAAAAGACCTTAAACGAAAGGATTTTCGCGCGGGAATACCGTCCGTATTGCAAGCGGAAATCCTGCACGTTTTGGGGATTTTCCGCCGTCAAACCTGGTTCCATTCGGTTTGAAACGGCTATGCGTTTGTATTGATTATAAAGGCTGAGAAAGGAAATATTTTGCAAATTTTAGTCGAAAAAAGAGGAGTTAAGGCGAAAAATTTTTTGTAAATTTACAACAAAATACTTGACTTTATAATAAAAATAGTATATTATAAACAAGCGTTGTACGTTAGGAACAAATGCGGCTTGGGCCTTTAGCTCAGTTGGTTAGAGCTGCCGGCTCATAACCGGCTGGTCCACGGTTCGAGTCCGTGAGGGCCCACCAAGCTTTCCTACACTATCGCGACAAACAAAGAAGAGATATGGCCCAATAGCTCAGTTGGTTAGAGCGCCAGCCTGTCACGCTGGAGGTCGACGGTTCGAGCCCGTTTTGGGTCGCCAAAAAAAACAGACAAGTTTTCACACTTGTCTGTTTTTTTATGCAATGATTACCACGCGAGGGGCGCGGTTTTTTGTAATCATTTTTGAAAAAGTTGTATAATTTCGCCCTTTAAGGCAAATCTTAAAATCATCCCTTCTAAAGGATGAGAGATTATGAGCTTCTTTGAAAAATTTTTACATTCTGCCCAACAATATAGAATGACCACGCCCCGCAGTTACGGCTGGTTTCATTTAACCTTCCTTTTCATTGTCCTTTTTTCAACCGTCGTCGCATGTATTTGGTTCTACCGCCATCCGAGCAATAAAGCCCTGCGCCGATTCCTCTTTGTCTGTTGGATTGTTATTACTCTGCTTGAAATCGGAAAGCAGCTCGTTTTCTCATTTTCGCTCGACCCCGAAACACAAACACCAACTTGGGATTATCAGTGGTACGCTTTTCCTTTTCAGCTTTGCTCCTCTCCCTTGTACCTATTGCCGTTTGCGGCTTTTTTAAGAGATAGCAAAGCCCGTCAAGGCGTTTGCGCTTTTCTTGCAACCTTTTCGCTGTTTGGCGGTGCAGTCGTATTCCTCTATCCAAACGACGTTTTCATTTCTATCGCCTTTATTAACGTGCAAACAATGATTCATCACGGCGTGCAGATTGTCGTCGGCATCCTACTGCTCACCTATTACAGAAAAGAGCTGAATTTAAAGTGGTTTTTATACGGCTTAGCTGTATATGCAATAATGATTGCGACAGCAATATTGCTCAACTGGCTTGTCCCTCAGTATATCGACGAGGAATTTAACATGTTCTATATCAGCCCCCTATTCCCCTGCACCCTGCCCATTCTTTCTACAATCTATTCGCGTGTTCCTTATCCGATGTTTTTGCTGATATACGTTCTTGGATTTTCAGGGATTGCAATCGGAATTTTTTACGCAACAAAAGGCATCATCCGACTAATACAAAAAAGCGGTTAATTAAACAAAAAAACAGACCACGAGGTCTGTTTTTTTACAAGCAATTTATCAGTATTAATAAATGAATTTATTAAATTCCTGCCTTTTCTCGAATGCAGCAAAGGGCGCGATAACGATGGGATACGGTGTTTTTCTCCTCGGCGGTTGCTACGCCAAAGGATTTTTGCAGGTCGTCGCTGAAGAAAATCGGGTCGTAGCCAAACCCACCATCACCTGACTCTTCCGTCAGAATCCGACCATAGGTTTTGCCCTCTGCCGTCCATTCTTTCCCTTCGGGAAAAACCACCGCAATCGCACAACAAAAATACGCCGTTCTGTCCGCTTTGTTTTGCATATTTTCAAGCAATAAACTACGATTTTCCTTATCGTCGCCATGGTGTCCGCAATAGCGCGCGCTATACACACCGGGCGCGCCGCCAAGCGCTTCTACGCAAAGACCGCTATCGTCCGCCAAAACAGGCAACCCAAGCGCCTTGCACGCCGCGCGCGCTTTGATAAGGGCGTTTTCAACGAAGGTTGCACCTGTTTCCTCAACGTCCTCAAAAAAGCCTGCTTGCTTTTGCGAAACCACCTCAAAATCAGGGAAAATTTGCGCTATTTCACGCAATTTATGGGCATTGCCCGTCGCCACCACCAAGGTTTTCTTTTGCATAGTTTTCTCCTTATTTTTTCACACGAAGACTGTTGAGCACCGCAAGTAACATCACTCCTACGTCGGCAAACACCGCCAACCAAAGCGGAAACCACGGGAACAGACCAAGCGCCATAAACGCAACCTTCATCAGGATAGAAAAGACGATGTTTTGATACACGATACCCTTCGTCTTCTTCGCCGTCCGCATCAGGCGCGATACAGCACCAAGCGCATCGGAAACCAACACGAAATCGGATGCTTCCACCGCCGCCGCGCTGCCAAGACTACCCATAGATACCGCGCAATCCGCCACCGTCATTACAGGCGCGTCATTGATTCCGTCGCCTATGTACACGGCTACTCCTCGCTCCTTCAATTCCTGCATCGCCGATACCTTTTCTCCGGGCAACAACCCAGCCTTGAACGCAGACATGCCTATTGCATTTGCCACTTTTTGCGCTCTCGCAGGGGAGTCCCCCGTTAACATCACGGTATGGACGTTCATTTCTTTGAGGTCGGCAAGCAGCTGCTGACTCTCCTCTCGAATCACGTCACCAATCTCCAAGCAACCGCAGTATCGACCGTCGTATGCCAAATACAAAACGGTATCACCCGATGCCTTTTCATCCACCTCGTAGCCCTGCTCTCGCAAGAAGACGACCGTACCAAAAACGGCAGGCTTGCCGCCTACAAGCCCCTTTAAGCCCTTACCGGGAAGTTCCTGCACTTCTTCAGCGCGCTCGGTTAATTGCAAGTGGGAAAACGCCGCCGCTATCGGGTGAGAAGAGTACCCCTCTAACGCCGCGCAGACGGAAAGCAACTCATCCTGCGTACACTCTTCGGGATATGCGCCGATAATCGAAAAATTGCCCTTCGTCAGCGTACCCGTCTTATCAAGAGCCGCCACCTTTGCCTTGGAAATCTTATCCAGCGCCGCCGCGCTCTTCACCAAAATCCCAGCCTTAGCGCAAGCGCCAATCCCCGAAAAATAAGTAAGAGGTACGGAAATCACCAAAGCGCACGGACAGGAGATGACAAGGAACGTCAAGGCGGCTTTCAGCCATTGAGCGCCGTTTTCAAAACCGTATGTACCTGCCACCAAGCCCTCTATAAGGGGCGGAAACAAGGCGATACACACCGCCATCATACAGACGATGGGGGTATATATTTTTGCAAATTTCGTAATAAACTTTTCAGGGGCGGCTTTTCGTTCGGTGGCATTTTCCACCAGATCCAAAATCTTCGCCACAGCGCTATTTTCGTACGTGCGAACTACCGTCGCCATAAAGGCGTTGCCGGCGTTTACGCTGCCCGCGAGCAACTCCTCACCTGCCGTTTTGGACACCAGAGCCGTTTCGCCCGTCAGCGATTTCATATCAAGACTTGCCGACGCCGTCAAAAGCACGCAGTCGCAAGGGAGCTTATCACCTGCCTTGATGAGGAGCTTATCGCCGATTGCAAGCTGCTCCGGGGACACCGTTTCTGCGCCTTTTTCACTCAAACGCAACGCCGATTCCGCCTTCATTTCAATCAAGGTCGCTACCGATTTCCTAGACGAGCCAAGCGCCAGCGATTGGAGCGTTTCCCCAAGCTGGTAGAGGAGCAGTACCATTACTCCCTCCCAGAATTCCTGCAGGCAGAATGCGCCCACGGACGCCACCGTCATCAAAAAGTTTTCGTCAAAAATCCTGCCCTTACAGATATTTTTTGCGGTAGACCATAAAATAGGATACCCCACCGCAAGATAGGACAACCCATACGATACGTAGGATAAAATATCCGTCACAGTCGAGCCGCCCCATACGCTGAAGGCAATACCAGCCAACAGCAATACGGCAGATATCCCCATGCGGATCCACTCTGCCAAGTGAGAACCGCTATCGTAGGTCGCCTCTTCTACGATACGGGCTTCCTCGAAGGAATTTACGCACGCCTTTACCTTTTCCAGCGTAGCATCGTCGCAATCCACCTTCAATTTTCCCTCTACAAATAAGATGATTGCAGAGCGTACGCCTTGGATTTTTTCAAGCTCTGCTTGCAGCTCTGCCGCGCAGGTCGGGCAGTCTAAACCAGCTATTCTAAGCGTTCGTTTCATACCATACCTCCGCATTTTCCGTGGCTCAAGCCCATTTCTACAATCTGTCTAATATGCTCGTCTGCAAGAGAATAATACACGTTTTGCCCATCACGGCGCGCGCGTAATACACGATTGTCCTTTAAGACACGCAGTTGATGGCTGATTGCGCTCTGCGTGCCGCCAACCACCTGCAAAATATGATATACACACAGCTCGCCCGAGCGTAACGCATACACGATTTTAAAGCGCGACGGTTCGCTGAGCATACGAAATACGTCGCATACCCTCTCTATATTCGTTGCCCCAGCCGACCCCAAGTCGGACACGTCGCAACAATTCACGTTCATTTTTTCTTCCACTTATATACGCCTCCATATTTTAATATATGAATAACTGTTCATATTATAATATATATTCGGGGATTTGTCAATGGTTTTTAATAAAAAAAATCGGCAAACGCCGATTTTTATAAGGTAAATTGTGAAAGAAAGGTTTTTTCGTTGAGATAGGACAGCGCGCCGCTGAAATCAAAGGAAATCTGCTTTGCAATCAGTTGTTGACGGGCGCAAGAAAGGGACTTATTCTTGTCCGTATCGCCATATTTCATATCCCCCACGATCGGACAGCCGATATGGGCGAGATGGGCGCGGATTTGATGAGTTTTGCCCGTATGTAAATGAACTTCCAGTAAAGAAGTTTCGCCGTCTGTGGACAACAGCTTATATTCCGTTAAAATAGTTTCCGCGCCTGCCGTCGGCTTTGCGTATATTTTTACGAGCGCCCTGCCCTCGTCCTTTTTTAAGTACGCCGTCAGCATTGCCTGCGGCTTCGTAGGCGTACCAAAGCACCGTGCATGATAGATTTTTTGCGCCGAGCGAGTTTTGAAGGCAGAGAGCAATTCCTCTTCCGCTTGCCCGTTTTTTGCAAAGACCAACAAGCCCTTGGTGTTTCTATCGAGGCGATGGATAAAATAATATTCCCCTTTGCGCTGCAACGTCGCAAAGACAGCCTCTGAATTTACGCCGTCAAGCTTGTCTACCACAAGCACGTTCTCGTCCTCGTACACCGAATAGTAGGCAGGCTTTTCTTCCTGCTTTTTGGACAGATAGTAGGAAATGACGTCCCCTTTATATACGGGAACGTCGCGATCAACACGCTTGCCGTTTACCTTGATTTCCCGCGCCTTAAGCAAGGCGTTAAAATAAAAGGACGCCTGCGCGTACGCGTTATCGGTAAATTGTTTTAAGGTTTGTGATTTATCGACAATCAGTTCTAACATATTTTAAAGGCAACGCCGCCGCTTAGACAAGCGACGGCGTACGTGATTCATTATTTTTTGCTAGGCTTTTCTTCCTTTTTCTTTGCCTTTTCGTCAACGTCTTCCAAGGTTTCATCGGAAGGCTTGATGAGGAGCAAGACAACGATCAAGATTAACATTACGCCTGCGATACTGAACAGAATAACCGAAGCAATATTGTTCTTCAACCAGTCGGATTCACCCGGCAATACGTCGTTTTTCTGGTCGATACCAACAACCATGTAAGCGCAAGCCTTCGCAGAGGGAATCAGCGAATCGGTGTACACCGCCATGATCAAGTACACGTCCGTTTCCTTCAAAGGCTTAAAGGTCTGTTCTTCCTCATTCCATTCGTAAACGTTGTTCTTATTGTATTCTTCGGGATGAAGTTCTGCATCAATCTTGTCATCGTAAGGCAAGATTTCCTTGAAGATTTCTGCCGACAACAGGTCTTCCACTTCAACGTTAACAGCCTTTGCAAGCAACTCTGCGTAGACGTTCAAGTAGCTATCTACGTCCGTAGCCGTCTTTGCCGATTCTGCCTCTGCAATCTCCTTATAGGTGATCGAAGAAAGGTTTTCCAGCGAAAGGTTCTTGTCGGGGAAGAGCGTATTGAAACGGTCAAGGTCGACGAGGTAAAGCTTTGCTTCCGTCTTAACTTCCGAAGGGTTGTCGCCTAAAATAGTCGGCGAGAAATCGTTGAACGTTTTACCGATAGCAACCGAACCATTTCTGTCCGAAGCGCTACCAGACTGTTCTTTTACGGAGAACGCAGGCTCTGCAATCGTGAAATGGAAATAAGGAATTTCCTCAATTTCCCAAACGTTTTCAGCGGATACGTCAACCAGCTTGCCGTCTTCGTCGTAATATTTCATCGAATTACCCGCTTTATCTACTGCAAATACCTTGAAACGGTAGGTGCCAGACTTAGCAACGGGGAACTGCAAGTTTGCCGCAGAAACATTAGTGCGGGTGCTTGCCGAAGAAGAGTTCGTGGATTTATAGCTGATGGTGAAGCTTAAGTTTGCATAACCACCATCGTCTTCGATTAAGTCAGACAAGCTGGGAAGGTAGAAGTTCGTCGTGCTGTTCGCCTGCAAGCCTTCAGCCGCCTTTGTTACAGCCGCTTGATAGGTTTCGATACGATCTGCCTTCTCGTTGGTTTCGTTCTTACCGCCGTCTTTCGCATCGAGGAAGGTGTACGTTGCGCCTTGCATGTTCTCTTCCAAAATGATGTAATCCTTTTCGGATTCGCCCACTTTTACGGACTCCGTAGTATACCAGGAAAGGTCGTAAGCGGTCTTAAAATCACCCTTGAAGGATTCGTCGGAGAGCGTGATGATAATCGAAACAAACTCTCTCGCCTTATCGTTTTTGCCGTCACCGTCCGTATCGATACCGAATTCATCGATATTGGAATAAACGGTTTTCTCTACGCCTTCTACTTCATAGGGGGTCGGCGTAAAGTACAGCGTGGACGTCAGAGTTTTGTATTTCATATCCGCATCAGCAACCGTAGGATTGTACTGAGCGTATTCAACTACTTTGGTAACGTCCTTATCCAAAACGTCTACGAAGTCGTAGTCTACGGAGAACGTCGAACCGAAGGTGAGGGATGCAATTTCATCATTGACAACCAAAACGGGAGCCGCATTATCCTCAATCTTCCTATCGTCGTTCAGCTTAAAGCTCTGACCGTTGATATCCACTACTTTGATAACGGATTTTTCCACCGTTTCGGTGTTCTCGTCTGCAGGCACTTTTGCGGTGACCTTGAACGGCGTCAAGGGAGTCGTCGCGCTGGACGAAGCATATTCACCGTAAGCCGCGCCAACGTTGGTAAACGTACCAAGCTTCACCGCATCGCCGCCAACGGTGGTCAAATAAACGTTATATTCACTGCCCTGCACACCAACCTGATCAAGGCTGATCGTGAACGCTTTTTCTACCGTGGTTTCGCCGTTTACAACAGGCGCAACTGCTACTTTGGTACCGATAGCATCGCCTTCCTTCTTGTTGATAGCCGCAAACACCTCATCGCCCTCTTTCGTAAAGGTGATGGTGTTAATTGCCTTTTTGTCTTCGTTTGCAAGCGCAGACGCCGTTTCCAACGTAACGACCACTTCAGAGAAGTTGAGGTCGGCAAAAGCAAGGCTAAAGCTCAAGTAAGATGCCTTTCCTTTTTCGGTAAACCACTTCCAAGCCAAGTCGCGCTGGGAAAGGGTAAAACTGCCTCCGTTCGCAATAGAAACACCTACGTGTTCCGTCGTATTATCCACCACAAGGGATGCGTTGGTCGTACCAAATACCTGAGATGCCGTGTAGCTATACGGCGTTCTGGTCGTTTCCGTTTCGTCTGCCGCCGCGGAAATAACACCGCCGCTCAGCGCTGCAGCGCCAAGCAAGGAAGCAAGCGTAAGAGTTAAAATTTTCGTTTTCTGCTTTTTCATTAAAAAATGCCTCTCGTGTCTTCGTAATCTTTGTATATAGGATGCCCTATAATACAAATCGTACTTCTTTATTTTACACCCTACCGAGCATTTTGTCAAATGCATTTAAAGGGATATTTTTTGTTTTTTCAGTTTTTTACTTAATTTCCGCCAAATTGGAAAGGTCAAACGCCTTCCAAGGGGTCTCTTCCTCAGGAGGAAGCGCAACAAACTTCATGCGCTCCTTAGTGATCGGATGCAGGAAGGAGAGGGAATATGCCCAAAGCGCCAGCTTTCCCTTCTGCGCCAACGCACCACCGTAGCGCATATCCCCGAATACCGGATGGGAAACACCTGCCATCTGCACGCGGATTTGATGAGTTCTGCCCGTATGCAAACGAACCTCTGCCAGGGTGTACTTACCCTTGTCTTCAAGGACCTTATAATCGAGGCTGGCGAGCTTTGCGCCCTCCTCCGTTTCCGTACAGATATACACCATGTTGTTGACGGTGTTTTTCTTTAAGTAGTTGGTCAGCGTACCGCGCAATTCAGGCATCGAACCGCAAAGCACGGTGAGGTACTTTTTCTCGAATTCGCCGCCGCGCATCCCTTCGGAAAGTCGGGATGCCGCTTTGCTGGTCTTCGCGTAGACCATTACGCCACCCGTGGGTCTATCCAAACGATGTACCAGCCCCACGTAAACGTTGCCGGGCTTGTTGTATTTCACCTTGATATAACGCTTGATCATATCCAGCAGGTTATCGTCTTTGCTCTCGTCTCCGCAACAAGCGGTCATCTGCGGCTTTAATACCACGATGACGTGATTATCTTCGTATAAAATTGAAAAATCAGGGGTAAATTCTTCCACGTTTTCCATTGTTTCAAGCATTTCCGTCATTGATAAACATTCCTCCTGCGCCGCACGGAAGGGAAATCCCCTCCTCCGTCTTTATGCCCACCTCGTACGCCTCGGCTCTGCCGGGGAAATCACGCATCGTAAGCGTCAATATATTCTTCAAAACCATCGGTTGCAAGCCCGTCGTGTAGCTGTTAATCAGCACGAACAAGGGGTTGTCCGACAAGACCTGCGTGCAAGTCTGCACGAATGAAAATAGGTCGTTTTCGATTTTCCACATCTCGCCGTTCGGGCCCCTGCCGTAAGAGGGAGGGTCCATGATAATCGCATCGTATTTATTGCCACGACGAATTTCGCGTTGCACGAACTTAAGGCAATCGTCTACGATATAGCGAATCCCAGTATGGATGCCCGACAACCTTGCGTTTTCGCCGGCACGCTCTACCATGCCCTTTGCCGCATCCACGTGTACGACAGATGCGCCTGCCTTCGCGCACGCTACCGTTGCGCCGCCTGTGTAGGCGAACAGATTTAATACCTTGATGGGACGACCTGCGTTCTTGATAAGCTCAGTCATCCTCTCCCAGTTCACCGCCTGCTCGGGAAATAAGCCGGTATGCTTAAAGCCCATCGGCTTGATTTTGAAGGCGATATCCAGATTGTCGTAAGTAATATTCCATTCCTCGGGCATTGGCTTTAAGTACTTCCAACCGCCACCGCCCTTTTCGCTACGCTTGTAGTAGGCGTTCAGCTTGGGATAACTGAACAAATCGAACTGTGACGACCAAATCACCTGAGGGTCGGGACGGAGCAGATAGACGTCCTTCCAACGCTCTAATTTATAGCCATCACCCGTTGCGATGATGGAATAATCTTTCCAGTTTTCGCTGATTCTCATAAGCGATATACTCCTTTGCCGTAGAAAATCGGCACTTTGACCTATCTATTATACAGGAGTTTGCGTTCTTTGTAAAGTGTTTTAAAGCGGAATAAAAAAAATCGCCCCAAACTAAAGCGAAAAAAGTTAAAAATTTTTTCATTTTCAGGCGAAAAATAGTTGACAAGCATATATTTTTTTAGTATTATAAATAGGCTCTTTGCGAGAAAGCAGCAGAGTTCTATATCGCGGGGTGGAGCAGCTAGGTAGCTCGTCGGGCTCATAACCCGAAGGTCGCAAGTTCGAATCCTGCCCCCGCAACCACATGGCGGCGTAGCTCAGTTGGTCAGAGCGACCGGTTCATACCCGGTAGGTCATAAGTTCGAATCTCATCGCCGCTACCATTTAAAAACAACGCGGAAACGCGTTTACATATATGGCCCGTTGGTCAAGCGGTTAAGACACCACCCTTTCACGGTGGTAACATGGGTTCGAGTCCCGTACGGGTCACCAGCAAAAAGCACACCATTCTCGGTGTGCTTTTTTGCTGTGTGGTGACCCGTACGGATTGACTTGAACCCATCGGGTTCGGAAAACGCTTGCAATGACAGTTTAGGCGCCGTTTTACTTTTGGTGTCCGTACGAGTCATCGTAAACGGTTTGGGTTGTTTCATTTTCTAAAACAGTTTTTAAGGCGTTTCCTTGCGTCAAGGGAACGCTTTTCTTTTTGCCTTGAATAAATACCTGCCCTATATAAAATCGTACTAAAAACGGCGGTTTATGCCGCAAAAGAGTCTTACTGTAAAATAAATGAAAGCCGCCCGAAGACAGTTGCCTTCGGGCGGTTGTTTTTTACTGCTTAGCTTTTTTCGCCGCTATGCATTTCCTTAAACGGTAATCGGGTTATACGTCTTTACAATCGTTTCGTGGCTCTTTAACGAAGCTAATAAACTTTTACCGCTTATTTGAATTGCTTCGTAGGTGGTGATACTCGTATTCGTCGTCGTTACCGTACCGCCATCGATATACACGTCGCCCGCAAGCGCTGTTGTGCTAAGCGTGCCTTTTACCGTCAAAATCGCGTCACCTCTACTTGTATAAATGGTTGACGTGCACCCAGCCACAGCGCACTGATCCTTCCATCCACCGTCATAAACGGTTAATGCTGATACGGTTAAGCTTGCATCCGATTCCACCGTAAGCTTAGCACCCGACATCATTTTATAACGATTATTCGTTTTATACGTTCCGTTATGGAGTGTAATATCAAATCTCCAAGTTAACGGGAAGTAATAATCGGACGTGGGAATATTAATCGTCGTAAATAAGACTTTAATCTTCAACGTCATAGAATTGACGGTTGCTCCACCATACAAATCAAGTTTCGCCGCGCCTTCCGCCACTTTATCGCCCACTGTTTCTACGTAAGCTGTTGCACTCGAATATACGCGAGGCGTATATTTATAGGTCATATACGCGCCACTTGTCAATTGAACAAGCGCACTTGACGTCGTTCCTACAAGTTCCACCTCGGTAGCGTTTTGTTTAGAGTCCGCGTACAAGTTTGCATACCCGTATACCTTTGCACCGTAGCTTATTTGCAACAACGAGGTTACGTTTCTAAATTCAAATTGATTGAACGGACAAATCTCCAAGTCTGAACCCTTTTTATATACGGCGTACATATAGCTGCCGCCTCTAAAGTCGCGGACAACGAAAGGTACGTACAGCGAACCGCTGTTGATAGACACTTTACTGCCATTATTTACCGTCTTTTCAGCAATAATACCAAAGCAATGAATTGTACCCGTATTCACGATTTGCGCGTTGGTATCCATCGTCAACTTCGCATAAAGTCCCGACGTATGTCCCGAGTACGCACTGCCGCCTGCACCGCCAGACAATTCGCCGGCAATTTTTATCGTGCCTTTGTTGGTTAAAATTACCCCTGCATTAAGCGTAAGATTCGTTTTGAGGACCATTAGGCTTAAATCATCATGCTCCCTCTCACCCGTCGCTTCGTCTATGGTCTTCGCATACAACGTTGCCGTTCCGTTGGAGTTCATTGCCCCTGCGGTGTGCGGGATATTGAGCGTAACGCCCGAAGGAATTGTGCATTTTTGTGCAATTACCGCGTCCGTAAGCCCTGCCGTCACCCAAACCATATCGCCAGACTTCGCGTTTTCAAGCGCGCTTTCCACCGAGCCGTAATTCGTAGAACCAATATACGCCACTACTTTTACTTGGATGGTAGTCGTTACCGACGAAGTTTGCAAAACGTAATTTTCGCCATCGTTAAGCTCGAAGGTTACACTCACATTCACCGTGCCGTTTGTAATCGCTTGACCAAGCTCGATAGAGTATTTAAACGTACCGTGTACCTCATTGCCCAAGTTGTCAAACGCCGTAGGCGCGCTCAGCATTTCCGCATTTTCTAAATCTACGGTATTTTCGTAATAGGTATAATCGGTACTATACGTCGGAGCTGTCAAGGTAACGATTGCTTTTTGAATGGTAAAGCGTACGATTTCCGATTCCGCGCCGTCGTAATTTTCCGCGCTCGCAACCACCGCTTTTACATAATACGTTCCTGCGTTCGTAGGCATTTGCGTACTAGTAAAGTCGCCCGTTTTGGAGGTATCGTAATAGAAATCGATATCTTTGGTCAGATCACATTCCGCGCTAACGGTGACCGACTCATCGCCGTAATACCATTCCGACGTGGAGAATTCGGGGGCGCTGACAACCGCTTGCGCTCTTGCGATTTTAAACGTCAATACCACGGTTTCTTCCGCGCTTTCCATAGACCAGCGATAATTGTCTGCATCTTTAAGCGTTAAAATTACCTCGTATTCGCCATAACTAACGCCACCGTCGTTTTTCGTAACCTCGTACAAATCACTCTCCGCAACGTCCGCCGTAAGCGTTTCACCCGTGTAAGTTTTTTCCTCAATCGTAGGAACGTCCACCACTTTCTTCGAAATCGTGAATTCGATTTCAGCCGACAAGCCACTGTAATTCTCCGTATCTTCTACCGTAAATTTCACCGTATACGTGCCTGCATTCGTAGGCATTTTAGTCGTTTCTTCGCCATTGACGATATACGCAATTTTTACTTCACCAAGTTTCGCGCTTGCAATTATTTGAGCGGTTTCGCCGTAGGTATAATTTTCAATACTCGGCACCGCCGTCCATTCGTTTTTCGCCTTTTCAATGACAAACGTAAACGTTCTTTGAAGCGTTTCCACGCCGTCCGACCACTTATAGTTTTCGTTGTTAAGCGTAACTTTTACTTCGTATTCGCCCACGTTTACAACGTCCGTAGCCTTGCTTACGTCTACGGTGTAATATTCGCTCGTCGCCACGCTAGCAGAATGTGCTTTTGCATCGTAAGTTACGTTTTCTTCTGCAAGCGTAGGAACTTCAATTACTTTCTTTGCAATCGTGAATTCGATTTCAGCCGACAAGCCGCCATAATTCGCCGTGTCTTCTACCGTGAATTTCGCCGTATACGTGCCCGCATTCGTAGGCATATCCGTCGTTTCTTCACCGTTGACGATATACGCAATTTTTACTTCACCAAATTTCGCGCTTGCAATTATTTGAGCGGTTTCGCCGTAGGTATAATTTTCAATACTCGGCACCGCCGTCCATTCGTTTGTCGCCTTTTCGATGACAAACGTAAGCGTTCTTTGAAGCGTTTCTACGCCGTCCGACCACATATAATTTGCATCTACAAGCTTCAATTCCACGACGTATGCGCCCACGTTTACAACGTCCGTAGCATTGGTTAAATCTACGGTGTAATATTCGCTTATCGCTACGCTAGCAGTGTGCGCTTTCGTATCGTACGTTATGCTTTCTTCTGCAAGCGTAGGAGCACCTACCACTCTCTTTGCGATCGTGAACTCGATTTCCGCCGACAAACCGCTATAATTCTTCGCATTTGCCACCGTAAATTTCACCGTATACGTGCCTGCATTCGTAGGCATTCCCGTCATTTCTTTACCGTTTTCATCCACGTATCTGGTTTGAACCCTGCCGAATTTCGCGCTTGCAATTATTTGAGCAGTTTCGCCGTACGTCCAACCGTTGACGCTAGGCCCTTCCACCCATTCGTTTGTCGCTTTTGCTACCGTAAACGTGATTTCCGTTTTCAGTTCACTCTCGTCTTGCGTAGCCCAGTAATAGTTGGAACTTTTAAGAGTGAGTTCCACCTTGTATTTGCCCGCGTCTACAACGGAGTCGTTTTTCGTGACTGCGTACAATTCACTTTCCGCAACGTCCGCCGTAAGCGCTTCGCCCGTGTACGTTTTAGAAAGGATCGTAGGCACTGCTACAGAAACTTTTTCTATCGTGAACGTGAGCGTTTTTTGAAGCGTTTCTACGCCGTCCGACCACTTATAGTTTACGTCCTTGAGCGTAACTTTTACCTCGTATTTGCCTGCGTCTATAACGTCCGTAGCGTTGGTTAAATCTACGGTGTAATATTCGCTTGTCGCTACGCTAGGAGTGTGCGCTTTCGTATCGTACGTTACGCTTTCTTCTGCAAGCGTAGGAGCACCTACCACTCTCTTTGCGATCGTGAACTCGATTTCCGCCGACAAACCGTTGTAGTCTTCCGTACCTTCAACCTTAAATTTCACGATATAGCTGCCTGCATTCGTAGGCATTTTAGTCGTTTCTTCGCCGGTTGCGTTATTTTCGTACGTGATCTCCACCTCGCCGAACTTGGACTCCGCGCTTACCGTCGCGGCGGTTTCGCCGTAAATCCAGCTAGTCTTGCTGAGCGTAGGCCCTGCCGTCCATGCGTTATCCGCATTCTTAACAATTGCAAACGTCAGCGCCGTACTTTCTGCATTGCCCTCAATAGGAGCCTTCCAACAGTAATTGTTTGCGTCTTTGAGGGTTAAAATTACCTCGTATTTTCCGCAATCCACACCACCGTCGTTTTTCGTAACCTCGTACAAGTCACTCTCCGCAACGTCCGCTGTAAGCGTTTCGCCTGTGTAAGTTTTACCCTCAATCGTAGGAACAGCAACCAATTTCTTCGCGATGGTGAACTCGATTTCTTTTTCCAAGCCGCCGTAATTCGTCGTGTCTTCTACCGTGAATTTCGCCGTATATACGCCTGCATTCGTAGGCATATCCGTCGTTTCTTCGCCATTGACGATATACGTAATTTTTACTTCACCAAATTTCGCGCTTGCCGTTGCTACGGAAGGTTCTTCACCGTACGTCCAACCATTGATACTAGGCTCTGCCGTCCATGCGTTTTCCGCTTTCGTGATTGTAAACGTATACGTTCTTTGGAGCGTTTCGCTATCTGTCCACTTGTAGTTTTCGCTGTTGAGCGTAACTTTTACCTCATATTCGCCCACGTTTACAACGTCCGTAGCCTTGCTTACGTCTACGGTGTAATATTCGCTTGCCTCTACACTAGCAGAATGTGCTTTTGCATCGTACGTTACGTTTTCTACTGCAAGCGTAGGAATTTCAATGGTTTTCTTTGCGATCGTGAACTTAATTTCAGTCGACAAGCCGCCGTAATTCGCCGTGTCTTCTACCGTGAATTTCGCCGTATACGTGCCTGCATTCGTAGGCATTTTAGTCGTTTCTTCACCGTTGACGATATACGTAATTTTTACTTCACCAAATTTCGCACTCGCCGTTGCCACGGACGATCCTTCGTCGTACGTCCAACCGTTAATGCTCGGCTCTGCCGTCCATGCGTTTGTCGCTTGCTCAATTGTAAACGTATACGTTCTTTGGAGCGTTTCGCTATCCGTCCACTTGTAGTTTTCGCTGTTGAGCGTAACTTTTACTTCGTATTCGCCCACGCTTACAACGCCCGTAGCCTTGCTTACGTCTACGGTGTAATATTCGCTTGCCTCTACACTAGCAGAATGTGCTTTTGCATCGTACGTTACGTTTTCTACTGCAAGCGTAGGAATTTCGATTGTTTTCTTTGCGATCGTGAACTTAATTTCAGCCGACAAACCGCCGTAATTCGCCGTGTCCTCTACCGTGAATTTCGCCGTATATACGCCTGCATTCGTAGGCATTTTAGTCGTTTCTTCGCCGTTGACGATATACGTAATTTTTACTTCACCGAATTGCGCGCTCGCCGTTACCTCAGACGATTCTTCGCCGTAAACCCAGCTAGTTTTGCTAAGCGCAGGCTCTGCCGTCCATGCGTTTTCCGCTTTCGTAATTGTAAACGTATACGTTCTTTGGAGCGTTTCGCTATCCGTCCACTTGTAGTTTTCGCTGTTGAGCGTCACTTTTACTTCGTATTCGCCCACGTTTACAACGTCCGTAGCCTTGCTTATATCTACGGTGTAATATTCGCTTTCTACTACGCTAGCAGAATGTGCTTTTGCATCGTACGTTACAGTTTCTACTGCAAGCGTAGGAATTTCGATTGTTTTCTTTGCGATCGTGAATTCGATTTCTTTTTCTAATCCGCCATAATTCGCCGTATCTTCTACCGTGAATTTCGCCGTATATACACCTGCATTCGTAGGCATTTTAGTCGTTTCTTCGCCGTTGACGATATACGTAATTTTTACTTCACCGAATTTCGCACTCGCCGTTGCTACGGAAGGTTCTTCGCCGTACGTCCAACCATTGATACTAGGCTCTGCCGTCCATTTGTTTTCCGCTTTCGCAATTGTAAACGTGTACGTTCTTTGGAGCGTTTCGCTATCCGTCCACTTGTAGTTTTCGCTGTTGAGCGTCACTTTTACTTCGTATTCGCCCACGTTTACAACGTCCGTAGCC